>NZ_JBGSLK010000065.1:0-3572 GCF_041740695.1 Haliscomenobacter sp. | reverse complement strand
AGCTTAAACCTGCTAAATGGAACCCATAATCTGGTTGTTTCCGTAGTATCACTTGGAGAAATTCGTGCCATTGCCAAACGAAATAAGTGGGGCGAGAAAAAGATTAAAGCAGTAGAAAACCTCATCGACGGTTTTTTGATCGCAGATATTAACCTGGAAAATATCATTGAACGCTATGCCGAGATTGATGTCTATAGCCAAGGCAAACTTCAAGGAAGTCCGGTAGCGTTTAGCGCACGAAATATGGGCAAAAATGATTTATGGATAGCAGCTACAGCTTCAGTGTATGACCTTGAGTTGTTGACGATGGATAAGGATTTTATGCATTTGGAGGGACAGTACTTGAGGTTGAATGTGATTGATTTGGCGGAATATTGAGAGAGATGTCAATACATAGTTTTGCACCCCGCTAGCCCAAGTCTTCTTCATCAAACCCCAAGGCGCAACGCTGGTGCAGGTCATGAGACCATGCACCAGCGTTGTGCTTTGGGGGTTAATGGGGAATACTTGGACGAGCGGGTTAATGTGGAAGACTTGGACTAGTGAGAACCCGAAGTAGAGACACAAATTCTAGCGTCTCTACCTCCAATTTTTGCTCTATGCGCAAAAACTCAATTCACCAGGTATTGTACTTTATCGTCCCCGATATAGTACAATTTTTCATCTACTCCCTTGATTAGGAAATAGTAAGCAACGATTTTATCGCTGGTAATTTTAGGCTTAAAAAGGATACATTGGTTACTGGAATAGGTGTAGTCAACGGCCAACAACTCCCCTTTAAACGGATCCGTTTTTTGGGAGATCGTCTTTAAATCGATGATTAATTTTTCCCCATTAACTTCTGAAATGATAAAATCAAAATGTTCTTCTTTTTTATGGCTTTCATGAGAACTATATGCTTCATCAGTTACTAAACCATATAGCCTGACTTCGCCATTCACATTGATGAAGCCGCATTTTTCTTTTTTGTCTTTGAAAAAGAACCATCCTGCATCTTTGCATTCCTGGACTGGAAGCAATTTTTGGTATTCGAAGCCAATTTTGGCATGGGATACCCCTTTTTCATTCACCAAACCAAATTGATTCTTCTTACTCGCAATGGCATACCATTGCTCTTCAATTTTCATGGGATGAGAGATTTGAGGAATAATGTCATCATAAGCCAGAAATTTGTATTGGTCGAAAACACTGGAGGCTGAAAGGATATTGTTGTATTTGTCCATTTTAAACCCTGTAAAACCCTTGGTAGAGTCTACTTTTACAAACCTGGGAATGTCAGGCATTGGGGAGATTTCCATTAATCCACCTGCAATATCTTCAGTTTCGACATTGATCTCATTGGTCATTGGTGTAGTTAAATCTTGTATGAATAAATGTCCCTTTTGATCAATGCAGAAGTAAGATTCGCCCGAAGTCCAAATTACCAGGCAATGCCCTGCAAAAGATACCTGAGCAAATTGGGCATTGACCAGAATTCGTTTGGTGTTTTTTTGTACATAACCCCATTCTTCATTTTCGAAAAAGGGGATAAAATCAGTTAAAGCTATCGTTTTTGCATGCACAAATTGCTTTTCAAATGCTGATTTTTTTTGCTCAATTCTATTGATTATTGATTGCAATTCATTTTTATCTTTCATCGGTTTAAAATCCTCATCGTTTGTTAGCAAGGCAACATCAATATACCCAAGATCGATACATTTATTCAAAAAATGAATAGCTTTAGTGTTATCCCCTATCATGCTCGCGCAACGAGCAGCATTGTAATAGTAACGAATCATCTTATTATGCGCAATGTCAAAAGCTTTTTCGTAATTTTTGAGTGCCTGGGAATAATCACCAGAAATTTGGAAATCTACTGCTCTTCCAACTAGGGTCATGAAGTTTTCTTCCTGAGTCAAACTTAACGTTGTGAAGCTAAAAAAAAGGAAGACGACAATTAGCCATTTCATCAAGTATTCAGTTTTTTTCATAATGCACCATTGAAGCACTTTAAAAATAAGCATTGTATTCAGCCGCGAATATATGGTTTATTAAAATTTAAGTTACCAAACAGCTGAGAAACTTTGTTTCCTGCTCGTCCAAGTCTTCCTCATTAACCGCCAAGGCACAACGCTGGTGCATGGTCTCATGACCCGCTCGTCCAAGTCCTCCTAATTAATTTCCAGACTGAAACGCTGGTGCATGGTCTCCTGACCTGCACCCATTATCACTGCGTCTTCAAGACGCACAAGTATGCACACTGGTACAAAAAAAGCACAAACTCCATGCGGGTATGTAGAAAAAATCAGTATTTTAATGCCAAAACGACATGCCGCGTTACCGCATCCTGGATCAGCATGGCTTGAATTACGTTACCTGTACGGTTGTGGGTTGGGTAGATGTATTCACCAGAAAAACTTACCGAGATATCGTGCTTGAAAGCCTGGCCTATTGCCGAAAAGAAAAAGGACTGATCATTTGCGCCTATGTAATCATGAGCAATCACATCCACATGATTGTCAGAGCGGATGGTGGGTTAACCCTGTCGGAAGTGCTTCGAGATTTTAAAAAATATACCTCCCGTCAAATTTTGGACGCCATTGCAAAAGGAAACGAAAGCCGCAAAGAATGGATGTTGCATGTATTTCGATATTATGCTCGATTCCATGCCAATAATCGAACTTAAGTGCTGGAACCTTATTAATCGACATTTTCAACTTGATCTTTTGAATTTCATCTTCCTTATTTTTTCATTACAATGCGCTGCATTGCGCTTCAAAAATAAGTCGCTGAAATCCAAAATCTCAGCGTTGAAATCTGTCGATTAATAAGGCTCCAGCACTTATCAATTTTGGATACAAGATAATCATCCCATTGCGCTGGTTTCCCCCAAGGTGATTTGGCAAAAAGTAGACTACATTCATCAAAACCCGGTTCGGGCCGGATGGGTGGATAAAGCGGAAGAGTACCTGTACAGCAGTGCTCGGAATTATGTTTTTGAAAATGAGGGGTGTTTGCTGGAACTAGACTTACTGGAACCGTATTTGCCAGGGAGCAGTTTTGTATATTTGCCAGGGTTTGATGATCAAGAATAAAAAGGGATGATGGATTTTCTTTAGCATCGTGCATGCTTGTGCGTCTTGAAGACGCGGGGATAATGGGTGCAGGTCATGAGACCATGCACCAGCGTTGCGTTTTGGGTGGTATTGGAAGACTTATGCGAGCGGGGAGCATTACAAAAATGGCTTTGAGGATGTCCTTACAACAATAGAAATTATTTTCGATGACTACAATAAAGGAATCATAAGCGAAGAAGTAAACTTAAAAGCAATGCTTTCTGTTCTGAACGAAATAAATGATAGTTACACTAAGAGCCTGTAAAAAATTAAGTTTTTCTCAATATGAGATAAATGTTAGCAATTAAAACAAAAGTCTCACTAGTTCTGGTGTCAGCTTCGTAATCAAGGGAGAGCCTTCTTGACCACATGAGCCAAGAAATCGTCCTCTCGACTTTCCATCGCTGGGGTAAGACTTCAAAAGGCGTTTTAGCAGTATCACTGCGTTTGAAAATCTGGAGTACCCATTTGAGTTTT
>NZ_JBGSLK010000064.1:0-43812 GCF_041740695.1 Haliscomenobacter sp. | reverse complement strand
TTGAGGCTACCGCGAGCGACATTGAAGGGAATTTCTAAATAAATCCTTGGTCAAAATCGTTCGCGGTAGCCTCAACCTCCCTCAACCATCTCAACTTCCCTCAACCAAAAAAAACGCAATGAATATTCGCCCAGCAACCCCCGCCGACCTCGATGCCGTCTGGCACCTCTGGAAAGCCGTGGTCGACCAAAAAATCTACTTCCCTTACGACGAGACCTACTCGCGGGAACAAATGGAAGCCACCTGGATCAACCTCGACAATGCGGTCTTTGTAGCTGAACTGGACGGGCAAATAGTCGGGGCCTACATTTTGCGCCCCAATCAACCGGGTTATGGCAAACACATCGTTAATGCTGCCTATATGGTGGATGCTCAAGTTCGGGGCAAAAAAATTGGCACTCAACTCTGCGCTCATTCCATTCTTGCAGCCAAGACCTTGGGCTATCGAGGCATGCAATTCAACCTGGTGGTTAGCACCAACGAATCGGCGGTACGCGCTTGGAAAGCCAATGGCTTTGAGATCATCGGTACCACCCCTGGTGGTTTTTACCACCATGAACTGGGTTATGTAGACACTTACATCTTTTTTAAAGACCTGACCAAAGTAGAATAGCCATGATCACATACCGATTAGTAGAGCCTCAAGACGAAGCTGCCATCGCCCAACTCCACGCCCAAAGTTGGCAAAAGCATTACCGAGGCATTTTTAGCGATGCCTATCTGGATGAACAAGTGGTGCAGGAACGTGCTGATTTGTGGGCCGAACGCTTTGCCCAGCCCATGCCCAATCGAGAGATTTTGTTGGCGGAAAAAAATGGGCTACTGGTAGGTTTTGCCTGTATTGAGATCAATGAAGACCCGAAATTTGGAACTTTATTGGACAATCTCCACGTCAGCCGGGAGGTTCAAGGCCAGGGAATTGGTGCCCAATTGATGGAACGCACCGCTCAATTGGCCGAATCCAAACAACCCGGATTAGGCTATTACCTGTGGGTATTGGAGGAGAATCACCAAGCTAGGAAATTTTATGCTTTGATGGGGGCCATCAATCATGAAACCATGCCCCACGGGAACCCGGATGGAGGGACGGCGATGGTGTGTCGGTACATTTGGCGGAGTACAGAGGAGGTTAGGTTGAGGAAGTAGTCATTACAATTCCTTCAACCACGCAATAATCCGCTCAAAAACCTGGATTTTTTCCGGCTCATTGTGTGTTTCGTGGTAAAATCCCTCAAATGCTGTAAAACTCAATGGGGCACCTACCCGCTCAGCAAAAGCTTTACTGGCTGGATAGGACGTAATTTGATCCGCAGTGCCATGAAACAACAAGGTGGGGACTGGCATGTTGCCCGCAAAAGTTTGTAAATCCTGCGCTGCCAGCATCAAATCATACCCCATGCTGGGCGTGATTCTATTGTGTATCAATGGATCTTTTTGGTAAGCGGATACGACCTGAGGATCATGCGACAAAAGGCTTACATTCAGGTCATTGGACATCGACAGTTTGGACAACAATAGTTTCAACCAACGCGCCGCACTTACCTTCCAGGCTGGTGGCGCAAAGGCCAATTCAATCCAGGGCGAAGAAACAATCAGCCCCGCAATGGCCGCCTTTCTTTTTAAGGTATAATTCAAAACCACATTTCCACCCATACTGTGTCCGTACAGCACGATGGGGGTTCCTGGATACTCCTTTTCCACTTTCCGCAGGAACAAAGCCAGATCATCCAGTAGGGCCTCAAAACTAGGGCTATGCCCCCTTGGGCCTCCCGATTCTCCATGCCCCCTTTGGTCGTAGGCCATCATAGCATAACCTTGTTGATTAAAATAATCGGCCACATGTCCATAACGACCACAATGCTCACCCATCCCGTGCACCAGGGCAATCACTGCTTTGGGTTCAACATGATCCCAACTTAAACAACGGAGATTTAAGCCATCAGAGGTAGTGAGGTAGAGGGTGCGTGGTGCTGGCATGGATTTTATATATTTACGCCAAATTAGCAATTAAGCATGAAATTAAAAATCGTTTTTATGGGAACCCCGGATTTTGCGGTTCCTTCACTCGATGTTCTGGTGAAAAATGGCTACGAAGTAGTAGGCGTGGTGACGGTAGCAGATAAAATGGGTGGCCGGGGCATGAAGCAGGTTTTGGAATCTCCAGTTAAAAAATATGCGGTTGAACAAGGTATTCCGGTACTGCAACCAGAAAAATTGCGCAACCCGGAGTTTTTGGCCCAGTTGCGGGCTTTGGAAGCCAATCTATTCATCGTAGTTGCTTTCCGCATGCTTCCCGAAATCGTGTGGAACATGCCGGCCATGGGCACTTTTAACCTGCACGGCTCCCTCTTGCCCCGGTATCGCGGTGCAGCCCCCATCAACTGGGCGGTCATCAATGGAGATGCCGAAACTGGCGTAACCACCTTTTTTCTGCAACATGAAATCGACACAGGCAACATCATTTTCCAGGATAAACTTCCCATCAATGAAAACGAAACCGCGGGTGAGGTACACGATCGCATGATGCAACTGGGGTCAGGTACTGTACTCAAAACGGTACAAGCTATCGAAGCAGGTACGGTGCCACGGCAAGCACAAGACGACTCCCAAGTGAGCCATGCCCCCAAAATTTTCCACGAAACCTGTCAGATCAATTTTGATCAAAACACTGCTCAAGTGCACAATTTTGTACGTGGCCTGAGCCCTTTCCCGGCAGCTTGGACAATGCTGGATGAGCTGGAATTAAAGGTGCTGCGGACAGAAAAGGAAATTGTCGAGCACGAGCATCCAGTGGGGCAGTTGTTTTCGGATGGGCGCTCATATTTGAAATACAGTACGAGAGATGGCTACGTGAAAGTATTGGAATTGCAGTTGCAGGGGCGGAAAAGGATGGGGGTGAAGGATTTTTTGAATGGGTATAAAATAAGTGGCTTGTAATCAATTTTGTCCACCTATGTCTAGAAGAAATAGCGACTCCAAAATTCATCCTTTTTTTGATCAACTATGGTATGGTGGTGATTTTTCTAACCATGAGATCATCAAGTGGATAGAGCTTGAACCAGACTTGTTGTATGCTGAAGCTTTGAATGGCAATATGCTGCTGGACTATGCAGCAGATAAAGGCAATGCCGAGCTGTTGAGTTATCTGTTAAAACATGGGTTAGATCTTAATACGAGAAAAAACATTCAAGCGCTTTATAAATCGGCCAATGTAGAAATCGCTCAATTACTATTGGAAGCAGGGGCCAGCCTGGAGCATGGTTATCCACATAGCATTTTATTTTGGTCTGGTCGGATGAATCGACCAGAAGTGTTCCGTTTTTTAATTGAGCAAGCTCAAAAAATTGGTAGGGATTTAGTAATTGGAAATCAGGACACTCTATTCCTGGTTGCACGATTTCCAGACGATGATGAGAAGGACGATATAGGTTGCCTACAAATACTCCTCGAATATGGAGCCAACCTCAATGCGATTCAAGAAGGCAATGAATTTACGGTAGTAGACGAAGCTGCGATGGGCAATAGTGTAACGCGCTTTGAGCTACTCATGTCCCTAGATGCACGGTTTAATCGCTCCAAGGTTTACAGATACGCCAAAAAGGACGTAAAAGCCTACATTGAAGAAAAATACCCCGAGCTCATTCTTTCTGAATGGAAATTGACTACTGAAGAGTTGGCAAAGATAGAACCAGAAGGATACTTTCCTGGGTATTTTATTCAAGAAGATGCTTTTTTATCGCGAGAATCGGAATTGCAAATCGTGCTTTGGCGTAAACAAAAAGATGGCACTTTCAAACCATATCGAGGCATTCAGTTAGTCGATCGGGCGTTTCGAGGGATTGCACTTTCTCCGGATAAAAAATTATGCACCATCCCCGATTGGGAAGGCTTGCACCTCAAAGATACTTCGACTCTGGAATCAGTAGCTTCCTATCAATTTTCACCCGGCAAATTTATTGAATATGCGGCCTTCTCGCTGTGTGGAAAATATATTGTGGCTCTTCCCTGCCAAGACACTAAACTTTATGTATTGAATCTAAAAACAGGCAAAATTACCAGTTCAGTTATTCCCTTCACCTCTCAACCGGTCAGCCTCAGTTTTTCAGGTGATGCACCTTTATTTTCTTACATCAGTATTGAAGAAGGCGGGGCAGAAAGTGGCATCTTTCGAATAGAACCCGATGAAACCGTTAGTCTCATCGAAGTGTATATCGAACTAGGTAATTATACTTGTAAATTCCATATGCATCCCTCGCTGCCTCTATTCCGCCTGGATAACCGTATTTACAGCTATGATGTTGAAACATATCTTGAAAAGCCAGCACTAAACTATCAATGGAACAACCATTATCCACTGTCTGCTACTTTAAAATGGGAAATTACTGCTGTCTCAGACGAATCTAAAACTATTTACTATTTTGTCGAGCAATATTTGTTGGTGTTAGCTGCGCACAAAGCAACTTATTTATTACTTGAGAATGGAAAGCAAATAGCAGAACATGAGTTTCATCTGGGTGAAGGAGAATCGATATTAGATTACATTTTTGAAACAAACCAATTTTTAGTAGGTACACTACAGCATATGAAGGTCATAGACAACCCAATTTTATTGAATCCTCATTAGGTTTAACTTATCGGGCAACTCCGTCATTTTACGCTTTCTCAAATCAAGTTTCTCCTCCGTGGTTTCTATATTCTTTCTAATTTGCTCATTAATAGTGAAAGATAGTAGTTGAATTCTACGCCCTGCTCAAATCCATCAGCAATGAGCACGGCGTAAAATTCAATCCCATAAAATCAAGACCCCGGATACCCCTCTACCGTCTTAACCTCATTAATTTGCTGCGTATGCCGATTGCTATGCCCAGCGATGAACAAAATGAACTGATAGGCGTCCATTTTGCCAAAAGGTAGGGCTACAATGTGATTACACAGGTCGGCATTGGTGGTTTTTACCAGTTCTATCAGCATTGCTCTTTTACCATCAAAGGCAGCAATAGCTTCCGCCAATGACTTGTAGCCGGTATTTTCTGGTTGAAAGGGTTCGGCGGTTTTTACCTTATTCGTTCGGCTGACCACCCCTGCTTTAATCTCTTCATCGGTAGCTTTTAATTCAGCTTTGGCTTTTGGATCAGCAGGAGCGTTTAGCGCTTGATCCAGGGCACCGCGTAGTGTACCTTCTGAAAAAGCGATATGGTACATACAATCTTGTGGCGACCAGCGGTCAGCCGCAGGTTTGAAGCTTAATTGAGCTTCCGATAAACCTTTCAAACTTTTCTTCAGCTCTTTGGTACACCATTTGATGTACTTCACGGCTTCTTTACGCTCAGTTTTGGTCAAGGTTTGAGCAGTTAAGGCTCCAGTAAAGACAAGCGCCAATAGAACAGTCATTAGTATTTTCATAAAATGAATTTTTGGTGTTTTAATTGTTTGATGTACTCAAAAATAAAAACTTTTATTTTATTTTCCAAACTAATTTTTTAATGCCCTCTCAATACCGAATCACTTAAAACGAGCAAAATGAATATTGATTTATTAACTTTGGCATACTTTGCCTCGGCAATACTTTCCACCCTCTAACGTTTCAACAAAAAACCGCCAACCCACGGATTTATCCGTGGGAGGCACATACACAAACCCAACCCATGGCTTTAGCCGTGGGAGAAGGCCGCCGGGCCTGAAAACGCACACCATGACCACCACCATCCACCCCGTCGCCCCCGGCGACACCCTCACCAGCATCGCCCGTCAATACGACGTCAAAATCCGGCACCTCAAAGCCCTCAATGGCCTGAAATCCAGCCAATTGTTCCTGGGGCAGAGCCTCCTGGTCCGAATAGACGAGGAAGACGACAGCCCCGTGATCGCCAAATCCCGCAGTTTGGTTGATACCTCCTCCTCCCAGCATGTCGTCAGACCTGGCGACACCCTCTACCGCATCGCCATCAATTACAAAATCACGGTTGATCAACTCAAAAAAGACAACAACCTCAAATCAGATGCCCTGAGTGTAGGTACGGCACTACGCATCGGCAGCAACAAGCCGATCACTACGCCAGTGAGTTCCCAGAATTTTAAAAACTACAAGGTGGTCAAAGGTGATACCCTGACTAAAATCGCCCGTGAAAACAACACGACCATCGTCGTCTTGCGCAGCCTAAACAACCTCAAAAACGATAACCTCAGCATTGGGCAAGTACTCAAGGTCAGTGTCAGCGTGGGAGGAAGTACCTTTCCGCCGATTACTCCATTGCCTCCAACGCCGCCGCCAGTGGTGGTGAAGCCGCCGGTTGTCAATCCTCCAGTTCCAACGCCGCCGCCACCCACGCCAACCCCGAACCCACCCGTTAATCCTGCGGGTAATTCAGCCCTATTGAGCCGCCGAGAAGACACTAACTATAACCTTTACCTGGAGATTCGTCTGCTCAGCAATGAAATCCGCACCTTTAAACTCATCCGAAAACTAAACGGCTATAGCCTTTCGGGCCAAGCCCGTGCTGTGCCTACCCACGCTGCCATTGCCGCCGCTGGACTAACGCCGAAAATCTTCAATGCCTTACAATTTTGTAAAAAAGTAGAAGGGCATTACGATGCGATCAATACCTATGACGTAGGCATTTTTTCCTACGGCTTCATCCAGTTTGCTGCCAAATTTAGCCTGAACCCGCTGCTGCAAAGCATGAAAACCAATGCCCCAGCGCAGTACCAACAAATCTTTGAACGGGCGGGAATTATGGTCAAAAATGGGCAGGTCAGTGTCGCCTCTGCACCATCGGTTGTCAATCAGGTGCTGATATGGGAGTACATTAAATCGCAGTCAGATTTGTTTGTGCCTTTTATTCAAGCCGGGTTTGTGCCAGAGTTGGTAGTGGAGCAATATCGGGTGGCCAACGCCTTGTATGCAGTGCCATCGCTCAGCGCGATGTTGAATTTGAATTTGGCAAATGGTGCCCGCATACAAACGCCTATATCAAATGTTTTACGTGACCTGGAAACTCAAGCCTTAGCCATTGCGATGGGCGTGAACCTCGGCCCGAACTACATGGCTATGGTGCTCAGTGAAGCCTTAAGCGATTTGGCGCAAAACCGCAGTATTGCAGATGTGAATTTCCTGGCCAGTACTGCCTGGCGCGACATTTGTAGCCATTTGATCGCCTTTGAAACGGTGCCTCGGCCGGATCAATCCCGGCGGAAAAGCGCACTGACGATTGAGCGGGCGCGGAAAATCCTGGAGATTGGAGTGCCAGTGGTTTTGGTATAAAGCTTAAAAAAATGTAGTACTGAGGTGAATCCTTAAGTGCCTTTAGTTTCTTAGGTGGTGAAATTGTTTTTTCTTTTTTCACCACCTAAGAAACTAAAGACACCTAAGGGACACCTCAGCAGGTATTCATATTATCTAGGGAAGCGTATCCGGTTTGATTCCCGCTAAGGGTGCCACCTGCAAGGTCTTCAAAAAGTTCGTATCCCTCCGCAGCAAATCCCGGTAAATGATCGAGTCCCGAATCATTTTGGTCTGGCGTTCATCCAGCGCGATCCTTTGCTTGTCCACTTTGAGGTAGAGCGTACCGAGAGCAAAGAGCACTCCGAGGTTGAGTACGACTAAAAAAATGAGAAACTGCTTGGCAAAAGTATACGTTTGATTTGGCTGGTTTTCCGACATGATTTTTTATTTAGGGTTGAGGGAGGTTGAGAAGGTTGAGAAGGTTTAGGCTCCGCAAGCGAATTTGACAATGACGCTCGCGGAGCTTAAACCTTCTCAACCTCCCTAAACCTTCTCAACCATTACACAGTACGTTTGACTACATACCCAATCAGCAGATTGAGCAAAAAGAACACCCAAATTCCTCCCGTAAGGTACGCCCAATCACGCGTGAATGCAACTAGAAAGCCTGATTGGCCGATCGAGTAAAAGCTATAGCGCAACCAGTCCAGGCCATTGCGCGTCCAGAGCTTTTGCACCGGATCGGGCTGGCCATCGGCAGTTTTGCCATAATCGAAGGGCGTATTGACATTGAGGTATTGGCTGAGTTCACTTTTTAGGGCGGGAAAAGGAGCCGTATTGTCTTTGATGGTGCGGGTGACTTCGTCCAGGCGGTGTTTGGCCAATTGATCTACGTAGGCCTTGCGCACCAGGTCTTCCTGCGCGCGTTCGTAGGCGGGGAAGGAGTTGGCGGTGCTATCACTTTCTTTGTCCATCAAACGGTCGTACTCGCCCTGCTTGGTAGATGCTTTAAAGAAGACGGGTAAAATGTCAACCAATACAAAAAAGACAATCAAAAACCACTTGGTCCACTTTACCGAGGTTCCACCGACTGGTTTGGCTTCCAGGCGCTCCAGGGCGACTTCACGGGCCAGGTAGTTGTAGCTGAATTGATCCTGGAAACCCTTGAGTTTTTCCTCTCGCTCGGCTTGTAGGCTGCCAATTTCTTTGGTGTTGTCACCAATTTTCACATCGTTCTTATTGCGCAAGGCGGCAATCTCCTCATTGAGGTAGCCAATTTCTTCCTTGATTTCATTGGCGCGTGGGCCGTATTGCTTCATGCCTGAGGTGGTACCACAATTCATGGTGGTATCCTTGCCACTCATTTCAAACAGCAGCAATTTTTCCTTACAAGCACGTTCAGCCAATTTGAGTTCTACTTCTCCCTTGAGCAAGGAGTCGCGGTTGCGCACCACGTCGATGGTGTTTTCGTACTGGGCATAAATGGCTTTTTCCCCTTCTTCTTTCATGGCAAAAAGCTCCTGCTCCAAACTATCGTCAAATACGAGCAGCACAATCGGATGAGAAACCAATACCCCAATGCCAATCGAAAACAACAAACGACTTAGGAACAAAAAGGAAAACAAGTCTTTGCGGGCGCTGTCGGACTTGCGGAAAGTGGAGACAATAAAGCGGTCGAACGTAAAAACGATGCAAGCCCAAACGATCCCGGCACCGATGTAAACAAATGCTTTGTCGGTCAAGGTAGAAACGGCGTACATCATCGAAAACAACCCGAGTACTGCCGGCACCAGCACCAAACCACCATATCCGGCGTGTTTGACGTGCTCAGAGCGCCCGGTTCGGTCCAGGATTTCCCGGTCCGAACCTGCACTCCACACAAAAAAATCGTAGAATAATCCCTTCATAAACAGTCGGATGAATAAGCCCCAAATAACAGGCTTTTTATTCCCCTATGTCACAATTTGGGACGAACCTGGGCAAAAAAGGGACAAATTCTAAGGTTTAACCTTTTTAAGTTGATAATCCAGGCGCTCCTGGTCTGAAATGCGTTGCTGAATCACGTAGACGTAGTTCTGCGATGTTTTGTTGCCGTACTGGGTGAAGGCTTTGCTGGCCCAGTCTTCAGCCTCTTTCAGGTTGCCATTGCGCTCCAGGGCGAGGGCCAGGTTGTGCGCTGCCTTACCTTTGGTTTTGGGATCGCGGGCTGAACTGAGCAAATCATTCCAGACTTCAGCGGCATCTTCCCATTTGTTGGCCTGGGTGAGGCGGTGAGCTTCTTCCATGGCACTCTTGTCTGCCCCCTTGGCGGTCGTGTAATAAGTGCGACTCACATTGACCCAAACTGGAGCAATCCGTTTGCCGTAAGCGTCACCAGCTTTGGAAGCGAGGTCTCGCACTGCAGTCAATTGAGAACGCAAATTGTTGCGGGCTCTATCTTGGGTGTCCCCCGTTGCCGAATCCTCATCGTATTCACTAACCGTATTTTCATCCACTACCACTCGTTTTTTGGCGTCGTATACGCGCCAGCCCATGTATACGCGCAGGTTGCGGCGGGCGGTGTGGGTGTATTTGGTGATTTCAGTACCGTCTTTTTGTTTGGATTTGTAGCTGGATTGGCTGTACGAAATATCGGAGGAGGAATCGAAGGACTCCAGGGCAATCATGGCATCCGCGCCGTATTTGCTACAAATGGATTGCACTTCGTTCCAATTGAGTGGGGGCAACATTTGTTTGCCATTTTTTAGGCCGTTGTATTCCAGCCCCGTTCCTTTTATCTGTAGGGTAGGCGTGCGGGTCAGGGTAGTGGTGAGGTTTTGCAGGGCCAAACGGCGACCTTCGCGGTCTTGTCCAATATCTTCACCAGAAATGGCACCTTCCAGGAAATTGGCAAAACCTTTTTCTGGTTTGCTGCGGTCAATCAGGGCCACTACTTTGATGTCATCAGGCAATACAATTTGAGAAGGTTGTAGAACTTCCAGCAAGGTAGAACTGGTGCCACAACTCCAGGAAATGAGCGCTACCAAAGCGAGTAGCAATAGGGATTGATTTTTCATCACTCGTGTCAGGTTTTGGTGGTTAGTATAAATGTGTATCTCAGACCAAAAAAGTCCGAGCTAGGATGCATTTTTTCGATGGGTGATGTAAAAACAGGGTGGAAATTCAGCTCTATTTCGATCTAAGTGATTTTTTAAGTTGCATCGGAATCAGGAATTTTCCGACTTTTGGGAATTCAGAAATGTACTCATGGCCAAAACCAACTCCTTGTCTCTGATTAGTGCTGTACTACTGCCCGAATTTAAGGAGCAGTTGCCAGATATTGATTGGCCTGAGTATGCCAAAAACTTCCCTAAGATAAGCTTTACCAGCGACAATTTCAGCTTTTATGCCTCGGTTTCCTCGGTTTATTCTTCAAAAATTGAAGGAGAAGACATCGATCTCAACAGTTTTTTGAACCACAAGTTTTTTAATGGAAACTACCAACCCGATTATACCCGCAAAATAGACGACCTTTTTGAGGCGTATACTTTGGCGAAAGATCAGGTGCTGAATCCTGCAAATTTACTCAAAGCCCACGGAGTATTGACCAAGCACATTTTGCGCAGCAGTGGAAGAGGGAAAATTCGCAACAAACAAGAGTTCATCATCAACAGTCAAGGGCAAATCGAATACGTGGCTGCCGATGCAGGCATTGTGGCTTTAGAGATGGAAAAGTTTTTTAAGGATTTGAAGCGACTGGTAAAAACGAAACTATCCTTTGCTGAAACCTTGTACTATGCGGCTATGCTGCATTTGGTTTTGCTCAAAATCCACCCTTTTGAAGATGGGAATGGGCGAATGGCCCGCTTGCTTGAAAAATGGTTTTTAGCTACTCAGCTAGGGCCGGAGGCCTGGAACATTCCCAGTGAACAATACTATTACCAAAACCTAAGCGCCTATTACCGCAATGTGCACATTGGCTTTGACTACGAAAGTGTAGACTATCAGCGTAGCTTGCCTTTTTTGCTCATGTTGCCACAGGCGATACGACATCAATCCTAAATTTACTAATAAACATGCTACCACCCATCCAACACAGCGTACTGGAACGTTTTTTGCGCTACGTGCAAATCGATACCCAATCCAACCCTTTTTCCCAAACTTTTCCCACCACTGAAAAGCAAAAAGACCTTGCGCGTATTCTGGCACAGGAACTCCAGGACTTGGGGGTAACTGACGCCCATATGGACGAGCACGGCTATGTGTACGCCACCATCCCCGCCACGGTGGACAAAGCGGTACCCGTCATTTGTTTTTGCTCCCACATGGATACTTCGCCGGATAGCAGTGGTACGAATGTGAAGCCCCTGATTCACCAGCATTACGATGGTCGCGATCTGGTACTGCCCGACGATCCCAACGTGGTCATCCGTTTGCAAGACCATCCCAATTTGGGCGAACAAATGGGCAACGACATTGTCACCGCCAGTGGCCTTACCTTGCTGGGCGCGGACAATAAAGCGGGCGTTGCCGAAATCATGGATGCAGCGCAGTATTTCATGCAGCATCCAGAACTTCCCCACGGAACCATTAAAATCCTCTTCACCCCCGATGAAGAAGTAGGCCGTGGAGTCGAAAAAGTTGACCTGCAAAAATTGGGTGCCCATTACGGATATACCATCGATGGGGAGCGGCGGGGTTCTTTTGAAGACGAAACTTTTAGCGCCGATGCAGTTACCTTGATCATCGATGGGGTGAGTGCACACCCGGGTTTTGCCAAGGGAAAAATGGAAAGTGCGGTCAAAATTGTTTGTGACATCATTGCCAAACTGCCGAAAGACCGCCTTACTCCCGAAGCTGTGGACGGCCGGGAAGGATTCATCCACCCTGTGACGTTAGAAGGCTTGGCGGAAAAAGCGGCAGTTCACTTCATCATCCGCGATTTTACCGACGAAAAACTGGTCGAGCATGAGGCGTTTTTGGAAAGTGTGGTGGAGGAAGTGATGCAAAACTACCCTAACTCTCGTTACGAATTGCGTGTACACGAGCAGTACCGCAACATGAAAAAGATCCTGGATCAACATCCACAAGTGAGCACCAATGCACTGGCCGCCATTCGCCGGGCAGGTATGGAGCCGATTCATTCCAGCATTCGCGGCGGTACGGATGGTTCACGCTTGTCCTTCATGGGCTTGCCTTGTCCGAATATCTTTGCGGGAGAACACGCCTTTCACTCCAAGCAGGAATGGGTCTCGGTACAGGACATGCAGAAGGCTGTGGAGACGATTGTGCATTTGGCGATGATTTGGGCGGAGTAAATAGAATGCCAATTGGCATATGAATGATGTCAATTGGCTTCTCCTATTGTTTTTTCAATACGCCAAGGATCAACATTTTTTTGGAAAAAAATAAAATCCTGATTATTTTTGGAACCGATGTTTGTTTTGCTAATCACCCTGCATTTTTCCATTTTTAAAAGCGAAACAACATGTCAAAACAAGATCTTGAACCCTACCGCCAAAACTTGCAGTACAAGCAAGCTTTTGAAGACTTAGGCGTAAACCTTGCCGAAGTGTTTGAGTTCACACCAATGGATTTGGATTTGGAAAATCAGCGGCTGGAAAATTTGCTAAACTTCACCCTGAAGTACCAGCAATACGGCAGCCAAGAGTTGATGGAACTGGAAGAAGGCAGATTTTGCTTTCCACCGATTTTTCCAGGTATTTCGCCAGAAAGTGATTGGTATCGCTTTGAGCTTTGGCTCTTAAATCAACCTACCCGGAAAACCATTGTGGAGCAATTGCCCCAAACCTTCAAAATTAAAAACCCTGATGAAATTCCCGAAGCAGAGATAGACCAGGAATTGGAAAAACTGCTTGTTGCGGTTGACCAAGCTGGTTATGGGATTGCGCTCTGCGAAGGAACTCCCGCTCGATTGGTATACAAAGCAGTGTTAGAATGGGTAGGAGAAGAGTTTGAACTGACTGGATCTGGTTCAGGAGGCTGGGTTTTTGATGGTTGCAGTGGTTATTGTCCAGCATGTATGCAACGTCCCTGGTGTAGTTCGGGGCAGGAAAATTGTTGGAAAGAAGACGAGGAAGCAGGGAAAATGACTTTGACTGATGAACTGAAACCGTATGTTTCAGCAAGCCCCCAGTCTTTGGCAATTTTGCAGGAAAGCCAGACAGAAAAAGATGCATACATGGCCAAGTTCATGGAAGAGCACAAAAATTCAGGGGCTGATGAAATTGGCGATTTTGAGGAGGATGATTGGAAAGTGAAACTAAATTGAGTGACTTGAAATCTTTAGAAAAAAGCAAAAAGGAAGGCATAGAGCCAAATTGGACTATGCCTTTCCTTTACCTTACTGTTCACCCCCTTAACACACCTTAACACCTCCCCTTACAATTTAACTTTTTAACAAATCTATCTTAACTTCCCCATAATGATTTGGTATTCATTACGGTATTAACTTTGACCTATTACAAGCTCAAAACACACTGCCATGACACCGAAGCACTTTATTTCCAGCATCACGACCACTATCGTATTGGCCCTCTTGGCCGCCGCCTGTGCTTCTCCAGTTAAACTAGCCGAAGTAGGCGATTACGACCAAGCCATCGAGCGCAGTGTAAACCGCCTGGTTGGGAAAGACCGCAAGAACGAAGAACTCGTCCGCACGGTGGAATTCGCTTTTGAAAAAGCCACCACCCGCGACATGGATCAAGCCGAAGCCCTGCGCAATGAAAACCGCGCCGAAGCCTGGCCCCGCATCTATGACGTTCTTCAACGCATCCAACGCCGCCAGCGCCTCGTAGAGCCCCTGATCCCACTGGTAGACCGTCGGGGATACAAAGCCTCATTCCAGTTTGTACGTGTGGAAGGTTTAATCACTGAAGCCCGCGAAAAAGCTGCTGAATACCACTACAACTATGCAAGCGACCTGCTCAGTCAGGCTCGTCGCAACAACAACGATAAAACACCTGCTCGCCGCGCTTACGATGAGTTGGAGCGCATCCGCGAATACTACTCAACTTACCGCGAGCGCGAAGCCCTACAACGTGAAGCTCAACACCTCGGCACCACATTTGTACTCGTAAATGTGGAAAACCGCGCCCCAGTTATTCTTCCTATTGGTTTTGATCGGGAACTGACCGAACTCAGTTTCCGCGACCTCAATGATCGCTGGCGGGTCTTTCACAACAACCGACAATCGGGCATCGACTACGACATCAAAGCTACCCTCATGCTGCGCGACGTACAGGTAAGCCCCGGCACCTACCGCGAGCGCCAGTACGAGGAGCAAACCCAAATCCAGGACGGCTGGGTGTACGAGTACGATACCCGTGGCAATGTGAAAAAAGACACGGCTGGTAACGACATCAAGTACCCCAACAAAATCAATGTCAAGGCCATGGTAACCGAAGTGTACCAACACAAAGGTGCCCGCCTGAACGCCCAATTGGAACTCTTTGACCTACACTCCGGTTCAGTGATCGATTCTCGTCCCCTTGGTGCAGAAGCGTTTTGGGAAAACTACGCGGCTACTTTCCGAGGTGATGAACGTGCCCTAAGTAAGGAAACCCGTAGCCGCATTGGCAATCGCCCCGGTAATTTCCCCGACGACGCCTTGATGATTTTGGATGCTGCCCGTAGACTACGACCAGTGATGGTGGATCAGTTGCGGCAGGTTAAAATTTAAGAGGGTTCCAGGAGAATAAACGGTCGCTGGCTGGTCACTGAGCGGAGTCGAAGTGTAGCCGAAGCGCCGTTTATTCTCCTGGAACCCTTTTTTGGTTTTTCCAAAAAAACTCCCTAACTTCACCCCCAGTATTTAGAATACTTTTTTTTGTTGTGATCTTAAGCTTGCAGGCATCAGTTTTTTTGGAACTGATGTCTTTTTTTATGTAGTAATATGAGCAACATCCTATACCAACACTGCCCGCTTTGTGGCAGCTACGACATTGAAAAAACCGTAGCTACCCGAGACCATTCTATTTCTGGAGAGTCCTTCGACCTGTACGATTGTCATGGTTGTGGCCTGCGTTTTACCCAAAACATTCCCGGGCCTGACAAGATTGGGTCGTACTACCAAAGTGAAAATTACATTTCACACAGCGATACCAAAAAAGGCTTGATCAACCGCTTGTACCACGCGGCCCGCGAGTACATGTTGCGCAACAAACAGCAGCTGGTGCAAAGCCTGAGCGACCAACGCCGCCTCTTAGACGTGGGTTGTGGCACCGGGTACTTTATGAATCACATGCGCGGCCAGGGCTACGAAGTGCTGGGTGTAGAAGTGGATGAAGGTGCGCGTAACTTTGGCATTCAACACTTTGGTCTGGATGTACGCCCACCCGCCGAACTGGAAGCGGGTACCCTGCCCGGCAAATTCGGCGCCATCAGTATGTGGCATGTTCTGGAGCACGTATACGAGCCCAAACTCTACCTACAACGCCTGCACGAACTGCTGGACGACGCTGGGGTGTTGATGATCGCGGTGCCCAATTACCAGTCGCTGGATGGTCAAAAATATGGCGCTCATTGGGCTGCCTACGATGTGCCGCGCCACCTTTGGCATTTTTCGCCAAAAACCTTGAGCAATCTGGCTGCCGAAATGGGTTTTAAGGTGGTTGACAAAAAAGGCATGCCGCTTGATCCTTTTTATGTGTCGCTGTTGAGTGAAAAATACCGTGGCAAGGGTATTCTGGCACTTCCCCTGGGAGCGATTACGGGCCTGCGTTCTTTTTTGAAGAGTTGGGGAAAAGCCGAGCGGGCGAGTTCGATTATTTACGTGTTGCGTAAAGTTTAAATGGGTGCAAAAACTATTATTTATATCCTTCTTCTTCATTCTTCCATTCACTGTCTTCACCCAAGATCACTACTGGTGGGCCAACAACGTAGGCTGGGATGGTCAGCGTTTCTGGGGTGATTACATCATCCGTACGCCACGGTTTTTAGGGCCAAATGCACTACCGATTCCACGTTTGGGCAATGGCCGGGTGCCCAATGAACGTTCTTTTGCACTATCAGGAAACAGCCATTCCACCCCAGGCGATGCCACCCAAAACCTTGCATTGTATGGCACTTACAATCTGGTGCCCGATGTGATCAGTTTTGAATTGTACTGGGTGCCCATCGAGTATTTCACCCTTTCTCACGTCATCAAAACCGAGCGCAAAACCTTCCACGTTTTTTACAATGAACATTTGGCGAGTGGGGATATTTACCTGCACACGCTGATCCAGATATTGAAGGCGGAAACCCATCCGCTGGATTTGGCGCTGCGCATCGGGTATCGTTTTCCTTCTTCTACCATGTTGGGGATGGCGCGCTATACGGATTCGCCAGGCTATTACCTTGATTTGTCTTTTGGCAAAAAACTGATTGATGGCAACCTGGATTTGAGCATACAAGGCATGGGCGGGATTTTTGTGTGGCAAATCAATCAAAACCGCCAAAATCAAAACGATGCGCCCTTATTTGGATTGGGACTGAATGTAGAAGGAAAAAATTGGGCGCTGTCGCCTGCTTTTCGTGGTTATTCAGGGTATCTCAACAATGGGGACCGACCCATGGCGTTGAGTTTGTCCGGGCAGGTAGAGGTGAATCCTCGTTGGCAATTGTTTGGCACTGTTCAAACTGGATTCGGTGATCTGTTGTACGATTCTTTTGAATTGGGCAGCAAATTCCGCTTCGCCTATCCACTTCTGAGGTGATTCCTTTAGTGCCTGAGGTTTCTTAGGTGGTGAAAGAAGTTTTTTTACCACCTAAGAAACCTGATACACCTAAGAGGCGCCTTAGTTATGCGCCTCAATAAACTCCAGTGCCCGATGCTCCAACCAATAATCCGGCCCCGCATAATTCCGAATCGCAAACCCCACATGCCCCCCCTTACGCGGCGTTTCCACATAAAAATAAGGATGGTTTTTGGCCAAGTGTTTAGGTGAACAGGATGGCGTCAGGATAGGATCATTCATGGCATTGCACAAAAGCGCTGGCACCGTAATCCCCTCCACAAAATTTTGCGCCGAAGCCTGCCAATAAAAATCTTCCGCATCCCGGTACCCATTGATGGGCGCAGAATAAAACTCGTCAAAATCCCGCCAGGTTTTGATTTGATCAAATTTACTCAAGTCGATTTGCCCCGGAAATTGCTCCGCTTTGGCCATAATTTTTTTGCTTAAACTGCTGAAAAACTTGCGGCGATAAAACCAGTTGCTGCGTTTTTCCAAAGTTTGGATGCTACCCGGCAGGTCGCAGGGTGAAGAAAAGGCGATACCTGTTTTGATGGGCTCAGGAATGTTTTTGCCGTGTACACCCAGGTATTTGAGCAAAATGCTGCCCCCCATGCTGTAACCAACCAGATGGATTTTTTGATACGCTTTGCGCTGCAAGGCATGGGTAATGACCTGCCCAAAATCTTCAATTTCCCCGTGGTTGTACAAGCGTAACTTGCGGTTCATCTCCCCACTGCAAGAACGGCAATTCCAGCCCAGCACGTCCATACCTTTTTGATGAAAAAAGTGTGCCGCTGCTTTCATGTACGCCCGGTCCGTGCTACCCTCCAAACCGTGGGACAAAATGACCAACTCCTGGCTGTTGGCATCTAGCCAATCCAAATCCACAAAGTCGCCATCCGCCAATTCCAGGCGTTCGCGCTCGTAAGGCAATGCCTGGATTTTGCGGGTCAAGGCGGGTAGAATGGTCTGGAAATGGCCATTGAGCTGGTAACGTGGGGGACCGGGGTAGGAAGAATGGGGGACGAGTGGCATGTTGCGAATTTTTTATTCCGCAAAATTATCAATCCCCCATTCTCAAACAAATGATATCTTTTAATTAAAACTCGGCACCATCATTACCGCGTTCTGCATCATCCGACTCGGCCCGCGCCAAAACATGCGGAACTGCGTATTGTCTTGCAAAAACACAATTTTGCCTTGCCCTAGCGGCAGGACTCCTGCGAAGGTGTTGCCCGCCAGCGATTTTTTATTGTCTTCCGAAATGTAACCCGCCACAAAAGCTTTGTCTGCGCTGGCATAGCGGCCTACACTTTGTAATTCAGGACTGGGGGCCAGGGCTATGTTGTCCTGCTTGATGCTGTACAACTCCTTACCCAAGCCAAAGGCGAGCGGGTGACTATTGTCGATCAGGCCGTTCAAGGCTGTACCCGGAGTGCGTTTTTTTCCATTAAAATCTTCCCGCTCTTCATAAGCCACCGTACGGGCCGCTGTACTCGAATCCCGGGCAGGTTCGATCAGTTTGACTGTAGTGAAACGGGAGCGTTGGGCGGTGAAAAAGCTCACTGCACTTTCGGTCGCGATGAGGGTTCCGCCCCGGCTGATCCAGTCGCGCAACTGGGCCTGTTGCTCTGGCTTGAACAATTCACCAAGCCCAGCCCCACCGTCGGGCAGGATCAACACATCGAACTGGTTCAAATCGGCAGCTCCGTAGCGTTCACCAAACTTGGGCAGAGCCGTTTGTTGCAATACCGAACCCCGCACCCGCTGGATGGGCAAACCCGTTTCGTAGTCGAACAAAAAGGTGATTTGCCCGGCAGTCAGAGAGGAAAACGGTGGATCGATCAACAAGGCCACCCGGGGTACCTTCAGCGGCCGGTTGCGGCCCGAAGCCAGATCCATGCCATCTTTGACCCTTCCAGAACCCAATCCGTGGATGATGACTCTGGCCTTATAAGCGATCTCCGCCATGTCCTGATGAATCTGCGTCAGCTTGTCTTCATTGCGCTCGATCAGTACAATCAAGGAACCGTAGCCCCAGGTCGTTTTGCCATCGCTGAAGGGCTCGTGGCAAGCCCGGACTTTGTAGCCTTTGGCCCACAATTGCGCCAGGGCCTGCGGAGCATTGCGCTGCTTCCATTCAATGACGTAGGCGTATTGGGCATTGGGGTTGATGACTGCAGTATTGGCAGTAACTGCCTGCGTGACCCTATCGGTTGCTACACTGTGTTTGCTATTGCTGGAATAGCCCTCAATGTTGTAAGCGAGGATGGCCGACCAAGTGGCCATGTCGTACATCACCGAATCTTCGATGGCCAGGCGGCGTTCTAAAACACTGTTGATGAACAAGTGTCGGGCTTGACTGGTACTCACGATGTAGGTGCCTGCAGGCAGGTTTTTGGTGCCCGTTTGCCCATTGCGGTAGTCTAACGCGTCACTTACCGTAAAAGCTTTGGTCGCTTTTTCCACCTTGACCTGTTGCCGAAGCAGCATGTTGACCACATCCAGGGTGTAGGGCGATTCGGCGGAAAGGTAATAGGTCTTGGTTGGGGTTTTACTGGTGCCAGGATTCCAGGCATCCACGCTGTATTTCAGGAGGGTTTCCTTGCGCTCCACCGATTTTTTGATGGTTGCCATCGAAGTGGTGTAGTGGTCAAAAATGCGTTGGCGCAGCACGTTGAAGCCACCGTCGTCGGTTTGTACTGCCCGGCCACCACCGATGCCACCTTGCTCGACCAGCATGGCAATGCCCCCCATTACGGAAGGGTAACTGGAGCCGTAGCCAGGATAAAAGAAGTCGAAAGCATCGCGGGTAAAATAGCTGATGCGGTGTTTGTCAAATTCTTTGATGTTGGCGCGGCCAAAGGTATCACTCAGGGCCTCGTAGGTATCGGGCAAAAGTTTGTTGCGGGGCGTGGTGCCGGGCGCAGTAAAGTAGTTGTTGTTGTACCCTTGCTCGTGGAAATCAACGTGCACTTGCGACATCCATTGCTGGTAATCCATGGTCAGGGTGCGGGTTTCGGGGTGGATGCCCCATACCCAGTCGCGGTTGACGTCGAACCAGTAGTGGTTGCCACGACCGCCGGGCCAGGGCTCGTAGTGTTCCAGGTCGCGGGGCTCGTAACCCAAAACGCTGCGCTGGGTCGATTTGTACCAATAAACGAAACGGTCGCGCCCATCGGGGTTGACACAGATGTAGAGTACAATCACGGAGTTGTTGAGGATACTTTTGGTTTCTTCATCCTGTGCAGCGGCCAGTCGATAGGCGACCTGGGCTACTGCTTCAGTCGAAGAGGCTTCGTTGCCGTGGATGTTGTAGCTGTAGGTGATAAAAATGGGTTCGGACTTGACCAGACTGGCTACCTCAGCAGCGCTGCCATCGAGGAGTTTGAGGTGGCGCTGGCGGATGCTCTCCAGGTTTTTGTGGTTCTCCGGCGAGGTAATCACCAGACGGATCAAGGGTCGACCTTCGTAGGTGCTGCCGTACTGGTGCAGGGTGATTTTGTCAGAAAGCCGATCCAGTTCTTTGACGTAGTTGACGGTATTGGCGTAAAGGGTGAATTCGGCTCCGAGTTTGTAGCCAAAGTATTGTTCGGGGGAGGGGATGTTGGAGTCGTAAGTGAGTTGGGGATCAAGGGGAAATCGTTTTTCGTCCACCAGCACTGGCCCTTGGGCAAGGAGCTGGAAACTGAGGAGGAGGAAAAAAAATAGGGTAAAAGTTGGCTTCATTTTGTGAAATTTTGGAGGTGTTGATTATGCACATTATTTCTTAGGTGTCCCTTAAGTGTCTTAGGATTCTTAGGTGGTGAAAAAACAAAACCTGCGTAGCAGGATACTCTTTCACCACCTAAGAATCCTAAGACACTTAAGGGACACCTAAGCAGGATAAGCTTATAAAATATTCTACATATTGTAAAAATTTACCGCCGCGCGATCAAGGTCGTCGGGTACACCACCAAACTTTCATGCCCATCTTTCCCCACCGAAGCGACCCCGAACAAATAATTATCAATGATAATGTTTTCCAAAGTAAAATCCGTCACCGATTTATCCACAAAGCGGGAATGTTGCCATTGCGCAGCCGTCGTTTCGCGCCAGTAGAGTTTGTAACCAATCAGGTCAGGATCATTCACCGCATCCCATTTTAGGCGGGTAGAAGGCAGGACGATGCCCCCAATCTGCACGTTTTTAGGCTCGGGAGGGGCCGAAGCCAGGGCGGCCATGACCAGCATGTTCACCCCCGTCAATTTCGCTGCGTAAGGAAAATTCACCCCCTCGATTACGTCGCCGTACTTGATGCCATCCTCGGTGCGCAAATCCTGGTGCTGGCGTTCGTACTGCTCGTGGGTTTCCATGATGCGTACCCCGGCAAACCCCTCGTCGTTGAAAGGGCGATGGTGACCACCGCGACCAAAACGATCTAGGCGGTAAATCATGATGGCATTCAGGTTGGTGCAGTATTGATCGGTTAGGCGATCGATGTAGCGGGCCAATTGGCGCGATGGGCCATCGACCTCACCGCCGTAAACCCGCCGCCAGGTGCGCTCGCGCTCACCTTCCTGCGGGGGCGTAGGTTCAGAAAACACGCGGAAAGTCGTATTGTCAATTTCGCCGTTGATGCCTTGGATGTTGCCAATCATGTCGTTGTTGAGCACCCCGATGATGTCCCAACCCTCGGCTTTGGCAATTTTGGCCATGTGTTGGCCGCCCCACAAGCCTTGTTCTTCACCAGAAAGCCCCACGTAAATGATGCTGACCGGGAATTTATACTTGCTCAGCACGCGTGCCGCTTCGATGGCACCAGCCATACCGGTTCCATTGTCATTGGCACCGGGGGAATCTTTGGTGGCATCCGAAGCATTGCTAACCCGCGAGTCGATGTCGCCACTCATGATCACGTAGCGGTTGGGGTAGCGGGTGCCACGCTGGATGGCCAGGATATTCACCACGGTTACGTCCTGGGTGATGCGGGGATTGCTGCCGCCTTTGAGGAACTCACTCTGGGTTTTGATTTCCAGGCAGGAGTTGCAGGCGGAGGAGATTTTTTCAAATTCGGATTTGATCCAACGTCGCGCGGCACCGATGCCCCGGGTGGTCGACACGGTGTCCGAAAAGGTGTTGCGCGTGCCAAAATTGACCAGTTTGCGGATATCGGCTTCCAGGCGTTGGGGCGAAGCGGCATTGGCAATGGTATACAATTTTGGATCGGACTGAGGTGGGAGTGCGTTTTGCGCTATCAACAAATGACTCGCACTCAAGAACAGTACACAAACTATGCTAGATTTCCAATTCATGTGGCGTTAATGGTTGATGAAGGGGAAATGTAGGAAAAATTGCTGGCTTTGGGTTCGGCTAGTAGACCAATGGTGGGTGGAAATGGCGGATTTGACGGGGTGGAGGGGGTGATTAGTTATCGCAGCAAGGTCTTTGTGCTTGCTCGCCGCGCAAGCAGGTTAGCTAAAGCGACACAATGTGAACGCGGACACGGATTAAGCGGATTGATGCGGATTTTTTCACACCTGCGGCGTGATGGGATGAGATTTGCCACGAATTACACGAATTTTCACGAATTACACATTCACTTCGTTCATGTCAATGTGCTTTCGCGCAAACGAAGTTTGTGCCTAAATTCGTGAAAATTTGTGCAATTCGTGGCTAAAAAAAATTTCGCCGCAGGCGAAAGCCGAAATCCGCGTAAATTCGCATTATCTGCGTCATCCGCGTTCCCATTGTGTCGCTTTGGTTTTTAAACACAAATTCATGCTCCACACCCACCTCGACCACCTCGTCATCACGGCCCCCAACCTACCCGCAGGCATTGCCTACGCGGAGGAAACCCTCGGTGTATCCCTCCAACCTGGCGGTACCCACCCCCGCATGGCTACCCACAATGCCTTGCTCAAACTCGGCGAAAGCTGTTACCTCGAAGTCATTGCCATCAATCCCGAATTACCGCAACCGAATTGCGCTCGTTGGTTTGAATTGGATGGTTTGGGCCGTTATGGGCAACCTCGACTACGGCATTGGGTAGCAAGAACCAATGACATCCAATCTGCCCAGGCGCTGCAAAAAGGCTGGTTTGGAGCCATCGAGCCCATGAGCCGGAGTCATTTAAACTGGTTGATCAGCATCCCGCCCGATGGGAGTTTGCCGCTCAGTGGCGTTTGCCCAACGCTGATTGAGTGGCAGAGTGAACCACATCCGGCGGCAATGCTGAGGGATGAAGGTTGTAGCTTGATTCGTTTGGAGGGCTACCATCCCAAGGCGGAAAAATTACAGGAAGTGTTGGACAAGATCAATTTTGAAGGGGTTTTTGAGTTGCATCCCCTTGCATCCTCGGAAAGGCCTTATCTGGTGGCGCATTTACAAACCCCAAAGGGGATTTGTATTTTGGACTCACGGTAGATGGGGCATCATTAATTCATTTTGTATTTTGGACAAGTAGCATTTCTGTATCGTTCGCGCTTCGCGCTTACTTTCACCAACGAAACCACAATTAGGAGAACGGATGACACGGATTTAACGGATTAAAACGGATCACTCTGAGGTAACCTAAAATTAATCCGTTTTAATCCGTTAAATCCGCGTCATCCGTATTGCTATTGATGTCGCTTTGCGCCGAAGGCGTTTGATTCATTCTCCGCATATTTTGCGGAGAATAAACCTCCTAATCTCCGCAAGTAACTACTCATTCAAACTCCAATCGTACTCCTGATACACAACCTTTGCCTTTGCACCCACTTTGGTACTGGCATATTTGTTGATAAAAGTGACCAAATTGCCAAAATCCTCCGCGTACCACTCAAAAACTTTGGAGACTTCCACTTTTTTCTCACTCAGTTTATTGAAAGCCGTATTGTTGATGAATTTTTTGGCCTGGGCGTCGAGGTTGCTGTTGAGGTTGCTGGCAGTCCAGGCGGCGTTGAGCAGGGGAGGACAGGATTTGGCCGCGCAGTTGACCGCAAAGTGGATGCGTGCATCCTTGAATTGCGGGCGCAGGATATCGTTTTCGAGGTTGTTGAGCGAATAGGTTTTTGCCCCGATTTTGATCCATTTGTGATCCCAGGGTTTGCCACCGTGCAGTTTGCTGATGCTGCTGAGGGGATAATTGTCGACAATGAGTTTGACGGTGAAGGCATTGTAGGCATTGATCCAGTAGGCCATTTCTTCCCCTTTGCTCCAGGATTCTTCCGGGGCATTGCTACTCAGGGTTTTGAGGTAGTCTTCCAGTTTGGTTTTATCGGTTTTGAGGCCTTTGTAGTTGACCTTACCCGTAGCGGATACATATTTTTTGAGCAGGGCATCCCAGGCTTCATGGCTGGGAGGATTGGCGGATACCCAATTGATGGTAGAAAACATCAAGCCCAGTGTAAAACAGAAATAAAGCAGTGATTTGTACATGGATTGGTTTTTGTAGTGAACGGGTGAACCCCGGTTTTGGTTGTACCTAAGCTTTTGTTTAAGTACTACGCATTTAGACGAAAAAAGGATGTTAAGTGACAAATAATAGTTCGTTAAACTATTGCTAATTAAACAAAACAAACTACTTTTGTGGCGTTTGAGCGTTGCTATAAGAATCGAGTTGCTACCGTGTATTATTTCAATTAAGTAATTTCTTTTCAAAACATTAAATATGGTAAAAAATGCATTGACCCTGCTTTTGCTAGGGGCAGTAGGACTATGCCATGCACAAACGCTCATCAGCCCTGGCGGTGCCACCGTTGCCAACGCTTCCATGAGTGTGTCCTACTCCATCGGCGAAATCGCGATCACAACCCTCAGTGATTTCGAAGACGCTTACACCCAGGGCTTCCAGCAGCCCACCTTTACCAAACCTGTCGATGAATGTATGCCCGGCGCCATCAATGTGCTCGTGCTCTTTCCCAACCCGGTGAAAGACGTGATCAATTTGCAAGGCCAGTTCAACTGCTTCATCCAGTACAGCATCCTGCGCGCAGGTCAAGCTGTAAGGACGGGCACTTTCGACGGTTCGCCCATCGACGTCAGTGGGCTTACCCCTGGCATTTACTTTCTGCACCTAATCGGTAAACAAACCCAATTTTCCAGAATCATCAAGTTCATTAAAATATGAAAAAGCTTTTGACCCTGATTGTAGTAGTGATCTACGCTCAACTCAGCTTCGCCCAAGCCCCGCAAGGATTTAGCTACCAAGCCATTGCTCGTGACAATGCGGGTAACCCCAAAGCGAACACCGGCGTAGCCGTAAAATTCAGCATCCTGAATGGTTCAGCTCAAGGCACTGCCATTTATGCCGAAACGCACCAAACGCAAACCAACAACTTCGGTTTGTTCAACCTGACCATTGGCAAGGGCAGCGCCATTACGGGCACTTTTGCCAGCATCGACTGGGCGGGCCCTAAATTCCTCAAAGTAGAAATTGATGGATTGTTGAGCAATACGACTCAATTGATGAGTGTGCCTTACGCGCTGTATGCGGAGAAGGCTGGAAACGCAGGTGGCGGCGGAAGCAGCCAATGGCGCGATACGACTGGCCTACGCAAAGGGGTTTATTACGATGGCCCAATTTTGGCTGGTTTGAAAGCTGCATTTACGAATGATGCCAGCATCATCATCGGCCAGGAGAATGCCGACCCCAACCGCAACTTGATTGGCTTGTTCACCAGACGGTTCAACAACCGCAATACGGATTTGCAATTGTATGCCTATCCCGATGAGTCCTCGGTTAATCCTTACTTGCGCGGTATGACCATGCTTTATTCCCCTTCCAGCAACAATGGCTTGCAGTTTACCGCAGCCAATGGGGTCTTGCGTTTTACTACCGGAGGTTTTGCGGATGCTAGCTCAGAAAGAATGCGGATTGACCTGAATGGCAACATTGGCATTGGCACCAGCAACCCGGCGGCTAAAGTTCAAGTGGCTAGTGGCGACGTTTACATTCAGGATGTGAATCGTGGGGTAATTATGAAATCTCCAGACGGGAGCTGCTGGCGCATGACGGTGAGCGATGCTGGCGCGCCTGTTTTGACGAAGGTTGCTTGTCCTAATTGAGAAGCATTCTTTTATTATCACAAAGGAAAAAAAAGAGGACACCAGGGACACAAAGTGAAGCGCTGTCAACGTCTAACTTTGTGTCCTTGGCGTCCTCTTTTTTTTCCTTTGTGATAATAAAAAGTCGCTTTGGGTTTAGGTCGAAATTTGGGAAACTTCAACGCCAAATAAACCCATGCAATTTTAACCGCTGCAACAACTTATTGATCGACAACAAAACCTGATAATTGAGTTTCTGCCGTCTGCTTTTAGGCGCAGGGTTTTCTGACTCAAAACTAGACTGCCCACTTTGCAGGGTGTATGGTTTTTCCATCGGTTTCTTTTCCAATACAACTATACCATCGTAAAAAGCCACCGAAGCCAGAGATTCGATCAAATGGTCTTTTTTGAAAGCCGCCTGCCCCGAATGCCAGGCATGAATGGAGTCAACAAATCTTTTCGAATATTCAATAAAAGTACCCCGCCGCCGGAATCCGCCGCCGTATTCCAACCAATAAGAAGTCATGGTGTCTTCACACAGGTAAATCCCATTGGGCTTGACTTTGGAGTACAATTCTTCAAAGGATACGATCTGCTGCTGCATCGTATGGCCACCATCATTGATCAGGATGTCTATTTCCGGAATTTGCGCCTTGACCTGTTGCAAAAATGCCCGATCAGCTTGTGAGCCAATGAAGATTTGAATGTTTTCCTCCTCTAGCTCCTTACATTTTGGATCGATATCGATGCCGTAAATTTTGGCTTTGTCTCCAAAATAACTTTTCCACATCTGGAGTGATCCCCCATGAAAAACCCCAATTTCCAGGATCACCACCTCTTGTCCTCGGTATTTCGCAAAATAGCGCTCATAGATGTCGAAATAATGTTTCCATTTGTGGATCAGCCGGTTTTGGTTGTTGCGGAAGTACTGTTCTAAGTCCGTCATGACAATAAGGATAAATGTATATTATTTGAAAGGGTTTTTAATGCCTAATGACCCTAAACCTCCATTCAGCATAGCGATGAGATCCGGGGCCAATTTCCAATAAACCAGGGGCAACAAATACCCCAACAACAGAATGATTCCACCCAATAGTCCGTCCAAAATGATGGAACCCGAAGAGGGCAATACATAGTGTATACCAATACAAATTAACGCAGAAATGGCCAAAAACAACATAGGCCGGGAAAAAGGCAACATCTTAAATTTTACCCAAAGAAAAATCACTTTGATGCAATTGAAAGCTACAATAAATACCAGGGAAGCATAGGCTGGACCAAATACATTGTACTTGCGGATAAAGGAATAATTGAGCAAAATATTGCCCAGGCTGAGCGCGATAATCAAGAGCATACTGAAGCGATAATATTTTGAAATGCCAATGATCATATCATTGGGGCCAGTGAGCATGTCCATCAACTTGGCGAGCCCCAGGATCATGGCAATGTTGCGGGCAATTAGCAATTCTGGCTTGCCTGTCAGCATAAAAATATCGTCTGCAACGAGCACCAAACCCAGGTATAAAAAGAGCCCAACCGAAAACAAATTCAGGGCAATCTTTTTATAATGCTCCCCAATTTTTCCCATTTCCCCTTTTGCAAAAAAATCGCTGATCAAGGGAGCTGAAATGTTCAACACCGATCTAGCGGGCATGTCGATGGTCGTAGCAATTGTAAGCGCGAAAGTAAATACACCAACGGCTTTCATACTCAGTACTGTCCCCAGCATACTCTGGTCGATGCGGTACGCCATTTGAGTACCCGCAATGCCCAACAGGCCATAAAGGCCATAAGTAATCATTTCCTGGAGGGTAGCTCGTGGGTAGAACTCCCAACGAGGTTGTAGATTCAGTTGGCCCAAACTTTGCAAATAAAAGACCAGCGCCAGCACCGAAACCAGGACCATCCCCAACACCGAATAAATGATACCAGAAGTATCCAAAATCTGGTAGTAGGCCAACAAAAAGGTAGCTGGCATCCACAACTTGGGCAAAATGCTCAGGATAATGCCCGGAATAACAATGCGGTGCAAATTGGCAATGTAGTAGTTGAACAGATTTTGTAGCGCCAACAAAGCAACCAACACAGGGATGAAATTGAAAAACAGGTCGATGTTTTCAGCGTCCTTGGGATTCAATCGTTGGATCAACCCTGAAATGGGCCCAGAAAACAACCAAAACAGGATGGAAAAAAGCACAATGCCAACGCTGATGTGCAACAAGGAGTAGAGCAAAAGCCCGTGCTTGGTCTTATCCAGGTCTTTGAAGCGAGAAAAATAGCGCAGGATGATGGCCTGGATTCCGAGGCTGGCCAGGGGTTCAAATAAGGTGCCTGTGGCATACAAAAACATCATCAGCCCATAAAGCGCCGAATCTTTGGGGTAAATAAAGATGACGCTTAAAAAACCGATCCCTACACCCAAAAAATTGGCAATGGTCAATTTAGCTCCCTGCCTGCCAATAATTCCCATCTCTTTTTTTGTTGCAAAGATGCAGATTAAGTTTTGCTTTCAAAATAAAGTTGGACATAGAAGCATTAGGAACGGAAATGAAATAAAGTTCGAAATGCAGCAAAGAATTATTTGCTACTTTTGCGCCGAATTCCCCATAAAAGGAAATCAATCATCAGCAATGACACAATCTGTAAGCCAACTGAAAAAACTGGCCATTAAGTTCCGAAACCTGCTTTTTTGGATCACCAACTACCAGATGTACCCTGGGATTGGGTTTCGGGAGTTGCACCGCATTCGCACCCAAACCCCGTATACGGCAGGAGTAGGGCGCTTCATGAACAAAACCTTCCAATACACCGATGGGCTGGGTTTTTTGGGCAACATCAAGGAGTTGTTTAAAGAGGAATGTTACTTCTTTGAAACCAGCAATAAAACCCCCTTCATCATTGATTGTGGAGCCTACATCGGGCTGAGTATCTATTACTTCAAATACCGTTTTCCGGGGGCTAAAATCCTGGCTTTTGAGGCTGACCCCTCCACTTTCGCGGTATTGAATCAAAACCTTGCCGACCACCAGCTCAACAACGTAGAAGTGCACAACCGCGCGGTATGGAATGAAGAGACCGAACTGGTATTTTATTCCGGCAACTCTATGTCGGGCTCCGTTATGGTCGACGCAGGCAACAAAGGCGCACCCATTCACGTCAAAACGGCCCGCCTCAAAAATTACCTCACCCAGCCCGTTGATTTCCTCAAACTCGACATCGAAGGTGCTGAAGTACAAGTACTCCGAGATATTCGTGACGATTTGGGCCAGGTTCAGCGCATCTTTTTTGAATACCACAGCGTAGCCCACCAACCCCAGGCTTTGGGCGAATTGTTGGAAATCCTTACCGCAGCCGGATTCCGCTACTACATCCAGGAAGCGAAGAATTATGCGAAGCGCCCCTTTACCGGACTGGCGCAAGAGGGTTTTGACCTGCAACTCAATATTTTTGCCATGCGTTAAAGCCCGCGAGCATGATTTCTATTGTTGTATGTCATCGTTCGCCCCATTTTTTGGAGCAGTTCAAACAAAGCCTTGCGGAAACTATTGGCCTTGACTATGAATTGATTGTCATCGACAATTCTCAAAACGCCTACGGGATTTGTCAGGCGTACAACCTGGGCGGCGCGCAAGCTCAATACGACATCCTCTGTTTTGCCCACGAAGACATTTTGTTCCATACGCCCAACTGGGGTCAAAACCTGATGTTGCACTTCGAGGACCCGAAGGTGGGGGCGGTGGGCGTAGCCGGGAGTAAAATTTTTAGCACCAAGTGGTTCACCTTTGGAGGAAAACACGGTTTTGGAAAAATCAATATCCTACAACATACCGTAGAAGGCAAAGCGGTTCATCTAGAAAAAACAGACTCTGGAGTCAAAGCGAGCATGGTGGTATCGCTGGATGGTGTCTTCATTGCCTGCCGTAAGAGTGTCTTTGCTACCACCCCATTCGACGAGCAAAATCTCCAGCATTTTCATTGCTACGACATGGATTTTTCCCTGCGGGTAAGCCAGCAACAAGTGGTTTTAGTCGCCTACGATATTTTGTTGGAACACATTTCCTGTGCCAACTACAATGAGCGTTTTGCCCAGGAATTTGACCGTCATTTTATGCCAAAATGGGCCTCTCAGTTACCTATTTATACCGCAGATTTTGATGTCAAAATGTTGCCCAAAGCCGAGTGGTATTTGTTTCAAACCTATGCGCGTACACCGATGATGCAAGGTAAAATCGGGCGTTTGTTGCGCGAAAGTTTACAGCTGTTTTTCCGCTATCCACAGCTTGGTTTGGCCATCAAAATTTGGGCCTTAATCCTGTTTTTTGAGCCGCTTGAACGACTCAAAAAACAACTTCAACCCCATCACAATGGAGCCAAGTCAAGCAATCCCTGATCATCACATCATTGTGGTAACGGTCACTTATGGTGATCGTTGGCCGCACCTGTTGCAGGTCATTCCTGCCGTGTTTCAGCAAGGGATTGTGGATCAATTGCTGATTGTGGACAATGCTTCAGTGTATGATTTGTCGGTAAAAATCCGGGCTTCGTTTCCACAATTCCTTGATCGCATTTTGGTTTTGCCCCAAACTGAAAATTTGGGTTCAGCGGGTGGTTTTTCACTCGGCCTGAAAAAAGCCTACGACTTGAATGCCGATTTTGTCTACCTCATCGACGATGACAATTTGCCCGAAGACCAGGCTTTACCAATTTTGTATGCAGAGTGGAAAACTTTAGCGGAAGGTAGTCTGGCTGCACTTTTGTCCTTCCGTTATCAGAATTTACCCAACCTAAAAAAAGCGGCTTATGGCCAGGAGGTCCGTTATTTCCACGATAAACCCAACAGTTTTTTAGGTTTTAGCGTGACCAATGCTTTGGCCAAGCTTAAAAAACCAGCTAAAGAGCCTAAGCCAAACGGAGAACTTTTACCTCGGGTCAGCATCTTGCAAGCACCCTATGGTGGGCTTTTTTTGCCACGTACCACCATTGATCGGATTGGTTTTCCCAATGAGCACTTGTACTTGTACGCCGACGATACCGAGTATACCTACCGCATTATCCAGCAGGGCGGTGAAATTTTGATGCTTACGGCCAGCCGATTGAAGGATTTGGAAACTTCCTGGTGGAGCGATAGTATCTCTTTGAGCAAAAAATGGTCGGTGCCCTTGCTGGAAGAAGGTGGGTTTAAAGCCTATTACAGCACCCGAAATTTGACCTGGTTTTTGTGGAAAAACCTTAGCCCCAATCCGCTGTTGTTTTTATTCAATGGAGTAATTTATCTAGGTTATTTGTTGTTGATGGCCATCGTTTCCAAGCGGATGAAGGCGTTTTGGACTATTCTTCGGGCGGTTAAAGATGGCTTGTTGGGGAAGTTGGGTAAAAGAAAGGGCGGTACCCTTTCTTAGCAATATACCGCCCCTTCAGGGCTAGCTCATCTTGCGTAGTTTGAGATCTTGTTACCTTATTTTTCTCGCCACCAATACGTATCCTAAGGGAAAACGCGCACTGGTTTTACGCTGAATTTTTTGACTGATTTTCCAGCCCACTATCCATTTGGCGATCGGCTGAAAAACCCGGGAAAGCGCCTTGTTTTTACCCAAACCTTTGCTCAAAAGATCAAATAGTACTTCCAAATAACCACCATAAGCCCGGAGCTCAATGACTTCCAGCTGATTGTCTGCACACATTTTCCGTAGTGCAAACTCAGTATACCGGTAATAGTCATGTGGCGTTTCATGCAACCAGTAAAAAAACGGCACCATTAACATCAGGTCGCCACCGGGTTTGAGTACCCGGGCGGTTTCCCGCATAAACGCAAAAGGGTCGGCAATGTGCTCCATGACATCGGAACAGAGAATGCTGTCGAAGGTCGCATCAGGGATCGGAAAATTTTGATTGAGGTCGGCTACAATGTCCAGATGTGGGTTGCTGTGCAGGGAGTTGGCCCAATCGATGCAGACATTTTCCTCGACCTTGTCTTTGTAAATGCCGTAAAAAGGCACCATTCCTGCACCCAAATCCAGCAGTTTCCCCTTGGCATATTGCCGAATGATGGCCACATACAAATCAATGTATACCGATAAGATGAACCAGGAACCAGGGTAGACATGGCTGGGGTTTGGCTTCCATTGCCCGGCTTTGCGACCGGGAATAAATTTTGAAGCTTGCCAAATTTCAATTTGTTGCATAGTGCTTGCGTTAAAGGGGCGTAAATTAAGCATAATGTCTTACTTTTGAACCCTTATCTCCTTACTACATGAAGCCCAATATTGCAATTGTTACACCACTCCAGCCCACCTATTCCGAAACCTTTCTGCGGGCGCATCTGGAGCGGCTACCTTTTCAAGTCCATCATTTTTATGGCCTGCCCAAAATGGGTTACCATCCCATCTACGACGGAGCAGGTGAAGCTTTGTCAAGCGATCAAAAATGGTTCAACTACCTGGAAACGGGCATTGATACCCTCCTGGGCGAAAAGGGTTGGGGGTATATTTTGCGCCGTCGGGCGATGGTGGCGTACCTTAAAAAACATAAAATCCAGGGGGTACTTGCCGAATATGGGCCAACTGGCACCTACATCATGGAGGCTTGTAAGCAGGCCAAGGTGCCCATGTTGGTGCATTACCATGGCCGGGATGCTTACCATTATAAGACCATTGAGCGGTTTGGAGCCAAATATAGGCGCATGTTTGATTTTGCCAGCACCATTTTTCCCGTCTCCACCGATATGTTTCAGCAGTTGCAAAACCTGGGCGCAGCACCTGAAAAAATGCTACTGAATCCTTACGGCCCCAATCCCAGTTTTTTCAATTTTCAAGACATCAGTTCCAATCCACCCACTTTCCTAACGGTTGGGCGCTTTACGGCCAAAAAAGCGCCACACTTGACCATTCGTGCATTTGCCAAGGTAGTTTCATCCGTTCCTGAAGCCAAAATGTTGATGCTGGGCGATGGAGAGTTGTGGGAAGAGAGCAAAAATCTGGCTAAAAGCCTGGGTGTATTTGAACAGATCAACTTTGCAGGGCCATGTAAGCCCGAACAAATTGGAGCTGCCCACCATCAAGTGAGGGTATTCGTTCAACACTCGGTGCGTGCTGCCGACGGTGACTCGGAAGGGACGCCTGTCGCCATTCTCGAAGCCATGAAATCTGGCCTGCCTATCGTTGCTACCCGCCATGCAGGGATTAAGGACACCGTTCTGGAGGGTGAAACCGGTTTTTTGGTCAACGAAGGAGATTGGGAAGGAATGGCCGAAGCCATGTTGAAGTTGGCCAAAGATGCTACTTTAGCCGCCGAAATGGGAAAAAGAGGGAACGTCAGAGTCGAGGCGCACTACACCATGGAGCAACACATTGAGCGCCTAGCCAGTGCCATCCAATCTGCAATCAATCAAAATCAACGTGTCTAGGGGCGATAAAAAAATAAGTGTTTCATTTTGTTAAAGGATTAGATAAGTAAACGATTCATTTTAAGTGTCTTATCTAATCCTTTGACTCAGGGAAAATGGAACACTTATTTTTGCCCCACTACTTAGCGGAAGTCCGAGTTAACGGATCAGAGCAAGTCCTCCCGAAGCTACCTTCGGCAGTTTTTTGCTGTCATCCGCCAACTCGTACTGTACCACGTAAACGTAGTTTGCCTGAGGGGCTCTTTGGCCTTTGTAAGAACCGTCCCAACCTTCGTCGGCAGAGGAACTTTCAAAAACCAGCGCGCCAAATCGGTCAAAAACCTTGAGGCTAAATTGTGTGAGGGAACAGGAAGTTCCTGGAATGGCTTTGAAAACATCGTTCTTAGTGTCTCCATTTGGACTGAAGACATTCGGAACATAGATTTCACAAGCACAATCTTTAGTGTTTTCAGTGTGTGGGTAATCGGGAGCTGAACTTGTTGCTGTCGTCAAAAAAAACACAAAAAGCAAAAAAGAAAAAAAGGTCGTCTTCGTTTTCATGGGATGATATGGCATTATTCGCAGTGCAATAATACGCCTATTCATAAGGTATGCAAAAAAAAATTAAGTGTATTTTGCAAATGTGAAGTTCGGTCTAGTGTATGGAGGGGTTTTGTAGGAGAACGGTCACAGATGTATAAACTTTGGCATGTAAACTTGAACGTTTGTGCAAAAGAGCCATCAAATGGTACCGAATCTTCCTAAAAAGGGCCTGGAAATTCAGACCATTTCGTTCGCCATTTCGTGATCCCGCTGCAAATGAGCCTTGATTTTTTTGAAGCCAAGCCGCCAAAGCTTAATCACAACGAAGGTGAATAAGACAATCAAACCGATGATGATCAGTGGATCGAGCGCTTCGGTTTCCGCGTACATGAGTGCAAAGTCGTACAAGCCATGAAAAAGAATGGGCATGGCCAGGCTCATCAACAGCAATCGATTTTTTTTACCACCCGTATGGAATTTAGCCAAGGAAAAATAATACCCCATCAATACGGCAAAGAAACCGTGACCAGGCACTGCAAGAATGGCCCGGGCTATGGCTACACCCATTCCACCCTCCATCACGTATAGGATGTTTTCCACCAAGGCAAAACCCAGGGAAACAAAAATGGCATACAGGATGCCGTCGTAATATTGATCAAAATCTTTACTGCGCCAAATCATCCAATATAAAATGAGGAACTTGGAAAATTCTTCAGGGATGGCTGCAATACAAAAGGCGTCGAAAAAGGCTTTCCAGAATGGGCTACCGATGGTTTCTGCAATTGGAGCAATTGGTTCATCGATGATCAAGGTCAAAATCAAGGCCAAAAAGCCACCGAAAAAACACTTCAAAAGTAGTGCTCGTGGCTCTTTGAGTTTGTCCCGGCGGTAAACCAGGTACATAAAAATCATTACAGGGGTAATAGAGGCGATCAGCAGGCTCATGTTAGCGTAGGTTTTCTAGGTGTTGTTGGCAGTAAGATAATTTATTTTACCATATCAGCCACTACTTTTATCCAGCGTGGATCATCGTTTAGACTTGGCACCAGGTCCACTTTTTCGCCACCCATTTTTTCGAACTCTTCCTGATATTCGGTACCAATTTCTACGATTGTTTCCAGACAGTCAGCCACAAAAGCTGCGCTGAACACCAGGAGACGTTTGGCACCACCATGCGCCAGTTTTTCGATCACCTCACTGGTATAAGGTTGTGCCCAGGGGTCTCTGCCCAAGCGACTTTGGAAACAGGTGGTGTAGCGTTCGCGAGGCAAATTAAGGGCACTGGCAATGGCTTGAGTGGTGCCATAACACTGAGCGGAGTAACAAAACTGGTTTTTGAGGGAGATGGTCTCGCAGCAATCCGCGCTTTTCAGGCAATGGTTACAGGAATCGGCCTTGCGCAATTGGCGTTGGGGCAGGCCATGAAAACTGAATAGGATATGGTCGTAGGCATCGAGATCAAATTGCCGGGCATTGTCGGCAAAAATTTCGATCATCGGCGCATGGTCGTAATAACTGTTGATGAATCGTAGGGAGGGGATGGTCTGCTCCTTGCGCAGTAGGCGCATCACTTCATCGTGCACCGAACCCGTGGTAGCCGAGGCGTACTGCGGGAATAGGGCCAAAACGGTGATTTCTGATACCTGTTTGGCCAGTAGTTTTTTCAGCGCCGACTCAACAGAAGGGTTTTGGTAACGCATGCCCAATTCAACGACGTATTCATCGCCCAGGAGCTCCTGTACACCAGCCGCTACTCTTTCGCCATAAATTTTGATTGGAGAGCCATCGGGTGTCCATAATTCCTGGTACAACTTGGCCGAAGACCCCGAACGGAAGGGGGCAATGATGCCCTTGACCAACAATTGCCGGGGCAACCAAGGAATATCGATGACCCGTGGATCGGTCAAAAATTCTCTCAAATACACGTATACATCGCCGCGAGTAGGGGAGTTGGGCGTCCCCAAATTGACCAGCAAAACGCCTTTTTTACCAAAAACCATAATACCCTGACTTTTATAGCTTGAACAAGCCCGTACAAACACCATTGGGAACAAGTCTGCCCCCATTTGGTTTATTTTTTTGTCAAAACCCATGACTATCTATAAATGGGTTTATTTTTGACCCTGCGAAAATAAGCGTATCCAAGATGAATCCACAACCCGATATGAAAAAACCCTTAATTCTGGTCACAAATGACGATGGGATTGCCGCACGAGGCATCAAAACATTGATTGACATTGCCAAACAAATCGGCGATGTCATTGTCGTCGCCCCCGATTCACCCCAATCGGGCCAGGGACACGCCATCACCCTGGAGCATCCGCTCCGCCTGTACAAAGTAGATTTGTTTGAAGGAGTAGAAGCTTATGAATGTTCGGGTACCCCGGTTGATTGTGTGAAGCTGGCCAAAAACGTTTTGCTCAAAGACCGCGAACTGCACCTTTGTGTGTCTGGCATCAACCATGGTTCCAATGCCTCCATCAACATCCTTTATTCTGGTACCATGTCTGCCGCCATGGAAGCATCTTTGGAAGGGGTTCCCTCCATTGGTTTTTCCTTCCTGAATTATTCTCCCCGGGCCGACTTTGCCGCTACCGCTCCTTACGTGAAAGGCCTGATGGAATACGTGCTCGAACACCGGATGAGCAAGGGGAATTTGTGGAACGTCAATTTGCCCGACTTACCCGCCAATGAAATCAAAGGTGTCAAAGCCTGTCGCCAGGCTGATTCGCGTTGGGTCGAGGAGTTTGTAGAAGCAACCGATCCACGGGGCCAGAAGTATTATTGGTTGACCGGGCGTTTTGTCAATGAGGACGAAGCGGAAGATACCGATATTTGGGCACTGGAAAATGGTTACATCTCCGTTGTGCCTTCCAAACACGACTTGACCAATTACGAGGCATTGGCGGAATTGGCTCCGCTGGAGGCTTTGTTTAAATAAAAACCGCATGAACATTGATCGCAATCAAATTTGGGTGGGGACGCTGACTGGACTGCTGGTTCCATTTGTAGGTTATGCTGTCCTGCTCATGATTTCCGAAAAACTGGATGAATGGATGCCCGAATACACCGCCGACGGCGAGTCGGTGATCGCGCCGCGAACCCTTTACTTGCTGGCCATTTGTTGCAATTTGTTGCCTTTCCATTTTTTCAACAGTCGCCGTGCCGTGAGGGCCATGCGGGGAATCATCATTGCAACGATTGGCTTGGGGGCGGTGTGGTTGGTTTATTTTGGGAAAACCATGATGGAATAGGTTGAGGGAGGTTGAGATGGTTGAGGGAGGTTGAGGCTACCGCAGCGTCTTAGACAATGTCCTTGTCAAAATCGCCGCGGTAGCCTCAACCTCCCTCAACCATCTCAACCTTCCTCAACTCGTCAACTCAATCTATGAAATACTACATCATCGCAGGCGAAGCCTCTGGCGACCTCCACGGTTCCAACCTCATGAAAGCCCTCAAAGTCGAAGACCCCGCTGCGGACTTCCACATTTGGGGAGGTGATCTCATGCAGGAAGCTGGCGGAGACTTGCGCAAGCATTACCGCGATCTAGCCTTCATGGGTTTTGTGGAAGTACTGAAAAACCTGCGCACCATTGTGCGCAACCTGCGTTTTTGTGAGCAGGATATTTTGGCCTACCAACCAGATGCTTTGATTCTGATCGATTACCCTGGTTTCAACCTGCGCATCGCCAAATGGGCCAAAGAGCAGGGCATCAAAGTGCTCTATTACATCTCGCCACAAATCTGGGCCTGGCATACCAGCCGGGTACACCAAATCAAAGCCACTGTGGATCGCATGTACGTGATCCTGCCTTTTGAAAAGGATTTTTACGCTAAATACAATTGTGAGGTTGATTTTGTAGGACATCCGCTGCTGGATGTGGTCAAGGGCTATGCCGCTGCGCCCGATTTTCGCAGTAAAAATGGCCTTACAGAAGCCCCCATTATCGCTCTTTTGCCAGGTAGCCGCAAGCAGGAAATCATTCGGATGCTGAGCGTCATGCTAGAGATGGCGCCACTTTTCCCGCAGTACCAGTTTGTCATCGCTGGTGCGCCTTCGATGCCTGTTGCCTTTTATGAACAGATTTCAGCCGAAAAACAACGCCCGCAGAATGTCAAACTGGTGCAGAAACAAACCTACGACCTGCTCTCTCAAGCTGAAGCTGCATTGGTGACTTCAGGTACGGCTACGCTCGAAACGGCTTTGTTTCAGGTGCCTGAAGTGGTGTGTTACCGGGGCAATAATTTGTCCTACCAGATCGCCAAACGTTTGATCAGCGTCAAATACATTTCACTGGTGAATCTGATCGTAGATAAGCCTCTGGTGAAGGAGCTTATTCAAAATGATTTTAATTCAAAAAGGCTTCATACTGAGCTGGAAAAAATTTTGCAACCCGTCGTGAGGCAGGAAATAAAAGCTGGATATGCTGAATTACAACTACTTATGGGTGACGCAGGTGCTTCTCGTCGCGCAGCCAGACTGATGTATGAAAAAATAAGTGATTAAATATTTTTATAATATTATAAAATTAGTACATTTGCGAAGTCGAGATTAACTCGACAGACTTTGTTTGACGCAAAAAATTACTTTCCGATTTTTTTTTGAGGCTTTTGAATAGGAAGCTCACTTAAAATGAAGCGTTCGGCTTCCTATTCAAAACCCAAAATCGGGAAGTTAATTTTTCTGCGTTATGTTGCAGGCTTTTCTACACATCAAGGACCGGACCAAAATTTGGCTGTGCACCAATCTAACATAGGGTGTGCAGGCTAAATGGCGTTCCACTCATCTCCTCGACATCTCCACAAAAGTATTCCCAACTGCTGTTTTTTAACTTTCAAAATTAGATCTGTTTTTTGATCGGCTTCGATGAAGCCCTGGATTGTTCATGTTTTCAACCGCTTGTTTTTTTATTTTCAACCGCTTAACTTTTTTGTTTTCAACCGCTTGAATGTTTTTTTTGTAAACCGCTTTATTGTCTTTTTTACGCTTTGAGTTTTTTAACCGCTTGATTCCCAAAAACAAGTAACCGTTTTTTTCGACTGCCGACGCGCCAGTACAGCGCCCTCGGCCTGGTCACTCTATGCCTTTGATGCGGTGCATCGTCAGGGAAGACGTGCATGAACGCCAAGCGTAAACACCTTGTTTGATTGGATTTGCTTTTTCACACACCAAAATATTTTTACTATGAAACACACTGAAATTTCTCAACGCAAACGTACTACTGAAAGTTTTCTGCTTTTTGCTCTGGCTGCCTTAGGCGGTCTAGGGCTATTTGTGTGTATGGGAATCTGAAAAAAGGTTCCAGAGTTCCAGGGTTGGGGTTGAACACTGGAACTCTGGAACCCTATTTTTGGGGGCTTGTTCAGGGAATCTTATTTTTTTTCCGTCTTTCCATATATTGCCTACGTAATTTCAAAAACATGGAGGAGGTAGATATGGAAGAACTGAAAGCCTATGCCGCTGGCACCTTGTCTGCCCGTGAACGCAGCGCTTTTGAGCGTCGTTGCCGGGCCCAGGGCTACGATCCACAAATTCTAGTTGAGATACTGGAGTTTGAAAAAGGAGCTCGTGTACCTTCCTCACGGTTTGACGAAAACAAAGCCTTCGAACAACTCAAATCCAAGCTCAACAAATGAGGTTTTTAGAACAAACATGGCGCTGGTTTGGCCCCAATGACCCGGTTTCGCTCAGCGACATCCGGCAAGCCGGTGCCACGGGCATCGTCACTGCACTGCACCATGTGCCCAACGGTACGGTGTGGTCCATTGAAGAAATTGAAAAACGCAAGGCCCAAATCGAGGCTGCTGGTTTGCGCTGGAGTGTAGTGGAAAGTGTACCTGTACATGAGGACATCAAAAAGCGCAGCGGCAACTATCTCCAATACTACCTCAATTACGCTCAATCGCTGCGCAACTTGGGCGCCTGTGGCATTCATACGGTCTGCTACAATTTTATGCCTGTACTCGATTGGACCCGTACCGATCTGGCTTACACCTTGCCCGACGGCTCGAAAGCCCTGCGTTTTGAAAAAAAGGCTTTTGCGGCTTTTGAATTGTGTATGCTCAAACGCCCGGGTGCCGACCGAGACTACAGTGATGAAGAGGTTGCCCTTGCAGGTTTGTACTATCAGCAAATGAGTGAAGCCGAGCGGGCCTTGCTGCAACGCAACATCATCGCCGGGTTGCCGGGGGCGGAAGAGGGCTATACTTTGGAAGAATTTCAACAAGTTTTAGATACTTATCGGGACATTGATGCGCTGGCCTTAGCCGAAAATTTGCAGGAGTTTTTGCGTCAAATTGTGCCAGCGGCGGAAGAAGCCGGGGTTAAACTGACCATTCACCCCGATGATCCTCCTTATCCTATTTTGGGCTTGCCCCGTGTGGTGAGCACCGAGGCGGATGCCCGGCGCATTGTAGAGGGAGTGCCCTCCACGAGCAATGGCTTGTGTTTTTGCACCGGTTCTTACGGTGTTCGTGCCGACAATGACCTGGTTGGAATTGTACAACGCCTGGGTCATGCCATCCATTTTATACACCTGCGCAGCACGCGCCGCGATGCCACTGGTAACTTCTACGAAGCCGACCACCTCGATGGTGATGTGGACATGTACAGCGTCATGAAAGCCCTGGTAGAACTGCAACAAAGCCGCCCGGATCAAATTCCTTTCCGCCCGGATCACGGCCACCAGATGCTGGATGATTTGCAGAAAAAGACGAATCCTGGCTATTCAGCAATCGGTCGATTGCGGGGATTGGCGGAGTTGCGGGGACTGGAATTTGGGATAGCGAAATCTTTGTGAGTGAAAAGTGAAGAGTGAAGAGTGAAAAGCAGGTACACCATTTGAATTCCACCGCTTAATTTTTCACTCTTCACTCTTAATTCTTCTTCACCATCACCTCCCCCTTCAATCCCTCAATATTCACGCGGATTTCATCATAACCCGCGGCAGAAAAGAAAGGTAAAAGATCGAAATAATAAGTACGGGTAACCAATGCCTCGCAGTCGTCCGCTTTGCTATAGTGCAGCTTCAAGCTGGCCAAGGGAGGCAGGCTTTTGGACAGGCCACCATTCCAGACCAATTCAGGTTCTTGCTCCACACAACCACCGCTGTAGGTCACTTCCAGCACGAGGCAGTTTTCGATTTGATAAGCTTCTTTGATTACTGCATCAAGTTCTTTGCTTGGGCTGTTGTACAGGCCATTGTCTTTCAACACTGGGCGACATTGGTCTTCCAATTTGGCGAAAATCAACTCTTGCCGACTGTTGGCATCATTGAGGAAGGTCATATTACTGCCTTCAATGCGGTAATCGCTGGCGGTACGCACACCCTCCATAAACCAGATAGAGAATGGGTTGTCGGCCACCCGGGTGGTCATGTTGACCTCCAGGCCAATTTTTTTGTCTTCTTTGGTGGTGAAATTGCCTGCCAGAATGTTGCGCGAGCTATGCCCCCGCATTTTACCTCCTTTCATCAGGGTGATCCAGGCAGGTCCACGGCTTTTGTCGCCTTCACCCCCCAGGCCGATATCGAGTGGCCCATTGACCAGGAGCCAAGTGCCCTCTAATTTGGGATCTACATCAACCAAGGCATCAGCATTCAGGACCAATTCATTCTGCTCACAGCTCCAGCCCAGCAACATGGCCAAAGCGAAGGACAGCATATGGAATTTACGCATCATGGTGTTTTCTTTTTTTTAGGTAGACGGAGATGTTGGGAAATGGGTTGGGAATTTCTGTGAAAGATTTTATCCCCGCATTCCCTGTAAAAGGCACCCTAAATATCCACGATTTTTATAGTTTTACCGACTTTCTCTCCCACACCTCCATTCAAAGTTGGAAATGTCGATTCGTACCGTTCCATCACTTATATTCCAGAAACACCTAAATCGTTGACTACTATGCCAAAAGCTACACTACGAGAAAAACTACGTTACCGTTTTGAAAATTCACTATCGCATGGCCCGATTGCCATCATTGGCTGGCTGGCTTTGGTTTCCTTTGTCATTGTCGTCATTGCTGCTGCGATGCTCCATTTAACCGGGATTGGCCCGGCACCAGATGAAAAATTGGGCTTTGCCGAGGCAGCCTGGCAAAGTTTGATGCGTGCACTCGACTCTGGAGCCGTAGGCGGCGATTCGGGCTGGATTTTTCGTGGCATCATGCTGGTTGTGACCATCGGGGGTATTTTTATTTTATCGACCCTGATCGGTTCCATTTCCAGTGGCATCGACCAAAGCATTGAAGACTTGCGCAAGGGCAAATCGATGGTTTTGGAGTCCAATCACACCCTGATCCTGGGCTACTCTTCCAAAATTTATTCCATCATCTCCGACTTGTGCATCGCCAATGAAAACCAAAAGAATCCACGGATTGTGGTTTTGGCCAATTTGGACAAGGTAGAAATGGAAGATGACATTCGCTCCAAAATACCCGACACCAAAAACACCAAAATCATTGTGCGCAGCGGTAGCCCGCTGGAAGCATCGGATATTCAGGTCGTGAATCCTACCGAGGCGCGATCGATCATCATCTTGAGCCCGGAAGACATTGACAACCCGGATGTACACGTGATCAAAGCAGTACTTTCCCTAACCAACAGCAAGCGTCGGAAGCAGGGCAAGTACCATATTGTAGCGGAGATCAATGACCCGCATAACCTGGAGGCCGCCAAACTGGTTGGGGGCGACGAGGCGGTGTATGTACTAACTGCCGATTTAATTTCCCGCCTTACTGCCCAAACTTGCCGCCAGTCGGGCTTGAGCATTGTTTACACCGAGTTGCTGCAATTTGAGGGAGACGAAATTTATTTCAGCGAAGAAAAACAACTCAAGGGTAAAACCTATAAAGACAGCCTCTTTGCTTACGAAGAGTCCAGCATCATCGGGGTGTTTACTGCTCAGGGGCAAGCACTGCTCAATCCCAAAATGGACTACGTGTTGCAGGAGGGAGATAAACTGATCGCCATTTCCAAAGACGATGACACCATCAAACTCAGTGGCCTAACTCTGGCTGAACCCAACGAAGCGCTGTTAACCAAAGGTGCGGGTAGCAGCGCTGGAGTAGAAAGTACCCTGATTCTTGGTTGGAATCCCAAGGCCATTCGCATCATCGAGGAATTGGACAATTATGTATTGCCAGCATCAAAAGTTCGGATTCTGGCAGAGGTAGAAGGCATTGAAGAAGATGTGGTGTTTTTAAATGACAAACTCAAAAACATCAAAATAGAGCTAACCCAGGGTGACATCAATGATCGCAGCACCCTAGAATCTTTAGAAGTTGAAACTTTTGACCACATCATTTTGCTGAGTTACGTTCACAACATCGAAACTCAAGAATCGGACGCAAAAACCTTGATTTGCCTGCTCCACTTACGCGACCTGGCAGAAAAAGCGGGTAAAGACTTCTCCATCGTATCGGAAATGTTGGACATCCGCAACCGCGAGTTGGCCGAGGTGTCCAAAGCCGACGATTTTATCCTGAGTGATAAATTGTTGAGCCTGGTATTGACTCAGCTTTCGGAAAACAAGGAACTCAAAAAAGTATACGACATCTTGTTTGAAGCGGAAGGCTCAGAAATTTACCTCAAAGACGTTGGCCAATTTGTAAAAACAGATTCAGAGCTGGATTTTTATACCATTTTGGAAAGTGCAGCGCGCCAGGGGCAAACGGCAATTGGTTACCGGATTATGCGAGATTCCCAGGATGAAACCAAAATGTACGGCGTGAACATCAACCCGAAGAAATCGGAAAAAATTCGATTTGCGGAGGGGGATAAGATCATTGTACTGGGGGAAGTGTGATGAATAACTGGTAATTGATGATTTGTCTAATGCTTTTGGCAAAAAGCTATTTTGAGTGACGAGTTCCGAATACATGACTTAAGAGTTTTGAAGTGAGCTACCGCAGCGACTCAGGCACAGCCTTGGTCCAAGTCGCC
>NZ_JBGSLK010000063.1:0-43516 GCF_041740695.1 Haliscomenobacter sp. | reverse complement strand
GAGGCTGCCGCAGCGTCATTGACAACATCACTGCGGCAGCCTCAACCTTCTCAACCTTCCTCAACTTTCCTCAACCAAATTATCGTTTATGTTCAAAAATATCGATTAAAATATCGGCTATTCGCTCCGCTGCCCGACCATCCCAAAGGGGTGGAATGCTGCCTTTTTTTCCTCGACCTTCCAACACTTCCAGCATGTGTTGATGGACGGTTTCGGGGTTGAGGTCGGCTAGCAGGGTGTTGGTGCCTAAGTCTACGGTAACGGGGCGTTCGGTGCTGCTGCGGAAAGTCAGACAGGGTGTTTGTAAAAAAGTCGTTTCCTCTTGAATGCCGCCCGAATCCGTAATCACCAGTGCCGCGCCTTCCATCAAGCGCAAAAATTCCAGATAACCCAATGGCTCCGTAGTAATTAGATTCGGAATGCGCCCAAAACGCTCCAGTAAGCCAAAGTTCTCTAAATTTTTGAGGGTACGTGGATGCACCGGGAACACCACCTGGCGGTATTGCACAGCATCTTCAATGATACTGAGTATAGCCGTCAGACCCTCCACAAAGTCAACATTGGATGGGCGGTGCATGGTCATCAGAACATAACTCTGGTCTTGTATCGCTGGTTTATCGGGTAAAACCGCGCTGTAGCTCAACTGCTGTGCCCGGGCCTGGTAATGCACCAGCGAATCAATCATACAATTGCCGACAAAAAAGATGCGCTCATCGGGCACATTTTCTTTGGCCAGGTTGATCATGCCGCTCATTTCTGTAACAAACAAATAATCGGAAATGCTATCGGTCAAAATCCGGTTGATTTCTTCGGGCATGCCCCGGTCGCCGCTGCGCAATCCCGCTTCAACGTGGGCTACCGGGATGTTCATTTTTACGGCCACCAGTGCACAAGCAATGGTAGAATTGACATCGCCAACCACCAAAACCAGGTCGGGTTGTTCTTTTTGCAAAACCTCTTCAAAGGCCAACATGATTTTGGCCGTCTGTTGGGTATGTGATCCCCCACCTACGCCCAAAAAATAATCGGGAGTGGGCAATTCGAGCTGGGTAAAAAACACGTCGCTCATTTTGGCGTCGTAATGTTGCCCGGTGTGTACAATTTTGGACTCCAGTTCTGGCCGGGCTTGAAAAGCGCGGTGCAAGGGAGCAACCTTCATAAAATTGGGCCTGGCGCCAACGATGTTGAGGATTTTCATGTGGATTATAAATTGAGTAGGTCTTGGTTTTTAAAGGTATGGCGTTGCAAAATCCGCAAAATGTCCTTTTGCCGGAGCGCAGCTTGCAACTCCTGCAAGTGCCCGACATGGTGCATATCCGTCCCCAGATAACTTACCATGTCTTTGTCGAGTAAGGTTTTTGCCCATTTCGCTACTTGGGGTCCATAGTGCCCAGTAAGGGAGAGGATGTTGACTTGTAAGTCGCAGCCCAGGTCACGGATGCGTTCCAGCGCACTAAGGTTACCGATGTAATAGCTGTAACGTTCTGGGTGGGCCAAAATGGGGAAATACCCCTGGAGGCGCAACTGGAAAATGCGGTTTTCTAGGTCGGGAGGTGCCCCAAAAAAAGACAATTCCACCAAAATGCGTTTGCCGGGCATGGGCAAAATATCCCCTTGCGCAAACAATTCGGCAGTATAGCTATCCAGATTGTATTCTGCTGAGGCTTCCAGTCGGAAGTTTAAACCAGCCTGGCGGATGGCGCGGCGCAGTTCTTCCCAGCCGGTTTGGATGATGACTCCAGTGTTTGGATAATAATCGCCCATCACATGGGGCGTTGTGATTGCGCCGCTGTAGCCCAATTGGATGAGTCCTCGAATCAGATCCAGACTTTCTTCCATGGTTTTGGCACCGTCGTCAATCCCAGGAATGAGGTGTGAATGCATGTCCATCCCCAGCACCGAGAAGTCGCTGGGTTGGGTAGCATGAGCTGAACTGCGCGAGAACAATTTTCCAAACATACGCTTAGTAGTGGGGCAAAATGAAATACTTATTTTTTTATTGTCCTATGCTTGATAATACCAGCGGTACCAGTCAATAAAACGTTGAATCCCGGTTTGAACCGAGGTGGCTGGTTTGTACCCCGTATCAGCCTCCAAATCACTCACATCCGCAAAGGTAGCTGCTACGTCGCCGGGTTGCATGGGCAAAAGCTCTTTGAGGGCTTTTTTACCCAGCGATTGTTCAATGGCTTCAATGAATTCCGCCAATTGAACGGGCTGATTGTTGCCAATGTTGTACACGTGGTAGGGGGCGCTGGAATGGGCCGGATCCATAATCGCCGGGTTCCAGTTCGGGTTGGGCACAGGAGGGCGATCAGCTACTCGGATGATGCCTTCAACAATGTCATCGATGTAGGTGAAATCTCGAATCATTTGCCCCTGGTTGAACACCTTGATGGGTTCTCCGGCCAAAATGGCCTTGGCAAACAAAAATAGGGCCATATCTGGCCTGCCCCAAGGGCCGTACACGGTGAAAAAACGCAAACCAGTGGTAGGCAACCCAAACAAATGGCTATAAGTATGCGCCATTAATTCGTTGCTCTTTTTGCTGGCTGCGTACAAAGAAACCGGGTGATCCACATTGTGGGCGGTAGAAAACGGCATCTCGCTATTCAGCCCATACACGCTGGAACTACTGGCATACACGAGGTGCTGCACTTGTTGATGTCGACAACATTCCAGGATATTGACAAAGCCCACAATATTGCTATTGATGTAGGCATGTGGATTGATCAAACTATATCGAACGCCCGCCTGGGCAGCAAGATTGACAACTACATCGAATTTTTGGCTCTGAAATAGTTTTTCCAAGCCCGCCAGGTCTTCCAATTGAAGTTGAATCAAAGAAAATGGGAATTGCGTGCTTTTGCACAAAACGCCCGCCTCAATTTGGCTGCGATCAATGCCCAATTGGGCCAAACGGGCATATTTCAACTCAACATCGTAATAGTCGTTCAAACAGTCCAAACCTACTACCTCATCCCCGCGTTCCAGCAGTTTTTTGGATAAGTGAAAACCAATAAAACCAGCTGCGCCGGTCACTAAAATACGTTTCATTGCCTTCAATAATTAATGCGTTATCCCATGATCAAATTAACACATCAGCACATTAAGCTGCCCCCCGTTTGCCAGACAGAGGCCGCAAAATTTCCGGGGCCATCTGCATGCGTAGGGAATAGCCGAGATTTTCCAGCTCGACCACAAAATTTTTGGAGCCCAAACCTTGCAACAATCTGCCGCGCAGGCCAAACAAACTACCACTGATGATTTCAACCTCTTCGCCAATTTTAAAAACCCCCGGATCCACCTCCACATTGGCAATCTCGCCCGTAACGCGCCGTAGGATGTCAATTTCAACTTCGGGAATGGAGATCAAATCTTTGGCGATTTTGACAAAATGGGTTACATCGGGGGTTTCGAGCACGGGTACGTACTGGTCTTTGACGATTTGTACAAAAACGTAGCAGTTGATCAGCGGAAGTTCAACCTTTTTAATCTTGCGCGTATACATACGGGTGACCTTCTGCAAGGGGAGGTAGCTCTTGATTCCCTTGTCGCACAAGTACTTGCTCACCAATTTTTCTCGCTTGTATCGGGTGCATACCGCAAACCAGCGAGGTTCTGAAGCGTCAAGCATAGTTTTAGTTGTTTATACTGGTTGTTTAGCCTAAATGGATATTGATGTTATCACAAACGCCAATAGGCAATATTTAATTCATCCGCCGCTTTACGAGAGTGGATGCCTTTAAGGTCCAACAACAGGGGTTTGCCGTTCATCAGTTTGCGCAGCGCTTCCAGGTTCATTTCCACAAACTGCTGGTGGGCTACGGCAATGATGACAGCATCGTAATTTTCTTCGGGTTCACTCATCAGGCTTAGTTTGTACTCATGTGCCACCTCAGCGGCAGACGCAAAGGGGTCTACCAAATGGGTGGTGATCGAATATTGCTGCAGTTCTCGGACCAAATCCGCCACTTTAGAGTTGCGGATATCGGCCACGTTTTCCTTAAAGGTAATCCCTAATACCAATACCCGGCATTGTCCAGGGTTTTTGCCTTTTTGGATGAGCATTTGAACGAGGCGCTTGGCCACATAGGCCGGCATCTCATCGTTGATTTTGCGGCCACTTGTGATCACCTGTGGGTTGTAACCCAATTCTTTTGACTTGTGCAACAGGTAATAAGGGTCAACCCCAATACAATGCCCACCTACCAGACCAGGGTAAAATTTTAAAAAATTCCACTTGGTTCCAGCAGCTTCCAATACCTCGCGGGTATCAATGCCGATGCGGTCAAAAATCACCGAAAGTTCATTCATAAAAGCGATGTTGAGGTCGCGCTGGGTATTTTCGATCACTTTGGCGGCTTCGGCAACTTTGATGGAACTGGCACGGTATACTCCAGCTTCGATGACGCTGCCATATACCTGGGCAATCAACTCGCACGCTTCATCATCACTGCCAGAGACTACCTTGAGGATTTTCTCAACGGTATGTTCCTTGTCCCCAGGATTGATGCGCTCTGGAGAATAACCTACTTTGAAATCCAGACCAAAACTCAAACCAGATTCCCGTTCCAAAATAGGTACACAATCTTCTTCGGTGCACCCAGGGTAAACCGTTGATTCAAACACCACATAATCGCCCTTTTTCAACTGCTTGCCCACCGTTTGGGAGGCTTTAAGCAAGGGGGTCAAATCGGGGTTGTTGTGCTCATCAATCGGGGTTGGCACAGCTACAATGTGAAAATGTGCCTGTTGCAAATCTTCAACCTGGTGGGTAAACTGGATGTCCGCTCCTTTGAACGCAACAGCAGTAAGCTCCTGCGAGGGATCAATACTTGCTTGCATTTGAGTCACCCGTGCTGCATTGATGTCAAAACCAATGACCCGGAATTTTTTGGCCAAAACCAGGGCCAAAGGCAAACCCACGTATCCCAATCCTATGACTGAAATCAACTTCTTCTTTTGTACAAAATCTTCAATCCCCATCTCGTTCGCTTTCAAGCTAAAGGCTAAATTAGTGGGCAAAAATAAATGTTCATTTTTTTTGAGCCAAAGAATTAGATAAGACACTTAAAATGAACCGTTTACTTATATAATCCTTTGGCAAAATGAACATTTATTTTTTTATCGCCCCGAAGCTCTTCACTGACTCAACAATGTAATTCAATTGTTCTAAATCCAATTCGGTATGAATGGGTAAGGACAATACTTCCTGACACAATTGTTCCGTGACGGGCAAATGGGTCAGATCGGTAAAAGGGCGGAACGCATCCTGGCCGTAAAGCGGTACCGGATAATAAATCATCGTAGGTACACCCTTTTGTTGAAGATACGTTTGTAAGCCATCGCGCTGCCCATTTTTGACCAACAAAGTATATTGGTGAAAAACGTGGGTAGACTTGGGGTGGCGCACTGGGGTTTGAATCCAGTCCAGCCCGGCCAAGGCCTGATCATAAAAATCCGCTGCTGCCCGGCGGGCGGCGGCGTACTCATCCAAACGTTTGAGTTTAACCCCTAGAACCACGGCTTGGATGGCATCCAAACGCGAGTTCACCCCCACCACATCGTGGTAATAGCGCCGCACCTGCCCGTGATTGGCCACCATTTGCATCTTTTCGGCCAAATCGGTCCGATTGGTGCTGATGGCACCACCGTCGCCGTACGCACCCAGGTTTTTGGATGGGTAAAACGAAGTACAGCCAATGTGGCCAATGGTACCCGTTTTGGCCGTGTGGCCATCGCTAAAAGTATAGTCGGCCCCGATAGCCTGCGCATTGTCTTCGATGACCCAGAGGCCATGTTTCTCGGCCAGGGCCATGATCGGCTCCAGGTCGCAACTTTGGCCAAAGAGGTTGACTGGCACAATGGCTTTGGTGCGGGGGGTAATTGCTTTGGCAATGAGTTCCGCCGTCAGGTTGAAGGTGTCGTAATCGACATCCACCATAACGGGCTTCAAACGCAGCAAGGCAATGACTTCAGCGGTGGCCACGTAGGTGAAAGCGGGTACAATGACCTCGTCGCCGGGCTGCAAGTCGAGCGCCATCATGGCGATTTGTAGGGCATCGGTGCCGTTGGCACAAGGAATGACGTGTGCGGCACTCAGGTATTGCTGCAGTCCTTCTTGGAAAGCTTTTACCTTGGGTCCATTGATGTAAGCGGTCGTATCGAGTACTTCCAAAATACCCTGGTCAATTTCGTCTTTGATCTTCAGGTACTGCCGCTTCAGGTCAACCATTTGGATGGCGTGCATAATTTAAACCTTTGTCAGCGCTTTCTCCGCAATCGTCTTACCAATCGCCAAACTGGCGGTGGCAGCCGGAGAGGGGGCACTGCATACATTAATGATATTGTGGTCCTCAAAAATGAGGAATTCGTCAATCAATTTGCCTTCGAGGTCGCAGGCCATGGCGCGTACACCCGAGCCGCCGCGTTGCAGGTCGTCGAAACCTACTTCGGGGATCAGGTGCTGTAAGGCTTTGACAAAGGCAGTTTTGGAGTAGGAGCGCTGCATTTCGCCCAGACCATAACGCCAGTGTTTGGCCGCGAGGCGCAGGAAACCGGGATAGGTCAGGGTCTCAGCCAACTCGTCTACATTGATGTCCCAGCGGCTATAGCCTTCTCGGCTGAAGGCCAGTACCGCATTTGGCCCAGCTTCGATCCCACCCTCAATCATGCGCGTGTAGTGCACGCCTAGAAAGGGAAACTCCGGATTGGGCACTGGATAGATCAGGTTGTTGACCAGATATTGCTTTTCCGGCTTCAACTCGTAATACTCGCCGCGGAAGGGAATGATTTGTACCCCTTTGATTTGTTGCCCGGTCATTTTGGCCACTTTATCAGCGTACAATCCGGCGCAACTGATCAGTAACTCTCCGCGCACTTCGTCGTTTTGGCTGCGCACGACGATTTCTTTATCGCTGCGTTGGATAGATTCCACTTTAAATCCTTTGCGGATTATGGCCCCTTTGGCCTGGATCAATTCCGCATATTTGTGGGCCACCTTGCGGTAGTTGATGATGCCCGCCGAGGGCACCCAGAGGGATTCAATTACGTTGACGTGGGGCTCGCGCTCGCGGGTTTCTTCAGCGCTGATGCGGCGGATGTCGGTCAGTCCGTTTTGGAGACCGTGCCCCAAAATCCGATCCAATTGGGGCAATTCTTCGGGGCGGGTGGCGACAATTATTTTACCGCAGATATCGTAAGGGATGTTGTGTTCGTCAGCAAAGCGCAACAACTCGCCATAACCCTCCATGCAGTTTCGCGCGCGTAAGGTGCCGGGGCGGTAATAAATGCCGGAATGGATGACTCCGCTGTTGTGCCCGGTTTGGTGCGCGGCCAGTTCCTGCTCTTTTTCGAGCACCGTCACCTTCAGATCCGGTCGCGCTTCCAGCAGGCGCCAGGCAGTGGCGAGGCCGACAATTCCGCCTCCAATGATGAGTATTGCTTTGTTCATGCGCCTGATGTTTAATCCAGATCCGACCAGAGCAGTAGGGGTTCAACCTCTAACTGACTCTTGACCAGCCCTGCGTATTCGCTGGGGGTATAGATGATGTAACGAATGCGGCGTTTAACCAGGGTTTCCACTTTTTCGATCAGTTGCAACAAATAATGCTGATCGATATTGCCTACAAAAATCAAATCAATGATGGCACTGTCCAAACCCCGGGCAAAATCTCCAGTGAGGAATACTTGTTCCACCTCACCGAGGCGTTTGACCACATTCTCGATGACTTGATCGAGCCCCAGGTACTTCATCAAAATGGTATGGACTTCCCGGAAAAGGGGATGCTGGGTATTGGCCCGGAAGATTTTTTTGTTGCCACTGAGTTCCGACACGAGCATGCCGGCCTGCTCCAGGTTGTTCAATTCCAGCCGAATGGCATTGGTGGATTCGCCAAACTCAGTTTCCAAACCCCGCAAATAGGCTGTAGTGTTGCTGTTGAGGAAAAATTTCAACAGCAGCTTGATTCTGGTTTTGGAGGAAATGAGCGCTTCGATCATTGAAGTGGACTTCAGTGGTGTTTGGAAACATAAATATAACGCGAAAATGAGTAGAAAAGTTGCTCAATGTTTAATAAAACTTTGCCTTATTGAGCCTAAAACGCCAGGAATAATCAGTACTACTAGCTTCGCTAAATGTATCAAAGCCGCCACTTTAGCGTACCATCCCTCCAAAATTCCCACAAATCCCTATCTTCGTTCCAACAATCACCCATTGTTCACCACCAACGGCATCTGCCGATCAAACAGTGCCAATTAACACAGTGTCAATCAAACAGTAGTATGAAAAAACCACTTGTTCTCAGTTTGCTCTTGCTTTTGGGCATAGCCCTGCGGGCACAAATAGATCAGAACGCCCAGCGTTTTGCCAACACCATCAGCGCCGACGACCTGCGCCAACATTTGTTCAAACTCACCTCGGCTGAATTTGAAGGGCGGGAAACCGGCACCGAAGGCCAACGCCGCGCCGCAGATTACATCGCCGCACAAATGAAATCCTGGGGTTTGCCCGCCGTAGGTGAGAATGGAGGCTATTTCCAATCCATCACCTTTACCAATCAAAGCTGGCGCAAAATCGAGATGAAAGACGCCGATAAAGACCTGCGCCATCTCTGGGATTATTACACTTACCCTGCTACCAACCCCAAGCAGTTTGAAGCCAAATTTGAAGATGCCATCTTCCTCGGTTTTGGCATCGACGCCCCGGAATACAGCGACTACAAAGGCGTCAACGTGAAAGGTAAACTGGTTGTAGTATACGATGGCGAACCCATGAAGGGCGGCAAGTCCAACATCACGGGTACCAGCACCCCTTCCGAGTGGGCGAGTGACTGGCGCAAAAAAGTTCGTGCCGCTAAGACCAATGGCGCTGCGGCCCTGTTCATCATCGACCGCAAGTTCAAGGAGAATGTCGCTGAAGCGCGCAAAGCCATCCTCAATTCGCGGATGGACATGGCCAAGGACGAAGACCCTGAAAATAATTTTGCGCCCAATTACTTCATCACCACGGATTTGGCCAAAAGTATGTTTGGCAGCATGGTGGGCAAAATCACCAGTGCACGCGACAAAATTGAAAGCAAAGGCAAACCACGCAATGTGGAATTCAAGTGTGCTGTAAATATTATTGCGGAAAAAAATTACACCCAGCTCAAAGGGGCCAATGTATTGGGCTTCATCGAGGGCTCCGACCCCAAACTCAAGGACGAATACGTAGTCGTCACCGCGCACTACGACCACCTGGGCAAACGGGGCGAAGACATGTATCCAGGTGCTGACGATAACGCTTCCGGGACTTCCACTGTCCTTGAAATTTGCCAGGCGATGACTGAGGCTAAAAAAGCGGGAGTTGGCCCCCGGCGCAGTGTGTTGTGTATGTTGGTATCGGGTGAAGAGAAGGGTTTGTTGGGTTCGCAGTACTATGCGCAGTTCCCGATTTTCCCCTTGGCCAATACGGTCGCCAACGTGAACGTGGACATGGTAGGCCGGGTAGACGATGAGCACAAGGACAATCCTGACTACATCTACGTGATTGGTGCCGATCGCCTGAGTTCGGAATTGCACCAGATCAACGAAACGGCCAATTCAACTTATACCAAACTGACCCTGGATTACAAGTACAACGACGAAAAGGACCCTAACCGCTATTACTACCGTTCGGATCACTACAACTTTGCTAAAAACGGCATTCCCGCCATTTTTTACTTCAACGGAGTACACCCGGATTACCACCGCACCAGCGATACACCGGATAAAATCAATTTTGACAAGATGGTTAAGATAGGGAATTTGGTGTTCCACACCGCTTGGGAATTGGCGAATCGGGAGCAGCGGATCAAGGTGGATAAGAAAGCAAATTGAGGCTTATCGCTAGATTTAGTGCTGTTGTGCATCATTTCTAAGGTGATTTCTTCAGTGTCTTAGGTTTCTTAGGTGGTGAAAAAGAACAAAATCTTTCACCAACTAAGAAACCTAAGACACTGAAGGTACACCTTAGTTAGGGTTTGATGATTTTTCCCAATAGAATCTCTGCCTCCTGGCGTGCCACCACCCAATACATCCCACTGGGCCAGTTGCGAATATCCACAGTCTTTTGACCCTTCATCAAGCCAGAAGCCTGCAATTGCCCCCCGGCATTGAAGACCTGGAAGCTGGCGCCCAATGGCAAGTCCAAACGAACTTCGTCAGTACTGGGATTGGGACTGATTTTGAACAGTTTTTTAGAAAACTTAGGTTCGTGTAAGGAAGAAGCCAAATCGTAGTAATAAAACTTCTTTGTATCCAATACCCATTCAGTAGGTGTTCCACTCCCTTTAAAATTTTCCTCTCTAACAATGCTTCCATTGGTAGTATAATAAAGGTCAACCCGGCTTTTTTGCGCTTCGCCATTGATGATTACAGTAATCAGCAGAGATTGAAGTTGTTGCTCAGCAGTATAGGTATACACTGAACTGTTGCTTTGTTTCCATTCTTTGCTGATGGGATCCCAGCTGAAACCCTCGGCGCTGCTGAGGAGTTTATTGGCCGCATAGGTATTTACACTGCGGCTTAGTGGTAGTGAATCATTGGGTGGAACAGCGCTATAACTGGTTGTGCCGCTTAACAAGTTGTTTTCAAAAAATCGATTGGTAAACCCCGAAAGGGTAAACTGTCCGTTGAGGAAAGAATAATTTTCAACCCGGGTATTGTTGCCATTGGCATCATAAAAACTCAGGTCGCGGTTGCGAAAACTCTGGCCAGAAAATGCAATGGCAGTTTCGGTTTCAACCAATTGATTTTGGGCATTAAAACGATTCCTTTGAGTAATGTATACTTCCCATGCCTGTTGCCCGTCGGACCAATTGTAGGTAAATACCGAATCCACTTGAGTGAGCGAATTGCCCCGGGGAAAACTTTGGGTACGGATTTGAGGGTAAAAAGCTTTAGCCCCAGGGTCGTAGCGTTCCAAAATGGTCTCTATCGTTCGCCCCAAAGCGTCAAAAGTGTAATTAAAGCGCGTTTGCGGCACCCATAAACCTTCCTCAAACTGGTCATTGGTTTCGATGCGTTGGGTTGGAATGGGATAATCGTACCGCGTCCGTTGAAAAGCGGTGGAATCAGTCGCGGTATAATTGCGATACGTTTCGATGCGCAATAATTTTCCATCGCCCCCAGTGATTTGGGACAAAAGAAAGTGTGGAGCAAGCCAAGAGCAGCCCCAGAGGAGTAAGATAAATCGGTTCATGGTTTTTGGTTTATAGGGGCCTTATCAGCCATTAACCTTTAAACAGTAAGGTCTATTCATCAAACGCAAAAATCTAGTAGTGGGGCAAAATGAGCACTTATTTTTTTATCGCCCTAGGCATCTTTTAATGCCCTGCGCAAAATTTTTCCCACATTTGTTTTGGGCAACTCATCCCGAAACTCCACCAGACGGGGTACTTTATAGGCAGTGAGGTTTTCTTTACAATACGCAATCACCTCGTCCTTGCTGAGCGATTTGTCTTTTTTTACAATAAATACTTTCACCGCTTCGCCCGATTTGGCATCCTCGATGCCGATTGCGGCCACCTCCAACACTTTGGGGTGGGCAGCAATGACATCTTCCACTTCATTGGGGAATACGTTGAAACCCGACACGAGGATCATGTCCTTCTTGCGGTCGACGATCTGGAAGTAGCCATCTTCGTGCATCAGGCCAATATCGCCGGTGATTAGCCAACCATCGACGATGGCATTGGCGGTTTCTTCGGGGTTGTTGTAATAGCCCTTCATGACCTGGGGGCCTTTGATCTGGATTTCCCCAATTTGGTTGGGCCCAACTACGTTGCCCTGGTCATCCACGATGCGCAGGTCGGTAGAAGGCAAGGGAATGCCGATGGAACCAATTTTACCCGAACCATCGTAGGGATTACTCGTCGCAACGGGTGAGGATTCGGTCATGCCATAGCCCTCTGAGAGGTAACAACCCGTTACCTGTTGCCATTTTTCGGCTACGGCTTTTTGGACCGCCATGCCACCTCCAGCGCTAATTTTGAGTTTGCTAAAATCGAGTTTTAGGAATTCCGCATTATTGGTCAGGGCATTAAAAAGCGTATTGACCCCGGTGATCAAAGTGATCGGATGCGACTCTAGTGCTTTGACCACCGATGGAATGTCCCGGGCATTGGTCACCAGTACGTTTTGCCCACCGATACTCATGACCGACAGGACATTGACCGTAAAAGCAAAGATGTGGTACATGGGCAAAGGGCAAAGGGCCACTTCTTCTCCTTCTTTAAAAAAAGGTTTGCACCAGGCGGCTACCTGGAGCATGTTGGCTACCAAGTTGCCATTGGTCAACATGGCACCTTTGGACACCCCCGTGGTGCCGCCAGTGTATTGCAATACCGCTACATCATCGGGCTTGCCAGTATGGGGCGGTATCTGAAATTTTTTACCCTGAGCCAAAGCTTCGGTAAACGAAACTGTGTTGAGGATTTCGTATTTGGGCACCATTCGTTTGAGGTTGCGCACCACAAAGTTGACGACTACTTTTTTGGGGAAACCCAGGAGTTCGCCGATGCTGGTGGTGATCACCGTTTTGATGGCGGTATTGGGCAGGATCTTTTGCAGGTTGGCAGCAAAGTTTTCGGCGATGATGATGGCGGTGGCCCCTGAGTCTTTGAACTGGTGCTCCATTTCCCGTGGGGTATACAGCGGATTGGTGTTGACGACTACCAAGCCCGCCCGCATGGCTCCAAACAAGGCAATGGGGTATTGCAACAAGTTGGGCATCATGATGGCTACTTTATCGCCAGGTTCTAGCCCTCTGGACAACAAATAAGCCCCAAAATCCCGGGAATAACGGTCGATTTGCTCATAGGTCATCGACTTGCCCATACAGGTAAAGGCGGTTTTTTTGGCGTACTTCGTAAAAGCCTTTTCCAGTAAGTCTACCACGGTAGCGTACTCTTCGGTATTGATATTGGCTGCAACACCGTGTGGGTATTTCTTTAGCCAAGGGCGAAATTCACTCATGGATCAGTGTATGAGACTTTATGAATTTGTAATTTTTTTTTTGCCTGTCAAAGCAAAAATAACAATATTGCGATAGGAATGCTTAAAAACAATAGCTATGAATCGCCGATTTTTTACCCGCAATTTGGCTTTGGGTACTTTTTTGCCATTTGTCATGAATGGCAAAAAGAGCAATCGCCGTCCTGAACGGCCAGCCTTGCTCAAGCCCCATCGTTTGAAAGAAGGCGATTTGGTGGCCTTGATCACCCCGGGAAGTTACATTCCCGATTCAGGTTTGGAAAAGGCAGTGAAAAACCTGGAAGAGCTGGGCTTGCGCATTGCTCCCGGCAAAAACATGCGCGCCAAATATGGCTTTGTAGCTGGAACCGATTCCCAGCGACTGGAAGACCTACACGCTGCTTTTGCTAACCCTGAAGTCAAAGCAGTATGGTGTGCTCGTGGCGGTTATGGCTGCACTCGGCTGCTGCCTTATATCGATTACCAACTGATTCGAAAAAATCCTAAAGTTTTTATCGGGTATAGTGACATCACTGCCTTGCATCTGGCCTTTTTGCAGCGGGCCGGTTTGATCGGCTTTCATGGCCCAGTAGCTTCTTCCACGTTTAATCCCTACACGGTGGAACATTTCAGGGCGGTGGTAATGGAAGGACGTTCGCCCCACACCATTCCATTGGCTGAGGCTTATTTGGAACCCAAGGATGATTTGTACAAATATTTCACCCTGCGCAAAGGGCGGGTACAGGGGGAATTGCAAGGTGGAAATCTTTCGCTCCTGGCGGCTATGGCGGGTACTGAGTTTGGACTGGATGCTACCAATAAACTTATTTTTATGGAAGATATCGAGGAACGCCCTTACCGGATAGATCGGATGTTGACCCAATTGCGGCAATCGTCCAATTTGCACCAGGCTGCTGGTTTTGCCCTGGGTATTTTTGATGGTTGTGGCCCAGATGAAGGGGAGAACTCCCTGTCTTTGCAGGATACGGTGATTGATCGTTTGGCGGAAATACCGGTCCCTGCAGCGTATGGGCTTTCGTTTGGACATATTTCGCAGCAATGTACTTTGCCATTGGGGGTGATGGCGGAATTGGATACGGAGGCGAGAACTTTGAGGTTGTTGGAAAGCGGGGTCAAATGACGATTTTATTATTGTGGTTTTATTGTTATCATAAAAACATGAGGTGTCGTGAAATTTCAGCGCATTACAAATAGTTAAGACATAACTTTGTATTGGTCAAAACCTCAGCACCATGGACACCAAAACACTCTACTTGCTATCGAGCGTCGTTCTGATTTATTTGACCTGGCATCTGTTGCACCAGGTTGTTTTTCACCGCAGTTTTTGCCGCCCGGCCAATCGGATTGGGGAATACTTTTTTTATCGGTTCTCTGGTCTTTTGTTTTTGGGTGTATTTACCTATTGGATTGCACGCAGCTGGATGGGTTTTTCTAGTGCTGAGGTTGGCATCAATTTCAGCCTCAATTCAGCTGGTAAAAACTGGATTTTTGCTGCATTGATCGTCCTCCCTATCTTGATGTTGTGGATTGGCCCTAAAAAGGAAAACCTCTGGCAGAACCCCAAGATTCGCGCACGGCATTGGACCTGGTCTTTGGTGATTTTGAACACCCTGAGTTGGGTCATCTACCTGTTTGCTTATGAATTCTTTTTTAGAGGCTTTTTATTGTTTCCTTGTATTGCCGAGTTTGGCCTGTTTTGGGCAATCATCATCAATGTCGTTTTGTATACCCTTGCCCATTTTGACCAGGGTCGAGCCATGATGCTTGGGGCGGCCATTTTTGCCGTTGTACTTTCCCTCGTCAGCTACTCCAGTGGTGGTTTTTATGCTGCTTTTTTGATCCATGTGATCAATGCTTGTGTAAATGAATGGATTTCGTTGTATCACCACCCGGAAATGCAAGTAAAGGGCCTGCTGTGATGTGCTCTTATAACTGACACCTAAAACACTAAACATGTCAAAAACCATCAGAATATTATCGATCGACGGGGGCGGGACACGAGGTCTTTTTCCCGCCACTTTGTTGGAATGCCTTGAAAAAGAGACCGGGAAAAAAATCCCTGAATTATTTGATGTCATTGTGGGCTCGGCCACTGGAGGGATCATTGCATCGGGCCTGGCCGCCGGGATGAGTGCCAAAGACATCGCCGATGTTTATTTGCATCGCTCAAAATACATTTTGCCAAGAACCCTGTTCCGAGGCGTGTGGAATGTGCTCAATATTTTTGCCCCCAAATACCGAAATACCAACCTAAAAGAATTGCTCGCAGAAAAATTTGGGGCAACAAAAACGCTCGGGGAAGTTGATACAAAGCTCCAGGAGTACAACATTAAAGTACCAGTGTTTTTATTCCCAACCCTGGAATTGAACCCAGAGCTGCCCGATGGTCAAATGAAGGCATTCAAGGTCGTCGTGTACAACAATCGGGATGCGGAGTATGCCGGAGAAGCACTGGTCGATGTGGCGATGAAAACCTCGGCGGCGATTATGAACCTGCCCATTTATGACGGATTTGTAGAGGGAGGGAATTATGCCAATGATCCGGCTTTGGTAGGTTTGTTTTATGCCTTGGGTAAACCAGAAAACGGTGGCCTGGGAGCTGAGCTAGCCGATGTAAAAATCCTTTCCCTGGGTTGTGGTTCGGATGAAAAATCATTCGTTCCCTCCAGCAAAATTGGCAAAGGCAACTGGGGCCTGGCCCGCTGGATGAACCACCTGGCCCCGATGGTCATCGAAACCAAAATGGTGGCTACGCAGTATTACCTCAACCAAGTGTTTTCGAAGGATCAATACCTGCGCATCAATGTCAATTACAATGCCCCTGGTTCTCCCAAGGCACTGCGCGGTCAAAAACTGGCCATTGATGTTCGGAATGATGTCCAACTTCGTGCAATCAGTGAATATGCCCACCTGACTTATCTAGCGGAAGGAACCAACATCAAAAACTTCATCGGCCAACCATGAAAGCACTAGATCCACGTTTGAGTTTTATTTCTTTTTTTGACAAGACCTGGTACAATGCTACCCGCAACGTGGTGGCTACTCCTGAGTTTACCTTTAAACCCGATTCAAAAGCAGACATCATTAAGATCATTCAAGATGCCGAATCCAAAGGGCGCAGGGTGAGGGCAGTAGGGGCGGGGCATTCGTTTTCACGGGTAGCCGAGCCAGCACGGAAGGATTATTTTATGGAAATGTTTCGCCTCAATGCCTGTGGCTTATACGAGGAAGCGCTAAACCCTAATGCGCTCAAGCACCCAACTGGTGAAGATCGTTATTTTGTAAAAGCGCAGGCAGGCATTCGGATCAAATGCCTAAATAAAGCACTGAATAGGATCAAAGAATCTCCTGGTAAAAGAGGATTTGCATTGGACAACATGGGGGCTTTTGATTGGCAAACCGTTTCAGGCGCTTTATCAACAGGCACCCACGGAACGGGTATCCATCAACCTGCTTTTCCAGATATGGTTAGATCCCTTGTGATCATTGGTACTGGAGGTCTGGTCACTCAATATGAACCCACAGATGGCATTACTGATCCCATAGCTTTTAAAGCGAAATATGGAGCGACCATCAAGTTGGAACAAAATGACGAGTTGTTTTACAGCGTTGTACTTGGCCTTGGTGCAATGGGCATTATTTATGAGTTGGTGCTGGAAGTGAGCCCTACTTATTGGATCAAAGAAAACCGGACTATAGTAGATTGGGACAGCGAATTAAAGCCTCAACTGTTGAACGGCTACTTCAAAAAGCTGGTGGAAGAGCAATACGACTTTGTTTCATTCCGGGTAAATCCCTATAAAACGTATTCCAAAAAATTGCGCAAAGAAGTGCGTTTGTGCGCGCTGGCGATGCAAAAAAAATACAAATGGAGTGAACGCCCTCCCGAACGTGGACTCAAGGCGCGCACCAAAAACTGGCTGGGCTATATTGGCGGCGGCATAGGACTTTTCTCCTGGTTGGTCGTTCGTTCGCTGAATCGCAAAATTAGCGGTGCCCCTGCGTCGATCAATTCGGCCATCAAATTCACCAGTGATGAGTTATTTGTGGGGAAAAGCTTCAGGGTCCTTTACCAAAGTGGGGTTGCGCTGCGCAAACATGGCATCAGCTCCGAATTTTCATTTGATGTGGATTACCCAAAATTGGTTAAAATCATCGACGGGGCTTGTGGGCATTTCCATAGCTGTTGTCATGACCATGGGTTGTACCAAACCTCCCATATTCCGGTTCGTTTTGTACAACAATCCAAAGCCTACTTATCGCCTTGTTATGATGGCCCAAAAATGTTTGTAGATTTTCCAACGCTGGAGGATGTGCGGGGAAGGGCTGAAATCATGCAGTTCACCCAAGAGTATGTGGTGAATAAACATGATGGGGTTCCGCATTGGGGTAAAGTAAACGATTACATCTACGGGTGCCGAGATTTTATCAAAGAGCACTATCCGATGTCAGAAAAATGGCGTGAGATCAGGAATAAACTGGATCCAAAAGGCACCTTTTTGAGTGATTTTGTAACAAAAATGGGTTTGAGGTAATGCCTCAAACCCATTTTTAGCCTTTTATTTGACCTTGCACTAGTTGCCGTCGTTACCGTCATTTCCATCATTCCCCCCTTCTTCATCGTCCTCCTTCTTGATCATTTTTTCCAATTGCTTCTCTTCTCTACGTTTGCGGCGCTTCTCTTTTTTTTCTTCTGGGGAGAGAGTCTGATCCGACTCAATCTCCAAGCTGTCGGCATTGAATTGTTGCAGCTCTGCCTTCATACGCGCCAAACTGTCCAACAAGAGAGAATCCGAAGGATACCAAATGCGGTGGGCGCAGTTGATGCGGTACTTCACCGAGTCGGGTAATTCCGCCATTTTCGCCTCTTTCCAGGAGCTGAATTTTGGATCTTCGTAAACCCGCTTCATGAAGGAACCCCAAATCGGCAGTGCCGTGGCGGCACCCTGACCCGAGTCCAAACTTTTGAAGTGAATAAACGGGCTTTCTCCGCCTACCCATACACCAGCGACCAGCTTTTGGGTGAGGCCGATGAACCAGCCATCGGACTGGTTTTGGGTTGTTCCGGTTTTGCCCGCAAAATCGCTGTTGATACCAAACTTCCAACGCACGCTGGATGCCGTACCACCTGAGGTGACCGAGCGCATCATTTTGAGCATGATGTCTGAAGTGCGTTCGGAGAGGACCCGTTTTTCGGGTTCTACATTTTTATTGGGACCAAATTGGGCGATCAATTCGCCGTCAGCGGTTTCAATTCGTTCAATGAAATAAAAAGGGCGTTTGATGCCACGGTTGACAAAAGCCGAATAGGCCTGTACCATTTCCATCAGGGAAGTTTCCAAAGTGCCCAGGGCGATCGAAGGGGCATAAGGTATTTTGGTTTTGATGCCCAGGTCGGCAGCCAGGTTGCGCACGGGGTTGATGCCCGTTTCCATGATGATTTGTACCGAAATGGTGTTGACCGATTTGGTCAGGGCACCTTCCAGCGAGTAACCACCACCGTAACTGTTGTCGGAGTTTTTGGGTTGCCAGTTCTCGTACTCGGCGTACATTTTGGGCTGGTTGGGGAAGTATTTGCAAGGATCCATCCCACTTTCCACTGCTTGTGCATACAGGATGGGTTTGAAGGTAGAGCCCACCTGGCGCCGAGATTTGACGTGATCGTATTTCACAAATTGATGGTCAAACCCACCTACCCAGGCACGTATGGCCCCGGTTTCAGGGTCAGCAGCAACCAAACCGGTATTCAGTTGGTGCAGATAATACTTGATGGAGTCCAGTTGGCTCATCACCCGACGAATCGAACCATTTTTCCAATCGAACAATTCCATCGGATATTTTTCGCTCATTCGCGTCATAATGCCTTGATGCGAAAACCCTTTGTCCTTCCAATCTTTATAAATGGGGTTTGCTTCCAGAATCTTGCGGAAATTTTCTGGCTTTTCCCAAGGATCCTGGTTGCTCCATTCACCGTTGAAGCGACGCTGAATTTTAGGCAATTGTTCATTCACCGCATCTTCGGCATGTTTTTGCAAACGTGCATCAATGGTGGTATAAATTTTCAGCCCATCGGTGTAGTGGTTATAAGGTTGCCCATTGGCTTTTTTGAAGTTTTTGAGCACCCCTTCCATCTCCATCCGAATAAATTCACGGAAATAGGTGGCCAACCCCTCGTTTTGTACCTCTAGAGAGTCGTATTCCAATTGTATGGGCAAACCAGCCAAGGAATCCAGTTCTGCATCCGTCAAGTATTTGTACTTGTGCATGCGCTCCAAGACCAGATTGCGGCGTTCTTTAGCTTTTTCGGTGTTGGTACGTGGATTGTAAGAAGTAGTTGCCTTCAGCATTCCCACGAGGATAGCGGCTTCCTCAATCTTGAGGTTTTTGGGCGATTTATTGAAAAAACGTTGCGCGGCTACTTTAATACCGTATACATTTTCGCTGAAGGGCACGGTATTGAGGTACATGCCCAGCAATTCTTTTTTGGTATACACATCCTCCATCCGGCGGGCGATGATCATTTCCCGAATTTTGTTGAGGAGCATGGTAGCAATGCGGAAGGTGCGCCGTGGGTATAGGTTTTTGGCCAATTGTTGGCTCAGTGTACTGCCTCCACCAGAAGATTCTTCATTGAGGATCAAGGAACGGAACAATACCCGAAACAAAGCCCGCATGTCAATGCCACTGTGCTTCATAAAGCGGGCATCTTCGGTAGCAATGAGTGCATTGGCCAGGGTGTCCGATATTTCGTCCAACTCGGCATTGACCCGGTTGGTGAGGAAGTAACGTCCAATCAGTACTTCGTCGCGGGAATATACTTCGGAAGCGGTGCTATTGCGCACTAGTCGCAATTCTGATTTGGGGGGAATGTAGCCAAAAAAACCACCTGCTACTAAGGTAATGAGGACGACCAGACCCAGGCCGATGCCCGCAAATCCAACCGTGAGGTAGCCTAGTGCAACTTTCCAGGTGATTGGCCAAATGAACACACTGCGCAATGATTGCCAAAGTGGATCAAGCCCTTGGCCAATGTAACGCCCAATTGTTCGTAGCCACTCGCTGATACTTTCCATAGGTTTTCCATGATTAGACCCAGTGCTGCTTCCTGTTTTGATTCAACTGTTCCACAGCAAGAGTTTCACAAAGTTAAAAAGATTGTGGATGAAATTAACGCCAACCCAGCCCTCTTAACTATTTCAGGTGCCAGTTTTTTTTCACAAAATTGCTCCGTTTTCCACGTTATCTTGTGAATTACAGGGCATTGAGTGCTTTTTTAACCCGCAAAATCAGCTCGGCAGGTTTGAATGGTTTTGATAAAAAATCCACAATGCCCATTTTGAGCGCCTTGATGGTTTGTTCTTCCAGATCGGGATCGATCAGCAATAAAATATTGGCAGCAGGATTCTGATCCTGGATTTGTTGGATGATTTCCAAACCTGCCTGCTTGCCCATGTCCGCGTCTACGATGATGAGGTCGGGGTTTTCCATACTGATCGCCTCCAAAATGGTGCCTCTCTTTTTGCTGTAAACCACTTCCAGCCCTATTTTTTTCAAGCGAAATTCTATGGCCGCCAATAGGATTTCTTCACTTTCACAAATCAATACTTTCATAAGTTGGGCTTTTGATAATGGGTTTAAACGTCGTCTTCGCGTGGCAAAAAGATGAACTGGGCACCTTCATCACTGAGTACAAACAGGCAAAAAAACTCGCGTGGATTTTTGTAGACTCTCCTAAAATCGTCTATCCGATCCGTTTGTACCAGTTTTTTGGTGACCATTTCTTCCAGTGTGGAAGCATGAATTGACCATTTTGCGCCGTTGTCACTGCGTTGAATTAGAAGAATACCCAATTCCAGTTCCAGTTGGTGCACCGCAAAAATTGGATAGCGTGATACGTCTTCGTCCATGATGGTATCCGCTGCCTGTCCCATCATTTTTTGGTAGGAGGCGAGTTCCTTCGGTAGGCGTTCGTAAAGCGTCATTTTTGTTATGATGGTTTAGAAGGTTTAGGGAGGTTTAGGAAGGTTTAGGCTACCGCGAGCGACTTTGACAAGGACATTGTCAAAATCGCTCGCGGTAGCCTAAACTTTCCTAAACCTACTCAACTTTCCTCAACTTAAATTAATTCAAGTAATGCCACACTCTCAATGTGATGCGTGTGGGGAAACATATCTACAGGCTGTACTTTAAGCACCTTGTATTTAGCGGCCAAACGGCTCAAATCGCGTGCCTGGGTACCCGGGTTACAGCTCACATACACAATGCGGGGGGCAGCCAGTTCAAGCAGCATATTCACCACGTCTTCGTGCATCCCTGCACGTGGGGGGTCGGTGATCAGGAGGTCTGGCTTGCCATGTTTTTCTGCAAAATCGGCGGTCAGAATGGCCCGTACGTCCCCTACATAAAACTGCACATTATCGACCCCATTGATCTGGGCATTGACCTTGGCATCGTCGATGGCCGCGGCCACTTCTTCGATGCCCACCACTTGTTTACAGTTCTTGGCTACATACAAACCAATGCTGCCAATGCCGGTGTACAGGTCGTAAACATTCTCATGGCCTTGTAAGTTGGCGAAGCGGGTTACGACGTCGTACAAATTTTGCCCCTGCCGGGTATTGGTCTGGAAAAAAGACTTGGGTCCAATGCGGAAAACGACATGCCCCAGGCGTTCTTCGGCGTAACCCTTACCTGCCCAGTTGTGTACTGGTAAATCCCAAATGGTGTCGTTCATTTTGAGGTTGATGCAGTACAGTAGGGTGGTGATTTGGGGCAGACGGCGTTGGACTTCCTCCAGGAATGGTTTGCGCAAGTCGGGATTGTCTTCACCAAAGGAAATCAACGCCATGGTTTCGCCCAGAGTAGTGATGCGCAGCATGAGGGTGCGCATAAAACCTTCGTGTTTTTTGACATCGTAAAAGCTCAGTCCCTGCTCCAGGGCAATGCTGCGTACGGTGTTGCGGATTTCGTTGGAAGGGTCGGGTTGGAGCCAGCAGTGCTCGAGGTTGATTACTTTGTCAAAACCTCCGGCAGGGTGAAAGCCCAGTACGTCGGCGGCGTTACTGATCCCGGTTTTGATTTCGGCGTTGGTCAGCCATCTTTTGCAAGAAAAGGCAAATTCCATTTTGTTGCGGTAATAAAAGGGGCTTTCGGCACCAAGAATTGGCAACCATTCGCCTACTTCCACTTTACCCAAACGGGTCAGGGCATTTTCTACCACTATCTCTTTCTGCTGCAATTGTGTAGCATAATCCAGGTTTTGCCATTTACAGCCGCCACAGGTGCCAAAATGCTGGCAGGCTGGTTCAACCCGATGGGGCGAATAAGTAGTAATCGATTGCAGGAGCCCTTCGATGCGACCTTTGCGTTTTTTGAGCACCAAAATTTCCGCACTATCGCCTGGCACCACCCCTTTGGCAAATACAACTTGTCCGTCTTCGGTTTTACCTACGGCTTTTCCTTCATCAGCAATGCCGAAAAACTGCACATTGGAAAGGATTACATCTTTTTTCTTTCTGGCCATCCATTTGAATTAAAGGGGCGATAAAAAATAAGGGTTCATTTTGCCCCACTACAAAACGCGAAGATACAATCCTATCCCAATAACTCACATTAGAACTGATCTGTCTTGTAGTTCTTAATCCATCTTCTCGAATCGCAGGTTTCTCACCCGATTATAAGTCAGCAACACGGCAATCACCCGCCCATTGGCTTCGGTTTCCAGTCTCATTTTGTAATCCGATGCCAGAAGCTCCCCTTTTTGCACTACCTCGATCTTGATTTCATTTTTGCCCCCTTCTCGTTTAAAAATCAAGCCCTTTTCAGGCGACAATTTGATGGTAAAATTCAAGTCCAGCTCTGCACTGAAATACTTACCCGTACAAGCCTGCAAGTAGGCATCGGAAGGGGAGAAAGGAGGGAGTTTTTTCAGTACCTCTGGCTGCTCCGACTTGGTATACAGCACCATGGTACTCGTCGAATCTGGCCTATTGTTGAAGGCTACTTTCCAGTCTTCATCAATGTCCCAGTGGTATAAATTGCCCGTTTCGGGAATCAGTTTGCGCGGGTTGTTGTTGTCCATCTGCCAGTACAAGTTGTCTTCCTTGAGCTGAATCCGAATGATGTTGTTTTCGAGGCTGCGGTACTGGCCAACCAAGTCACTGGGTGATGAAGCTGCTTGTATTTGTGCTGGTCGGGTAACATAGGCAAGTTCTTCTTTTTTACGCCCTAAAATCTGGGTAGCCAGCTGCCGGGCAATCGAACCACTCCACAAGTTGCCATTGTTGCTCAGCACGATGAAGCTCAATTTTTCACCAGGGAAACGTAGAGTCTGGGCATTGTACGAACCTGTACTGCCGGAGTGATGCACGGCAGGATAGCCATTGATTGGGCTGATTTCCAACCCATAGCCATAATCCTGAATGCGGGTGTTGGGAATTGGCTTTTGGCTACTGTTCAACAGGGAATTGGCTTGTGCAGCGGCTTTTTGAATGGCTAGTTTGAACACCAACTGATCCTTTAAAGTGGTGTACAAAAAGCCGTCGGCATACAGATTGGTCATCATGGGATATTGTTGCCAGCTGCCATCACCCCAATCGTTGTAAGGCAGCGCCTGAAAGGGAATCACCTGCATGTAATTGGTGCAGAATTGGGTATTGGGCATGCCTAAGTCCGTAAAAAGTTGTTTGGCATATTCAGGGAAAGGGGTTCCACTGACTTTGGTGACGATTTCAGCCAGCAAGGTATAATTGGAGTTGCTGTACCAATGCTCGGTGTTGGGTACAAAATTGAGGCCTTTTTGCTTCATCAACAAGGCCAGGGCATCTTCATTGTCCAGACCTTCTTGCCGCCACCAGGGTTTGCCGCTGATGCTGAGCAAATCATAAAAATCCCGAATGCCGCTGGAGTGGTTGAGCAGGGTTTTGAGGGGGATGGCGGTTTTGAGATTGGGGTACATTTGGGGCAAATACTGGCGGATGTCGGTTTCCAAGGAGAGTTTGTTTTCCAACACCAATTTTAATACACACAAGGCCGTAAACTGCTTGGCTACCGAAGCGAGGTTGAAGCGGGTCTGGGCCTCAACCGGGATTTGGTACTGCAAATTGGCCAGCCCCAGGTATCGTTCGTACACGATTGTACCATTTTTAATAATGCCCACGGCCAAACCTGGAGCGCCAGCTTTGATTTTGGATTCCAGCAATTGGTCGATTTTGGCAATATCAACACTTTGGGCAATGCTTTGGGTGAAAGTTGCCAGCAACAAACAAAGGGCAAATAAAAAACTTTTCATGATCCTGTTTTTGTAGTTCAAGCCCCAAAAATCAGGTAGAACAGCTTCTCCGGCGCTCCAAATCCAGATTTGGCACCCATTTCAAGCTTGATTTTTCAGGTAGTGCTGTGGGGAGAGGCCAGTACTTTTTTTAAAAGCACGGTTAAAAGTCGATTTGGAGTTGAAGCCACATTCCAGGGCGAGGGCCAGCAGGGTTTTCTGGCGGTGTTCCCCCTGTTGAAATTTTTCCAGGATGGCCTCGGTGCGGTACTGATTCACAAAGTCGTTGAAATTGAGTTGAAAGCCTTGATTCACGATTTGAGACACCTGTTTGGGGTTGGTCTTGAGCTTTTCCGCAACATCGGTTAAAGTGAGGTTAGGGTTTTCAAACAGCAGTTCTGCTTGCATCATTTGCACAATTTTATCCTTCCACTCTGGCAAATTGACCAACTCGCTAGGCTCTCTGCTCTCTTTTTCTGGAAGCTGCACTGGTGTTTCCTGATAAGCTAATGCCGCTTCCAGTGGAATCACCGACTGCACCGAATTGGCATAGCCGCTGATGGTGATGTAGTAGAACAAAATGGAAAAACAGAGGTAGTACCAGAACTTACTGCCAAATTCGCCCCATTCCGGGTTCAAAATAAAAAACAACACCCGCAACAATGAAATCAGCAAAAGCGCTAGGAGGTAGCGCTGAATCCAGTTGAACAAAATAGAATCTGCAAAACTAACCACCTCAAACGCAATCCTCTTGTACACCGCATAGTACCGCAAACTCAGGTACAAATACACCAGCATCGAAACCAAACCAGCCACCTGATACCAGGGATCGAGATCCATATCCCGACCATCGGCATAAAAGTAATATTGATGCAGAATGAGTTTATCAGTGACAAAAACGATGAGGGTGTACATAAAATAAGCCAGGGCAGGGAGGAAGTGCCAAAGGTTTTTTTTGCTGAGTTTAAAAGACTTATTCAACAAACTTTGGGTGTAAAAATAGATCACTGGCCCGATGAGTAACAATTGTTGAAAAGGGACATAAAACATGATGTTGCGGCTAAACTCCCGGGAATACCAGCCCGCGTAGCCCAACATAAACGGTGCAATGTACATCGCGCATAAAAAAACAAACAGGCTCAACCACAGACTTGCCTTGTCCTGGTGTTGCCAGCCTTTTTTGAGGAGTAAAAAACAAAAAACCAGGCCGTGGACGAAAAAAATGAGCAGGAGGCCGCTCTTGGGTGTGAAGTCGAATTGCATGGGTGAAGAGGGTAACGAAGGTTGTAAAACCAAGGTAAAACGTAGTCGTTATCCCAATGTTTAAACAAAACAAAAAAGAACTCCAGGAATTTTTCTCCAAGCGGCATTTTTTAGCACAAAGGACACCAAGGGAGCACAAAGGACACAAAGATCGTCAATGTCTAACTTTGTGTCCTTTGTGCTCCCTTGGTGTCCTTTGTGCTAATATGTCGCTTTGGAATACTTACAATGTGGTGCCGCTTACCGCAAACTCCTATTGATGTCCTCCAACGTTTCACTCCCCGGGCACAAATCCTCCTCCATCAACTCATTTAGCGGTGTAGCCACCGTACCAATCAAATCGTGCAAATCCTGAGTATCCGGGTTGATGTACAACAAACCCGTCAGGATTTCCTGCTTGACGCGCGATAGGTAAATGCGTTGCATGGCAGCTAGTTTATCCCGTGGATCCCAGTTGGGGGCCAATTTGGTCAGTTGCAGCATTGAGCCATCGTGCAGGGTCAAATCGGCAGACGTGCCCTCGGCGTAGTCCATCGTGATCTCTTCACCTGGAGGTACGTAATCGATCACATCGGCAGTTGTGATGTGTTCGCGGACATAATCATAGGCTTTGGTAGAGCCTGTATTGTTGTTGAAGGTTACACAAGGAGAAATGACATCGATCAAGGCAAAACCATGGTGCGAAATCGCCGCTTTGATCAAGGGAATCAGCTGGGTTTTATCCCCCGAAAAACTGCGGGCCACAAAGGAAGCACCCAATTCCAGGGCCAGAGCAGGTAAGTCGATGGCTTGAAATTGATTCATGCCGTTTTTGCTAATCGAACCCACATCAGCTGTCGCCGAGTCTTGCCCTTTCGTGAGTCCGTAACAGCCGTTGTTCATCACGATGTAGACCACATTCAGGTTGCGGCGTACCGCATGCACGAACTGCCCCATCCCGATACTGGCCGTGTCGCCGTCGCCGGATACGCCCATGTAAATCAAATCGCGGTTAGCCAGATTCGCCCCTGTGGCTACCGAAGGCATCCGCCCGTGTACGGAGTTGAAGCCGTGCGAATTGCCCAGGAAGTAGGTAGGTGTTTTGGAAGAACAACCAATGCCCGACAACTTGGCCAAGCGGTGGGGCGCAATCGACATTTCAAAACAGGCCTGCGTAATGGAGCCACTGATGGAGTCGTGACCACAACCGCCACAGAGGGTCGAAATGGCACCCTCGTAGTCTTTTTTCGTAAAGCCCAAGTCATTTTTGGGCAGCTCGGGGTGGCGGAATGAAGGTTTTACGTAAGTCATATGATGAGAAAGTTGAAAAGTTGATTTAAGGGTTGAGAAGGTTGAGGGAAGTTGAGGAAGGTTTAGAAGTGGTCACAGAGCGAAGTCGAAGTGCCGCATCTCAACCTTCTCAACCGCTCTAAACCTTCTCAACCATTTTTTCCATGATTTCCCCCTGAATATAAGCCGCCGTAATCGGCATGCCATCAAAATTCAGGACTCGAATCAGCTTAGCCGGATTCACTTCCAGTTCATTGATCAGCAAACTGCGCATTTGCGCGTCGCGGTTTTGTTCAATGACGTAGATGCGCTCGTGTGCTTGTACAAAGTCTTCGACTTGTTTGGAAAAAGGAAAGGACAAGAGGCGCATGGCGTCCAGTTCAATTCCATCTTCACGCAACAAATCCAGGGCTTCCAGTGCCGAGTCGGTGGTGGTCCCAAAAAAGATGACCCCTTCCTTCTGTTGGTTGCCCTGCTGGTAAAACTCCGGCTGCGGGATGATTTCTTTGGCCGTATCCCATTTTTTGAGCAACCGGTTCATGTTGCGTACATAAACCGATCCATCTTCAGTATAACGAGCGTATTCATCACGCGAGGTGCCCCGGGTAAAAAACGAACCTTTGGTGGGGTGCGTCCCCGGAATGGTGCGGTAAGTGATGCCGTCGCCGTCGGAATCGAGGTAGCGACCATATTGGGCCATTTGCTCCAGTTCCTCCGCGTCGTATACCTTGCCCCAGTCGTATTTCCGATTGTCGTCCCACTTCAAGGGTTGCGAAAGGTGCTCGTTCATGCCCAGGTCGAGATCAATCATGACCAGGATGGGCGTTTGTAAACGATCTGCCAAATCGAAAGACAAGGCTTGTATTTCAAAACACTCCTTAGGATTTGCCGGAAACAAGAGTATGTGTTTGGTATCCCCATGCGAAGCATAGGCAGCCAGCAGAATATCCGATTGCTGGGTGCGGGTAGGCATCCCCGTGGAAGGGCCCGAACGTTGTACGTCGGTCAACACCACTGGGATTTCAGCGAAATAAGCCAGGCCCAAAAACTCGTTCATCAAAGACACCCCGGGGCCACTCGTGGCGGTAAAAGAGCGTGCACCGTTCCAGTTGGCGCCGATGGCTACCCCGATGGCGGCCAGTTCGTCTTCCGCCTGGACTACAGCAAATTTCTTTTTGCCCGTCTCCTTATCAATCCGCAAGCGATTGGCGTATTTTTCAAAAGCCTGCACCAAGGAAGTAGAAGGCGTGATCGGATACCAGGCGGCTACGGTAGCCCCTCCATATACGGCCCCCAAGCCACAGGCCGAGTTTCCGTCCATCAGGATGCTATCGCCCACCAAATCGCGGGTTTCCATACGGATAGGCAAGGGATACTCGTAATGCTCAGCCACGTAGTTGCGCCCCAGTTCCATGGCATGGATGTTGGGCGCGATCAGTTTTTCCTTCTTTTTAAATTCATCGGCGATGATGCCTTTGAAGACCTCAAAATCCATGTTGAGCAACATCGACAGTGCGCCGACGTAGATCATGTTTTTGAACAACTGCCGCTGGCGGGGATCGGTGTATTCACGCAGGCAAATTTCCATCATCGGAATGCCGATGTAGGTGATGTCTGGGCGGACAAACTCCGGGTGCAGGATTTTGGTACTGTCGTACACAAAATAACCTCCGGACCTGACCGATTTGACGTCCTGCGGCAAACTTTGTGGGTTGATGCACACCATCAAATCGATGTCATCGCGGCGTCCCAGGTAGCCCTTTTCGCTGATGCGTACTTCGTACCAGGTAGGCAAACCCTGAATATTGGAAGGAAAGATGTTTTTGGCCGAAAAAGGCAAGCCCATGCGGAACACTGCCTTGGCAAACATGTTATTGGCACTCGCCGAACCGGTGCCGTTGACGTTGGCGAAACGTACTACAAAGTCGTTTACAGCTGCAACACTCCGCATACATTACTGGCTTTACTCGTTGAATATAAAAATTTCTGCATGTCCCAGGCAGCTGTGGGGCAGCGCTCGGCGCAAAGACCACAGTGCAGGCATACGTCTTCGTCCTTGACCATCACCCTTTTGGTTTGAGGCAACAGATCGGAGATGTACAAGTCCTGGGAAAGATTAATGGCGGGGGCGTTGAGGCGTGTGCGCAGGTCCTCCTCTTCTCCATTGTCAGTGAACGTAATGCAGGAAGTAGGACAAATGTCTACACAAGCGTCACATTCTATGCAGCGATTGGTATAAAATACGGTTTGTGCATCGCAGTTCAAACAACGCTGGGCTTCTTTAAAACCTGTGTCTTTGGCGAAACCCAATTCCACCTCAACCTTGCGATCCTTGAGGGTCTTTTGCTTTTCCGCGTGAGGGACTTTGTACCGATCGTCGTTGACGACTATACTGTCGTAAGTCCATTCGTGGATGCCCATTTTTTGGCTCACCAAATTGGTCAGCGGCGAAGGGCGTACTTGTACATCCTTGTCCTGGCAATACAGGTCGATCGACACTGCGGCGTGGTGGCCGTGGGCTACGGCAGTGATCACATTTTCTGGCCCAAAAGCCGCGTCACCACCAAAGAATACCTGATCCAGGGTAGATTGGAAGGTTTTGCGCGATACCACGGGCATGCCCCAATTGTCAAACTCCAGGCCCAGGTCGCGCTCGATCCAGGGGAAAGTATTTTCCTGACCGATGGCAATCAGTACGTCATCCGCTTCAATGTATACCAGCGGCTCACCCGTGGGTACGAGCGAACGTTTGCCTTTTTCATCGTAAACGGCCTTTACTTTTTCAAAGCGCATGCCGACCAGGCGACCATTTTCTACCACAAATTCCTTGGGTACATGGTTGTCCAGAATTGGAATGTCTTCGTGTTGCGCGTCTTCTTTTTCCCAGGGCGAAGCTTTCATCTCCGCAAAGGGGCTGCGCACCACTACTTTCACCTCGTCACCACCCAAACGGCGGGAAGTCCGGCAACAGTCCATGGCGGTATTCCCACCACCGAGTACAATCACTTTTTTGCCAATTTTGGCGGTATGTTCAAAAGCTACACTGGCTAGCCATTCGATCCCGATGTGGATGTTGGCTTTCCCTTCTTCACGACCAGGAATGTTGAGGTCGCGGCCTCTAGGGGCACCAGTACCTACAAACACGGCGTCGTAGCCCTGATTGAGCACCTCGCGCAAACTGGAAACGTAGGTTTTGAAATGCGTATGGATGCCCATGTCGAGGACGAAGTTCACCTCCTCGTTGAGCACCGTTTCGGGCAAGCGGAAACTTGGAATTTGGCTGCGCATCATCCCTCCTCCAGCGATTTGTTCGTCGAAGAGGTGGATTTCGTAACCTTGCGGGGCCAGGTCACGGGCAACGGTCAAGGAAGCTGGGCCACCCCCGATCAAGGCAATTTTTTTGCCGTTTTTGATCAGTGGAATTTCTGGCAGCCAGGCTTGCACATCGCCTTTGTTATCGGCAGCTACCCGCTTGAGGCGGCAAATGGCCACGGGTTCTTCATCAACCCGGCCACGTCGGCACGCGGGTTCACAAGGCCTGTCGCAGGTACGTCCCAATACACCAGGAAAAACGTTCGACTCCCAATTGACCATGTAGGCTTCGGTGTAACGTTCGGCCGCAATCAATCGGATATACTCCGGTACGGGTGTATGCGCTGGGCAGGCATACTGACAATCCACAACTTTGTGGAAATATTCAGGATCGGTTATGTCTGTAGGTCGCAATGCTTATTGTTTGTATAAATTTTAGAAACCGACCCAATATAGCAACCTTGTTTGGAAATAATCACCCAAACTTAAGAAAAATACTGTTTTTTGTTTTCGACCAAATATGCTATGGTTTTGGATTGGCTGCCTGGTCAAAAAGCCAATATAATTGTCCGCTGGTGGGGTTGACGTAGGTCGAGGGGAAAAGTTTGGCGTTTTGTTTGCCCCCGGTAATGAGTTTTACTTTTTCAGTTTTGTCGGCACCGGTGACCAAAAACACCACCCGTTCAGCGCGATTGATGACTTGCATGGTCAGGGTCACCCTAGCCTGGCCGGATTCGGGATGGGTAACGGCTTCACAAACCCGAGCAGAAGCCAATAAATCCAGGCGATTGGGGAAAATGGAGGCAGTGTGCCCATCTGCACCCATGCCCAGGAGCACCAAATCCAATTGGGGTACACCATTCACGATAGGTAGGGTGTCGCGCAAGACTTGTGCGTAGCGTAGCGCTTCGTCCGCAGGATCATCTTCGCCCTGGATGCGGAAGATGTTGGCAGCGGGAATACCCAGGGGTTGCAAAAGATGCTCCATGGCAGCCCGGTAGTTGCTCTCTTCATCTTCTGGCGACACACAACGCTCGTCACCCCAGTAAAACTTGATTTTTTGCCACTCAATTTTGTCGCGGTAGTTGGCCACCAGATAGTCGAAAATAAAGATGGGGGTACGGCCACCGGACAAGGCGATGGAGAAGCTGTCTTTGGAGGCGACCAACTCACCGAGCCAATCGGCAAAAGTGCTGGTCAATTCAGCTACGGAGGGGAAAGTGTTGTGTGTAGTGAGCGTCATTGTTTGGATTTGGGGTAAAGATAGGGAAGGAAAGCCGAAAATGTGCTTCAAATTTAACAAGAGAGGTATGACATTATTAACTAATTTTGGATGTATATTGCCCTGAAGATTAAAAAAAGAATATCACCCTATGGACAAGTTTTATTGTCTATTGCTGTCGGCTTATGCCGAATATTATTTTAAAAATAAAAAAAGCTACCCCCACCAAATCCTGAACCAAGTCCACCCATCCTCCTCCGTCCGCAACGAAAACTTCCAGCCATGCCCCATCAAAATATCCCGAATCAAGGTCAATCCAATCCCTTGGCCTTCGGTTTTGTTGCTGAAAAAGGGTGTAAATAAAAGGTGCTCATTGCCCTTGGGAATTGGAGCGCCATTGTTGCGAATGCTCAAACTGTTTGCCGCCAAGACCACTTCCACCTGCTGTCCAGCCACACATGCCTCCAGGGCATTTTTGAGGATGTTGATCAGTACCTGCTCCATTTGTTGTACATCCATCCGCACCCGCACAGGCTGCGACGAAGGTGTAAAACTCAGTTGTACCCCTTTTTCTACAAATAAAGGCTGGTAAAGTGCCATAGTATCCTGCAATACCCCATTAAAATCCCGGTAATCCAACTGTGGCTGCGGCAGGCGCACCACATCCGCAAAGCGGCGCATGAACAAATTGAGGCGTTCGTTGCGGGTGTGAGCTACGGCCAGGGCAGCGGAGAATTGATTTTCTTCTTGTTTAAGCAGGTAACGTTGCGTGCTGTCGATAATGGAATTGATGGCCCCCACCGTGTTGTTCACTTCATGCGCCATCATGCGGATCACTTTGCCGTAGGCCTTTTTTTCGGAAGCCAGCAGTTCTTCGCTGAGTTCTTCCACCATGATGAAAGGGCGCTGAAAGCCCCGATCCATAAAAAAAGAGCGTTGCACCTTATAAGTTTCGATTCCGTTGATGGCGATGGTTTGGTGGTCGCCGTTTTTTAAGGGGATCAAGTGAGGAATCAGCGGATGAGCCAGTGTAGCCAGGGGCCGATTGTGCCAACTTTGCTCCAGGGGCAACAAGCCTAGTAAATCTTGAGCCTTGGGGTTGATTTCACTCAAATGGTCATCAAAATCCAGGATCAAAATGGCAATGGGTGAAGCTTTGATCAATTTTTCCAAAAAATAATGCTGCTCCGCCAATTGGGTGCGTTCGACGCGCAGTTGCTCGATCATGCTGTTGTACACGGCGATGAGCTCGTCCACTTCCCGATTGCCCGTAGGCCGGAAAGTGATGGAAAAATCCTGATCCCGAATGGCCTCAATACCTGATAAAATATGCTGGAGGGGGCGATGTACATCCCGGAATATGGCATAAGAAAAATACAGCGACACCAACACCAATAGCTCGGAGGCAATGAAAATGATTTTGTTTTCATACAGCACCCTGAAGGCCAGGTAAATGATTACCCCGTGCAAAACGAGAATCAAAAGGACGTATTTGATCCGCAAATTCATGGTGTTATTTTTTTACTGCTTGCAGAATAGTATAGATATCGGTGGCAGCTTTATCCCAGGAGAACTGTTGGCGTTGAATTTGGCCTTTTTTGACCAAATCCCCCCGCAAATCCGGTTCACTCCAGATGCGCAACATCGCCTCAGCAATGTCTTCCACCCGCTGGGGATCGACCAATAGCGCAGCATCTCCGGCCACTTCGGGCAAGGAAGAGGTGTTGGAGGTAATCACCGGAGTATCGGTACACAGGGCTTCCAAAACGGGAAGTCCAAACCCTTCAAAAAAAGAAAGATAGGTCAGCGCCAGGGCTGAAGCCATCAGTTGGGCTGCCGTTTCTTCGGGCAGGTAACCCAAAAAGAGGATGTCGTCCCGGTAACTTGAAGCGGCATGTGCTGAGGTAATTTCTTCCACCTGCCAGGCTAGTTTCCCAGCGATTAATAGCTTTACGGGAGCCCCACTTTTTTCCCGAAACAACTCATAAGCCCGCAGTAGCCCCAGCACGTTTTTACGCGGATGGATGGCACCCAGAAAGAAAAAATAATCTACACCCTTGCTGAACTCGGCTTTCACGCGCGCTTTTTCGGCATCGCTCAAGGGCTGGAAAATGGCACGGGTACCATTCGGAACTACGGTAATTTTTTCCGCAGGTACCTGATAATGGGCAATCAGATCAGTTTTGCCGTGCTCAGCCACACAAACAATGTGGGTAGCTTTTTTTAAAAACCTGGGGATAAACAATCGATAATAAGGCCGATGCATCCAGGCAACTTGCCGGGGGTAATGGAAATGGGCAATGTCGTGGGTGGTCAGTACAGTTGAAATGTCCGTTCGGAGGCTCAAAAAATTGTCGGGCGAAAAAAAGACATCCACTTGCTCCTCCCTCAATATTTTGGGAATCTGTACATCAAACCAGTACCAGAAGGAGAAAAAATGCCGGGCTTTGGGGCCTATCACCACCGATTTTACATTTTCTCCGGTGATTAGCCATTCGCTTTGGGGACGGTCATAGATGAAAACGAACTGATCTTCGGGGTGATTGTATACCCAACGTTTGCACATTTCATAAGTATACCAGCCGATTCCCTCCAGATTGCCCGTCTGTAAGAAGCGGGCATTGATGGCTATTTTCAACTTTATTGATTTTTAATCGTTCTTATACAACTCGCACAAATTTGGTTAAATTTACGCGTTCAAAGCGTTTTTTCCCGTTACCCAAAGTAAATAAGTATAGATCCTTATTCCACACACTTTGCTCTTCCCGGTACTGAAGTAGTCCCATCTGAAATGTATTCACTTGACAGAAAACTTGTTTTCAATACCATTATATTGTATTGAGAGGTTAACACAAACATTACTATGATTAACATTCAATTGCTTAAACGCATTTGTGAAACCCCCGGTGCACCGGGTTTTGAACACCGCATCCGCCAATTGGTGCTGAAAGAACTTGAAGGTTTGGCCGATGAAGTGAGCGTCGACAACATGGGCAACGTCATTGCTGTCAAAAGAGGGAAGGAGCGCAAACGCGCCATGATTGCCGCCCACCTCGATGAGATTGGCTTCATTGTCAACCATATTGATGACGAAGGTTTCCTTTTTTTCCATCCCCTCGGTGGTTTTGACCCCAAAACCTTAACTTCTCAACGGGTCATTGTACACGGCAAAAAAGATGTGATCGGTGTAATGGGCTCTAAACCCATTCACCTGATGAAGCCCGAAGAGCGCAGTAAAGTGGTGCCCATCACCGATTATTACATCGATTTGGGCATGCGCAAGGAAGAAGTGCTGAAAATTGTTTCGATTGGCGACTCGGTCACTCGTGAGCGGGAACTCATTGAAATGGGGGATTGCGTCAACAGCAAATCGCTGGACAATCGGGTTTCGGTGTTCATTCTGCTCGAAACCCTGCGTACACTGAAGGATCAAGAAGTCCCTTACGACATCTATGCCGTATTTACCGTCCAGGAGGAAGTAGGCTTACGCGGGGCCATCTCCGCCGCGCATGGCATCGATCCCGATTTTGGATTTGGACTGGATGTGACCATTGCTTTTGACACCCCTGGCGCGCAGGCTCAGGAAGCCGTCACCAAATTAGGTAGAGGTGCAGGCATTAAAATTCTGGATGGAAGTGTAATTTCGGATTACCGCATGGTACGTTACCTGAAAGAAATAGCGGATCAACACAATATTCCCTGGCAACCTGAGATTTTGCCAGCGGGCGGCACCGATACGGCCGGAGTACAACGTTATGGTAAAAAAGGAGCAATTGCGGGAGCGATTTCAATTCCCTTGCGGCACATTCACCAAACAATCGAAATGGCGAACAAGGAGGATATTCAACATTGTACTGACTTGCTGATTGTGGCTTTGCAGCATTTGGATGAGTACAATTGGGAGTTTAGATAGTGAAAAGTGAAAAGTGAAGAGTGAAAAGCAGGTACACCATTTGGATTCCACCGTGCACTGTATTTTTTCACTCTTCACTCTTCACTCTTCACTCTTTATCAAACCTCAGTTCCTGCACAAAGTACTTGTCCCCTTCCACCCTTGCATAGATGTATACGCGGAACGTACCCGCAGTAGTGGTCAGGTTACCAATGCTGTACTGGGCTTCTTTTCCTTTGGATTGGCCCGTGTGCATTTGGCTGAAGGTTTGTGGTTTGTTTTTGCCAAAGAAGGTTTTCAGAATTTGTATGGCTTCAGTTTTGCCGTACACGTTCTCCTGTTCCAAAATGGCAATTTCTACCGATTTGTCCAGGTATGGTTCCAAAGCAGTCACGTTACCCGTGCTGATGGCTTTGGTGATGTTGTCGAGAGCGAGCTGATCCCAGATCATCAGGGTTACCAGCAATATGAACATGCTTTTCATAGTCGTCCTTTTATGGGTTGAGGCCGACCGCTTGGTTTTAAAGAGACCGATCGACCTTGAAAAAGTAGAGTTTCATCATCATGATTTACCTCCTTCACGTTTGGTTCAGCTGGAAGTGTTTTGAGCACCTTGATTCGTTCCTCGTTTGATCCCGAATCCCGGCAGCTTGCACTTCCACTTGTTTTCTCACTTTTGACGCAATCGTCGGGTGATAGTAACATTTTTTTTTTGAACAGTCAAATACAGAACGTCTTTTTTATTCTTTGCATTGTTTTATGAGAGAAAAAGGATTTCTGCGCTTTAACTATCAGTTGCTTGTGTTAATTTCGGCGCAAAATCCTTTTTATAGGTATTCAACTAGACGATAAACCAAACATGAGCACAAAAAAAGTTCTTCTGGTCATTATGGATGGATGGGGCTTGGGACAAGTACCCGCCGCTGATGCTATTGCACAAGCCAATACTCCTTTTGTAGATGCTTTATATCAACAATACCCCCATGCCACCCTCGTGACCCACAGCGAATTGGTGGGTTTGCCCGATGGGCAAATGGGCAACTCGGAAGTGGGACACCTCAACATCGGTGCTGGCCGGGTAGTGTACCAAGAATTGGCCCGCATCAACAAAGCTGTCCGGGAGCGCACACTCAACCAAAATCCAACCCTGCTCAAGGCCATTCAATACGCCAAAAACAATGGCAAACCCTTCCACATCATGGGTCTGGTATCCGACGGTGGGGTACATTCGCACATCAACCACCTCAAAGCCATCATCGATATTGTGGAAGAACAGGGCTTGAAGCAGGCTTTTATCCACGCTTTTACGGATGGGCGCGATTGTGACCCCAAAAGTGGCCTGGGTTTTCTACAAGAAATCGTTGACTATACTGCGAATAAAGCGACCAAACTGGCTTCTGTAGTAGGGCGCTATTATGCTATGGACCGCGACAAACGTTGGGAGCGGATCAAACTGGCTTACGACCTGATGGTCAATGGCCTGGGTGAAGCCACTACCGATGTCATCAATACCTTCGCTGCACGCTACGCCGCCCATGAAACGGACGAATTCATCAAACCCATCCTGTGCACCGATGCACAAGGGCAGGCTTTGGCCAAAATTCAGGATGGCGATTCCCTGCTGTGTTTCAACTTCCGCACCGACCGCCCACGGGAAATTTCGCAGGTTTTGACCCAAACAGATTTCCCCGACTTTGGCATGCACAAACTGAACCTGCACTACGTCACCATGACCAGTTATGACGAAACGTACCAAAACGTGGACGTCATTTTCCACAATGACAACCTGCGCAACACCCTGGGCGAAGTATTGTCCAAAGCAGGCAAAACCCAGGTACGCATTGCTGAGACCGAAAAATATCCCCACGTCACCTTTTTCTTCAACGGGGGTCGGGAAGAGCCTTTTGAGGGTGAGCGCCGACTGCTGGTGCCTTCACCCAAGGTAGCCACTTATGACCTACAGCCCGAAATGAGCGCGGCAGGCATTACAGATGCGATTGTAACGGATATCGTCCAGCATCAACCCGATTTCATTTGCCTCAACTACGCCAATGCCGATATGGTGGGCCATACTGGGATATTTTCTGCAGCCATGAAAGCCGTAGAAACGGTTGATTCTTGCATGAACAAGCTGATCAATACTGCCCTGGATTACGACTACGATTGCATCATCATCGCCGATCACGGGAACTCCGACTACATGATCAACGAGGATGGGACACCCAATACTGCCCATACCAAGAACCCAGTTCCGATCATTTACGCCAGTGCTCAAGCTGCTAGCGCCAGGGTAAAGGCCGGAAAATTGGCGGATATTGCTCCTACCATTCTCAACTTGATGGGCGTTCCTGCTCCAGCGGAGATGACGGGTGAGATACTGATCGAGCGCTAGTCTTCAGCCATGAAGTCGCAAAGGGCACCAAGCGTTGTCAACGTCTAACTTGGTGTTCTTTGTGCCGCTTAATTTTTTCCTTTGTGTTAAAAAAATGCCGATTTGGCTTCTTTAAAAAAAAATCGTAGTGTCTTTGCGCCTCTGTGGCTAAAAGAACCTTCACCAGGTACAACCCAGGATTTGCCTATAGTGTTTATGTGAAAAAAATCGACTCATGCCAAAATACATCCTTGGAGTACTTGTTCTTGCCCTACTAGTGAGTTGTAATGCCAGCGACTCTACAAATGCTACTACCAAACAAGAAGACCCCTACTTTTTCGATCTAGCCGGATTTTTCAACGCAGAAATCAAGCAACTCAACAGCGCCGAAATCAAAGCCCACAAAACGGTCAAGTACAACGAAAAAGCAGATGTATTGCCCAATCAAAAACTCGACTACGAAAAAGAGTTAGCCGTGTTTGTGCATTCGGACATCAATAAATTGTCCTGGCGGGAAAAATACCAGGCTGATACCATAAGAGAAGGCACTGAAATCCGCTCGATTACCTATAAAGCCCTCGATGATCAGCTCAAAACGCAAAAAATCGCAATTTCTTTTGATCAAAATCAAGTCGCACAAATCGCCATCAAAAACCATCTAAAAAGCATCATGGCCAATACCTGGCAGGAATTGCAATACGTACCAGGAAGAGGGTATCAGGTACACGGCAAACAGCAAATGCGCCTGGCTGGGGAGGATACGATGGGGATAGAGGTGGAGTTTAAAGAATAAGGCTATCTTAGGAATCTATTTGTTTAGAAGTTCATTCAACCTAAATCACATGATCGAAACCGACGTTCTAATCATTGGCTCTGGCATCGGCGGGCTAAGCACCGCCATCAAAATTGCCGAAGCACGCCCAGATTTATCCATCACTGTACTCACCAAAACCATTGAGGGGGAAAGCAATACCCGCTATGCCCAAGGTGGGGTGGCGGCAGTATGGGATGTTGAGGTGGACTCTTATACCAAACACAAGGAGGATACCCTGGATGCCGGCGACGGGCTGTGTGATGAAAAAATTGTCGACATCGTGGTTTCCGAAGGGCCCGATCGGGTGCAAGACATCATTGATTGGGGGGCCAGATTTGATAAAAAAAAGGACGCCATCGAATATGACCTGGCGCGGGAAGGAGGCCACTCCGAAAAACGCATCCTGCACTACAAAGACCTCACAGGTTGGGAGATGCAGCGGGCGGTAATGACCAAAACCGACGAATTCCCCAACATCACCATTTACGAGCACTATTTTGCCATCGACCTGATTACCCAACACCACTTGGGGCATTCGGTTACCCGCCTCAAGCAGGACATTCAGTGTTATGGGACCTATGCCCTGAACAAAAAAAACAACGTCATTGAAACCATCCTGGCGCGGGCGACGGTTGTGGCTACAGGTGGCGCTGGGCAGGTGTACCGGGCAACTACGAATCCGGTGATCGCATCCGGTGACGGGATTGCGATGGCTTATCGGGCCAAGGGTTGGACCGAAAACATGGAGTTTGTACAATTCCACCCTACTTCCTTGTATCACCCGGGTGGGGACAATCCGGTGTTTTTGGTATCGGAAGCGGTACGTGGATTTGGGGGCATCCTCAAAACCAAGGAAGGGGAGGAGTTCATGCAGAAATACGACGAGCGCAAATCGCTGGCACCCCGCGACATTGTGGCTCGCGCCATCGACAATGAAATGAAAGTTCGGGGGGAAGACTGTATGTACCTCGACTGTCGGCACCTGAATCACGAGGATTTTGTGGCCCATTTTCCAACCATTTATGACAAGTGCAAAAGCATCGGCATCGATCCCATGAAGGACATGATCCCGGTAGCCCCGGCGTGCCATTACATGTGTGGCGGGATCAAGGTAGACGATTTGGGTCAAACCTCCATTGAGCGCATGTATGCCGTGGGGGAATGTACCTCCACCGGCTTGCACGGGGCCAATCGCCTGGCTTCCAACTCACTCCTGGAGGCGATGGTTTTTGCCCACCGCATTGCTGCGGACGTTTTGCCCAAAATCGACCAGTGGAGCATCCAAAAAGGCATCCCCGACTGGAATGCGGGCGGCACCACCGACCCCAAAGAAATGGTACTCATCACCCAAAGCATCAAGGAACTAAAGGAAATCATGAGTAGCTACGTGGGCATTGTCCGCTCCAATGTGCGCCTCAAACGGGCGCTGGATCGCCTGGAACTGCTGTACGAGGAAACGGAAGAAATTTACAATACCACGACCATTAGTCCACAATTGTGCGAACTGCGGAATTTGATCACGATTGCGTACTTGATTACCCGTTCGGCGAGGTTGCGCAAGGAGAGCCGGGGCTTACATTACACCACGGATTATCCGGAGAAGGCGGGGTTCTTGCAGGCGAATGTGATTTAATCCGATGAAATCAGCTTAAAAAGTAAAAGCCTCCAAGTTATTAACTTTGGAGGCTTTTGCTTTTGAGCCAATACAAACAAAAAAAGCCCAACTTTACGTTGAGCTTTTTGCGGTCCGGACGGGACTCGAACCCGCGACCCCCTGCGTGACAGGCAGGTATTCTAACCAACTGAACTACCGAACCAACGGTGTTTTTCGTTTCGATCTACTTTCTTTCGTACTGGGCAATCACAAAGGATTGCCCCTACGATGTTGGCGGTCCGGACGGGACTCGAACCCGCGACCCCCTGCGTGACAGGCAGGTATTCTAACCAACTGAACTACCGAACCATGTTGGGGCAACCCTATGTGGTTGCCCACTGTAGGGGCAATCACGTAGGATTGCCCCTACAGATCGAAACTTTATATGGTAACAGAGGCGGCAAATCTGGCACCCCTGGAACGCACGCAGGCGCTTTTCGCTAGCGTGGCTGCAAATGTAAAGTGAGTTCCGCTAACTTGCAACTCATTTTCATCAAAAAATAAAAAAAAACTGCGCTTTCCGTTTTCGATACAGGTAATTGTTAATTTTGCCCCTCTAATCTAATTGCACAGCTATGGTCTTTTTGGAGTTTGAAAAGCCGTTGGAAGTATTGTACGAGCAACTGGAAAAGCTCAAGGAAATCGGCGCTAGCGGAGAAATCGACGTTTCCGAGTCGATCAAAGCCCTGGAGACCAAAATTTCCGACAAGCGCAAGGAACTGTATGACAACCTTTCCGGCTGGCAGAGAGTGCAGCTTTCGCGCCACCCTGAGCGGCCATATACCCTCTTTTACATTAAGGAGATGTGCAACAAGTTCATCGAATTGCACGGCGACCGCTATGTAAAAGACGACAAAGCCATTGTGGGCGGCTTGGCCGAAATTGATGGACAAACCGTAGTGATCCTCGGGCACCAAAAAGGAACCAACACCAAAATGCGCCAATACCGCAACTTTGGCATGGCCAATCCCGATGGTTACCGCAAGGCACTCCGTCTGATGAAAATAGCTGAACGTTTTGGTTTTCCGGTCATTACATTGATTGATACTCCGGGCGCTTTTCCTGGGCTTGAAGCCGAAGAACGCGGCCAAGCCGAGGCGATTGCCCGCAATCTTTTTGAAATGGCCCAACTCAAAACCCAGATCGTTTGTGTGATCATTGGGGAAGGTGCTTCGGGCGGTGCGATTGGAATTGGCTTAGGAGACAAAGTATTCATGCTGGAAAATTCCTGGTATTCGGTGATTTCTCCCGAAAACTGCTCCACCATCCTGTGGCGGACCTGGGACTACAAAGAGCAAGCTGCGGAAGCCCTCAAATTGACGGCAGAAAACATGTACTCCAACGGCCTGGTTGATGGCATCATTCCAGAACCCATTGGTGGAGCGCACTCTGCCCCTCAAGAAATGGCCTATATTCTGAAGGAAGCCATCAAAAAATCTTTGGCCGAGCTCAAAACCATGACCATTGATGAACTCATCGACGCACGGGTAGAAAAATATTCCAACATGGGCGAATATGAATACGTTGATGAAACTGAAGAAAAGTAAGCCCACATAGGGGCGATAAAAAAATAAGTGATCATTTTGCCAGAGGATTAGATAAGTAAACGTTTCATTTCAAGTGTCTTATCTAATCCTCTGGCTCAGGAAAAAATGAGCACTTATTTTTGCCCTACTACATAGTATGACGCAAAAAATCGGGAAGTAACTTTTCTGCGTTACAAAGCAAAACAAATGGACATCATTCGCAATATTCAAAACTACTTTCGCAACAGCACCCTCAAAAGCAAACTGCAACTGCAAAAAGTACGGCAGCCTAAAAGGGTGAATTTTGAAGAAGCACAAACCGTTGGCCTCATTTTTGACGCTACCGACAACGACAAACGGCAAACTGCGCTCAGCTACGCTGAAAAATTGAGCAAATTGGGCAAAAAAGTAAAACTGCTCGGCTTTTTCGACAGCAAGCAGGAAAGCCCCGACTTCACCTTTGGCTATTTCAACCGCAAAAACATCGATTGGGCGCTGCGCCCTGGGGGTAAAAGTGTAGAAACCTTCTTGCAAGGTGCCTACGACATCCTGATCACCCTCAACCCCCTGACCAATCAACACGTGGAGTACATTTCCGCCCTGGCCAATGCCCACCTCAAAATCGGCCCTAGTACCAATAACATTTACTGCTACGATCTGATGATCGATGTACGCAATAAAAATAGTGTGATGGACTTCATCCGCGAGATGGAGCAGTTGTTGACCAAGACAAATATCAAACATGGGGCTAGCAAAGTTTAGAGGAACGGGTGTAGCACTGGTTACCCCTTTTCGCAACAAAGCAGTAGATTACGATGCCCTCGAAACCATCATTGAGCATGTCATCCAGGGGGGCGTCGACTACCTGGTGTCGCTAGGCACCACTGGAGAGGCCATTACGCTCAGCAGCAAGGAATGTCGGGAGGTATTTGATTTTACCATCAAAGTGGTGAAGGGGCGCAAGCCACTGGTTGCCGGTCTGTTCGGCAGCAATTTTACGGAGGCACTGGTAGAAAAGATCCGCAATTACAATCTGGAAGGTTTCGACGCGATCATGTCGAGCAGCCCGGCGTACAGTAAACCGCCACAAGAGGGAATTTTCCAGCATTACATGCAGGTCGCCGGGATTTCACCAGTGCCTATTATCATTTACAACGTCCCGGGGCGCACAGGAAGCAACGTCAAACCCGAAACCATCCTCCGCCTGGCGGAAAGCAGCGACAAATTTGCAGGGGTTAAAGAAGCCTCTGGCAATCTGGAGCAGGCCATGAAAATCCTCAAAAACCGCCCCGAACATTTTGCGGTGATCTCTGGCGAAGATCCACTGACGGTACCCATGATGTCCTGCGGGGGCGATGGAGCCATTTCGGTGATTGCCAATATGTATCCTGCGCATTTTTCTGCGATGGTGCGCAGCGCCCTGGAGGGCGATTTTGCCACCGCCGCCCGCTTGAATGCCGAGTTGTTGGACATTCATCCCTGGTTGTACATCGAAAACAATCCGGTGGGAGTGAAAGCAGGGATGGAGATTTTGGGGCTGTGTAGTAAGGAGGTGCGGATTCCGCTGGTGCCACTTTCGGAGGGCAATTTCCAGAATCTGAAAAAGGAGATGGCGTTGGTACCGGAATTGAGTTTGGTCTGAGGTCTCACAGCTATTTGCCATCAATAGGAGTCATTATCAAAATTGACTCAAAGCGACATATTGGCACGAAGGACACAAAGACAGCACAAAGGACACAAAGACTTGTCAACGTCTAACTTTGTGTCCTTTGGTGCGCCACGAGGCGTGCGGTAAATATAATGCAAAAAAAACCTAGTGGATGGAAGAGCCACACAAGCCAAGATGCCGATCAGCTTGAAGCCGTTGTGATTGTGCTGGAGGAAACGAAAGTGCAAAAGCTCATGAC
>NZ_JBGSLK010000062.1:0-4981 GCF_041740695.1 Haliscomenobacter sp. | reverse complement strand
CCCACCGGGTAGCCTACCACTATAATTTAAGCCAAAAATGCTACGTAGAAACTTTGGGGCAAGATGAACTTGGGTCTTCTTTTGATCTAGAAAAGGCTTTAAGTGAATTTAAACTCAATTATGCCCCCGAAGACCTAAACTACGGCAGTAACTCGACGGAGTGGCAACGATTGAAAAAAGAGGTTGAAGCGATGGTCATCAAAGATTCCAGTTATTGGCGAGAATTTGAAGCTCAATTAACTGGTGATGCCCCTTTGGAACAATTCCTACCAGTAGGCGAAAAAAACCTCGCCATCCAGGCACTGTTTGGATTTGCCAAATACAAAGAAAATGGAGCGCGTGGCAATGTAATCCTGAGTGATTGTTACCTCACTCCAACCCAAGTCAGCAGTAAAGTATTCAACCATGTGGCCATTGACCGTTTCACTGGTGGAGCTCGGGATGGTGCTTTGTTTAGTGAAGAAGTAAGTGCTACCGATTCTACAATCAACTTGCAGGTACATGTAGAAAAAAAACACGCGTTCGCAGATCCCTCAATAAAAAGTGCTTTTGAGGCGAGTCTCAATGATTTGTGTGCTGGCCGCTTACAACTGGGGGGAAGTATCAACAAAGGGCATGGCGTTTTTCAAGGTTCCTGGACCATTAAAACCGATGAGCAATGACCAATATCTTTAATACTTTAACCAACTACCCTCAAATCCTTGCAGTGGAATACGATGGTTATTACTGGTTGTCTGATGAGCAAGAACCCAGGATAATTCGCAAAGGAAAAATTGATCCTGCCTGGTTCAAAGCCTTACCTTTTGTGATTGAGGCCAATTTTTTTACATCTGACAAAAATTCAGGAATCAGCATCCAGGTACGGAATATTGAAGGGGTGTACCAGGTGACCGTATATGACCTAAAAAACTTTCCTGAAGGTTATTCCATTTCCTACGTGCCTTACATCGGCCATGATTTAGGAGGTGCCAATTATCGAATGGCTGAAGCCTGGCAAAGTGTGAACGATGAACTCTTGGAAGGCATGACCACGCTACTACCTGCCTGGTCGGCTTTTGCTGGATTTATTTAATCCCAACCAAAAAGATCAATCATGAGTATCCTTAAAGCGCCCTATAACTTTGTGCCATTGAGCAATCAGGTGGTTTATCCAGAATGGGCTGAGCAAGTAAGTCTGGACATCCCATTTGAAGATGCACAATCAGGAGAAATAGAAGTGGAACTTAAGGCGCATAGCCCAATTTTTGTGCGTGATGGTCAGGGGAAAGGCAGCATTGACCACAGTTCTGATTTTTTTCAACACCAGGGTAAATATTACCTACCAGGTTCTTCGCTCAAAGGTATGGTGCGGAGCGTATTGGAAATAATGAGTTTTGGCAAAATGGGGGATCGGGTCAATGACGACCGTTATGCCATTCGAGATTTGTCGGGTACCATCAAAGAATTGTACCTGAGCAAATTCAAACCTGATACGGTTTATGGAGGTTGGCTAAAAAAGAATGCTGATGGAACTTACAGTTTGGAAGACTGTGGTCATCCAGGGCGCATCAGCCACCAGCATTTGGACGAAATGTACAATACTGATTTCAGTACCTATTTTCTAAAAGGCAACGGCTTTGACCAAAGTAAAGACGCACAAAAAGCAGCTCGATTCAAATATCGGCGCTTTGAACAGCTCGCCCAGGGGCAATCCCGGGTCAATCGCTTCAGCTTTGCAGCAAACAGTGCCGGGCGACCTATCTATGAAATAGACAGAGACAATCCTGCTGCATTGCCGGGTGAAATTGTTTTTACGGGGCAACCCAGTCCTCGGTTTCAACGCCCCACAGGCAAATGGGAAGGGCATCACCTGGAATTTATTTTTTTTAAACCCGACAGAAATGTGGTGCACACCGTTGATCCGGAAGTCATCAACAATTTCTTCTTTGCCTATTTTGATCAGGATCCAAGTCGCTGGTCAGAAGATTGGCGATTTTGGCGCAATGAATTGTCGCCCAAAGAAAAAAACCAAAAAGGGAAAGCCATTCCTGTGTTTTTCCACAAAGACAATCAGGGGAAAGTGATTGCAATTGGCTTGTCCTATTTGTTTAAACTCCCCTACCAAAAATCCATTCGCCAGGCGATGCCGGCTCAACATACGGAAGGCCATAAACCAGATTTTGCTGATTTGTTGTTTGGCTTTGTCAATGGAGAGTCAGCCCTGGAAAGCCTCAAAGGCAGGGTGCATTTTGGCCATGCTGCCGCTCAGGCGGGCTGTGTGCCTGGGAAAATGGTTGAAGTAGTCTTGTCTAGCCCAAAAGCTTCCTATTATCCAACTTATGTTCTCCAAACCGTGGATGCCAATGGCAAAACGGGCAGCTACAAAACCTTCATGGATGAAGGGGCCCAGGTGGCGGGCTGGAAACGTTACCCTGTACACCTGGAAGGCGTAAAAAGCAATGATATCCCTCCAAAAAGCTCCGGAGACGTAGGGGTTCGTTTTGTGCCTTTGGAAACGGGTGCCCGGTTTAAATTTACCATTCGTTACCACAACCTCAAGAAAGTTGAACTGGGTGCATTGTTGAGTGCCCTCACTTTTCACCGCTTCGACCAGGACACCTTTCATGGCCTGGGGATGGCCAAACCACTGGGTTACGGCAAAGTAAAATTAAGCCTTCCTGCCTTGTCAAAGGCTGAACTTGAGTGTTTAGCTATTTACGAAGTGTACATGGGTTCCAAAATCAAAGGTTGGCTAAGTTCCCCTCAATTGAAGGAGCTTTTAAGTATGGCCCTGGAACCTACCCGTGAAGTAGATTCAAGTCTGGTGTACATGAAATTGGAGTTGGGTAAGGGCAATGAATTTACGGCAGCCAAAAATGCTTCTGAAGCTTTAAAACCATACTCCAAACGCTCCAATAATCCCATCGAACTCCAGTCAATTCTCAGCAAAGAGCAACTGGACTCGGCTCTCATTCTGAAGCAGGCATCCAAATTGTCAACCCAGTATGTTCCAGCGCGTTCCAGCGACGATATTCGTAATGAGCTCCAACTGCGCTTCTACCAAGCATTGGAGGAGCACAAAGCAAATTTGTTGGCACAATTGGAACAGCGAAAAGAGGATATTCGCTTGAAGGAAAAAGCAATTGCCAATGAGGCTAAAGGTGAAGATGCGCGACAAAAAGGGGCCGATTTTTCAACTCTGGTAATTGGCAGTCGAGATTTCTTTGAGGGCATGAAAAAAATTGTACGACAGTTCGTAGAAACAATTCATCAGGGCAAGTATGATAAGTTGTTGAAAGAGATGCCGCAGGGAGTACTTCCGGAGGCCTATCATGATGCATTAATCGATATTTTACAAAAACACTGTGCCAGTGCCGCGAAAGCAGAGCGTGAAAATTGGCAAAGGCCTTATGGTCAGAATGCAAACTTGAAAAAAGTAGCCGAGTGGATTGGGGAGGAGAAGGGAAAGAAAATAACCTTCAGCAATCCTTAAATTGATTTTATGTTTTACCAAACTTCACCATGATGCCACAACATGAAAAACTGCAAAAGCAGCTCAAACAAATGGTAGAAAAAAACCTGCGCGAGGTATTGCAAAGGCTTAAGCAGGTTTTTGAGCACACGAATAAGTACAACTTGGTCATCTCACTCAACACCCAGTTGAATGAATTGACCAACCATCGGATAATTGGGTCATTAAGCAAAGATGAAGAGTTGCGCACCTTCAACCAAATCAGCAGCAATATCCTCATGTTAATTGATCAAATAGATGAAGAAATTGCTAGTGCTTACGAGTTGGAAAATTCCATCTTTACCCGTTTTTTAGTGATTTGTAAATCCCCTGAACGTAAAGTTTACCTTCAAAGTTTGTTTCCCGAAACCCGCTACAAAGAGGTACATTTTGACTATTCCCTCCTACCCTGTCCTAAGGAAACCGCGAATACCTATGATTTGATTGTTTTTGACAACTTACCCCATCAAGGCATTTATGACGAGGAAACGAACAACAAGTTTGATCATTTATTGCCCTATTACCTGGAAGAAACACTTCCGTTGGTGCTTTATCTCGGCCCTTTTTCCTCATTGATCAATCAATATCCAGAAAAAGTATATGCATCTAACTCCATTTTCTCCATCCACGCCCGCATCCAAGAAATGATGAGTTTCATCAAATACTACCAAGCGGAATCGCCAGCATGAGTCAAGTTGCCAGGATCGCCCACTTCACCTTCAACCTTCCTCTCAAGCGCCACGAGCTCCCACTCTGGCGGACCGCTTTTTTGCACATGTTTCCTCCCGCAGTTGGGCTGGAAGGCTTGAGCCCACTTGAAGGCACTTATCCCTTGATCCAGTTTTGCCGCATCGGTAAGCAAGCTGGAATAGTGGCCATCAATGAAGGAGTGCAAGCCATAAAACAGTCCATTGCTGCCCAAAGCTGGTCATTTCGTTGGCAAAACAAGGAGTATTCCCTAGGTATCGAACAAATCGACACCTTCAATCATCCTTGCACTGTTCTGGAAAAGCCCCAAAATTACCTCATCGAAGCCTATCTTCCTTTTACGGGTGGAGCCAAAAACGATATTGCGGCAGACCTGGAGTTGAGTCTCCTTGCCCAGGTACAGGTCTTACAACAACGCGTCAATGAACACCTGCAACACATGACTGAGCAGCTTGCGTTGGACTTTCCATACCCTATCCATGCGCAACTTACCCACCTGGATCGCAGTAAGTTTTTATCCCGCAGTGCGGATTCACCCAAAGTGTATTACCTCAAATGTAAATCCAATTTATCCTTACCAGCTATGCTTGGCATTGGAGAAGGCATGGCAATCGGACTAGGCAGAATCATTCCCTTATAATTTTTTCCCCTCCCCTCTGAAAGAATCCTTCCCATTTCCCCGTCTCCTAACCAGAAACACAATAAACCGAATGGCGCGGCTGAAGCAAACAACAACTTTTTTCCTTCACCAAACCATTCATCCCATGACGACAGCACAGTTCC
>NZ_JBGSLK010000061.1:0-13582 GCF_041740695.1 Haliscomenobacter sp. | reverse complement strand
GTCATGAGCTTTTGCACTTTCGTTTCCTCCAGCACAATCACAACGGCTTCAAGCTGATCGGCATCTTGGCTTGTGTGGCTCTTCCATCCACTAGGTTTTTTTTGCATTATATTTACCGCACGCCTCGTGGCGCACCAAAGGGCACAAAGACCGTCAACGTCTAACTTTGTGTTCTTTGTGCTGCCTTTGTGTTCTTTGTGTTTAAAAATGTCGCTTTGGTGGTATGATGAAAATTGGAGATGATTCAAGTTTATGGCAAAAACAACACGTATGAAAACCATCCATAAATTGCTCTTTTTATCCTTTTTGCTCTGTGGTCTCTTCGCCTGTGAAGACGAAGATGCGATCCGCATCCCCGATTTTCTGGAAGGGGCCAATATGCGCATTGTGCTCGACGCCAACAAAAGTTCACTGAAATTATCTGCCATCAGCAGCAGTACCATCGAATTTGATGCCTATTCAATCAATACCAATTTGCAAAAAGTGGAGTTGATTGGGGCCTACATCGGCAAAGCCGATACTGTTGAAAATGAAGTATTGTTCAGCCTACCTGGCTCGGCCTTTGTCAACGGCAAAGCCCGGGGGATAATTACTGCTGCGGATGTGGTCAAAGCCTTTAAATTGGCAGGAACGTCCAGCTTGCAAGCGGGGGATCAGATTTCGCTGGAAACTCACGTGACCTTGACGGATGGGCGAGTGATGAGTCCGGCCAACTCAGCGCCTAGTATCATCCAGGGCACCAATGCCAGTTTTACGGCTTTTGTAGATTTTGAAGTTAAACCCTAGCTAAGGTGGTTCTTAGGTGTCTGTGGTTTCTAAGGTGGTTAAAACTTCTTTCACCACCTTAGAAACCTAAGACACCTGAGGGGCACCTAAGGGGAATTGTACGTGCAGGCCTGAGTTGATCTTTTTTTTTCAATTTGGTAAAATACCTGACAAATTCACCCAATTTTAATACCTAAACCCTCTGTTTTTTGCAACCTTTTAAAAAAAATAATCACTTTGTTAATAGCAGACTTGTGGAAATTGACGCTGCATGTAGCGTGCTGAGTTGAGGACTACAAGTTGATTTATCCAAACCCGACTGACTTATGATAGCCCAAGCTCGACCGATCAGAGTGGCTATTATTGATGGGCAATCCCCCAATGCCAAGGGCTTGTCTTTGCTCATCAATGGTACCGCTGGTCTGCAGGTTGCACACATGTACGCCTCGGCCAAAGCCGCGCTGGTGGATCTGAACAAGGACTCACCAGACGTATTGCTGTTCTTATTGGGACAACCCGATGTGGAAGAACTGTCCAGCATCGCGGCCATTCGGCGCTTGTTGCCCCTCGTCAAAATTATCGTGGTCTCAGAACGGGAGGATGAAGACCTGGTTTTTCACATGCTGAAGGCCGGGGTTGGTGGTTTTTTGACCCGCGATGTGTCGCCCCTCAAACTGCTGGAAGCCATCCGCGAAATTCAGGACGGCGGCGCTCCCATGACCATGAATGTGGCACGGCTGGTAGTGGCCTCATTTTTCAAAAACAACGACTCCCTGCTCACCCCCCGCGAGCGCGAAGTGCTGAGCTGGATGGCAAGGGGCAAAAGTTATACCCAAATCGCTGACATTTTGTACGTGGACAAAGAAACGGTGCGCTCGCACATCAAAAACATTTACGGCAAACTGGAGGTACATTCCAAGGCCGATGCCATTGAAAAGGCGACTTTGGAAAAGTTGATTTAAACCCCGGAAGCGTGCAAGTACACGCGTAAGACTGAGAGTTTTTTCATACTAATTTTGATTGGCCACCTCTTTGTGATAGAGGTGGCTTTTTACATATGGGCGATGCCCATATGTAAAAAGGGCGGTGCCCTTTATTGGGAGATGGCGCCCTTGCAGGGCTTTTCCGCTGGGTTTTAGGGGAGTTGTTGGAGCAACCAGTCTTTGTTGGCGAGGGGGGTGCTTCGTTCAATCAGTTCCAGGATTTTTGGGCTGGGTGATTGGGCTGTGTGGGCGCGTGTTGGAGCGGATTTAGCCAGTTTTTGCAGGATTTTGATGAAATTCAGGTTGGATTTTTTCTGGTATTCCGACAATTGTTTGTTGCGCAGGATGAGGCGTTTGGTGTTTTCCATCAAAAAAAATAAAGCTTCTGCCTCGTGTAGGAGGTAGTAAATTTTCAACTGGATGATTTTGGCGGATACGTGGTAAAAGGGGTCGGTGAATTCCAGGCTTTGCAATTGCTGCAAGGCTGGCCCATAATCGCCTTTTTCAAAATACAAATTGGCCAGGTTGAAACAGCGGGCGTTTTCGCGCACCTCGGCATGGATGTAGCCCGCATACTGGAGAATGAACTGCTCAGTCCAGGCATAATCCCGCAGCCGAATCCCTGTAGTGACAATATTGGTGAAGGTCCATTGGGTGAGCCGCCCGTTGGTGATGAGGATGGAGTGCTCCAGCAGGAGTTTGTATAGGCTCAGAATTTCCGCGTAAAAAAGGCTGTTGCCCGAATTGATTTGGCGTACACAATGATTGAGCAAGTAGCTGTAAAGGGTGCGGAGCTCGGCGTTGGGCAGTTGATCCAGTTGCCCGACGAGCAGGGGTTTGATTTGAAAATAGTGCCTGCTGTCGTTTTCCGTCAATAACTTATAGGTGTTGTAATAAATGAGCACAACGGGAGGCAGGTTTTGCTCGGCCAGCTCCTGGGCGTAGTGGGCACAAAAATGGTCTACAAAAGGGCAGCGGTAATCGGCCTGCATCACCAGGTTGCGACTGGCCATATCGCAGGCGATGCGAAGTTTTTCAAAAAAATAATACAGGTCGAGGGCGTCGTTTTTGGCTTGCAAAAATGGGGAGTAGTTGCGTTTTTCCTGGAGCAACTGATATTCATCCTGGTACTGGGCCAAGTGGTATTCGAAGTAGAAATGCTGCGGGTCGAGCGCGGGGCTTTGTTGGAGCAATTGCGCCTGTTTTTTACTTTGCCTGGGAAAAACGCCCAGAATTTCCCGCTCCAGCAGGGTTTTGAGTAGCAGGTTTTGTTGCAAGAGTGGCTGTTGTTGCAAGGCTTGTTGTTGTAAAAACTGGTAAACAGCGTGCAAAAGATCGGAGAGCAGATTGTTCCAGCGCGCTTCATTGAAGTTTTGGGTCGGGTATAGGCATTTGAACAACCGCTCTTTATCAACAATGGCTTGGTGATCGAGTTGTGTCAATAAGCCCTCTAACAAGGGTGGCCCTAGGGTGGACATGCCATTGCTGGGCACGGCAAGCCAAGTGCTGAACTGTTTGCGTTCAAGCAGCGTCAGTGCGCTAAGTACCTGGATGATGTTTGTGTTTTTCAAGATAGAAAAATGAGCATTAAAAAATGACAATCAATTATTTACAATATAATTTTTGCTAAAAATAAGCTAGAACTACAAGATTTTTTACTTTTTACCTCAATCTATTGCGGTTACTTTTGAGTCATTGCCAATTGATGCCAAAAATGATCATCTTATGAACATAAAAATCGGACTAAAATGGATCCTGTTGCTGCTATTGTTTTGGACAAGCCCGCTCCTTTGCCAGGGGCAGGATACACTACACCTGGATTTTTCGGATACGACCATTTATCGGGGGACGGACTGGAATAAACGATTTGAAGTAACCCTGAGTGCCCGTACACCTTATCCCACTACGGCACAATTTAGCATTCAGTGGTTTGCCTGGGGTCCTTCGACGTTTTCGGAGGCGCGTCCTTTTTACTTTAGACTTGCCCAAATCATTCCCCTGGATACCCCCACCATTGACTTATCCCATTTCGGGACTCGTCAAATTGGGGAAGGGTTTTTGAGGGTGATTACCCACATAAATCCGGCGCAGCCCAATGTACCCAAAGCTTTATTCAAGCTGGTTTTTGAAGCCGAAAACCCGGAGGTTTTGGAAAAGGAGCTGGATCGCTGGCTGATAGATCTCCCTATCCAGCAAATTGTTTTAGCCAATACCCCCATTGAAATCGTGGCAGTGGGCGATAGCCTCCAACAACTGGCAATCCGTAGTCACGGCGGTCAAATTATGCTGCGCACTGCCGTTTGGCCTGGAGATGTGGACAACAATGGTCAAGTAGATCAGTACGACATGTTGGCCTTAGGGCTTGAAATTGGTCAAAGTACAACTAAACCCCGGCCCAATGCCTCGATTGAATGGACACCTCAAACTTTTGTGTCGCAATCCAGCAATCAAGACGCAGTGCTCCGCCCCTATTGGGACACCGATGGCAATGCGCTCATTGATTTGAACGACACCCTGGCCATTCATCAAAATTGGGGCAAAACGGTTCCCAATCGCAAAATTCGCACCCGGCCCCAGGTCGATTCCTTTGCCTTGCCGCTCATGCTCAACATGGATACCCTGAGCAATCGGCGGGAAATAGAATTGCCCATCGTGCTGGGATCGGCAGAAGCCCCCGCCCGCAATGCGTATGGTCTAGCCTTTTCGCTCAATTATGGCCCGGGGATTGGCAAAATGGCGCGCATCAGTGCCGATTTTAGTCGTTCCTTTTTCAGAAGGGATAAACGCCCCCTGCTTACCTACGTGCGCAATGATACTGCACAAAACAAGCTACATCTGGTCATCAGTAGGTTACAACGGCGCGCGATTACCGGATATGGGGAGATTGCCCGGGTGAAGTTAACGGTGGAAGACCTGATTTTCATTGAGCCCTTTTTGAAAAACCTGAACATCGACCCACAGAGCATCGTGCTGATTGACCGCAACAACAAGCCAATTCCCGTCGCCCCAGGGTCTGAGGAAATTCGGGTCATCAGCGATGTGGAACACTTGATCAACAATGCGGTCATCGATCAAAAAGTGAAGATCTACCCTACTCCCTGTAGTGATGTGCTGCATGTACAAAGTGATCAATTGTCGATTGAAAATTTGAAAATTTTTAGCCAGGATGGAAAATTGATCCAGCAGTTTTCAACTTTTACCCAAAAGCAAATTGATACCTCACGATGGCCCAGCGGCACTTACCAATTACAGATCGAAACCGGGGAAGGAACAGGAGTGAAAAAAATTTTGGTTCAACATTAATTCAGTTAGCTATGCACTTTCGAATTGTACTATACTTCATCCTGGGACTCAGCTACGGCTTAGCTGCCCAAGTATCGCTCGGCGGAGTCGCCAAATGTATGAATGGTAAACCTTTTCCAGGCGTGGTGGTCAAATTGGAAAACCTGCACACCAAAACGGCGACTTACGCCATTTCCGGAGACCAAGGGGAATACAGTTTTTGCAACGTGGATTCTACCCAAAACTACCGGATCAGTGCCAGTTTTAACGACGCCTTGCGCCCACCCGAAGCAGGCATCAACATCATCGACCTGGAGTTGATTCGTGGCTTTGTGGAAAGAAGGGAGGAGATCCCGGGTTTGGGCTTTTTTGCTGCCAACTTTAGTGATCGGGAGTACGGCGTAGATGCCCGCGACCTGAGCAGCCTGCGAGCTTTTTTATTGGACAATTTTCGAGTGACGGACCGCAACAGAATCACCCCCAAATGGTTGGTACTGATGAATCAGCCCAATTTGTATTATCCCGTCGCTGTGGATAATTTTAAAGCGCTGCGCGATCAGGCGGATTTGAATTGGGTGGTGATCAAGACGGGGGATGTGGATGGGTCGTATTGTAGGTAGGGAGAAGTAATTTTCAACCCTGAAGGGGTGATAGGATTATGAAAAAAATGGCACGAAGATGTATTTTAACCCCGAAGGGGTGACATTAATTGCCCCCCGCACATCGAACTAAGGCCAGGTTTGCCAATGTCTTTTCGGCTTAGTGCTGAGAGCAGCGGAAGGATCGTAAAAATTGAAATTTTAAACCCTTTACATCCATTGGTAGATACGCTGGTTGTGGAGGCATTGCGAAAATGTCCCAAATGGTACCCGGGATTCTCCAATGGGTCCAACCAAATTCGGATCGCCTTTTGTACTCTGGTTTTTCACCCCTACTCACAAAACACGGGCGAGGAAATTCGAGAGATAACTACCACTCCCTATTTTCCAGGGGGACAAGCACAGTTACTAGAATTCATTGCACTTCATATTGATCCGCTTATTAGAAAGAATTTATAACCTTGGCATTACATACTCCTCCGGTATTGCCCCCCCACCGCATACAAGGCATGTGTAATCTGCCCCAACGAGCAACTTTTCACCGTCTCCATCAGTGCCGCAAAAAGATTCTCATTGCGCACCGCCACCGCCTGCAAGTCTTGCAAAGCCTGGCTTGCCAGCCCCGCTTGCGCCTGATGCAAACCTTGCAATGTTTGAATTTGTGCCTCCTTCTCCTCTGGCGTGGCCCGGATCACCTCGGCGGGGATGATGGTCAGGGAACCCTCTTTGCTTAGGAAGGTATTCACCCCGATGATGGGGAAATCGCCATTGTGTTTTAAGGTTTCGTAATAAAGGCTTTCCTCCTGGATTTTGCCACGTTGGTACATCGTTTCCATGGCACCGAGTACGCCGCCCCGTTCGCTCAGGCGGTCGAATTCGAGCAATACAGCCTCCTCCACCAAATCGGTCAATTCCTCAATGATGAAGGCCCCTTGCAGCGGATTTTCGTTTTTGGCCAGGCCCAATTCTTTGTTGATGATCAACTGGATGGCCATGGCACGGCGTACACTTTCTTCGGTGGGGGTGGTGATGGCCTCGTCGTAAGCGTTGGTGTGCAAGGAGTTGCAGTTGTCGTAAATGGCGTACAGCGCTTGCAGGGTGGTGCGAATGTCGTTGAAGTCGATCTCCTGTGCGTGCAGGGAGCGGCCACTGGTTTGGATGTGGTACTTGAGCATTTGCGCTCGCTCGTTGGCCCCGTATTTTTCCTTCATGGCCTTAGCCCAAATGCGGCGGGCCACCCGCCCAATCACCGCATATTCAGGATCGACACCATTGGAAAAAAAGAAAGAAAGGTTCGGCGCAAAATCATCGACCTGCATGCCCCGCGAGAGGTAATATTCCACAAAAGTAAAGCCATTGGCGAGGGTGAAGGCCAGTTGGGAAATTGGATTCGCACCCGCCTCGGCGATGTGGTAGCCAGAAATGGACACCGAGTAAAAATTGCGCACCTGCTGCTGTACAAAGTATTCCTGCACATCCCCCATCAGTTTTAGTGAAAACTCGGTGGAAAAAATGCAGGTGTTTTGCGCCTGGTCTTCTTTTAAAATATCCGCTTGCACGGTGCCACGCACGGCACTCAGCGCTTTGGCTTTAAGTTGAGCATACACATCTGGTGGCAAAACCTGATCCCCGGTGATGCCGAGCAAGAGCAAGCCCAAACCATTGTTGCCCGCTGGAATTTCACCGTGGTATTGCGGGCGGGACATGCCCTGCTGATCGTAAAGTTTTTGCAACTTGGTCTCCACCACAGCTTCCAAATGATGCTCCCGGATGTATTTTTCACACTGTTGGTCAATCGCCGCATTCATAAAAAACGCGGTGATGGTGGCAGCCGGTCCGTTGATGGTCATCGACACCGAAGTGCGCGGATCACAAAGATCGAAGCCGGAGTACAGTTTTTTGGCGTCATCCAAACAACAAATGCTCACCCCTGAATTGCCAATTTTTCCATAAATATCCGGTCGATAATCGGGGTCTTCGCCGTACAGCGTCACCGAATCAAAGGCAGTCGAGAGGCGAATGGCGGGCATGTCCAGCGATACGTAGTGGAAGCGGCGATTGGTGCGCTCGGGGCCACCTTCTCCGGCGAACATGCGGGTGGGGTCTTCCCCTTCACGTTTGAACGGAAACACCCCGGCGGCATAGGGAAACTCTCCTGGCACATTTTCGCGCATCACCCAGCGCAGGATTTCGCCCCAATCCTGGTACTTGGGCAGAGCTACCCGGGGAATGCGGGTATGGGAAAGGGAAGTCGTAAAGGTGGGTACCCGAATTTCCTTGCCCCGCACCTTGTATACGAATTCGTCGCCAGCGTAGGAGGCGATGCGGGCAGGCCATTCGGCCAGGATTTTTTTAGCGGCAGGTGAGAGGTATTGCTCCAGTTGTTGATATTGTTCAGTCAAAGCTTGGATCAACTCAGCGGAAACGCCGCGCTTTTGTAAGGTTTTGACGCTGGTATCGAGGGCAAAAAGTTGACGGGCTAAGTCACTCTCTTGACTTACTTTTTGCTCATAAGCACGGTTGCTTTCGGCAATCTCAGACAAATAGCGTACCCGTTGCGGTGGAATGATGTAGACTTTTGCGCTGGCTTCGGTTCCAGCTTGAAAGTGAGAGGGCAAATTGGCCCCCGTTTTTTCTACCAATACCTCCATCACTTTGTGGTACAAGCGGTTCATGCCCGGATCGTTGAACTGCGAAGCGATGGTGCCAAAAACGGGCATGTCATCCACTGCTTTTTGCCACAATTGATGGGCTCGTTGGTATTGTTTTTTGACATCGCGCAGGGCGTCCAGGGCGCCGCGTTTGTCAAATTTGTTGATGGCAATCACGTCAGCGAAATCGATCATGTCGATTTTTTCCAATTGCGTAGCCGCGCCGTATTCGGGGGTCATCACGTAGAGGGAGATGTCGGAATGATCCACAATTTCGGTATCTGACTGGCCGATGCCTGAAGTTTCCAGGATGATTAAGTCGTACTGGGCGGCCTTGAGGATGTTGACGGCATCAGCGACGTAGCGCGAAAGGGCCAGGTTGGATTGGCGGGTCGCCAGGGAACGCATGTACACCCGGGGATTGCTGGCAGCGTTCATGCGGATGCGGTCGCCAAGCAGGGCCCCGCCCGTTTTGCGTTTGGAGGGATCGACTGAGACAATGGCGATGGTTTTATCCGGGAAATCGAGCAAAAAACGCCGCAGCAATTCATCCACCAAACTACTTTTACCCGCGCCACCCGTACCGGTGATGCCGAGTACGGGGATGTTTTTGTTGCCAATTTCTTTACTGAGTTTTTCCAACCACTCCCGGTTGGCCTCAGGATAATTTTCAATGGCCGAAATCATCCGAGCGATGCTACGTCCTTCGCGCAAATGGAAGGTTTTTAGTTCCCCATTGAGGTGTTGCCCCACCGGGAAATCACATTTTTCCAACAAGTCGTTAATCATGCCCTGCAAACCCATGTGCCGCCCATCGTCGGGGGAGTAGATGCGGGCAATGCCGTAGGCCTGAAGCTCTTGAATTTCGTGGGGTAAAATGGTGCCGCCGCCGCCGCCAAAAATTTTGATGTGGCCCGCGCCTTGTTCTTGCAGCAGGTCGTACATGTATTTAAAAAACTCCAGGTGCCCCCCTTGATAGGAGGTAATGGCAATGCCTTGCACGTCTTCCTGAATGGCGGCATCGACGATTTCGCGCACGGAACGGTTGTGCCCTAAGTGGATGATCTCGGCACCCGAACTTTGCAGGATGCGGCGCATGATGTTGATGGCGGCATCGTGGCCGTCGAAGAGGGAGGCGGCGGTGACGAGGCGGATTTTGTATTGAGGCTGGTAGGCGGTGATGGTTTCCATAATTTGGCGATCTGGTCTGTTGGGAAATTCACCACCGAAATGTTCGTCTATTACCTGAGGTGTCCCTTCGTGTCTTAGGTTTCTTAGGTGGTGAAATAGTACCCTGCTTCGCAGGTTTGGTTCTTTTCACCACCTAAGAAACCTAAGACACGAAGGGACACCTCAGGTAAATAGTCATCAAAAACTACAGTGGTAATTCCCAGTGCAAATTTACACAAAAAACCAGCGCCTCGCAGCATTTAAAGCGTCACTTGCCCGGGAATCACTTCCACATTGACCCGGTGCCCATTGCGCAAAACCCCAAGCTGGGTGCGTTGCCCAATGCGGCTAAAATTGAGCAATTTATGCAAGTCATCTACCGAGGCCACGGGGTTACCCTCAAAGTCCACGATGATGTCGCCCTTGATCAATTGTTGGTTGTTGAAATGCCCGTCGGGGATCACTTCGTACACGTACACGCCCGTTGGAGTGCTCAGGCGATTGGCGGCGATCATGCGGTTGCTGAGGTTGACACCCTGTGCACCGATGCCGATTTGGGCACGGCGCACCTGGCCATTGAGGATCAGTTGTCCGGCGATGTATTCGGCTAAATTGGAGGCGATGGCAAAACACAAACCCTGCGCTGAAGCCACAATGGCAGTATTGACGCCGATCACCTGGCCCAGGGAATTGAGCAATGGGCCGCCACTATTGCCGGGGTTCAGGGCTGCATCGGTTTGAATTACATCGTCGATTAAACGGCCATTGTTGGCGCGTAAGGTCCGGCCCAAGGCGCTGACCACTCCCGTGGTTACGGTGTATTGCAAACCCATCGGGTTGCCAATGGCTACCGCGATTTGCCCCACTTGCAGCTGCGAGGAATTCGCCAATTGCAGGGCTTTGAGCCCGGTATCATCGATTTTCAACACGGCGATATCCGTAGAAGCGTCTTTGCCTTTGATTTCGGCATTGACCCTGCGCCCGTCGGTAAAGGACACGCTGATTTGATCAGCGGCGTCGACCACGTGGTTGTTGGTAAGGATAAACCCGTCAGAGGAAATGATGAATCCTGAGCCAGTGCCCGCGGGTACTGCCTGTCCCTTGTTTCTTTTATCGTTGCTTTTCTTCTTTACTTCAATGTGTACTACCGAGTCGGCAACTGCGGCGACTACTCCGGTGATGGTCCGAGAATAGGCATCCAGCAATGGGCCATCGTCATGGGTAGTCGAGATATGGGTGATATGGGATGAATGTTCCATACTTTTTCCCATCAAAACAATGTCCAAGTGGAAAAAGATGACAGAGTGGCGGATGAAAAAAAGAGGTTGTGGAGATTTTACCAATTTTGGCAGTTGTACTTGTTGCTGAAGCTGGCCGAAAATGGATTACTGCCAGGCCTTAATCCCGCCATCCAGGTTGTACACTTCTTTGAAGCCACTGTTGCGCATCAGCACACAAACCCGTACGGAGCGGCGGCCACTGCGGCAATAGATGAGATAAGGTTTGGTTTTGTCCAAAGCATCCATTTGTTCGATCAAGTCGGGACCGAAATAATCCATGTGGATGGCACCCGGGAGGTGTTCGGCTTCAAATTCGGACTGGGTGCGCACATCTAAAACGATCGCATCAGAAGAGGCTTGCAACAGTTCCTCGAAACGTTGTTGATCCAGGTTGTTCAATTGGCGGCGGAGCAATTCCCAGCGGTTGATTTCACAGGTATCCACATTCATTTTTTCCTGCTTTTGGTCGCGTTCATACATAAAGAAATCGGGAACAAGATACGCAGAATGGCTAAGACCATGTCTAAAGACGCCATTTCTTTTATTTTTCCACAAAATGAGCTGTTTTTAGAATAAATTTTTACCATATTCCTTTAATCCTGGAATAGAATACTTATTTTCACCTATTATTCAGTTCTGTATAGATCTCAAGCGATTTTGACTTCCTACCTCACTCTGCGCTGAACCCTCAATCTGAGATTAGTATGAAGACGCTGGATCACATTGATTACCGCATTTTGGACCTCTTGCAGGTAGACGCCAAGTACACCATCAAAGAAATTGCCGCCGAATTAGGCATGACTGCTACGCCCGTTTATGAACGTATCCGTCGGATGGAGGAAGAAGGCTACATCAAGCGCTATGTAGCGCTGGTGAACAAGGATATGCTTGATTTTCACGTAGTTGTGTTTTGTAGTGTTTCGCTCAAGGGACACAATCGGCAAGTCCTCAAAACCTTTGAACAACAGATCAGCAGTTTTCCTGAAATTGTGGAATGTTACCACATTGCCGGGACTTATGATTATTTGTTGAAGGTGATTGTACGCAGCATGAACGAGTACCAAGAGTTTATGGTGAATCGTTTGGCCAATTTAGAGGAATTGGGCCAGGTTCAAAGTTCTTTTGTCATGTCAGAAGTCAAGTATTCAACGGGCTTACACCTGAATGCACATGGTGACAGCACTTGATCAATTGACCTTCGCCAACTGCTCTACTTTGGGCATCCGCAACATTTCCCAGGTGATTTTGCCCCAAATGAGGATACAAGGTACCGCCTTCACCACATAAGGTTCCAGGAGGCCCTTGCGGATAAATTTGGGAAACAAATCGGTAGGCGATAGGGAGGTAAAAACAATCGCCAGCACCAACAGCACCAGATTCTCCCGGCTTAATTTTTCCTGCGCAAAAAACCAGATCGCAATGCCACTCATGGCAATCACAAAAGTAGCTGACTCTGCTTTGTGGTTAAAAACAATCACCCAAATCAGCACTGAGCAAAGGGTGAGGATGCGAAAGGTAAAATTCGAATACAGCTTGAAGCGCAACAATGGCAGGCAAAACAACAACACGCCCGTGCCCAGCACCACTATTTTATCCGCCACCAAACCAAACCAGGTATTCAACCAGCCCATCACCGAAAAGCCATACGAAATGCTGTGGTCGTCTGCCAACAAATGTCCCCAACTGCGGTAGAGGAACAACAACTGCTGCCAATCCACCACCACCAGCGGCAACACAAACAAAACCGCGGCCCAAAGGGCACTGTACAAGGCCAATTTATCTTTTCGTGGGTAAAATAAAAACAGCGACATGGCTACCAGTCCAAAAATTTTGATGTATACCGTGGCCATGATAAAGAAGGTAGCCGCCAGGTATTGCCGGCGTTCAAGACAGGCAAAAGCCCAGATCAGCAGCCCGGCCATCATGGCATTGCTTTGGGCGTTTTGCAGGCTGGTCATGAGTTCCAATACCACAACCAACAGCAACAATGCCTTTTGTTTGTCAGAAAAATTGGGTAGTACTTTGACCCCAAAAAACAAAATCAGCGCATTGAGCACATTCCACAAACTAAGTCCAACTACAGCAGGCAAATAGGCGAAGAGGCCAAAAAACAGGGCGAAAGTTGGACTGTATTTGTACAAATCCCAGTGTTCGGCAGGGTAGAGGATGTACAGGTCTTTTTGCTCCAACAAATGGAAAAAAGACTGGACAAAAATGACGTAGTTGTTGTAATGGGTGTAGAGCGGGCCGTCGGGCTGGAAGGTTTTGAGCCCCAATAAAACGGACTGGACGGAAGCCAGAATGGCAAGCACAATAAACAGAACAAGGAGGGTTGTGGGCTGTGTAAACAGCTTTTTCAGGTGTTGCATAATTTTAGGTATTACAGATAGAGACGCACGGCCGTGCGTCTCTATCTGCGCATCGCATCATGGTTCCGGAACAAAACGCATCGACAAACTATTCACGCAGTGCCGGGTATTTTTGGCCGTGAGCCGTTCGCCTTTAAATACGTGCCCCAAGTGTCCGCCACAGGTGTTGCACAGAATTTCGATGCGACGGCCATCGGCGTCAGGCACCTGTTTGACCGCACCAGGAATCTCATCGTCAAAACTCGGCCAGCCACAGCCGGAATCGAATTTGTCCTCTGAGCGGTACAAGGGTGTGTTGCACTGTCGGCAAAGATAGGTGCCTGCTCCTTTAAAATCATAATATTCGCCCGTAAACGGCCGTTCGGTTCCTTTTTTCAGGATGACGTAGGCTTCTTCGGGACTAAGCTTGTTGTATGCCATGATTATAAGTTGAAGAGTTGAGGAGTTGATGCCTCGGCTTCGCTCGGCAACCGGTCGCTGAGC
>NZ_JBGSLK010000060.1:0-103990 GCF_041740695.1 Haliscomenobacter sp. | reverse complement strand
AAAGAACTTATAACTTCCCATTGGGAATCAGTGATGTTGGTTGGGTACATATTTGCAAATTTTCTCCAACCAAATTACCGCTGATTCCTTTTTTCTCATTCCTCACATCTGTAAAATCTTAAATTTTTACAGGCTCTTAGTTCAGCATATCTTTTCAAAGCACCATCAAAATTACTAAACAAAGATAAGGCCATTCCTTTACACTTGTCAATACCTTCTTTATGAAGAAATCGCTGAGGTTTTCGATGGTATTGAGGTATAAAATTTCTTGAATCTTGGATGTCGTCAAATACCCAACGGTATACAGCTTCAATATTTTTAGGCTGATAATCGATTGGTGGACAGGGTATAACCAGCAGATCGTAATCTTGTTGGTATTTGTAGTTCATACAACCAGGTGTTTCTATTTTTAAATAAAAAGATTTGGATAAAAATAAACAAAATTTTAAGTTTTACATTTTAAATAACCCTGAATTTTTAAATATCTGCGATTTTTCCCCCTCCCCCCTTGACTCTCCCCTTACGTCATACCCTACCTTTGTCCCGTCGATCAAAATGAGGACAAAAATGAAGCAGTATACCGTCAAACAACTGGCCAAACTCGCCGGCGTAAGTGTGCGCACCTTACACCTGTACGACCAGATTGGCCTGCTCAAACCAGCCGTTCGCACCGAGGCCAGGTACCGGGTGTATGGGGAGGCAGAGTTGTTGCGCTTGCAGCAGATTCTTTTTTACAAAGAGCTCGATTTTTCGCTGAAAGCCATTGAGGATATCCTAAACGATCCACATTTTGACCTCATTCAAGCCCTGGAAAGTCACAAACTGGCGCTACGCAGCCGGCAGGAGCGCATTCAGACTTTAATGGCGACGATCGACACAACCATTCACAAGCTAAAAACAAAACAGATGTTGTCACACGAAGAACTATACGAGGGATTGCCCAAAGAAATGGGCACAACCTATCGCAATGAAGCGATCACCAAATACGGCGCGGAAACTATAGAAACATCCGAACAGCACCTGCGCAGTTTAGGCAAAGCAGGCTTCCAACAGCTCAAGGCTGAAATGGAAGACATTGCTATCAAACTCATCGCCATGATGCAGGAAGATCCGCACAGCGCCATTGTACAGCAGCAAATCGCGCGGCATTACCACAATATTCGTGGGTTTTGGGGCACGGCTCAATCTCCTGATTTACAAGCAGAAGCCTATGCAGGTTTGGGCGACCTCTATGTGGCGGATGAGCGTTTTACCATGGTAGAAGGGAAAGCGAATCCGGAGTATGTTCAGTTTTTGCAGAAGTCGATGCGGTATTTTGCTGAAACACAGTTGAAATAAAAGCGGTTACTGGTTATTGAGTTGAACCGCGAAGAACCAAAGCGGCATTTTTTTTCACAAAGGACACCAAGGCAGCACAAAGGGCACAAAGTTAGACGTTGACGACGCTTCGCTTTGTGTTCTTTGCGTCCTCTTTTTTATCCTTTGTGCTAAAAAAATGCCGCTTTGGTACTGTGTCTTTTATTCTTCCAGCTCCAAAATTCGCGCAGGCAAATACCCAACGAAATCCCGGAAACGCACCTTCCACCAATCATCATTGGATTTTTCCAGCAACTCCAGGCGGTGGCCGATCACCACCGGTAAGAGCTCCAAACTCCGTTCATCTGGGTTTTGGCGGATAGTGGAGTTTTCGAGTACTCGGTAGACGATTACGCGTCCGGGACGAGTGGATACGCTGACCACTGGTTTGGAAGAACTAGGTGGTGGTGGCGTTTCGACCACCGGAGCAGGTTTTTCTTCTACAGGTGGCGTTTCTACCTTGCGCTCGGGGATGAGTACACGTTCGGGCACCCTTACTTCCTCTTCTTCCGTTATTGGAGCAACAATAGTAGGTGGCGCCTGTACGCCAGTATTGAGTTCAAATTCTTTTTTCAATTGCGATTGTCCACCCATTTCATCGGTGCTGATGATGGTTTCGTTGGGCGAAAAACCAGCTTTGCGCAGTACCAGGCGGTGGTTGTTTTCGCGCTTCAAGGAGAGCAAAATAATGCCATTGCCAAAAGTGCGCTTGGTAAGTAATGCCTCGGTACCATCGGTGTTCTGAACATAAACTTCCAATGCCACTCCGGTGAGTTGTTCTTTACTTACGCCATTAAAAACAGTGCCCACCAAAGAGACTGAAGGGGGCAAATCCACTACTGCCCGAGCTGTAGTGCCCGGGGGATTATTGGATTTCTTATCGTTTTCTTTGGGCTTATTGTTGGCCAAGACTTCCTTGGGCTCTTCCTTTTTCTTTGGGTCGGTTTTCTTTTTGGGATTCAACTCCGCATACCGTTCATCGCGGGTTTGGCGGCCAAAATTGAAGGTAAGCCCCATGTTGAAATGAGCGGTTTTAGCGCTACTGAAGGCGAAGATCGGGATGATGTTGTCTGAAGCCAGGTATAATTGCGCAGGGCCCAGGTTGAGTGCAGCCCCCAAGCCAAAGTTGATGGTCGATTTATTGAAAGAGGAGACGTTGCCTCCTACTTGCAAAATTTTGTTTACCCGCGTAGTAATGCCTACCGCAAAGCCAAAATCTACTTCGCCCAAATAAAACCGCGGATTGAGCACGACATCGATAGACGTGGTTGGCGATACAAAATAACTACCACCTACGTACAACATGGTCGGCAAGCGGGTTTTGAACGTGGTGTCAATGGTTGCTTTCCGTCCTAGACTGTCTACAAATTCCAATACTTCGGAGTTGAAATAGTCCAAATCCTGGGTGGGAAATTCAATATTGTCGTCTGCCAAGGGGTTAATGGTGACGTCATTTTTCCAGGTAATGCTACCCACATTGAGCAAACTGGCATATAAATCCAATTCCTCGTTGACATTCAATTGCAGGCCAAGGTCAAAAGCAAAGCCATTGTTTCCGGTGTTTTGCAGGTAATTAGATGGATTTCGCTGTAGCGCCTGGGTAGCCAAATTGCCAAAATTCAAATTGCCCAGGATGGAATAATAAGGCTTCAAATTTTGAGCGCCCGAACTCATAAAACTCAAGTTGCCCAAAACTCCAAAAAAACGATCATCGGCATCACTGACAAAGCGCATGGAGTCATTACTGGTTTGGATCTGGCTAATGCCCATCAGAGACTTTGCCCGAAAACCCACCGAAAGTTTTTTGTTGATTTGGCGGGTGTAACCAATGCCAACGGAGCGGTATTGGATGACGTTGTACTGGAAACTCTGAATGTCGTAGGTGCGGTTGACAATTTTGCTGTTGCCTACGTTGAACAACATCTCCGCCAAGGGGCGGGGGTATTTCATGAAGGCGTTCATGGTTTCATTGGCGAAAATACTGATGTAGTTGCGGGAGCCAATGCGGAAGCCCAAATCCAACAAGTTCACACCGATGTCCATCTGGGCGTAATTTTGTTGATCCAGGTCATCCAGGAATCTTTTGTAGGGATTGTCTTGACTGCCTTCACCATTGCTGCTGCCCTCTCGAAAATCACCCAACCGGAAGCCGGAACTGCTCACTGCGCCATTGGCCCCGCTCATCAGGGGTAGACCAATGTTGTATTTGGACAGTGGAATCCGCCCTGGATTGACCAAGTACGATTGTGGCGCAAAGGTCAATTGGGACAAAGTAAGGTTGCGTTGGGCGAAAATTGGGTTGGCGAGCAACCAGAGGCTGCAAGCCAACCAAAGTGGTTGGGAAAAGGCAAAAAAGGAACGAATCCGTCGGCTGGGGGTAGCTTGCATCGAAGGTTGTTTTGTAAAGTTACTCATGAATGCTCGGTTTTTGGATGCTACGCATTTTAGTTTAACGAGGAATTTACTGGATTCGCCTGTTCTTCAAGTCAAAAGAACGTCACAAGATTTTGTATATAAAAAAAACCGCTGCGAAATTGAATTGCGCAGCGGTTTTCCGTGGGGGCGATCCTCCGTGATCGCCCTTGTTGGGTAACCACGTAGGGTTACCCCAACAACGTTTTCATGTCAACCCGCTGGCGGACAATTTCTTCAATCTTATCAATGTGGACACGTTCTTGTTTAAGACTATCGCGTTCACGTATGGTCACAGTATTGTTTTCCAAGGTCTCAAAATCGATGGTCACACAATATGGAGTACCAATGGCATCCTGACGACGATAACGACGGCCAATGGCGTCTTTTTCGTCGTACTGGCACTGGAAAGAGAACTTCAGTTTGTTGAACACATCCGTAGCGGCATTGACCAGTTCTTCGCGATTTTTCAACAATGGCAATACTGCAACCTTTATAGGCGCCAGTGCTGGATGCAATTTCATCACTACCCGAGTAGAGTCTTCCCCTTTGGCATCAGGCACACTTTCCTCCTTTAAAGATTCACTCATCATGGCTAGGAACATCCGGTCTGCGCCTACTGAAGTTTCGACCACATAAGGTACGTAATTTTCATTGAGCTCAGGGTCAAAGTATTGTAATTTTTTGCCTGAAAGCTCCTGGTGGCTACTGAGGTCGAAATTGGTGCGGGAGTGAATCCCTTCCAATTCTTTAAACCCAAAAGGAAATTCGTATTGAATGTCGACCGCAGCATTGGCGTAGTGGGCCAGGTTGTCGTGGTCTTTGAACCGCAGTTTGGACGCAGGGGTACCGATTTTGAGGTGCCAGTTCATCCGAGTTTGTTTCCAGTAGTCGTACCACTTCATTTCTTCACCGGGACGGATGAAGAACTGCATTTCCATTTGTTCAAATTCACGCATGCGGAAAATGAACTGCCGGGCTACAATTTCATTCCGGAACGCCTTGCCAATTTGGGCGATCCCGAAAGGGATTTTCTGCCGCGTTGACTTTTGGACGTTCAGGAAGTTCACAAAAATACCCTGCGCGGTTTCCGGACGTAGGTACAATTTACCTTCTTCGCCGGCGATATTGCCCAATTGGGTGTTGAACATGAGGTTGAACTGACGCACATCCGTCCAGTTGCGGGAACCAGTATCAGGGTCCGTGATGTCCAAATCCTCGATGATGGTTTTCATGGCGGCCATGTCTCCGTTCGACATCGCGGCAGTGAGCCGATCGGTAACTACCTGGGCCTTTTGGGAATATTCGAGTACCCGCGGGTTGGTGGTGCGGTAAAGGGCTTCGTCGAAGGAGTCGCCAAATTTTTTCTTGGCTTTTTCCACTTCTTTATCTGCCTTACCCAACATTTTATCAATTTCCTCCTCGATCAACTGATCGGCGCGGAAGCGTTTCTTGCTGTCTTTGTTGTCTACCAAAGGATCGTTGAATGCATCCACGTGCCCTGAAGCCTTCCAGGTCTTGGGATGCATAAAGATGGCAGCATCTAAGCCTACAATGTTGTCGTGCATCTGCACCATTGCCGCCCACCAGTAATCCTTGATGTTATTTTTGAGTTCTACACCGTAGGGACCGTAATCGTACACGGCAGCAAGCCCATCGTAAATTTCGCTCGATTGAAAGATAAAACCATACTCTTTGCTGTGTGCAACCAACTTCTTGAACAGATCCGCTTGCTGGGTCATTGTAAATGCTTGTTTGAGTAATACTAAATTAGGGTGCAAAAATGGCAAAAATTCGGGTTTATTGCCGGGTAAAGCTCGATTTTTTTGGTTTTCAGCCGCGTTTATGTTTTATCTGGGTGCTAAAATAGGGGCAGCGGGCGTTCTTAGCATCCTACTGAAGGAGTTTAGGAGTTGAGAAGTTGAGATCTCAACTTCTCAACTCCTAAACTACTCAACTAAAAAAAAGAATATGAAACGATTGATGCAAATCGGATTGCTGCTAGGATTGTTCTGTTTAGCCTTAACGATTCAGGTACACGCACAAAAGGAAGTGCAAGTGGAAAGTTTTGATCAAGTCAGTGCCATCGGGAGTATCACCATGCACCTGGAAGCAGGTGATGCCAATAAGGTGGTCCTTTACATTGATGGCATTCCTGAAAAAGAAATTGAGGTAAAAGTGTCCAAAGGAGTCCTGCGCATCCAGGTTTTGAATGGCTTTTTGTACAAAAACGAAATTGTCAAAGCCTACGTGACCTACAAAAGTTTACGTGGGGTAAGAGCCAACGCCGGAGCAAAAGTGGATTGTAAAGAAACCCTCAGCGCCGATTTATTTTCGGCTAGTGCTGCTGCAGGTGGACAACTAGATTTGAGCCTCAATGTCAAAAATCTGGATGCCAGCGCCTCTGAAGGCGGCCAGTTGAACCTGAAAGGCACTGCCACTAACCAAGACATCAATGCCAGCACGGGCGGGGTATGCCGCTGTTCAGACTTAGTTGGAGAAAAAGCTTCGGTTAAAACCAGCACAGGTGGTCGCGCAGAGGTACAGGTCACTGAGCTGTTGGAGGCTTCCGCCAATATTGGAGGCGAAATTTTATACGAAAACGAACCCAAAGAAAAACGGGTGAAGCAGTTCTTGGGGGGAGATGTACGGAAGATGAGATGAGTGATGAGTGATGAGTGATGAGTGATGAGTGATGAGTGATGAGTGATGAGTGATGAGTGATGAGTGATGAGTGAAAAAATACATCTGACAGATGAAAAACAACTGGTGGACCTGCTTTTCACTATTCACTTTTCACTATTCACTTTTCACTCCCTACGGTTTCATCTCCGTCCGTTGCCGCTGCAACAAGAATTGCAATTCCAATAATTTTTCTACTTTATTGGATTGAGCGGATTCTACAAAACCGGCTAGTAGGACCGGAGCGTCTGGCGGAAAATTGGGCAACTGACAAATGAAGGACCCCGTTTTAGCACCAAGCAACCACAATCCTCGCCATTCCGTGGCGGGGATTGTTTTTTGATACCGAATGGTAGAGGTGAACAAGGGTGGATTTTTTTCTTCCAGACGAATGCCTCCCCCCCCGTACATCGGAGCAGGTGCGGGAGTTCGCCGCAAAATGCCCTGTAGTGTTGATTCAGGTGACTGATTAGATCTGGCCAGTTCAGCTACGGTAGTACGGCGAATCAACAGCCACAAAGCCCCCCCCTCAGGATAGGGATATTGCAACCAGGAAATGGAATCGGTACTGCTGATGATCTGGGTTCCACGGGGTAAATCCAGATCCACTTTATGATTTTCCCAGAGTTTGCGGTTGATGGCATCATCGGGCTTCTTTTTAAACAATGTAGATTCATGCAAATGGGTCTCGTTTTCCCGAATCCGTTGATAGATGGTGGGGTAATATTGTTCCCAGAGTTGCAAGGCTTGTTTTTCATCATTAACCGCAACGACCATCACCCGCTGTGGGTCCGACCAAACTTTATCCATGGCAAAAACCTGATTGTCGCGCCATTGCTTGAGTTGTTCCTGACTGAGGCGGCTTTCGATGATTTTGGCCAAGGCCTGTTCTTGAGCATTCGAGGAATATTTTCGAATGATGATTAGGCAGTTGCGTTGAGCCAAAAATTTTGGATTGGTCAGAAAGCGATTGGGTGAGTAGTATTGGGCTTTGAACAGGGGTTCAGCAGGAGCCACAAAGGGAAAAGCTACTGAAAAGTGTCCCCTTACCTCGCTGCCAATTTTGCCTTGCCACCAGAGGGTATCCATTACAATGGTCAACTCATTGAGCTTCCCCAAAGCAGGCGGCAAAGGTTTTTCGGGACTATCTTTGACACAACCTGAGCCAAGGAAATGGCACAATCCCAAAAAAAACAGCAGTTCCCAAAATCTTTTACGAGCCATAACGGACTAATTTCAAAACGGAAATGTACGGATTTGGCTGGATTAAAATGCAAAACGGCGCAGAAAAGCTCCGCGCCGTTTCAGAATGAATAACAGAAAAATTATGGCGTCATAATACTTGAAAGCAAAGTTGAGAAGGTTTAGGGAGGTTGAGGAGGTTGAGAAGGTTGAGTGCCGCTCGCGGTAGCCTAAACCTTCTCAACCTCCCTAAACCTTCTCAACTTATTAGAACAGGCTTTTGATTACGTTCTCTTCACTGATGCCTTCCGCTTCCGCCTTATAGTTGCGCACAATCCGGTGGCGCAGCACATAATTGGCGATGGTTTGGACATCTTCAATATCTGGGGAGTATTTGCCACTGATGGCCGCATGGCACTTGGCACCCAATACCAGATATTGTGATGCCCGTGGCCCTGCGCCCCAGGAGATGTAATTGTTGACCATATCCGTTGCCATGGGGGTTTTGGGACGGGTTTTAGTCGCCAACGTTACGGCATAGCGCAACACGTTATCGGCAATCGGAATTTTGCGGATCAGCTGCTGGAAACCCAAAATTTGAGCACCCGTTAGAATATGATTCAGTTGGATCGTTTGGGCGGTAGTAGTACCACGCACAACCTCCAATTCTTCCTCATATGAAGGGTAGTCCAACGTGATGTTGAACATGAAACGGTCCAGCTGGGCCTCGGGCAATGGGTAGGTACCTTCCTGCTCGATGGGGTTCTGTGTAGCCAACACGAAGAACGGTTTGGGCAACTCGTGGCGGGTGCCACTTACCGTTACCGATCTTTCTTGCATCGCTTCCAAAAGCGCAGCTTGGGTTTTGGGCGGAGTACGGTTGATTTCGTCAGCCAAAACGATGTTGGAAAACAGAGGGCCACGATTGAATTTAAAGTGGCGGTCTTCGTCCAAGATTTCCGAACCAGTAATGTCCGAAGGCATCAAGTCTGGAGTAAATTGGATGCGTTTGAAGTCGAGGTCAAGTACTTCGGCGATCGTACTTACCAGCAGGGTTTTGGCCAATCCTGGCACCCCTACCAATAAGCTGTGTCCATTGCTAAACAGGGCGATGATTACGGCTCTCACCACATCATCTTGTCCTACAATCACTTTGCCAATCTCTTTCTTCAGATCCTTATAAGATTGTGCCATTGCGTCAACGGCTTCAACGTCGGATGTATATTCCATTAAGCTAAAACTTTAATTATTCTCACCAAGAACGAACGAAAATACTGCTTTGTTGAAATCTTGCATAGGTTGTGGGTAAAAAAAAGCGCTGAGGTCGCTAAATAGCGGATTTACCCCTAAAATTGTCGTGTTTTCGCACGCATGATTGGTCTCAAACGTCACCAAATACCCTTTCCATCTCATTTTCCCAACTTGGAGTAGCAGGTAAACTTAAATACGATTTTTTTCCCTGCTGCCAATTCAGGTATGCCGTTTGTAAAAAACGTTTCAGTGCGGTGAAGTCTTGATCGGGATAAAGCACCAAACTCACGGGGGAAGAGGTGCTGATCAGGGTTTCCAACTCAGGATCTGGCGAGCCATTGACAATAGCCAAAATGGGTCGTTGCGCTTGTAAATATTCAAAGACCTTGGAGGTGAGGATGCCCCCAAGTTTGGGGCTATTCCAGCTCAACAATAAATTTACTTGAGCACTGTGCTGCAAAGAAAGTGCCTCAGCATGACTGAGCATGCCCCGATCTTCCAGGATATTGGCCAAACCATAGGCCGCCGCCCAGCTTTGCCAAAGTGCGCCATCTTTGCCACAAACCAGTAAGCGCAGTTGAGCTGTGGGTAGTAGTTCTCCGTCGAGCAAGGCTTTAAGCGCCAAAAATAAAGGCCCTGCGTTTTGTTGCTGCGGGTACAAGGAACCGGTATAAACGATGGTAAATTGTTCAAAATCTTGAATTTGTACTTCATCGCTTTGTTGGAGCAAGGGCGCATTGTGCATTACCTGCACCGGACGCTGGTATGTTGTACGGAGGTATTGCGCCAAACCCTCAGAAACCGTCGTCAAAAAACTTGCCCGACGCAGCAGTTTGCGCAAAATCCAATCTTGAAATCCTGGCCACCACACATTCTTTAACAGTGGGTCTACAGGTACATCCCTAAAATCAGCTATCCAAATCAAAAACGGGAAACGCCGATGCAGCAGATAAGCCAAAAAATGATCGGACATCGGGCGAAAAGAAGAATACAGGTGGGATATTTCACCTTTTTTAATCAAAGCAGCGGCACTCCAATAGCCGATGAGCAGGTAAAAAAACCCACCGTCGCCCAGGATGATGTTGAGCGGAAAACTGTCTATGGCGCGGCGGATCCAGGAAATGCCCGCTTGCTTTTTCAATTGTGGTGAAAAATGGGTCGCTTTTTTGCGGCGTAACAACCAAAGCAACCAGCGAAAATCATAACTGGGCACCCGCAATATTATCGCATCGATAGGCTGGCCCGTTTCGACATCAAAAACTTGAGTATGACTGGTACTCAGCACATACACTTTTGACCAATGGTTTTTGGCACTGTGTGCAAAACGGGCATTGCGCAGTGTACCCACCGTTTTAATGGGTGGAAAGTAGTAGGCAATTTGCAAAATGCCGGTTTTAGGCATACCCTTAAAGTATTAAAAAGTGCTTGTATCTGTCATTATGAAGGAATTATGGCTCAATTAAGCTCAATTAAGCTCACTTCTGCAAAAGTAATTTTGGCCAAAAGATCCAAATAGGCACGATTTACCTGTTCGATACTAAACTCTTGTACCGCTTTTTCCCGACTATTCTTGCCCATCTGGTTCAATACTTCTGGCGGGGTCTGAATGGCTTCGAGTAAACAACGTTCCAGGTCATGAGCGTCTTTAACCTTGGCCAACCAGCCGTTGTAACCTACTTGTACGGTTTCACGGCAGCCTGGAACATCCGTAACAATGAGTGGTCTTGACATTGACATCGCCTCCAACAAGGTGCTGGACAAACCTTCTCGGTAGGAAGGCAAAACGATTGCCTGAGCCTGCTCAATCAAAGGCCTTACATCCGTACGCCAACCCCAATATTTAAAAATGCCCTGGTCAATCCAACGCTGAAATTCAACTTTATTGATCTCTGCCGGATGGTTTTCCGGTTGAATGCCCGCTATCCAGAACTCCACCTGAGGATGAGTGCGCCGAACGTGTTGCGCAGCTACCGCCAACTCCCGAATCCCTTTATCTGACAGAATCCTGCCCAAAAATAAAAAAACGAAACGATCGGAAGCGGGCATCGGGGCCGCACTGTAAAATTCGGTATTCACACCTGCACCAGGAAGGATGATGCCTTGATTCTCCTTGAGGATTTTATATTTTTTGAGCAATGAAAGGTCCGAACGATTTTGAAGAATGACTTGAGGAAGCGCTTGGAATGCCGTAGTGTATAGTTTGCTTACAATGTTGTTCAGCCAACGTTTATTGACAAAGGTATAGCCCAAACCCGTTACGGTAGGGATGACTTTGATGTTGAGTCGCTTCGCCAAAAAGCTACCATAAATGTTAGGCTTGATGGTGAATGTCAAAATAGCAGCAGGGCTTTCCCGTTTGGTGATTTGATATAGTTCATCCAGCAAAAGCAAATCATACCCGGGATTGATACTCGTTGCATGCAAATATTTCAGCGGAATAAAACGCAGATTGAGATTTTGGGTCACAAAAGGAGTGAATTGGTCGGGTGCAGCAACCACCAATACTTCGTAACCAGCCTGATACAATTGATCAATCAACTCCATCCAAAAATTATGGATATTCCAAGTGCTGTTGGATATCAACATTATTTTTGGCGACTTTGTTTCCTCAAAAAACATGGGCAAAACTTTAGAGCCTCTGAGCGGTACACCAAACCGCTACAAAGCATTTAAACACTGAAAATAGTATACTTTTAGAGGAAACTGTCGCCAAACTGCTGGCCAAGTATTTCGGTTATCTTTTTGATCTCCTGTTCTTTGGCCTTTGGATGAATGAGCAAAATGTCTCCTTCATCCACCACAATGTAGTCTTCAAGGTCTTTGATTACCACCAATTTATCCTTTGGTGCCCGTAACAAGCAATTTTTGACATTATACAACAAATTGGAACCCAAGTTAGTAACATTGTTTTGGTCATCTTGCTTCACTTCGGAATGCAAAGAAGCCCAAGTACCCAAATCCGACCACCCAAAACTGGAGGGAATGGTATACACGTTACCTGCTTTTTCCATGATGGCGTAGTCGATGGAAATATTGGGTGTAATAGGATAAACCCGATTAATGTAATTTTGTTCACCCGGTGTGTTGAAATTTTCAGGTTCGGCATTCAAAACGTCTAGAATTTCACTGGAATGCTGTCCAAAAGCCTCGATCAGGTTTTTCACTTTCCAGATAAAAATACCCGCATTCCAGAGGTAATCACCACTGGCTAAAAAAGCCTGGGCTTGATCCAGCGGTGGTTTTTCGGTAAACCTCAGCACCTGGTGTACATTACCCTCCGTAGCTTTTTTGTCAAAATTGATGTAGCCATAACCCGTATCCGGGCGGGTGGGTTGGATGCCCAAAGTCAGTAGCGCATTGTTCTTTTCTGTAAAATCCAGGGCAGTTTGTAAAGCCTGGATGAAGTTGATCTCCTGCAAAATAATGTGATCCGAGGGAGCAACCACCAAATTTGCTTCAGGGTTTAATGCCTGCAATTTAAGGGCGGTATAAGCGATACACGGACCAGTATTGTTGCGTGAAGGTTCACAGAGAATTTGGTTGTCGCTTAGCTCTGGCAAGTGCTCTTTGACCAAATCGCGGTAAATGCCATTGGTGACAATGAAAATATTTTCAGCGGGACAAAGGGACAAAAAGCGCTCAAAGGTGATGCGCAGCAGCGATTTCCCAATTCCCAGGATGTCCAAAAATTGTTTTGGGCGAGCGGTGCGGCTCGCGGGCCAAAAGCGGGAGCCAACGCCTCCTGCCATGATGGCTACGTAATTGTTGCTATTGGGCATGTATTGTACTAGGTTTAATTAAGTACCTTCGATTGTGATCTGGTACTTAGTGCAAAATAACGGAGAAAATTGTTGCGTTAGTGTACCTTTTATTTTGTTGTGCTCAAAAACTTGCGCAATTCTTCCAAACGATCGGTATTGATCAAGTCAACCCCGGCACTGCGCAGGGTTTGCCATACTTGTTCATTTTCGGGCGAAGCCCAAAAGCGCAGCTTTTTGCCTTCTGCGTGGACTCTTTTGACCAAATCCAATAGTTTGGTTTTTTCCTCGGCAGACATTTCCCCTTGGCCCAACCATTTGAAATGATTGCGATAGTTGTCGCTGATGATGGGCATGAGTTGGGGGGAAATCTTTTTACCTAAGTCGCCGGGGCGGCCATCCAAGCCAGCCAGCCTTTCGCTTTGTTTGCTCATGGTTTCAATGGGGCGATTGCCCGAAAGTACAATTTGCACGGGTGCCTGATTGCAGTTTTTTCGCGTACAAGCTTTGAGGATGTCCCGATAGCGCTGAAAGGTTTTTTCCAGTGCCGCATACGTATCCTCAGCTCCGGTTTTGATGTCGACAAACAAATAGAAGGGTTGAGTGAAATTGGGATAAACCTTTCCCCCATTTTGCCGGATGCGTTGCCGCAGTGGGCGCAGGTACAGTTTTTCCAGGCCACGCGCCGGGTCGCGGTAATAGGGGCGGTTGTGCGCCACGTATAAGGAGTCCTGTAAGAGGTACACATCGGCTTCCACGCTGGTAAACCCTTGTTCCAAAGCGTCCCATAGCGGGCGGTTGTGCTCGTAATCGTTGTGGGCATGGGCATTGGGTAGAGGGGAAACATTGGCTATCGTTGGCCAATGGGTGGGGCCAACCGGCTGAGTCCAGGCGACTTCTTTGTCTTCTGGAAAATAGGGGTTGAACTTTTCCTTGTTCGAGCTGATTTTGGCGCGTACAAACCATTCGTCACCCTGCAAAGTGTAGCGAATCAGGCTGGTGTCGCCATGAGTCGTGGCCACTTCGCGCAGGATTTCTGATACATTTTTGCCTTTTTTCACACCAATGAATTGAACCGTGTACTTCACATTGGGTTCCGTTTTGATGCGCAGGGCGATGGCTTGTGAAGATTGTTGCAAATCGGCCAACTCCACCCCGGTAGTGGCGTAGAATTGCCCAGCCTCCATCGCTTCTACGATTGCCCCGCCATGCAGGGAATCTGCCCGTACCATCACCCAGCCTCGGCCCGTATTGGCGTATTGCAGGCCAAAAAAGTGGTAATTGTGGCTATCGTCGGTGGCCAGGCCATACATCAGCGGTTGCCCAATTTGGGCGTAATGCAGGTTGATCTGATCCCATAGCGGCTCCATCCCCAGGTGGGTGCTATCGCCATAATTGAACACCGCCGGGTGGCCGTTGAACACTTCGAAGAAGCGCTCGTGTTTCAGCGCCAGCATGTCGTCGGGACTGATGGCGAAGTGGAAATTGGGGTGATTGATGTGTGGAAACATGGGTTGCCCACTGATGCGCCGCTGCGCCATTACTGCGTCGATGTTGCTTTGGAGTACTTCTCGCACACTATTGCCCCGTTGAACGGGCACAAACCCTCTGATGTTGGTGGCATTGAGGTGCAGCGGCTTACCCGCATAACTGGCCGATAATTCTTCACTGGGTAAAATGAGGAAACGCCCTTTTTCTTCAAAAAGTGGCACGTATTCTTTAAAGGTTTTCAGACGCACCCGCAGGGAGTCTTTCCCGCGTTTTTCGTACACCACCCAATCGCTGCCATAGGTGTGCAAGTAGCGGCCAAAAGCCCGACGGCGCTCCGGTGCCCGCGGAATCCAGCGCCATTGCTCACCTTCCTGCAGGGTGTTGTGGTCGGAAAGCCCTACAAAATGGTAACCCGAGGCCTTGTACCAGGCCATGATCATTTCGGGGTAGTCGTCGCCGTCGCTCCAGAGGGAGTGGGTGTGGAGGTTGCCTTTGAGCCAGGTTTGGGCGTGGAGATTACTGAGACACAGGAGGAGCGTGCAGAGAAGCAGGTGCTTTTTCATGGTGCGGATTTGGGGTAAAAATACGGACTGAAGGGAAAGTGAGGGTTAAACTAAGGTAAATTCTTCTGTGCAACAGATTGAATAATATTTTTTTATTTTTATTGTTGTTAATGCCCGGCGGCAAAGTAAAAGTCCAGAACGCTCCCCTGGAAAGTTTCAGACATTCGGGCTAACTTTCCAAACAAGATTCAACTAAGCTTCCCTCTCCGCTGTTTTCTCCACATTCTACCGTACCTTTGCGGCCGAATTCGTCAACCAACACATACAATGAGCGAGATTATTAAGCACGAATGTGGTATAGCTCTCATTCGTTTACTTCAGCCCTTGGAATACTATCAAAAAAAGTACGGAACTGCACTGTACGGGCTAGAAAAACTGAAACTACTCCTCCAAAAACAACGCAACCGGGGCCAGGACGGGGTTGGAGTTGCCACCATCAAACTAGATCCCAAACCGGGCACCAAATACATCAGCCGCAAACGCAACGTCACGCCGAACAACTACCTCACCGAACTGTTTGATGAAATTTGGAGCAAACACTTTCGCAACCTCAGCGACGAACAATTGAGTGACGCGCCCTGGATGAAAGACAACCTGCCCTACGTCGGTGAACTCCTCCTAGGCCACCTGCGCTACGGTACCCACGGCGACAACAGCATCGAAACCTGCCACCCTTTTCTGCGCCAAAACAACTGGATCAACCGGAACCTGCTCCTCGCCGGCAACTTCAACCTGACCAACGTAGACGAGCTCTTTCAGGAATTGGTAGAGCTGGGGCAGTACCCCAAGGAAAAATCCGATACGGTCACCGTTTTGGAAAAAATTGGCCATTTTCTCGACGACGAAGTACAACGCCTCCATACCTGGTTCAAGCCTGATGGCTATACCAACATGGAGATCAATGACTATATTTTTGAACAACTGGACATCCAGCGCCTGCTGCGCCGCGCCAGCAAACGTTTTGATGGGGGCTACGTCATGTGCGGCCTGATCGGCCACGGCGACGCTTTTGTGATGCGCGACCCCAACGGCATTCGCCCCGCTTTTTATTACCACGATGACGAAATTGTAGTGGTAGCTTCCGAGCGCCCGGCCATTCAAACCGCCCTGGACGTACACATCAACAGCGTCAAAGAGGTGACTCCGGGCCATGCCCTGATCATCAAAAAGGGAGGTAAGGTAGAAGAATTGCCCTTTACCGACACCAGCGAGCGGCACTGTTGTTCCTTTGAGCGCATCTATTTCTCCCGGGGCAACGACCGCGACATTTACCTGGAGCGCAAAAAATTGGGGCATCAGTTGGTGAAACCCATCCTCGAAGCGGTGGGCTACGATTTTGAAAACACCGTTTTTTCTTTCATCCCCAATACCGCCGAAACGGCTTTTATGGGCATGATTGAAGGTTTGTACGAAAACCTGGACTTGATTCGGGAGCAAAAACTGATCAAAGCGCTCGAAGAAGGCAAGCTGAAGCCCAAGAAGATTGAAAAAATCATGGCGCAAAAGCCGCGCATCGAACGCCTGGTGGTCAAGGACGAAAAAGTGCGCACCTTCATCGCGGATACTACCGCCCGGGGGCTCCTGGTTTCACACATATACGACGTCACCTACGGCCTGGTGCACAACGACCAAGACACCCTGGTGCTGATGGACGACTCCATTGTGAGGGGTACTACGCTACGTGACAGCATCATTGAAATTGCCTCCCGTTTGCGTCCGAAAAAAATCATTGTGGTTTCCTCAGCACCCCAAATTCGCTACCCCGATTGTTACGGCATTGACATGTCAAAAATGGGAGAATTTGTCGCTTTCCGAGCACTGGTGGACCTACTCAAGCATGATGGCCGCACCCATTTGTTGGAAGAGGCTTATCAACGCAGCAAGGCGCAAGAGAGCTTGCCCAAAGAACTCATCCGCAACGAGGTGCAAAGTTTGTACGACTTATATACCGACGAACAAATCTCCAAACAAATCGCCAAAATCGTCACCCCCAAAGGCATCAAACCAAAAATCGAGGTGATTTATCAATCGGTGGCGGGTTTGCACGCGGCTTGTCCTGATAACAATGGCGACTGGTATTTTTCTGGAAATTATCCTACGCCTGGCGGGAACAAAGTGGTGAATCGTGCATTTATCAACTACATGGAAAAGCGCGACGAGCGGGCTTACTAGTCTTCTTTAGTGGCTCTTTGGTGTCTAAGGTTTCTAAGGTGGTGAAAAAGAACATGAGTAGCAAAGCATTTTTCACCACCTAAGAAACCTCAGCCACTCAAGAGCCACCTAAGCGTAGCTAAAATTTACATTTAGAGGGCCTTATGAAAAAGAAGATCATCATCGTTGGCGCAGGCGTAGCGGGCCTGATCGCCGCACGGCACTGTGAAGAAAAAGGCTACCAGCCCCTGATTCTGGAAGCGGGCGATCGGGCGGGCGGGCGCGTCAAAACCGAACAGGTAGATGGTTTTTTACTCGATCATGGCTTCCAGGTCTTGCTCACTGACTACGCTGAAGTACAGCGTTATCTCGATTTGGACAAACTCAATTTGCGTCATTTCCAACCGGGTGCAGCGATTTATTCAGGCGGGCGCTCCTTTCGTTTTTCTGATCCCCTGCGTGACCCTTCCCAACTCTGGACGGCCCTGTTTTCACCAATCGGATCGCTGTGGGACAAAATCAAAATCTGGCAACTGAACCGCCAATTACAAAGCACGCCCCGCGAACAAATTTTTGACGGGAACCCCCAATCCACTCTTGATTTTTTGCGCCAATACGGTTTCAGCGAGCGGATCATCCAGCAATTTTTCCGGCCTTTTTTTGGGGGGATTTTTTTGGAGAATGAACTGAGTACCCCCGCTACGATGTTTCGCTTTGTGTTCAAAATGTTCGGCAAAGGATACGCGGCCATTCCAGCCAAGGGTATGGAGGAGCTGGTCAAACAACTCCAGGCAACGCTCCAACAAACCACTTTCCGCTTCAATACCCCCGTACAAGAGATTCAGGAAAACTACCTGATCACCCACACTGGCGAACGCCTGGAATTCGACCGGGTCATCGTTACCGGCAATCCTACGAATTTGATCCCGGGCCTGCGTGGCCAAACCCAAGCCTATCGTGGTACCTACAACCTCTATTTTGCTGCCAATTTCAGCCCTCTTCAGGCTCCCCTCATTGGTCTGATCGCCGATGCAGACAACCCCATCAACAGCTTTTGTGTGTTGAGCGAGGTATCGGGGGATTATGCTCCAGCGGGAAAAGTGTTGATTTCAGTTTCACTCAAATCGGATACGATTGCGACGCCGGAAACGGTGAGTGCTACTTTGAAAAAAGTGCTAAATCGGACCGATTTGGAATTGACTCACCTCAAAACCTTCCACATTCCACAGTCTTTGCCCATTGTGGAGGCATTGCGGTATGCCATCCCGAGCACGCAATATGCGCTGAGCAATAGCATCATTTTGGCGGGGGATCAAATGCTGAATGCGTCGTTGGATGCGGCAATGCGGAGTGGCCGGGATGCGGTGGCGAATGTGTGAAAGTCCATTGAGGTTTTGTTGCTATTTCAAAAATGTGGCAATTATTCGTCCAACTCCGGCCCCGCCAAATCCAGAATCATAATCTTCTGCCAGATCTTATTAGACAGTCCTTGCGTCAACGACTCAATGTCATTCACCGCATTCAACACCACTGGATCATCCAGGAATTGCACGTGTAAGGCTGCCAGTTTGCTGGTCAGTGCGAGCATTTCCGAGCAATATTCCAGGTAGCGGGTGAGCTGATAGGGCGTCATCGTACGATGAGGTGAAGACTCCGTGGGTTTGAAGCTGGTGCCCGCCAGAATGATGGCGGGGTCTTTGGTCAATTGGTGCATGTCCACTACGTGGGCCAAACTGCGTAGGGCGTGCAGCGAACGCAAGGCCAAACTACGTTTGTAGCGCATTTCGATGCTCCCCAAAAAAAAGATCGCGATGGATAAAAAAATAACCTCGTTGATGCCTGCTTCCAGGCCTTGCAAAAAATCACTCCAGCCATCGGTTTTGTGTGAGAGGGTTTGAATGCTACGCCAGCCCAGAATCGCCACTACAACAACCAAAGTAAGAATGGAAGTAGCAGTGAGGATGCGTAGCGCCCACATCGGTTGGTGCAAACGTGGGTAGATGTGGATGCCGTATTGCCCCAATTCGGTCAATTCTTTACTCACCTTACCCAGACCCGCCTCAGGAAAACGTTCCGTGATGCGCGACTGCAACTTGCGCAACGTAATCATCAGCATATCCGGGCGCAGTTCGCTGAACCTGCCTTTGGGTAAGGGTTGATCCCATTCTTTGCCGAGTAGCCAAGTGATCCAGCGCATCCATGTAGCGGTTAAGTGTTAAAAGTAAAGGTGTCACTATCCTGCAAGAAAGCAAATTTTTGCCGAAAACGATCCTGATCTTCTTTGGATAAGGTAGCGGTGTACACATCCTCCGTATGTGAAACCCGGTACAAGACTTCCCCCGCATAATCATGCAGTACCGTATCGCCAGAATATTGGATGCCTTTGCCGTCGGTACCCACACAATTTACACCTATAGTATATGCTTGATTTTCAATCGCCCTTGCAGTCAGCAACTGCTGCCAGGCGTAACTGCGGATTTCCGGGAAATTGGCCACGTACAACAACAAATCATAAGCCTGCGTATTGCGGCTCCACACCGGGAAGCGCAAATCGTAACAAATCAGGGGCATAATCCGCCAACCCTTCCATTCTACAATCAAATGTTTTTGCCCTGGAGTATAGTGCTCGTGCTCCCCGGCTAATGTAAACAAGTGTCGCTTATCGTAAGTGTATAGCTGCCCATCGGGCTGCATCCAGACCAGGCGGTTGAAATACCGGCCATTTTCCGTGGCAATAAAACTCCCGGTGATGACCGCCTGCTTGCTACGGGCTTGTTCGGCCAACCACTGCATCGTCGGCCCATCCATTGGTTCAGCCAGGTTTTCCGGGTTCATGCTAAAACCCGTAGTGAACATTTCAGGCAACACAATCAGATCAGTCGGCTCCTGCAGTGCCGCCAGTTTTTCGCTGAAATAAGCGCGGTTGGCTTCCGGGTTTTCCCAGTTTAGCCGTGCCTGGATCAGGGTTACAAACATGGTTTTATGGTGTTTAAGGTTGAGGGAGGTTGAGAAAGGTTGAGAAGGTTTAGGCTACCGCAGCGATTTTGACAAAGTTCTTGTCAACATCATTTGCGGTAGCCTAAACCTTCTCAACCTCCCTAAACTAATCTACAATCATTTCGACCCGATCCAACTCCTGCTGACGGATATTCGTCGGCAATTCCCGGAACTCGTATTGCTGGTTGCGCAATTTGGGTTCGAAACCTGCTTCACTGATAGCATCCTGAATGCCCTGGGCCGTAAAGCGGAAGCGTGCACCGGCAGCCGAAACCACATTTTCTTCAATCATGATGCTGCCAAAATCGTTGGCACCCGCATGCAAACAGATTTGCGCCACCTGTTTGCCCACCGTCAGCCAGGAAGCCTGGATGTTAAGCACATTGGGCAACATGATGCGGCTGATGGCGATCATGCGCACATATTCGTCGCCCGTAACGGTGTTGCGGGCGCGTTTGAGTTTTTTAAGGATCGTGTCCTCATCCTGGAAGGGCCAGGGGATGAAGGCCAGAAAACCCTTGGCATCGGCAGGTTTTTCGGCTTGCACCTCACGGATTTTGACCAGGTGCTCCATCCGTTCCAGGTTGGTTTCGATGTGGCCAAACATCATCGTGGCCGAGGTAGTGAGGTCCAACTGGTGGGCCGCCCGCATGACGTCGAGCCATTCCTGGGCACCACATTTGCCCTTGGAGATGAGGCGGCGTACGCGGTCGTCCAAAATTTCAGCTCCGGCTCCCGGCAAACTATCCAGCCCCGATTCTTTCAGCGCTTTCAACACTTCGTAATGGGTCGACTTGGCCAACTTCGTTATGTGCGCCACTTCGGGTGGCCCCAAAGCATGCAACTTCAAATTGGGGTACAAGGATTTGAGCTCACGAAACAACCCCGTGTAGTATTCCAAGCCCAAATCCGGGTGATGGCCCCCTTGAAGCAACAACTGTTCACCGCCAAAGGAGAAGGTTTCTTCAATTTTTTGCTTGTACTCTTCTATCGAAGTCACGTACGATTCTCCGTGGCCCGGACGGCGGTAGAAGTTACAAAACTTACAATTGGCCAAACATACGTTGGTCGTATTGGAATTGCGGTCGATGATCCAGGTGACGTGATTGCCCGGCACTTGTTTGAGCCGCAATTGGTGCGCTACGTACATCAAATCGGCAGTAGGGGCTTGCTCAAACAGGAACTGGCCTTCCTCTGCGGACAAAAAATCGAAGCGCAGCGCTCTTTGCAATAATTCTTCAGTATGCATGGACAATGGTTTGCTTTGCAAAAGAACAAAATTACAAAACCCTGGTTTTACTTAGAAGGTTTTATTTTTCATTTTTTTCTAAAAGCAATGAAAAATAAAAATAAACCCGTGACTGTACAAAAACTCTTCAGAATCAAAAACATTGCTTATATTTGCACCCAAGTTGGCAAAAGCACTTCAAAAGAGGGAATCACACATGGTTCCCTCTTTTGCGTGTATAATGGCTTATACTTTGCTGTTGCTGTTGTTAAAAACAGGAAAGCAGTACCAATGAAAAGCGTATGATTACCGAACAGATTGAAGCACTCCTACAGGAAAAATTCGCGGAACCGGAATTCGCGGATTGTTTTGCAGTCGAAATCAAACTGGAAGGCGGCAAACAGCTGGAAGTTTTTGTCGACAGCGATTCGGGAATTACCCTGGAAAAGTGCCAACGCATCCACCGGTTTTTGGAATCCCATTTGGATACCAACGGCTGGTTGGGCGAAGACTATGGTTTGGATGTATCCTCACCAGGAATTTTTCGCCCTTTGAAGTTTGCCCGGCAGTATACCCGCAACCTTGGCCGCACCCTTGAGGTACAACTCACTGAAGGCGAAGGCAAAATCGGCATCCTGAAAACCGTGAACCCCGAATCCATTGTTCTGGAACAAGAAATCAAATGGAAAGAGGGGAAAAAGAACATGAAAGGGACGATCCAAACGGTGATTCTCTTTGAGCATATTGTCAAGGCAGTTATAAAGCTCAGTTTTTAACTATAAACTATAGTGCAATGAATCTGGTAGACACTTTCTCGGAATTTAAAGCTGGGAAGAACATAGACCGCCCGACTATGGCGCGGGTACTGGAGGATGTATTTCGTACCCTGATCAAGAAGAAATTTGGGTCAGACGACAATTTTAACGTCATTGTCAACACACAAAACGGTGACTTAGAACTTTGGCGCGTACGCGAAATCGTACCCGACGGCGAAGTTACCGACGACCGTGCGCAAATCTCCATTTCCGAAGCCCTCTCGATTGACGAAGAATACGAAATTGGCGAAGAGTGTTACGAACGCCTGCAATTGGAAGACTTTGGTCGCCGCGCCATTATGGCTGCCCGTCAGACCCTCATTTCCAGGATCATGGAATTGGAAAAAGACGAGGTATACAAGAGCTACTCCGAGCGCATCGGTGAAGTAATTGTAGGGGAAATACACCAAATCCTGAAGAAGGAATTTTTGGTGGTCGACGATGCTACGGGTAATGAACTTGTGTTGCCCCGCACCGAAACCATCAAAGCCGATTTTTTCCGCAAAGGAGATATGGTCAAAGGCATCATTCGCCGGGTAGAATTGCGCAACAACACCCCTATCGTGGTGATGTCGCGTACCGACACTGCTTTCCTCGAAAAATTGTTGGAAGCAGAAGTACCCGAAATTGAAGATGGCCTGATCAGCATCAAAAGGATTGTACGCTTGCCCGGCGAACGCGCCAAGGTAGCCGTAGAATCATACGACGATCGCATCGACCCCGTAGGGGCCTGTGTAGGGATGAAAGGCTCACGGATTCACGGCATTGTACGCGAATTGAACAATGAAAACATTGACATTGTTAACTACACCAACAATGCCAGTTTGTACATCCAACGTGCCCTCACCCCGGCTAAAGTAAGCCGCATTGAGTTGAATACCGAAACCAACCACGCGGATGTTTACCTCGAACCAGACCAGGTATCCCTGGCCATCGGCAAAAGTGGAACCAATATCAAGTTGGCCAGCCAATTGACTGGCTACGAAATTGATGTTTACCGCAACAATACTGACGAATACGAAATCGACGACGTGGATCTCGACGAATTCGGCGACGAAATTGAACCTTGGATCATCGAAGCCCTACAAGCCATCGGTTGCGACACTGCCCGCAGTGTATTGAGCCTCAACAAAGCTGAATTGCTCCGCCGTACCGACCTTGAAGAGGAAACTGTTGATGAAATCCTACGTGTTCTGGCCGCTGAATTTGAAGAAGGAGAAAATAATTAAGTTCCATTTTCGGGAACTTTATAGCCTAAATTAGCCTTATGTTGCTGTTCAACTAGGCTCGTTCGGCAAGGGAAAACCATTAAAGAATATTTTTTCTAAGATAATCTGTGGAAAAATCGGATTTGCTTTACTTTCAATGGTTTTCCCTTATCTTTGTGCCAGTTTTCTAAATTTTTCGAATGTCAAGAGTTTTAGTTAAGATTGCTAGGGACTTAAATGTCGGTACAGCTACTATTGTGGAACACCTCAATAGTAAGGGCTTTGATATTGAAAACAAACCCAACGCCAAGATTACCGATGGTATGTACGATGAATTGACGCGCCATTTTCAAAAGTCAATCGAAATCAAAGACGCTGCCAAGAATGTCAATATTGGTTCTGTCCGGCCCAAGCCGGAAGTAGCGGAGCACAACACGCCCGTTAAAGAGAAATCAAGTGAAGAGGACAGCGAACCAAAAGAAGTGGAAAGTGAGAGCCACCGCTTCAAGTTGCAAAAACCAGTAGTACTGGGTAAGATTGACCTAAGCGAACGCCTCAAGCAACGCATTGAAAAGACTACGCCCAGTAATGAACCTGCCAACAAGCGCAAGGAAGAGACTCCTGCGCCCATTGAGGAGAAGTCCACTCCTCGTGAAGATGCTGTTGCTCCGGTAGAAGAGAAACGCACATCCGAGCCAGCTAAAGAAAAGCCCCTTGAACAACCACAAGCGACCGTGATTAGTACTCCTCCTTTAAGTGAAATTCCAACTGCCGCTACACCTGATGATGCCAAAACACCTGCAACAGCTGAGGTTGATGCACCAAATGGCAATAGCGGAGATAATTTTCGGGCCGAAACACCCGAATTGCGTGGCCTCAAAATTTTGGGCAAAATCGATACCGATAAGTTCGAACGTCCGCGCGGCAAAAAGCCTGAAAAAGGCAAAGAACCGGTCAGAGGCAGAGGGGGGAATCAACCCGGCCAGCAAAACCGTGGCCCAGCAACCCAAGGCCAAGGCGGAGGGAACCAACCCGGCCAGCAAAACCGTGGCCCAGCCAATCAAGGCCAGGGTCAAGGCCAAGGTGGTGGTAGCAACAACCCCGGAGGAAACCAAAACCGCGACAACCGCGGCGGTGGTGAAAATCGGGGCGGCGACAACCGCAATCGCCCCAATAATGGTGGCCAACCCAACAATCCAGACGGGCAAAACCGCCGTCCACAAACTGAAGGTGGTGGTGGTACCAATCCTCCTGGCAACGCCCTATCAGAAGCCGAAAAGAAAAAACGCAAACGCAAACGCAAAAAGGTTACTCCTGGCCAAGAAGGCCAAGGCGGTGGCGGTCAAGGCCAACAAGGTCAGGGCCAAAACCAAGGAGGAGATAACCGTGGTGTAGATAACCGTGGTGGCGACAACCGTGGTGGCGGTGGCGGCCAAGGTCAACGCCCACACCCACAAGGCGGCGGCAGCGGTGGCAACAACAATAATAACAACAACAACGATAGACGCCCGCAGCAACGCCCACACCCACAAGGCGGTGGCACTGGAAATCGTCCTGCCCCTCAAGAAAACAATGGCGAGGTATCGCAGCGCCAAATTGAAGAAAAAATCAAGGCAACCATGGCCCGTCTTTCCGGTGGAGGAAAGAAAAAGCGCCAAAAGTTGCAACGGGATAAACGGGATCGCTTCCGCGAACGCCAGGAAATCCTGGAACAAGAAGCCGAAGGCGGCAAACTGCAGGTAACCGAGTTCATCTCGGTATCCGAGTTGGCCAGTGTGATGAACGTGGCAGTGACCGAAGTAATCACCACTTGTTTGAGTCTGGGCGTAATTGTATCCATCAACCAGCGTCTCGATGCGGAAATCATCGAATTGGTAGCTGGCGAGTTTGGACACGAAGTCGAATTCATCTCTGTAGAAGATCAGGTTGGTGAAGAAATCGAAGCACCGGATGCACCGGACACGCTGCTCAATCGGGCACCAATTGTCGCGGTAATGGGTCACGTCGACCACGGTAAGACCTCCTTGCTCGACTTTATCCGTAGCGCCAACGTAGTATCAGGTGAAGCCGGGGGTATCACCCAGCACATCGGTGCCTACGAAGTAGAATTGGAAGATCACCGCAAAATTACCTTCCTGGATACACCGGGTCACGAAGCCTTTACGGCCATGCGTGCGCGGGGTGCCAAGGTAACCGATATTGCCATCATCATCATCGCAGCGGACGATAGCATCATGCCTCAAACGCGTGAAGCCATCAGCCACGCACAAGCTGCCGGGGTACCCATGGTATTTGCCATCAACAAGGTAGACAAAGCTGGTGCACGCCCTGAAAAGATCAAGGAAGAACTGGCAGGCATGAACATCTTGGTGGAAGACTGGGGAGGTAAATTCCAATCCCAGGACATTTCGGCCAAAACCGGCCACGGCATTCCTGAACTGATGGAAAAAATCCTGCTGGAATCAGAATTGCTCGAACTCAAAGCCAATCCAAATCGCCGTGCTGCAGGTACGGTACTGGAAGCCACTTTGGACAAAGGCCGGGGTTATGTGACCAAAATGCTGGTACAAAATGGTACGATCAAAGTAGGTGATACTTTTGTAGCAGGTGAGTTTTCGGGTAAAGTACGGGCTATGCTCAACGAGCGCGGCAAACGGGTAACCGAAGCTGGTCCAGCTACCCCAGTCATGGTATTGGGTTTGAGTGGTGCACCTCAGGCGGGCGACTTGTTCAAAGTATACGAAAACGACCAGGAAGCGCGTCAAATCGCCTCCAAACGTTCACAAATTATCCGCGAACAGGCCAACCGGGCTACCAAGCGGATTTCACTCGACGAAATTGGTCGTCGTTTGGCACTGGGCAGCTTTAAGGAGTTGAACCTGATTGTGAAAGGGGACGTGGATGGTTCGGTAGAAGCCTTGGCGGATTCCTTGATCAAACTGTCGATCGAATCGGTACAAGTCAACGTGATCCACAAGGCCGTTGGTCAGATCATCGAAGCGGATATCTTGCTGGCTTCGGCTTCCGACGCCATCATCATTGGTTTCCAGGTGCGGCCTTCCGCCAGTGCGCGTAAAGTGGCTGAACGAGAAGGGGTACAAGTCAAAACCTACTCCATCATCTACGAAGCCATCGAAGAGGTTAAAGCAGCCATCGAAGGGATGCTTGAACCCACCAAGGAAGAAAAAATCACTGGTTTGGTGGAAATCCGCGAGGTGTACAAAATCAGCAAAGTGGGAACCATTGCCGGTTGTTTGGTGTCCGAGGGCAAAATTACCCGAAACAGCCACATCCGCTTGGTACGCGATGGTATCGTAGTATTCCCAACCCGCGAAGGCGCTCACGGCGAGGTAGCTTCTTTGAAACGTTTCAAAGAAGACCAACGTGAGGTGAAATCCGGCTTGGAATGCGGTATGTCGATCAAAAACTTCAACGACATCAAAGAAGGTGACGTGATTGAAGCCTATGAAATTGTTGAGATCAAGCAGAAGTTGAGCTAGATAAGCAGATTCTGACTTTGTAATAGTGATCAACCCATTGAGCTTTAAGTGGCTTAATGGGTTGATTGCGTTTTAAGGGGTATTGCAAAAATAAAATGGTGAAATATCTAGGAAATAAAAAACAAAATGTATTTTTATGAAAAAAAGAACATATTATTATGAAAAAAGAACTCATCGAAGCTTTATTTCAAAAATTTGAAGAAGCCGTTTATCTGCACGAAAGTGTAGAGTGTTGGAGTGCTCGGGAACTTCAGGCGATTTTGGGCTACAGCAAGTGGAACAATTTTCTGAATGCCATTGAAAAAGCCAAAAGTGCTTGTGAAGGTGCGGGACAAAAGGCGGAACACCATTTTGCCGACGTCGGCAAAATGGTTGAATTGGGTAGTGGCTCACAACGCCGAGTGGCAGATTTTGCGCTCACCCGCTACGCTTGTTACCTCATCGCTCAGAATGGTGACCCCACAAAAAAGCCGGAAATAGCCTTTGCTCAAACCTATTTTGCTGTTCAAACCCGCAAGCAAGAGATCATCGAACTACGTTTATTGGACATTGATCGGGTATCTGCACGCGAAAAGCTATCTAAAACGGAGAAGAAACTCTCTGGCATCATTTATGAGCGGGGTGTAAATGAAATCAGTTTTGCAATTATTCGTTCAGAAGGAGATAAAGCGCTTTTTGGTGGACGGAATACGCAGGACATGAAGCGAAAATTAGCCATACCAGGTGGCCGCCCATTAGCAGATTTTTTACCCACCTTAACCATTAAAGCCAAAGATTTTGCAGCCGAATTGACTAGCCACAATGTAATCGATAAAGACCTGCAAGGCGAAGGGCAAATCAAAAAAGAGCACATCGATAACAATCTTGCTGTGCGTAAAATCCTCCAGGAACGTGGTGTTCGTCCTGAAAACTTACCTGCTGTCGAGGATGTCAAAAAAGTAGAACGTCGCCTGAACGCAGACAATAAAAAAGCAACCGAGAAACCGGATACATTTAAAATTTTGCCGCCGCCGGAAGAATAATAGAAAATTTTCGATATATTGGCCTACCCTGCACCACTTAACCCTTGGCCCTGCATGACCATCAACTGGAAAAAAATCCTCTTCGGCATTTCGGATGAAAAACTGGATCCCTATTTCCACCTCGAACGCAGCGAGGAATACAAACTATTAGAGGTCAAAGCAGCCCTGGCAAAAGCGGAACTGCCCGAGGCGCTGCACCTCTTGAGTACCTTACCTTCAGCTGCCATTGAACCCCACGTGATTGCCCTTTCCGCCCGTTACCACCGCCTGGAGGAAGTGCAACTTCAGGGAATCCTCAATTACGAAGACTACCAAATCGGCCTCAACCGCCTCAGCAGCGACATCCTCAAACTGTTGCAACTGCTGGAAAAAACCTTCCAACCCGAAACCACCATTCAGGAGGTCAAAGCCAACCTCCGCCAGCTCTACCTGCAACGCCTCCAAGATAAACTGGCCGAGCGGCACCCCATCAACATCCAATGCGCCTACAGCCTGACGGGCACCGACTGGAATCGCGCCCAAATTGCCTACGATGACATTGTATTGGAACAAAAAGAGGTGAGCACCAGCCTGGAGCGCATTTTTGATGAACACCGCGGGCGTTTGTTGGTCATCGGGGAACCAGGGGCGGGCAAAACCTCGCTGCTGCTGAATTTCTATTAAAGGATTATCAGCAGGACGAAGAATTGATTGCTTTTACCGCTCTAGATCACGAAGCTTTTTATGAAAAGAACTGAAATTTGGCTGATTAACTCACATTACGCAGTTTTTAACCACAGAGTTTCGCAGAGTGCACGCAGAGTTTCACAGAGTTTTTTAGTTTTAAGGAGTTTGCCACCTGCGGTGGCGAGCGTTCGGCACTACTGAAATTTGATTTTTCGTGCCAGCTGCTATTCAATGCGGCCTCTGAGCACTCTTTGCCATCGCAGATGGTCTAACTTAAAAACTCCGAGAAACTCTGCGTGCACTCTGCGAAACTCTGCGGTTAAAAAACCTGAGGTTAAACAGAATACCAGCTATTCAAATGGCTGCCATAGAAATTGCACTCAGAAAGGTGTTGAAAATAAGTTAGTTTTTGACACTTCAGCTCTGTTGTGCTCCAACTCTTGAGTACATTCTGCTTGCTGAATCTTGAATAACCGCTCAATCGAGCCATCGATTTTTAAAACCTCAAACTGGTTGTAACAGCTCAATTTGTGCGAAAGCTTCGCATAAATTAGAAAACACTGTGACAATACTGTTATTTTGAATATTTACTCAGGTGTTATTTCATCCACCAGTTCGGTCAATTATTCAAAATCCCCTACCTTCGCCCCGCAAAAACCACCACCTTGCAAACCACCCTCTACTTCCGGCTCGCCCTTTTCCAGTTCCTCCAATTTTTCATTTGGGGCTCCTGGACGGTGACCACTGGAACCTATCTTTTACAAAGTCTGCATTTCAGCGGTCGCGAAGTAGGACTAGTGTATGGCACCACGGCCATTGCGGCCATGGTTTCCCCCTTTTGGGCGGGCCGTTTGGCTGATCGGCATTTTCGCCTGGAGCGCATTTTGGCCACCTTGCACTTTACGGGTGGCTTGCTCATGTTTGCCCTCAGCACGATGGATACCTTTGCTTTTTTTTACCCAGTCATGTTGTTGTACGCCATTTGCTATATGCCCACTTTTGCCTTGTCTACCGCCATGACCTTTCACAATATCCCTGAGCCTGCACGGGATTATCCGCGCTTGCGGGTATGGGGCACGCTCGGCTGGATTGCAACGGGCTTGTGTGTAGGAGGCTTGGATTTGGAAACCACCACGCTGCCCTTACGTTTGTCGGCTACCGCCTCCATTTTTCAAAGCATCTATGTATTGACCTTGCCTTCAACCCCTCCGCCGGGCAAAAAGGACAAACCCAGCTTATTGGCTACCGGGCAGCAACTCATCCAGGATCGCAGTTTTATGGTCTTGCTGATTGCCCTGACCTTGATTTGTATCCCCAATGCCTTTTATTACAGTTTTGTCAATGCCTATTTGAAAGACCAGGGCTTCAAAAACGCGGCGGCGATGATGTCGATTGGACAAGCTACGGAGATTGGGTTTGTGTTGCTCTTGCCTTATGCACGCCGCTACTTTGGGCTGAAGCCGGTGATTTTAGGGGGGATTCTGGCTTGGGGCATTCGCTATATGTTGTTGTCCTGGGGTGGAATAGACTTGCCACTACTAGTTTGGGTGGGTCTGGGTATGCATGGTCTGGCTTGGTCGTTTACCGCATTGGCTGGACAAATTTACATCGATGAAAAAGTTCCGGTATCTTTGCGGAGCACGGCGCAGGGTTTTATTGCGCTGATCATCTCTGGATTGGGGGCCTTTATTGGCTCTTTGATCGCGGGCGAGGTGGTGAATTGGCATACACTTGGTAAGACGATCAACTGGTCTGCGGTTTGGTTGGTGCCGGGTGGGGTGGGAATATTTACGGCGCTGCTTTTTGCGTTATTGTTTCGGAGTCCGAAGCAGGAATGATTTTTTCACCACCTTAGAAACCTAAGGCACTAAAGGGGCACCTTAGAAAAATCATGTAATACAGGTGGAGTAGCAAACTATTTACCAACACACTCCTTCAATATGGAAGAGGATTATTTAGAACAAACCATGGCTTTGGTCGCCCAAGATTTTGGGCTTACCGAAACGACTCCCCTCAGCGAGGCCGAGTTACTCGAAGCTATTGCCAATCGGGTAGCCGAAATGATCGAGGCCAACAAAGACCTATTGCTGAGTTACATGTACCGATTGGACATTGACGAAGGGAAAATCCATTTTGCCCTCAGCCCGCTCGCCAACGAACCCGCTCATTTTGCCCTGGGCCGTTTGATTTTGAACCGCCAGAAACAACGCGCCATCACCAAACTGACTTATAAGCCCCCTAAGTTGGACGAATGGGAATTTTAAATTCTTGTTCTTCCGAACCTTTTCCCTACCAAAAATTGTTTAGATTTAGCTGTAAATTAACTAAGCGTAAAAAAGACTCAATACATATGGCTGATGTGATTCAGCTACTGCCCGACTCGATTGCCAACCAAATTGCTGCCGGCGAGGTGATTCAACGCCCCGCTTCGGTGGTCAAAGAGTTGATGGAAAACGCGGTAGATGCAGGCAGCAAAAACATCAAATTGATTGTAAAAGACGCCGGACGAACCCTGATTCAGGTTATCGACGATGGCTGTGGCATGTCAGAAACCGACGCCCGAATGTCTTTTGAACGGCACGCTACCTCCAAAATCCGCAGCGCTGAAGATCTGTTTGCCATTCGCACCATGGGTTTTCGCGGGGAGGCATTGGCTTCCATTGCTTCTGTAGCCCAGGTGGAGTTGCGCACCCGGCGACACGCCAGCGAAATGGGTACCTTGCTACAGGCGGAAGGCTCGCGGGTCAAATCGCAGGAGCCTTGCCAGACGGCGGCTGGGACCAGTTTTTCGGTCAAAAACCTCTTTTACAACGTACCTGCTCGGCGCAATTTTCTCAAAGCCAATACCGTAGAATTTCGACATATCCTCGATGAATTTGAACGAGTGGTTTTGGCCAATCCCGATATCTTTTTTTCCTTGCACCACAATGGTTCTGAAGTGTTTCATTTGCCGCCCGGCAACTTGCGCCAACGCATCACCGGGGTCTTCGGCAATTCCATCAACAACCGCCTGGTGCCCGTCACTGAAGATACCGACGTCATCCAGATCAAAGGATTTGTGGGCAAACCCGAATTTGCCAAAAAACTGCGCGGTGAACAGTACTTTTTTGTCAATAGCCGCTTTATCAAAAGTAGTTACCTGCATCACGCGGTGATGAGCGCTTATGAGGAAGTATTGCCCAAAGAAATGTACCCCTTTTACTTGCTCTTTTTGGACATCGACCCGGCTCGCATCGACGTCAATGTGCACCCAACGAAGCAGGAAATCAAATTTGAAGACGATCGCCTGGTCTACAACTACCTCAAAGTAGCGGTGCGGCACGGTTTAGGTCAATACGGGGTGATGCCCAGCCTAGATTTTGAACAGGAATCCGGGCTTAAACTCCCCTACCTCACGTCCAAACAAGAACAGGACAGACCCTTCGTTACCCCGGCGCGCAACAGCGGTGCCTGGCAAAACGATGAGTCTAAAACTTTTTCAGCAGGGCGTGACAACAACCCCGCGCAACGCCGGGAAGACAACAACCTGCGCAACTGGCAACTCTTGTACAAAGACCTCGGTGGCACCGATGAAGAACCGGAAGGCGCTGCAACCAGTGCCAGCGACGAAGAAAACATCCAAACCCTGACCATTGGTAGCTCCTGGGAATCAGAAGAAAATACCCTTGGGAAGGGGAATGATGAGGCTTTAGCTTTTTCCAAACAACACAAAGTCCCCTACCAGCTCCAAGGCACTTACATCATCAGCCAAATCAAATCGGGATACATGCTCATCGACCAGCAGTCTGCGCACGAGCGGATTCTGTACGAGCAGTACCTGAGTATGATGGAAACGCGCCAGGGCTCCATTCAACAGCAACTTTTCCCCATTACTTTGAATTTTAGCCCCAACGATGCCACCCTACTCAAAGACCTCTTGTCAGAAATACAGCCTTTGGGCTTTGATGTGCAGGAATTTGGCGTCAATTCCTTTGTGGTCAATGGCCTGCCTGCTGAACTGGCGGGCAAACAAAGTGAACGGAGCATTCTAGAAAGTTTATTGGAACAACATAAAATTGGACTCGAACTCCAATTGAATACCCGCGAAAGCCTGGCTCGTTCGATGGCGCGTAGCGCTGCCATCAAACGGGGACAACTGCTCAACGACACAGAAATGCAAGCTTTGATCGATCAGTTGTTCGCCTGTGCCATGCCTTTCCGCAGTCCTTTTGGCAAAAAATGCTTCGTAACTTACGAGTTAGAAGATTTACAAAAACAATTTGAATAATCGTACATCATGATGCGCATTACCGATGTGGTTAAACATTTGTTGATCATCAACGTTTTAGTATTCTTTGTTACTTTGTTGGTTTGGGGAGATCCCGCACCGGAATTGATGGGAACCTTGCTGAGTGGATCTGGGGAATTTGCAGATTGGGAGCGTTATCGCTTTGCGCTGTTTTTTCCTACTTCACCCTATTTTCAGCCTTATCAACTGGTCAGCCACATGTTTATGCACGCCGACATTCGGCACTTGTTGTTGAATATGTTGGGCTTGTACATGTTTGGTAGTGCCCTGGAAACGTTTTGGGGAGCACGGCGGTTTCTGTTCTATTATCTTTTTGCGGGCTTCGGCGGCATGATTTTGTACTTGTTGGTCAAATACCTGGAGATCAGCTCGGGCAATGCGGATGAGCAATTGATGAAATATTACCTCCAAAACGTGCCAATGCTGGGTGCTTCCGGGGCAATTTTCGGCTTGATGGTTGGTTATGGCATGCTATTTCCCGACAATGTGATCAGCTTACTTTTCCCCCCTATTTCGCTTAAAGCCAAGTATTTTGTGTTAATTTTTGCAGGATTGGAACTAGTCTTTGGCTTGGGAATTGTAAATTTGAGTAGCGGGGTAGCACATTTTGCCCACTTGGGTGGTGCGCTATTTGGTTTTTTATTGATTCTTTATTGGCAAAAATTTGGAACTCGGCTATAAACCTCGTAAATGGGGACCAATGGCCTTTCAAATGAAGATAAAACGTTTTATTTTTGGACTGAATTTGTATAAGTACGATACATCATGCTAAGGTCGATCTGGGAGGATTTAAAACGGGAGTTCAACTACGGGAATGCGGTGACACGCATCATCCTGATCAACGTTGCTGTTTTTGTAGGCATTAACTTGGTCAATATCGGATTGTACCTTTTCAATGGATGGAAATCGGACAATACGACCTTTGGTAATTTTTTGGACTACCTCTGCATGTCTTCAGATTGGTGGTTTGTCCTGACCCATCCTTGGGTGATCATCACCAATATGTTCAGCCATTTTTCCTTCGGGCATATTTTGTGGAACATGCTTTTCTACCACATGTGTGGCCGGATTGTAGGCGACTTGCTGGGCAACAAACGGGTTTTGCCCATCTACCTCATGGGTGGATTGGCGGGTGCCCTGGGCTTTTTTATTTTTGAAAATGTACTCAATCCCCAATCGTTGGGCGCGGAACCCGCCACGGCATTAGGTGCTTCGGCAGCGGTGATGGCGACCATCGTTATTTCGGGGGTGATTGCGCCTGATTATGTAGTGCGTTTGTTGCTGATTGGTGATGTAAAACTCAAGTTCATCGTGGTGACCCTGATTTTTCTCGATCTGGCGTTTATCGCGATGGGTGACAGCAATTCAGGCGGCCTTTTTGCCCACCTTGGGGGCGATGTTTTTGGGTTTGTATATGCCTGGCAACTGCGCAAAGGCAACGATTTTGCATTCCCTTTTATGCGGTTTTTCGATTGGTGGAATGCCAGTTGGTCGCGTTGGCGAAATGGTACTCCCCCCCAACGAGGCCCGAAAGTGGCCTACAAAAACCCTAAAGTACGGGAAAAAACCACCGCAGGTGGTAGTAGACAAGACTCTGGCAAGCGCAGCAGTGGCGCCACACCTCGCTACGACAACATGAGCCATCAAGAGCAATTGGACGCCATACTCGACAAAATCAAACAGTCTGGATACGAGAGTTTGAGTACCGAAGAGAAAGAGTTTTTGTTCAATGCCAGTAAGAAGTAAATGAAAACTGATTTTTTTTTCGGAAAAAATGTTCCTTTCTTGGAAAAACTGATCGTATCGTGCAAAAACTGATTCGCTGGGCCAATGTGCTGATTGTTGTTTTCACCCTGATGACTTACCTCGCCCCTTATGTCAGCCCACAACGGTTTTGGCCTTTTGCTTTTATTGGTCTGGTTTATCCTACCTTATTGGTCATCAACCTGCTTTTTATGCTCTATTGGGCTTTTCAGCGCCGCTGGCAAGCCTTGATGTCGCTGGGGGTTATTTTAGTGGGTTGGAACCACTTCGCGGGTTTAGTTGGTTTTCATCCAGGTAGCGCAAGTCCTGAAGGGGCTTCGTTGCTCAAGACTATGACCTTCAACGTATACGGCTTCGCCAATTTTCATCAAAAAGGAATCCCCGCCAATCCAGAAGAGCTACAAGCCCTGATTTACCAATACCAACCCGACGTCTTGTGTTTACAGGAGTTTATGTACAACGCCCAAAGTGGTTCGGCTTACGTAGACGCGATTCGCCAGCACAATGGTTTGGAGCATGCAGTTTGGAAAAAAAACGAAGAGTTTGCAATTTTTTCGCGTCACCCCATTTTGCGCTCCGAGGTGCGTTTTTTTGGCAGCACCAATGGCTATCGTTATGCTGATTTGCAGATGGGTGAACGCATCGTGCGGGTCTACAACGTGCATTTGCAATCCAACTCCATCACTGGTTTGACCGATAAGGTGGCCAGTTCACCGGACTTAAGGGAAAAAGAAAACTGGAATCGGGTTGGAAGCATCATGCGCAGGTTCAAACGTGCGGCACAAGAGCGAGCCAGCCAGGTTGAAGAATTGCTGGCGCATCTGAGCAATAGTCCCTATCCCGTGGTCGTCTGCGGCGATTTTAATGACATCCCCCAATCTTATACCCATCACCGGATGTGTAATAACCTGAAAGATGCTTTTTTAACGGCTGGATCGGGCTTGGGCATTACTTACGCAGGGCGCATTCCTGGCTTGCGCATCGATTATACTTTTACTGACCCTAAATTCACGCCGCTGTATTGTCAGCGGGGGAAGGTGAGTTTCTCCGACCATCGGCCCGTCATTACGGTAATTCAATTGTAAGGTTTCAGCATTTATACCCGATCCAAATCTCAAAAATCGCGAAAAAGCAACCATTTTTGAGCTGATCGACTTCTCTTTGCTGTAAGTCAGACACATTTTTATATTTTTGCGGCTGCAAAATACAGTCCAATGAACAGTGCATTAAAAATTTACAACAGTCTCAGTAAAGAGAAAGAAGTATTCCAACCCATTCACCCTGGCCGGGTTGGCATGTACGTATGTGGTCCCACCGTTTACAGCAATGTTCATTTGGGCAACTGTCGCACTTTTGTGAGCTTCGACATCATCTACCGCTACCTACAATTCCTGGGCTACAAGGTGCGCTACGTGCGCAACGTGACCGATGTTGGCCACCTGGAAGGGGATGTAGATACAGGTGGCGAGGACAAACTGGGCAAACGCGCCCGCCTGGAGCAGCTGGAGCCAATGGAAATTGCGCACAAGTACACCGTGGGCTTCCACGACATGATGCGTATTTTCAACGTACTTCCGCCCAGCCTTGAGCCTCGGGCAACCGGGCACATTCCCGAGCAAATTGAAATGGTGCAACAAATCCTCGCCAATGGCTACGCTTACGAAGCCAATGGGTCGGTGTATTTCGATACGTTGAAATTTGCCGAAAAAAGTGGCATCTACGGAGCCTTGTCGGGCCGAAAAATTGAAGACCTCATCTCGGAATCACGCGACAACCTCAAAAAACAGGACGAAAAACGCAACTCCGCCGATTTTGCGATCTGGATCAAAGCCGACCCCGAGCACTTGATGCGCTGGAATTCGCCTTGGTCGGTGGGATTCCCGGGCTGGCACCTGGAATGCTCGGCAATGAGTACCAAATACCTGGGCAAAACCTTCGACATTCACGGCGGTGGCAATGACCTCAAGTTTCCACACCACGAAAACGAGGTGGCACAAAACTACGGCGCTTGTGGTTGCACCCCGGCCAAAACCTGGATTCACAGCAACATGCTTTTGCTGAATGGTAAAAAAATGTCCAAGTCGGATGGCAATTCCATCATGCCCGAAGAGTTGTTTAGTGGCACTAGCCCACACATCAGTAAAGGGTACGACCCCATGGCGGTACGTTTTTTTATGTTGCAAACCCACTACCGCAGTACCCTTGATTTGACCGATGAAGCGCTGCAAGCTGCGGAAAAAGGATATCACCGTTTAATGGAGGCTTATGCTACCTTACAAAGCTTGGCTTTTGCTGGAGGCGCTGCTGGTGGCCAGGATGCCGAAATAAAAGAAAGGATCGATGCAGTTTTTGATGAAATGAATGACGACTTCAATACGCCTAAAGCGCTGGGGCGTTTGTTTGAATTGGTCAGCCGCATCAATAGCTGGAAAGGTGGCCAAATCAGTATGGAAGGCCTGAGTGAGGCAACTTTTCAGGAACTCAATGCCATGTTCAAAACGGTTATTTTCGATATTTTTGGCCTACAATACGATGCTGTCACTGCTGACGACAATAGTTCCAACACCGTGGATGTACTTATGCAACTCATACTCGGCCTACGCCTGGACGCCCGTGCCCGCAAGGATTGGCCTGCTGCGGATAAAATTCGTGATACCCTTAAGGCAGCTGGGATTCTGTTGAAAGATGGGAAAGAGGGGACTGAGTGGGAGAAGGAGTGAATAGTTTTAGCAATGCGCTACCAGCTATCAGTACGATACGAATTTAGTTGGTAGCTCATTGCTGAATACTGATCTCTAGCTCAGACGCTCCTCAATTAATTTTTTGAGAAACTTATTTTCATCCTCCAGCTGATCAATTCTGGCTTCGTAGTGGGTTCTTTCCATTTCGTTCATCGAAGCATAATAATTGACCTGCTCTTGCAGGTTGCCGCCATTCTGAGTTTCGATGTTGTGAATAAAGACGAGGTGCTTGTCCAAATCCTTAATCACTTCTTCGCTTACCCCTAAAGCATTGGCAATTTCTGCCAGTTTATCTTCTCCTACCTTGATCATACCTGTTTCAAATTTAGTGTAAGTGGATTGTCGAATGCCTAGGGCTTTAGCAACAGCGTCTTGTTTGAGGCCTAGAATAAGGCGAACCTTACGAATGTTTTCGGGGAGTGACATTGTATTACAGTGAGGTTTGGGAGTTAGGAATAATATACTCAGTGCTAGGAGTAAAACACTCCCAAATGTAGTGTTTATTTACTTGTGTTAGACCGTAACTTTGAGAAAATTTTCAACTCCTTGAATGATTAATGGTGAAGGCGACCTCGTCAGCCATAAAAATAAAGCTCCCACTGGCTTAAATTCTACACCAGCAGGAGCCTAATTAACTAATTTCAAAACACAAATTACGATGAAAAAATTGTTATTTTTAGGAAGTTCTTTCCTTCTTTCGCTTTTTTTCCTTGTGTCTTCCTGCACAAAAGATGAAACACTTGTTGTGGGGAAAACTGAAGTTACAGTAAAAGATGGAATGCTCCACTTTAAGGACATTAAACAGTTTTCAGAGATGTATAAATATCTTATTGAAGACTTTTCCCGGCTCAAGCAAGTGGAAAACATGGATTTTCTTTGTGTGAAAGAAGCTTTTCGATCAACAACCGCATTAAATATAGACAAGCCCTTCGCAGAAAGCCAAATTAACTCACATGTAGCTTACTGGCAGAAAGATGCTATTGGCGAACACATGCTCCTACGGCTTATCTCAAATCCAGCTTATGAAGTAATGTTCAACGAAAATGCGCTTGTCAATATTGGGGGGCAAATTTATAAACATGGTAAAGACGCAATTTACATTTTTGATCCACGTTATTTAAGCATGCTAGACGATGTAAAAAACATCCCTGGTGTTCAAATCCTTCATAAATCAGGTGATGTGGCCGTAGAAAAATATACCGCCGAATGCACCAGTGTTTATGCTTACAAAAATGGAAATCAGTGGAAGAAAGTACGTGGTCGTATCGGCCCAGAAATCGAATTGATTGGTAATTGTTGGTGTGCAACAGGTTACTTTTTCTACACCACTGACAACCTTAAGAGAGGACTATTTGGAAGTTGGGGTGCTAGTGATGCTAATCAAGTAAGAGTAACTGGACTTAATTTTGACTATTTCCAAATCAACACCGATTCTGTAACCTATAGATATGGAGGAAATGAAACATGTAATCATTCTACTATCGACGATAGTGACTCTGGTTCTTGTAATAACTAAATAAGCATTGTGCCGAAGCCCACGTCTGTAATTTCAATCTTATTTATGAAGATCGTCACTATGGATGTGGGCTATTGTATCATAAAATTTAACTTCATTTTTAGTATGTGCCATCGAAGGATTCTATTAATTTTGGTACTTTTAATTTATTCAGTTATCTTATTCACCCAGTCCCGTCAATTATTCACCATAAACGGCCATGTATACGACCACGAAAGTGGCGAACCGCTGATAGGTGCCACTATTTTCCTACCTCATTTAGCAAAGGGCACGGTTACAGATGCTTTTGGTAGGTATAATTTAGCCCTTTCGGCGAAAGATTCTCTCCGAATGCAAGTGTCCTATGTTGGGTATCAAAAAATAGACACCAGTTTTATTTTAGAAAAAAGTACAACGCTAAATTTTCGCCTAAAAATTCAGAGTTTACAAGAGGTAGAAATCAAAAGCAAAATTGGAAACTTACAACACAACATCATCCAAATCCCTGTAGAACGATTAAAAGCCATTCCAATGCTATTTGGTCAGCCTGATTTGATCAAATCCTTGTCATTTTTACCAGGGGTCACCACTGGGGTGGAAGGCACAACGGGTTTGTTTGTACGCGGAGGCACCCCTGATCAAAATTTGATTCTTCTGGATGGTGCAACCGTTTATAACTCCTCTCATTTATTTGGCTTTCAATCGGTTTTTGACCCCAGTGCCATTAAAGACATCCGGCTCATCAAGGGAGGCTTTCCAGCAAGATATGGAGGAAGATTATCCTCTATCATCGATATCACGATGAAAGAGGGCAACAACCAAAAACAGCACGGTGAATTTACCTTAGGGCTGATCAATTCCGGGATAATGTTGGAAGGCCCCATCCAAAAAGGAAGAAGTTCATACATGGTTTCGGGTAGAGCTGCGTACCTGGGTTTGTTGTTGCTACCCACTGCATTGGGCTGGAAAAAGCAAGACGATAGGCCATTCAATACGATGCTTAGTTATGATTTCAACCTTAAGGCTAATCACGAATTCAAAGACAAGGCCAAACTATTTGTAAGTGCCTATGTTGGCAGAGACATTTACCTGACCAAATTCCGTTTTGACAGCTCTTTTTACCAAACTGATTTGGGTTGGGGTAACCAAACTGCAAGTATCCGCTATGTAAGGCCAGTCAACAACAAAATTTACGCGCAATCTCAACTGAGTTACAATGCGTACAATAGCGTGGAAAAAAGCAATCGGGAATATATTTTCACCGAACAAGAGAGCAGTTTTGTACGCCAATCCACCATTCAGGATTTATCGTTTAAACAAAATTTTTCTCTTGCCTTAAGTCCAGTTATTAACTTTTCTGCGGGTGTTGAATTGCTTAAACAGACCTTCCAGCCGAGCAGTATTTCTTTGTCCTCTCCTGACTTTAGCCTCGACTCTTTAACTAAACAAAGCAAAACCTATCACCCTTTCTCTTACGCCGTTTTTACAGAGGGTGAATGGGATGTATTAAAATCGGTGAAAATTAATATTGGGTTACGTCGATCTTCTTACCAAGTGAACAGTCAGTCTAAAAATTATTGGGAGCCTCGCCTCAACATCAATTTTGCACATCATCGATTTTCATACAACCTGGCCTATGCCACTACTTCCCAATTTGTACACCTTTTAGCGAATAACTCCCTAGGGCTTTTCAGCGATTTATGGGTTCCTTCAACCGAGCAAGTGTCGCCACAGTCAGCTCGCCAATATTCTGGTGGTATTATTTACAAAACTCCTTCCCTCAAATGGGAATTTAGTGTAGAGGCTTTTCAAAAACACCTCCGCAACCAGATTGATTATCGACAGGGGATTGATTTTTTTGAGGTCAGTAATTTCAATTGGGAAAACACCATTGAGAAGAACGGTATAGGTCGTGCCAAGGGCGTAGAACTAATGATCAAAAGAGAAACCGAAAGATTTAATGCCTGGCTGGCCTATACTTTATCCAATAATGAACGAAAATTCACCAATATCAACGGAGGGGAATGGTACCCGTTTCGATATGATAAACGCCATAATTTAAGTCTGAATCTGGTTAAACGCTGGAAGAACAATTGGACTTGGGGACTAAATTTTGTTGTTCAAAGTGGAAGCTGGGTTACCCTGCTTTCTGGTCGCTATCAGGGTCCCATCAACAATGCAAGCAGCCTGGTTAGAATAGTTAATCAATCTGGGATCAGTCTAGCTGAAGTAAGGCCTGGACGGAATAACCAAAGGCTTCCTACTTATCACAGAATGGATTGTTCTTTCACCAAAAACTATCAGTCCAAAAAGAACAACAGCAACTCTGCTTTGAGCTTCAGTGTGTACAACCTTTATGCTCGTGAGAACCCCTACGCCATCTACCCAAGTCTGAATGTTTCATATAATTCTTTCTCTGGGTATCAGTCTTTTTACTATGTGAGTTCCAAGGCGTTATTTTCTTTCATTCCAACATTGTCTTACACTAAAAAATGGTAAATGAAAACATTAGCCCGACCCATTTGTATGGTGCTTTCTCTCTTGTTGTTTTGGCAATGCGATAGTGATGTGACTGGTAAGCTACAATCGGACTATGCGGGAGATAGGCTTACCCTAAGTGGATTTTTCAGCGTTGATACCATCTCACTAACTGTGGGGAAGTCTACCGACCCGTTTAGTCCAATTGAAAGAGGAGAGTTGCTCGCTGAAAACCCTCAGGTTTACATTGAAGAAGAGGGCGGTACATTTCAATTTAAACTTACACTAAGTGATTCAGTCCATTTTAATGCGGGAAAAATAGGGTTAATTGCAGGAAAAAAGTATCGAATTGTGGCCTCCGCAGAGAATTTGGATGCAGTAGCATCTAACTTCATTCAAATTCCTGATCCACTATCCATTCAAAATCTGACCTTTAAAAACCTACCTGTTAGTGGTAGAATAACCAATGAATTGTCTTTTGACATCCAGGATGGCTCGAATCCTGATTATTATTTTTTTGACATTGCCATCAAAAAAGCCAATCTATTACAAACAGCCCCATTTTGGGTGCCAGAGGATGGAATTCTTGGCAATTGTTACGCAACATTTGTGTTTACTGACCTTTGTTTTAATGGAAAAAAAACCAACCTCACCTATCGCGTAAGTCCAGACGGATATTTTAAGGGCTTCAATGGGCCACAAGTTGCCGATTCAATTGTTATTCGATTTGGAGGCATCAGTGAGGAGGCTTACCGCTCACAACGCGCGATGCCAGTTGATGATGGGTTTATAGAGGGCATTAATGAACCTCCTTTAACCTATTCCAACATAAAGAATGGCTACGGAGTAGTATTCTCGCATAGCCTCAAGGACTATACGATACCTGTATCAAAATAGCTAAGAGCAAGCCCTTATCAATGAAATGACCTCTGCATCCCTCCGCAGCTCCGGCATCATATCAAACAACAACTCATGACTGGCATATTCATCCTCCAATACCTCACTAAGTTGGAGTAGTGCCTCCTGGCGATCTCCCATGCGGAACAAACACGCAATGCGGCAGTAGATCAATTCAGGACTAACCGTACTTTCTTCCGCCATATCCAGAATTTCCAAAGCGCCATCTTCCTGGCCGGTCAGCATCAAGAATAAAGCGTATTGCAGCCAATACTCGGCTGCTTCTGGTGCAATGTCGGTAGCCAGGCAATAATGGGTTTCAGCCAATTCCAGCTCATCGAGTTGCGCGTAGGCTTGAGCGAGGCTGGCGTGGTATTCTTCCCGATTGTCGTCGATTTCGATGGCTTTTTTGCAGTAGTGTGCCGCAAGTTCCCATTGTTGCTCCGCTATCGCAATTTCGCCCAGGTGATAAAAAACCTCATCGTGGTGGTGTTCCAGCTCCAGGGCTTTTTTCAACAAGGATTTGGCTATTTGAGGATGGCGCATTTGCAATTGGCACTGGCCCATTCGCAACAGCAAATCAGCGTCGGCACCAAAGTTTTCCTCGATTTCTTCACAAATGTCAAAGGTCAAGGCGTAGCGCTGTAGCTCAAAAGCCAGGTCAGCCCTTTCACGGTAAGCTAGTTCATAGGTATCATCGGCCAGGTAGGCGAATTCGAGCGCTTCGAGTGCATCCTCGTAGTTGCCCAGGTATGAGTGGCAAAGCCCCAGGTTGTACCAAGCTACACAGGAATACGGATTCTCGTCGATGATTTGCTCATGCAAGGTCACACATTCCTCGTAGTTGCGAATGTGTTGCACGGCATTCATGATTTTTTCAAGGCCATGCCGCATTTCTGAGTCGTGGATTAGCGCCGCTTTCAGTGCCAGGTACATGGCTTCGTATTCCTGCTGGTTTTCGTAAATCAAAGCCCGCACAAAGTGCGATTCAGCCAAGGTGTTGGGATCGAGCTCATCGGGTAAATACCCCAGTTGCTCGTGAGCAGCCTGATGGTCGCCCAGGTAAGTGAGTGCTTGTGCCCGCAGCAACAGTATTTCAGATTCGTTGGGGGCCAAAATTTCTGCTTGGGTCAGCACTTCTAATGCCAGGTATTCCTGATTGGCTTGAATGAGGATTTCTGCTTTGCGCAGCAAAAACTCTACGGTATAGCTATGACTGTCAATGGCGCGTTCAGCGACTTCCATTGCCCGATCAAAAATCTCTTCGCTGAGGTAGTGATCAATCAAATGTCGATATGCATCTTGTTCAAGAAAAAGTGCCTCTCCTTGTTCCAACATGGCTTCGTACTCGGTAACTAAATCGATCAGTGCCTGATTACTCATAATGTACAATTGTAGTCTTTAGGCGCTTGTCTAAGCGGATTGTTGCTAAAGGTAACGAAAAGAGATTGACATCTCCGAACTTTAGCCCGAGTAAGTGAAACCCATTAATGGAACGGTAGCTGTTTTTGAGGGAACGGTATTATTTGCCTAAGTCTTTGTCTTTTAATAGTTTATTGTTTTGAATTATTTATGTTTTGACATATACGAACAAAAAAAATGCCAAAGGCTAGACTTATTAAAGTATTTGTGTATTATTTTTTTGCGAATAGAAAATAAAGGAGACCATCAAGGGGTCACTGAGCCCACCCGGCACTTCGGCTACGCTCAGTGACCGGTGGGCTCAGTGACCGGGTGGGCTAATACTTTATTTTCTCCCTCTTGCCTCCTGAACCCGCCGCAACAATTCCTTATTAAACTCTTGTTCACTGAGTTGTAAAAGGGCAATCTTCCGAACGGCCATAAAACCCTTCATGCGCTGAAAGTAGTCGCGTTTGAGTTTGAGGATTTCTTCTTCCATCTCAAAACGATCCAGTACAGCACGTTCAACGTCCTGATCATTCATGGTATTGAGGTCTTGATCGGGGCGGTATTTTTGGCGGATTCTTTTTTGTTCGGCTTCATACTGGTTGTACACTGGCCAAAATTTCTCCGATTCTTCGGGAGTAAGTTTCAGTTTATCCGTAATGAACGCCACTTTTAAGGCGCGAATGCGGTCTTGAGCCTGGGTCAGTTGGGGCAAAGCCAGCATAAAAGCCCCACACAAAACTGACGCTACGATCCATTTTTTCATTTTGCTGTGATCTTTTTCCGGGTTAGAGTAATTCCTTGAGGGTTTCAACATCCATTTCCTGAATGGCCTCATCCAGGTATTGATCCAATTCCTCTGGCGTTAAATCTTCAAAACTGGGCTGATTTTCCTGATTGGACGCGAATTCAAGCAGGGTTTCGGTATCAAATTCATGGAGGTTCGCTTGAATGTAGGCATCCAAGGATTCAGGATCCAGTTTGGCCAATTCTGCACTTAAAGCTGATTCCGTACCAGGCTGATTTTGATAGAACCAAACGGCACCCAAGGTGACGAGCAGGGCAATGGTCGCCAGACTAAGCGCCCAACGGGGCTGGAACAAAAACTGGAGGGGGGCTAAGAGCCGATCCAGCCAGCCAATGTTTTTGGCAGCTACAGGTTGTGAACCCGCTTGGACTTTTTCCAGCACTTCTTTTTGCATGCGCTGAAAATAGTCCCCTGGCAGGCGAAAACCGTCTCCTTGCTCTTTCAGTTTGAGCAAATTCGGCGACAGCTCCTCCAATTCTTTACGGATATCTTCATCAGGGCGTTTCATTCTTTGTTGTTTTGATTAGACTTTATGAACACAAGGTTGCATGGCCATAAAATCTACTGAGCTTGAATAAACTAATACAGTGGGGCAAAAAAACTGATGTTTTTTAATCGCCCCTATGTTGCAAAAAACAGTTCTACTTTTTTAACGGCGTGGTGAAAAGATGCCTTGAGTGCGCCCACCGAAGTGTTGAGCAATTTCGACATTTCTTCATAGCCCATTTCCTCGTAATACCGCAAATTGAATACCTCTTTTTGGCGGTCTGGCAGAGTTTCCAGGGCTTGTTTCAACCGAATCTGTGCCTCATCGCCGTCAAAAAACGAGTCGGCGTGCAAACGATTGGCCAGGTTGATGTTGGCGTCATCGATTGAGGTCGAACTCCTGCGCTTGCGCTGGTTGAGGAAAGTGATGGCCTCATTGGTCACGATGCGGTACAACCAGGTATACAGCCCCGATTTCCCTTCAAACTGTCCGATGTTGCGAAATACCTTCACCAGGGCATTTTGTAGGACATCGTTGGCATCCTCGTGGTCGTTCAACAGGCGCCGTACTTGCCAATATAGCCGCTCTTGATGGGTCTCCATCAGTAGCCGAAACCCACGCTCCAGGGTTTTAGGGTTTCGCATGAGTCCCAGGATTTCGTCGTCACTGGTTTTAGCCTGCGGCATCAGATTTTGTTGGTTTGAAAGATTTGACTTGGATTTGTGGCCATGGTTTAAACGGAGGCTGAATTTTTATCCTTATTTTACACTTTAAAGCTTAAATAAGCACTGAAAGGTAAAAAACTTGGAACGTATGATGCGGGTAGAGCAGCAAAAACAATTTACCCTGGAATTTTTGAAGGCATATCACCCTGCGGATGAGGTCGAGCGGGCCTATGTCCAGGAGGTCGTAGCCTTCATCCAAAGCCAGGAAAACCCGTTTTACCCCCAACTGACCGCTGGCCACATTACGGTTTCTTCCATCCTACTGGATCAAAGCCAGCAGAACATCCTTTTTCATTACCATCAAAAACTGGATCGCTGGTTGCAATTTGGTGGCCATGTGGAGCCGGATCAAGACTTCAACACCCTACAAGCGGCCATTCGGGAACTTATGGAGGAAACTGGTTTGAGTGTAACGGCCTTTAGTGTTTTTGGAGAAGGCGAGCCGATTGATCTAGATGTGCACCTGATCCCGGCGCGGGGGGAATTTCCGGCGCATCCGCACCACGATTTGCGCTACGTGTTCAAGCTGATTTTGCCCGCCAAATTCGATGAAAAAACCTTTCGCTGGATTCCGATCGAAGAGCTATTGGCCTGGGAAGACGCGTCGATTCAGCGCTTTGCGCAGAAAGTTTTTGGGCTAACTCAAGCACAATGAACCAGAATTCTAAAGCAGGCTAAGGAACTTTATCCTATTTTTGATCGTTTTTCAGGTATTACCTAGCTAGTGAATCATACTAAAATGAACACCCAAGTACAAACGCGGCTTAGCAAAAAACTGTCGCTGCTGCTGCGGCACCAACCCGAACTCTATGGCCTGCACCTCGATGAACATGGCTGGTGCAGCATTGCCGAATTGTTGGATGCCTTTGCCAAAAAAGGCCAAGATCTTTCCATCGACCTACTACTCGAAGTAGTCCAAGAAAATGACAAACAACGCTTTGCATTCAGCCCCGATGGTTTGAGGATTCGGGCGAGTCAAGGCCATTCCGTTGAAGTTGAATTGGGTTATAGCCCAGAAATACCTCCAGCCATTTTGTACCACGGCACTGCTGACCGCTTTTTGCCTTCTATCCTCAACGTGGGCATCATCAAAGGGAAACGCCACCAGGTACACCTGTCTCTGGATGTTGAAACCGCGGAAAAGGTTGGTGAACGACATGGTCGAGTGGTTATACTCAAAGTGCTTGCCGGCGAAATGCATGCCATTGGCCATACTTTTTACCGCTCGGATAATGGGGTTTGGTTGGTGGATGAGGTGCCCTTGGGGTACTTTGAGGTGTTGGATTTAACCACCTAAGAAACTATAGGCACCTAAGAAGCACCTTAGCTAAAGTGTTTCTTAGGTGTCTATAGTTTCTTAGGTGGTTAAAAAAAATTGTAGCTCATTCACAACACTTTATGCAAAAAACCATTCACCACCGCATACTCCGTCTTTCCATCTTTTTGCAATAAAATTGAACCACCTGAACCTAGATTGATCATGCCCGAATTTCCGGGACTAGCCGGATTACGCTTTGGACGAACCAGCAAAACGGGCAGCTTACTCATTTCCAAACGCTCTGGCCAACTACTCACTTGCACATCTGTAATGCCCTCGCGGAGCAGCGCCATGTGATCCAATTTTTGAGCTTCTTGCCAGGTTATTACTCCGGGCCGGATATTGCCAGGAACCGCCTGATAACCCTCCAACTCAATTTCTTCGTAACCGTAAGTATTTTGCAAATCACCCATTTCGGAGATGTTCGAGCGGTAAAAAAACTTGCGGCTGTTGTCATAATTCACTTCTTCGCGACGGAAAGCCAGGTCTACCTTGTAGGTTTTGTCGGTACGGGTGACTTGTATTTTGCGCACGATCAAGTCCTGCATGCCACTCGGCTGATTTTCGGGCAAACCTTCGTAGGCAATGTAATCCCATTCCTTGTGGCGCTCGGCGGCAATGGCCTCCAGGGCAGTCAAGAAGATGGAAAAATTGAGGCGCCGGAGCATCTGGTTTTCAGGGTCGCCTTGCAAACCTCCACTTTCGATCAGGATGGTACGAGTGCCCCATTTTTGGATGTTGTCGCCAAAGGCGCGGGGTTCAAAGGCGTCGTCATATCGACCTACCTGTTTGGAGATGTGGCGTTGCAACAATTGGTTCATTATCCCGATCAGGCGCATGGCATCGCCCCGGGTTTCGTTGATTTGTTTCTCATAATTATATGCCGGGGCTAACACCGAGATGGAAGCCGGATATGGCCCAACTCCAGCACCGAGGTAGATGTTTTGGTCGTGGAGGTTGAAGCCCCAGTCGGCCTTGGTCTCGTCCCGAACCCGTTTGAGGATGCGACCTTCGGGTGTTTGTAGGCGCATGGCGTCCCGGTTGATGTCGATGCCCTGCATGTTGCGGCGGGTGAAGCGGTTGGCACCATCCGGATTCAACATGGGGATAAAATGTAGGGTCAGTTTAGAGAGCAAAACCTGCCGCAAGGAGTCGAACTCATCCTTTTTTTGCAGGAACTGAAACAAGTCCATCAGCGCCATCGTCGCCGTGGATTCATCGCCGTGCATCTGCGACCACATGAGCACTTTGACTGGCCCGGTACCGATGCTAACCTGGTAGATGTTGCGATCCTGGAAGGATTTTCCCGCCAGTTTCACCTTAAAGGGTTCTGGCAGCGCTTTGATCATCGGTTCGATGTCTTCCAGCTTGAAGCGACGGGTTTCGAGGCCACTAACCCGGTAAGCTGGGTGTTGGTCGTAGAAGCGCTCGGCATTGGGCGAAATGGCGGGTTCAGTAGCCTGCTGGGTTTTGCTCTGGCAAGCGAACAGGCCACAAAACACCAGGATGAGTAAGAGCTTGTGCATGGTTAAGGTCAAATGGTTCGGATCGCAAATAACGGAAAAAATTTGAGATTCAAAAAAACACATCCTGCCCTCACTGGTAGTACCAGTCAATGCTAATTTTAAAACACAGTTAAGTGCCTACTCATAATTAATCAACACTTTTTGAAGGGCTAATTTTAAGCCATATTTCGTTAAAAAGCCTCGCCGTAGCTCTGCTATGGCTACGTTTTTTGCCTCATCTGGCTTAAAATTAGCTCCTTCAAAAAGTGCCATTAATTATGAGCAGGCACTTACTTGATTCGGCTAAGCCAAATCAAAAAAAATTGAGGTATAATGGGAGTTAATAAGGAACGGAAATGAAATAAAGTTACAAAGTAAGTATTATCGGGTAAGCACGATGTAGTCGCGCAAGAGGGTGCGCAGGAATTCCAGGTCATCACTTTTGCGCGTTTCATGGATGTCCAAAAGTTCTTTGAGTTGAGCAGCAAGGGATTCCACCACTGCCCAATGCGCGTCATTCGGGTATTTGCGCACCCGACTGATGACCTGTTTGATGCTGAGCATGTCCTGCTCATTAAGGGCTTTTACTTGGTAATAAACGGGCTCGTAACTTTCGAGGGTATCAATATTGAGGATGTTGCGAAGATGCATCCGGATGTTGTTGCGTTTGCGGATAACGGTGGTACCTGCGGTCATGTCGCCCAGGCGTTGTTGGCGGGTGGTAGAACTAATGAGCATGGCTGCCAAAATCCCCCCGGAAAGAATGGTATCTACATATTGGAAAACGGCTCGTAGGAGGTAGTCGTTTACCGTAGGAATTTCACCATCCAGCCGAACTACCCGGATATTTGTCATTTTTTTGCCCAAGGTTTGTCCACCCATCATACTTTCCAGTAAAAAGAAATAACCAAAGAAAAAACTGAGAAAACACAGTGTAAAAATTAGCTGAAACGGAATCAATGCCGACAAACCCAATAAACTCAACATCGTTGGCACCAGGACACTGCCTACAACGATGATGATTAAATCAATAAAAGTGGAAAGGCCTCGTTCCCAAAGTGAAGCCAATTCGTATTCGATGGTGACATTCTGGGTGGTTTTAATTTCAATGGTTTGCATGGGCGTGCTTGAAGATTGATGGAAATAATCAGTATATTGAGTTGGTCACGAAAATACAGCAGGTTTTAGCAGGATGCAATTTTTTGTGAAAAAACTAGTGGACGGCTCTACTCAATCTGGTATTTCAGGTGTCCGTTTCCGAACACTTTCTGTCCGCTTCTGAACAAGAAATCCAGTTTTTACCTATTTCAATATATTGATTTTCAATTTCTTACAACTTTGGCACAGGGCTTGAATCTGCATGAACAGGATAAAGAATGGTGACAAACCCGCCATTCCAAGAGAACAACAAGCCAAACATTACCATGGATAGGAAGATTGAAAAGAAATTTTGGACAACCCAACGAATTGTACTTTTTGTACTCGGTGCCGCATTTGTAGGATTTTTCGGCTGGCAATTGCTGAAAGAGCACAAAACTACGCTCAACGTCGAACAAGACAAACTCACCATCTCGGAGGTCATGAATGGTACCTTCGATGAAACCATTCCCATTACGGGCAATGTGCAACCCCTCAAAACCATTCGCCTGGATGCCGTCGTGGGTGGCTATGTTACCCAAAAAATGGTAGAAGGAGGTAATGCGGTTACCAAGGGCCAAACTTTGTTGAAGTTGGAAAACCAACAACTCAAACTCAACTTTTTGCAGTCTGAAACCGAGGCCAGCCGGCTCGTCAACGACCTGCAAAATACCCGCCAACGCCTCAAAGTAGAGCGCTTTTCCCTACGCAGCAGCCTGAATGAACTAGACTTTCAAATTGAACAAGCCAAGGATTTATACGATCGCAACAAGCAACTATTTGCAGATAAAGTCGTCTCTGAACAAGAGTACCTACGCGGCAAACGCGACTATGAACGCCTGGTTAAACAACGCGAAATCGCAATCGAGTCGCAAAAGTACCAGGAAGAAAACGCCGTCATCCAGATCAAACAACTGGAAGGCACCCTGGAGCGCACCCAAAGAAACGTAGAACTCTGGCGGCAAACCCTGGAAAACCTGGAAGTAAAAGCACCAGTACCTGGCCTCTTGTCATCAATGGATGTGGAAGTAGGGTCAAACATCAGCCAGGGCCAAAACATTGGCCAGATTGACGACTTAAGTGGTTTCAAAATTCGGGCGGCCATCGACGAATACTACATCAACCGGGTATTCAGCGGCTTGCCGGGTAGTTTTGACTTCAATGGCAAATCGTACAAACTCGAAATCATCAAGATTTATCCGGAGGTACGCAGTGGCCGTTTTGAAGTGGACATGAAATTCTCGCTAGGCGCCCCCGAGGGCATCAAACGGGGCCAATCTGTCACCGTTCGTTTGCAATTGGGACAACCCACTCAAGCAGTTTTGCTGCCCACTGGAGGCTTTTTCTCCACTACGGGTGGCAACTGGGTGTACGTATTGGAAAATGGAGACAAACGCGCGGTGCGCCGTCGCATCTCCCTGGGGCGTAAAAACCCTGAATATTTTGAAGTATTGGAAGGCCTAAAACCTGGCGAACGGGTGATTACCTCCTCTTATGATACTTTTGGTGACAACGAAGTACTCGAATTTTAAAAGATGAAAGATGAGAGATGAGAGATGAAATGCTCTCGTCCTTCATCTTTCATCTCTCATCTTTCATCTTTCATCTTTATGATAAAGACTGTCAACCTACAAAAGGTTTTCACTACCGAAGAAGTAGAAACCACCGCCCTAAACGGGATTAGTCTGGAAATCCAAGACGGAGAATTTGTGGCCATCATGGGCCCTTCTGGTTGTGGAAAATCAACTTTGCTCAATATTCTGGGCTTGTTGGACAACCCATCCTTAGGGGAGTACCATTTTTATGGCACCGAAGTCGCTAAAATGCCCGAACGCAGCCGCGCCCAATTGCGCAAAGGGAACATCGGATTTGTATTCCAAAGCTTCAACCTGATTGATGAACTTACGGTATACGAAAACGTGGAACTACCCCTATTGTACCTCAAAGTACCTGCTGCCGACCGCAAAAAACGCGCCGAAGCAGCCCTGGAACGCATGAACATGATGCACCGCCGCAATCACTTCCCACAGCAGCTTTCCGGTGGTCAGCAACAGCGGACGGCCATCGCCCGCGCAGTAGTAGCCACACCCAAGATGATCCTCGCGGATGAGCCTACGGGTAACCTCGACTCTTCCAACGGCGAGCAGGTGATGAACTTGCTCCGTGAACTGAATATCGAAGGCACTACCATCGTGATGGTAACGCACTCACCGCATGATTCTGGCTTTGCTCACCGGGTGATCAATTTGTTTGATGGCAAGGTGGTGACGGAGAATTTTCATGTGTAATTCGTAGGGGCGACCCTTTGTGGTCGCCCTCGGTCATTTTTTTCCCATTTGGGTACCCACAAAGGGGTACCTACCAATTCCTTTTCCAAAAATGGGCGACCACGAAGGGTCGCCCCTACAATTTTGGTGGATATGTTCAAACTCTTCCTGCGCATTGCCTCGCGCGCCTTCCTCAAAGATCGAACTTCCGGTTTGATCAACATCATTGGATTGTCTCTGGGTATGACCGGAGCCCTGCTCATCGGCATGTGGGTCACCAATGAACTGAGCTACGATCGTTACCACGATCACGCCGAGCGCATTTACCGCATCAAGAGTCACATCAAAATCAGTGATACCGAGACTTGGCATTGGAGCACTGTGCCGCTGAAACTAGCGCCGATGGTTGGTAGTCGGTTTGCCGACTTCGAATTGGTTGCTCAGGTTACCTCGGGGGCTGGTGAATCTACCATCAAACGGAAAAACGAACTGATCAAAATTGGTCGTTGTGCCACGGTTGATTCTAGTTGGTTTAAACTCTTCAAATACGAATTTGTAGATGGGGGGGAGAAAGACTTCTTGCAACACCCTAAAAGTGTCATTCTCAATCAAACTACCGCTCATCAGCTCTTTGGCGATGCCGATCCCATCGGTCAACTGCTTCGTGTGGATACCAATGAATGTGTGGTACAAGGAGTAGTCAAGGACGATCCGCTCAACTCGAGTTTTAAGTTTAACCTGATGATTCCCATGGCCTTGCGCCAAGGCGACCCCCAGAACAAAAAAAACGACGACTCTTGGGGTAACTTCAACTACAATGCCTATGCCCGTCTGCGCCCAGGTACCGATGCCAAAAAACTGGGCAAACAGATCACCCGAATGTTGCGCAAAGAAAAAAGCGACAGCACCATCGTCGTCACTGTTGAGCCCATGTCGGAAATGCGTTTCGACCAGTCGATCATGTCCAGCGAAGGCAGCACCACCGACTTCAGCACGATTCGGATATTTTTCATCATTGGCCTCTTGATTCTCGTGGTAGCTTGTATCAACTACGTCAATTTGTCGATTGCCCGCACCAGCAAACGCGGTAAAGAAATTGGGGTACAAAAAATAATGGGTGCCAGCAAAGGGCAGATGTTCAGTCAATTTATGTTGGAATCGGCAGCGATGTGTACGGTTGCGTTATTGGTCACCTTGTTGATGACCAAGCTCAGCATGCCTATGTTCAATCAACTGACCGGAGTAGCTTTTAAATTGAATCTCCTGGATTTTAATCTTTGGAAAATCATTCTGTCCGTTCTGGTGCTGGTCACCCTACTTACGGGAATTTACCCTTCCATTTTATTGTCATCTTTTCAGCCCCTCAACATCATGAAGGGCGGCAATTTTTTGAGCAAACACAAAACTGGCTTTTGGAAAGGTTTGGCCGTTTTACAATTCGCCATTTCGGTGGGCTTGATTGTAAGTACGCTCACCATTTACAAACAGCTCCAGTTTATTCGGAATACAAACCTGGGTTTTGACCGGGAATACGTGATGCGCATCAACTTCCCTTGGCAAATGCTCCGGACTCCTGCTGGCGAAAACACCATGAAACGGATGGTGCGGGAAATTGAAAACAACCCGGCAGTAAGTGGCATCAGTATGGCTTCGGCTTCTATTGTCAACCACGGCTCCAGCAGCAGTGGCAATTTTGAATGGGAAGGCCGTAAAGAAAATGAAAACCCAACCTTTGCACCATTTTCAGCAGATGTCAATTTCCAAAAAATCTTTGGCTTAAAACTGCTGGAAGGCCGTTGGTTTCAAGAAGAAAATAAAGCGGATGAAAGCAATTTTGTACTCAACGAAGCCGCAGTCAAAATCTGCAACCTAAAATCACCTGTCATCGGCCAACGCTTTGAAGGCAATGGCATTAAGGGGCAGATCATCGGAGTGGTCAAAGACTTCCACCTGCGCGACATGCACGAAAAAATTCCACCCGTGGTCATCAATGGAGACCCCGAATGGAGGACCACCTTGTACGTCAAAACCACGGGCTCGAATGCCAGCAAAGCAGTAGATTTTGCCAGCAACCTCTGGCGCACAAACGTACCCGACCGCATTTTTGAATACCAGTTTCTGGATGATGAGTTTGAAAAACTCTACGAAAAAGACCAACGTTCGGCCTTGATGTTCAACATCTTCTCGGTGATTGCCATTCTTATTTCTTGCCTGGGTCTGTTTGCCTTGGCCGCTTTCACCGCCGAGCGCCGCACCAAAGAAATTGGGGTGCGCAAAGTATTGGGCGCGTCCGTAACGGGCATCGTAACCCTTTTGTCCAAAGACTTTGTCATTATGGTCTGCATCGGTATCCTGATTGCTTCGCCACTAGCCTGGTATGACATGCAAGGCTGGCTACAAGATTTTGCTTACCGCATCGACATCGAATGGTGGTTCTTTGTAGTGGCGGGTTTGATGGCGATTGCCATCGCTCTGGTTACGGTAAGTATACAAGCCATTCGGGCCGCGCTGGTGAATCCGGTGCAGTCGTTGAAATCGGAATAACATCTTTTGGTTGAGAAGTTGCAGTTACCGCAGCGATTTTGACAAAGTCCTTGTCTAAGTCGCTGCGGTAGCCTCAACCTTCCTCAACCTCTCTCAACTTCAAATACACTCCCTATGCTTACGAACTACCTAAAAATAGCCATCCGCAACCTGATGAAAAACAAACTCTTTACGGGTTTGAATTTGTTGGGATTGGCCTTGGGCATTGCTGTAGCTTTATTGCTGTTGGTGTATGTACAGGATGAAGTGTCTTTTGATCGTTTTCATACCAAAGTGGAGCGCATTTATCGGGGCATTGTAGATGTAACGTTTGGAGAAATCAGCGAAACCTGGTCCAGCTACCCCAATATTGTTGGTCCAACGATGAAAAGTGAGGTGGCCGGGGTAGAGGAGCAAATGCGCATGTGGGAGCACAATTTTGGGGAACCTGCATTTGTTAGTGTGGGTGAACGCAAGTTTGTACAAAAAAACTTCGCTTGGGCGGATTCGACTATTTTTAAAATTTTTGACCTTAAACTATTGGCCGGCAATCCCGCAACCGCGCTGAATGGCCCTAAGAAAGTTATTTTAAGCAAAACGGTAGCCGATAAATATTTTCCCAGACAGGACCCGATTGGCCGTTTGATCAAAATTGACAATTCGCTCGAATTGGAAGTAACCGGCGTGTACGCCGATTTTCCACAAAATTCAACCCTGGATGCCGAAGTCATTGGTTCCTTTCCCAGTGTCGCCTGGACGGTGAACAACCTGAGCTGGAGCAACGCTAGTTTTGAAACCTTCTTTTTGTTGAGTCCTGGTGCTGATCCAAAGAAACTGGAAGTACAGTTCAATAAGATTTATGAAAAAAATGTCCCCGTAGAGAACCGCTGGATGAAATACCGGCTCCAGGCCATGACGGATGTTCACTTGCATTCCGCCACCATCGGACACTCGTACAGCGATCGGATCGGTGACCCGCAGCAAGTACGGATCCTGATCATTTTGGCCATTGTGATCCTCGTGATTGCCTGCATCAACTACATGAACCTGGCTACTGCCCGCTCGCAACAACGTTTTCGGGAAGTAGGCATCACCAAAACGGTAGGGGCGACCCGCATGCAATTGGCGCGGCGTTTTTACCTGGAGACTGCGCTGATGGTGGCCATTGCCCTGGTGATGGGTGTTGTGCTGATGCTGGGAATTTTGCCCATTTTTAATGATTTGGCGGGCAAACAGTTTGGGGTTTTGGACGTGCTTACGCCAACAGTTTTGTTAGGTTTGTTGGCCATTGGGACGATTGTAACCCTGTTGGCCGGTTCTTACCCTGCCCTGATGTTGTCTTCTTTTAACCCAAAACATCTGTTACAAACCGCTTTTCGCCAAAAGTCATCTGCGGGGGTTTTGCGGCGCTCACTGGTGGTGGTACAGTTTTCGGCCTCCATCATTCTGATCATCTGCACGGTGTTGTTTTACCAACAGCTCAACTTCATCCAGCAACGCAACCTAGGTTATAAGCCCGATCAGGTGGTGGCCATCAACATGGCAGCTGCCGAAACCAGAGATCAGATCAACGGTTTCAACCATGCCTGCAAAGCCTTGAGCAGTGTACAAGAGGTGACTCGTGCCCAAACTTTCCCCGGCGAGGGGGGCAGTGGGCGCACCATTTCTCCACCCAACAGTGAGTCTCAAACCATCCCGGTTACCACCAACCACGCGAACACGGAAATTCTGGATGTGCTCGACATTAAATTATTGGCTGGAAAAACCGTTCCAGCAGCGGAGAAGGATCCAAAAGACACTACGGTGCAGGTGGTGGTCAATAAATTTGTAGCTGACTTTTTGGGCTACACTCCTGAGGAAGCAATTGGCAAAAAAGCACCGAACCTGTTTGACAATGCTGAAATTGTGGGGGTGATGGACAACTTTCACTTCGACAATTTCCATCAACCGATTGGTGGCTACGCTTTCCACAACGCCAATACCGAAGGGCGCACCTATACCTTGATCAAATTGCAAACCCAGGATTTGCCACAGAGTATGAAGCAAATCGAAGCCTTGTTCAATCAGAGCATGCCCACTTCGGCTTTTGATTATACCTTCCTGGACGATCATTTGAATACCTTATACCGCCGCGAGCAGCGGACGGCCTCAGTGGTGATGGTGTTCTCCTGTCTGGCTATCTTAATTGCCTGTTTGGGCTTGTTTGGCTTGGCCGCTTTCACTGCCGAGCAACGCACCAAAGAAATTGGGGTGCGCAAGGTTTTGGGCGCATCCATTGGCAGCATCGTACAATTGCTTTCCCGCGACTTTTTGCGTTTGGTGCTGGTATCGGTAGTCATTGCTTCGCCGGTGGCCTGGTACTTCATGAACGGCTGGCTGAAGGAATTTGCTTACCGCATCAACATCGAATGGTGGGTCTTTGTATTGGCAGGCGCTAGCGCTATGTTGATTGCATTCCTCACGGTGAGTATGCAGAGTGTGCGGGCGGCTACGATTGATCCGATTAAATCGCTGAAGAGCGAATAGGTTTACGGTTTTTAACCTTATTATTGCTTCCGTTTTCCAAAAAAACAAAGGACTCCGCTATGCTTACAAACTACCTGAAAATAGCTGTACGCAATTTGATGAAGAACAAATTGTTCAGCGGCTTGAACCTCATGGGGCTAGGGCTGGGTATTGCCGTTGCCCTCCTATTGTTAGTGTTTGTAAAGGAGGAATTGTCTTTTGATCGCTATCATTACAAAGTGGATCGGATTTACCGGGGCTTGGCCAAAGTGGATTATGACAATGGAGAAGAAACTACAGCCAACCTCCCCAACAGTGTAGGGCCAGTGATGAAAAACGAAATCCCGGGCATTGAGGCACAAATGCGCATGTGGGAATTCAATTATGGCGAAAAAGCCATGATCAATGCCAATAACCAAAAATTCAGTCAGGCCAATCTTTTTTGGGCGGATTCTTCACTGATGGAGATTTTTGACCTGAAATTCTTGGCAGGAGACCCCAACACCGCCCTAAACGGCCCAAATAAAGTTCTCCTGAGCAAATCGGTAGCTGATCGTTATTTCCCGGATATGGACGCCGTCAGCCAAACCATCAAAATCGAAAACAGCCTTACCCTGGAGGTTACGGGCGTGTACGAAGATTTTCCGCTCAATTCTACGCTGGATGCAGAAGTTATTGGTTCATTTCCTACGGTTGGCCGTATGTTTCGGGACCTGACCTGGGATAATTCCAGCTTTGAGACCTACTTTTTGCTGAATGCTAAGGCTGACCCTCGGGTGATTGAAAAACAAATGGCCGATGTGTTGAATAAATACGTCGCCAAAGATCGGCAATGGCAAAAATTTGCGCTTCAAGCCCTGAAAGATGTACACCTTCATTCCGCCGATATATCCGATAGTTATACCCAAAGAAGTGGCGACCCCCAGCAGGTGAAAATCCTCATCATTTTGGCGATCGTCATCTTGGTGATTGCCTGTATCAACTACATGAACCTGGCCACTGCCCGCGCGCAACAAAGATTCAGAGAGGTAGGCATTACCAAAGCTGTAGGAGCTACAAGAGCACAATTGGCTAGTCGGTTTTATTTGGAAACCGCAGTATTGGCCGCTTTGGCACTGGGGTTAGCGCTGATTTTGGTGCTGTTGTTTTTGCCCCTGTTCAACCAAATTTCGGGAAAACAATTTGAAATTAAAGCCATCTTATCCCCTCAGATTCTGGGTGGGTTGCTGAGACTTTGGGTCGTGGTGGTACTTCTGGCGGGGGCTTATCCAGCGTTGCTTTTATCCGCGTTCAGTCCCAAAAATCTCCTACAGACCACTTTTCAGCAAAAATCATCAGGCGGGCTTTTGCGCCAGTCTTTGGTCATTGTGCAGTTTTCTGCTTCGATCATGTTGATGATTTGCACCGTGCTTTTTTACCAACAACTCAATTTTATTCAACAGCAAAATCTGGGCTACAACCCTGAGCAAGTGGTGGCCATCAACATGGCGGCGGCACAAGATGCTACCCAGGTTACCACGTTTAGCAATGCCTGTAAATCGATCGGCACAGTGGTGGATGTTTGTCAGGCGCAAAGTTTCCCCGGCGCAGGGGCTAGTGGCCGTTCAGTTTCTCGGCCGGATAAACTACAAGAATCCCTCCCGGTGGTTACCAACCATGCCGACAACAATATTTTAAAGATACTGGACATCCAATTGTTGGCTGGAAACCTTACCCCCATGGTCGATCGTGAACCCGGAGATACTACAGTAAAGGTGGTGGTCAATAAATTGGTTTCCGACTTTTTGGGCTATACTCCCGAAGAAGCCATTGGCAAAAAAGCCACCAATCTATTTGGGTATGACCGGGCTGAAATTGTAGGGGTAATGGACAATTTTCACTTTCAGGATTTACACCAACCCCTCGGTGGTTATGCTTTCCACAATGCTTCTACGGAGCAAAAATCATACAGCCTGGTTCGGCTGAATACCAAAGACCTCAAGGGCAGCATGCAACAAATTCAAAAGGTGTTTGACGAGGTTTTGCCTAGTTCTGCTTTCGACTACGTATTCCTGGATGAGCATCTGGATACCCTTTACCGCCGCGAACACCGCACCGCGATGGTGGTAATGGTTTTTTCTTGCCTGTCCATCCTGATTGCTTGTTTGGGTTTGTTTGGACTGGCGGCCTTCACCGCCGAGCGGCGGACCAAAGAGATTGGAGTGCGCAAGGTGCTGGGTGCTTCGGTGGGCAGTATTGTGCGCTTGTTGTCACGCGACTTTTTGGGATTGGTGCTTATCTCGCTCATTTTTGCTGCACCCCTGGCCTGGTACTTCATGCACAACTGGCTCAAGGCGTTTGCCTTCCACATCGAAATTCAGTGGTGGGTCTTTGTATTGGCAGGGCTCCTGGCGCTCTTGATCGCTTTTTTGACGGTGAGTGTGCAGAGTGTACGGGCGGCTACGGCGAATCCGGTGAAGTCCTTGCGGAGTGAGTGATACCTGCTTAAAAAGGTGAATTCGGGTATTGAAGTGACTTTGACTTCGCCAATAAAGGCTGATCAGTGGCACGCTCTAAATAATCAGAACCTTATTGACTAATTCCGAAGGAATTTTATGTTTATAGGGAAATGTTAAAGGCTCTTCAAAGTCCTGAAGGGACTTTATGTTGAAATTTATCGACATACAATCCCTTCAGGATTGATCAATGCCTCTCATTTGACTTACTATAAACATAAATTCCCTTCGGGAATCCCCGAACTCACCTAAAACTACAACGTTTCCGCCCATTTTACGATCTCATCAAAATCAGTAGAAATGATTTTGCCATCCGGCTGAATGAGGATGAAGGTCGGAAAAAGTGTGACTTTGAAGGTTTTGACCGGAGAAGCCTGCCTCGGAGATTTATTGTCCATTGACTCAAATACATTCAACCAATCCATTTGCTGCGCTGCAACAAATTTTTTGACCTCGCTGAAATTATCATCGTAGGCCACACTGATCATTTGTGCAGGCTTTGCAGCAATTGTTTCATGCAGTTTTTTGATCGCAGGCAATTTGGCAATGCAGGGCTTACACCAGGTTCCCCAATAATCCAGGATCACATATTGTCCTTTTTTAAGCAAATCATACAATTTAATGTTGCTGCTATCCAACGCCATCATTTGTACCTCATTAGCGTAAAACCCCGCCCGATAGCCAATTGGCCTTTCTTCTTTTCTTAGTCTTTCCAGAAAGAGGGTGTCAGCAAAAGTGGAAACTCTTGTAAAAACGTATTGAAACGAGCCAATCAACAGGGTATCGCCTGGTTTGTAATAGTCTCGGAGCTTTGGTTTGCCTTGATTGGGGGGAACTACTAGATTGATACCACTTCCTTTATAAGGTGCGGGTAAGTTGACACTGTTTCTAACGTATACTAGCGTTATTATCCCACCTTCCCGAACCTCTCCTTTTTCCCATTGATTATAGCGGTAAGCTAATTCAAGTGCTTTATCAATTTTTGTAGGGTATTCGTTGAAAAATCCTCGATAGGGATCAATGCTCATTACTTGTTTTTTCAGCTTTAGCTTTCCTGATTGGTCCACATATTCATACTGAAAGCTGACATGGGGCAATTTCGCCAATTTTTTTTCCTGTTCTTCTTTGGGTAAACTATAAAAAGCCGTATCAAAACGCATGACTTCCTCATCTGAAAAATCCAGATTTTGGTTCAGGTCAAAGATCAAAACCTTTTGCCCGTCGGCATCTAGAGCGGATACGACATAAGTTGTATGTTTGAAAAATTGCTCCTGCACATGGCTAGAATCAAATTTAAGTCGTTTAAACCACTGATCAAATTGGTCTTTGCTTGATAGGCCTTTGCGAAAACGGTCGTAATGATGTTGCGCGGGATTGAAGCTAAAAAATTTGAGTTGAGTGTGTTTCAGGAACCCCGGAATACCTTTAAGGGGGATGCTATCTTTTAAATTGCTAAAGACACTGGATACAGCACCGTATTGTACAGTGGTGTCCGTTTTTAGCAGAATGGTCAATAATTCGGGCTTGTTAAGCGATTGTGCATCAAGCAACCCCAAACCAAATACTATAAAAGTAAGGGAGAGTAAGGTACGTTTTTTCATATTGCTGGCTAATTAACGAGTTCTGATTATCCAAATAAGACTTAAATTTAAACGTATATTCATTGTGTTTAATGTGCAAAACCTGGAAATTAACATTACTGAGAGGGCTTGAATTTTTACGAGCCAAGAGCGAGCGTTCACATCGCTGAGCACTCGTTTTTTAAAGGCGGTTTTTGAGAAGGAAGTTATTTCGTTCTCGTTACTCACCTCAACACCTTCTTATCAATTTTCCCCGTTGCACTCACGGGTAATACCGCCAAAAACTCAACATACTTTGGCACCTTGAACTTTGCCAGATGTTGCACACACCAGGCTTTGAGCTCCGCTTCATCCAGTGAATGCCCTTCTTCCAGGGTGACAAAAGCCTTGCCTACCTCGCCCCATTTTTCATCTTTCACCCCGATCACCGCTGCGCCCGACACCTGCGGATGGGCAATGAGCACCCGCTCGATCTCAGCTGGATACACGTTTTCACCACCCGAAATGAACATGTTTTTGATGCGGTCCACCACGTAAATGTAGCCCTCTCCGTCTTGTCGGATCATGTCACCGCTGTAAAACCAGCCTTCGCGGATGGAACTGGCCGTAGCCTTGGAATTGCCCCAGTAGCCGGGGGTAGTCATGGGGCCGCGCAAGAGGAGCTCGCCGGGGGTATTGACCGGAACCTCCTCGCCGTTTTCATCCACAATTTTGATGTCCACATAAAAATTGGGGCGCCCGATAGAGCCTTTTTTACGCATGGCATCGCAGTGGTGCAAGGAAAAAAGATTGGGGCCAACTTCGGTCATGCCAAAGCCCTGGCGGATGAAGACACCCTTGTCGTGCCAGGTTTCGATGAGGGGAATGGGCATGGGTTCTCCACCCACGATAATGTAGTACAAACTGGACAAATCCGCATCGGCGAAACCCTCACAATCGGCAATCATTTTCAACATGGTCGGTACCCCCATAAAAATACTCGGTGTCTCTTCCTGCAAGGCTTTGAGCACCTCCTCTGCATCGAATTTTTTCATCAAACACACATAGCCACCGTGGTGCAGGAGAGGTGTGGTGAGTACATTCCAACCCCCGGTGTGAAAAGGCGGCATACACACTACGGTGCGGCCATGCGAGTTGATCACCAAACTCATGGCCGTATTGATGCTGTTCCAAAACAACATCTTATGTGTGTACAAGGCACCTTTAGGAAAGCCCGTCGTGCCCGAGGTATAGAGGATAAAGATCGGATGGTTATCGTCCAAAAAAGTGGGGGTAAAAGGCCATTCGGTCTGCTCTGCTGCAGCTTCCAGCCAAAGGCCCAGTTCCTCCACACTCCATTGTAATTCAATGCTTGGAGTTGTCGGTGCAGCATCTAAAAGGGATTGGTATTTTGTTTCTGCCAAAACTAGCCTTGGCGTAGCATCTTGCAACAAATAATCAATTTCAGGTGCACTCAGCCGGTAATTGAGCGGCACTAGTACCAAACCCGTTTTTTGCGCAGCAGCAAATAGGACAATGTACTCCAGGCAATTGTCCGCCAGTACCGCTACCCGATCACCCAAGTGTAAGCCCAAGTCCTGGGTCAAGTACCAGGCCAGGCGATTGGCCATTTTATTGAGTACACCATAACTGAGCGTACGGCCAGTTTCCCATTCTTTTACCGCAATTTCATCCGGGCTGTAGAGCGCCCATTTGCAGAACCAATCCTTCATTGTTTGTAGTTGCAGGTTGAGGGAAGTTTAGGAGGTTGAGGAAGGTTGAGTATCGCTCGCGGTAGCCTCAACCTTCCTCAACCTCCTAAACCTCCCTCAACTTTTCTTAAAGTCTAAACGCTGCCGAAGCAAAAGCCAATCCTCCACCCGAACCGATGAAAAATACCAAATCTCCCGCTTTGGTTTTGCCTTTTTCTACGGCATCATTAAAAGCCATGGGAATACAGGCCGATCCGGTATAGCCGTAGTAGTGCATGATGGTATGCGCCCGGTCGCGGGGCACCTCCAGCAAGTCCAGGGTATCCCAAATCGAATTGATGTTGATTTGGGTGATGAAATACTGGGCCACGTCCTGCGGGCTTGCACCAATCCGATCACAAAGGGTTTGCGCCATTTGAGCCCACATGCTCGGGTTGAGGGTTTTGGGAAATTTTTGGATGAATTTCAATTGGTGGTCGTGGTTCGCCACAATCGCATCACTAATCGGGTGACGAGCACCGCCGGCATAAATACCCATCCATCCGTGGTATTGCCCCTGCGAAATAAGTTGACTGCTCAAATAGCCGGTCTGTTCGTCATTATCGGCCCGGAGCACAACGGCGCCCGCCCCGTCTGCAAAAAGGGTAACGGTTTTTTTGTCTTCCAAATTGAGGTATTTGCTCATCGCATAAGCCCCAATCACCAGGATGTGTTGGTAGTGTTCATCAGCGCGGATGTACTTGACGCCAATGTCCAGCGCAGTGACAAACCCTGCACAAGCCGTGTTGATGTCAAAAGTGCCCGCATTGCTGGCGCCCAAACGGGCTTGTACCACCGCTGCGGTAGAGGGGGAAACAAACTCCGGCGTATCAGTAGCAATCAGAATCAGGTCTAATTGTTCGGGTTTGATGGAGGCGCGTTCGAGGGCTTGTTGGGCTGCGGCTACACAAAGGTCGGCGGTACTTTCATCCGGGGCGCACCAGCGGCGCTCGTGGATGTGTACGTTCTCACTCAGCCAGGTGGCTACGTCTTCACCCAATAAGTCGTTGAAATATTGATTGGTAATGACAAGCTCCGGGGCGTAGGCGCCGGTAGAAATGATGCGGGCGTTGCGCATTATCGAGAGGTTTGAAACATGAGTCATCCCGAATTTCTCAAAGCTTTACAAAAGCGACATTTTTTTATCACAAAGGAAAAAAGAGGACACAAAGGACACAAAGTTAGACGTAGACGAAGCTTCGCTTTGTGTCCTTTGTGTTTCTTTGTGCTTTCTTTGTGATAAAAAATGTCGCTTTGGCTTATTTTGAAAATTTGGGATGACTTATGTTATTTTTTCGGTAAATCAACTTTCACTTCCAAAGACAAGAGGCGACTAATCGAAGGCGAAGCCACAAACTCCCGTACTTCAGAACCAAACAGGTTCACTGCCTGCGCAGCTACGGTGAGTTTGCCAAAACGGTAACCTGCACTCAGGTCCACGTTGAAAAATCCACCGAGCGGGCCAAAGTTGAAGTTGCGACCAACCTGACGGTCTTCGTACACGGGCGAACCTGCGTAAATCAAATCTGGGTTGGTTTTGGCTGCCACGTTGATGCCAGAGAAGAAGTCATAAGCTTGTACCCAGCGACCAAAGATGCTGCTGAAGAACTTGCCTTTGGAGTAATTAAGCCCCAGTCCTAACTTGTGCGTAGGTGTATTGATGGGCAAGTCGTTTTCGTTTACTTTGCCATCGCGGTTGCCATCGTTGGCGGTATCACTATTGTCCAGGTCGTAGCTGAACCAGGAGTAGTTCAAGTTGGCCAATAAACCCGCTGCAACGCTGTAATTGAAAGACACATCCGCGCCGTAGGTGGCGACTTTACCAAAGTTTAGGTAAGTCAAAACCAGCGCAGAACCCGTTTCGGGAGTGCCCGGCACTACCTGACTCATTGGCACATCACCCCGGTGGGTAACAGTGCGGCCCCCGGTAGCAATGTTGATGGATGGGCTAAGGAAGTTTTCAGAGGTATTGTAGTAGGCATTCGCATCAATGAACAGGCGTTCACTCAAGGTACTTTTGTATCCAACTTCCACAGTTTGGATGGTTTCTACTTTCAAACCCGGGATTTTGGTGCCGTCGGATAAGGTATAACCAGTACTATTGCCCAGCAATACACCACCAAAGATATTGGCTTCCAGATTCAGGATGGTTGGCGCAGCGATGCCCCGGCCATAAGTCAGGCGGAAGGAACTGGCGTCGTTGTAGTACACCAGTGCTGCCTTGGGAATGAAATTGAAGCCGTATAAATCATGGTCGTCAAAGCGAGCGGCAGCTACAGCTTTGAGGTGTTCACCAAATTTGCGCTCGACTTGCAGGTAACCACCAATCTGGGCTACCTCGATGTTTTCGCCTCCGTCCAGGAGGTAGGTTCCTTTGGAGTTGGCGCGATCTTGCTGGTATTGTACCCCGAGAATGAAGTCGAAGCCAGCTACCTTGTTGTTGTACTGTGCTTCGGCATTGGTGCGGTTGGAATTGTCTTTAAAAACCGAGTTGCGGTTCAAAGGAACCCCTACGGTTGGGCTGATGCCGAACCACTGCTCACCAAAAGAACGACGACGAGATTCTTCTTCGCTAAAACCAGCATCTTTAAACGACCAGTAGTTTTGGGTGCGCTGGTTCATGGCGTAGGTGTCCTCCGTTTTAGAGTAGGTCTGGTAGGCCTGAACGAAGAACCGAGGCGATACGTAACGCAACTGGAACCAGTTGATCTGCCAATCTTTGATCTGGTTGCGGCCAGCATTGGTAAGCCCAATGTTGTTGCTGGTACTATGGCCGTAGGACAAAATGATGTCTGACTTGCTGGTGGGCGAATAATAAAGGCCAGCCTCACCGCGCAGGGAGCTGAAGTCGCGGTTCAGTTCCAACTCCGTTGATTTATGACGGATGATTTTGGAGCCATTGCCCGTACCACCAAAAAGTCTGTTGTCGAAAGCCGTGTTGTTGTAATAAACGGTATCGGTGTAGTCAAACTCGGTTCCTTTCAAATATTCGGCACTCACTTTGAAGGCAAAATTATCTCCCCATTTGCTGGCGTGGCGGAAACGGGTGCTCAACACATTTTGGTTGCCTACCCCCACCGCAATGGTCGTCCCTTGGGAGGTACGTGGGTCTTTGGTAATGGTGTTCAACAAACCGTTGTGGGCGTTGGGGCCGTAAAGCGCGGAAGAAGGACCAAGGATGACTTCTATCCGCTCTACATCTTCTTTCACGGTGGTACTCAATGCACCCAAGGGCAAGCCAGTAGCGATGAGTGTCGTCAAACGGTTGTCGTTCAACTGTAAGTTTTTGGGATTAAAAGCACTGTTGAAGCCCCGGGCATTGATGCCTACACCGAGTACGCCCGAACGTACGTAGTCCACCCCTCTTTGGCGACCCAATAATTCGGCCACGTTAAAAGAAGGCAACTCACTGATGGCCTTGGAGTTGATTACGGTGATTGTGGCTGGGGCGTTGGTGAGTTTTTCAGCTTTGCGTGAAGCGGAAACAACCACTTCCTGACCGAGCAGAACCGCAGCCCCCATCGAAAAGTCAAGGGTAGTGGTTTCGCCCGCTTTTACGACGACGATTTTTTTAAAGTTTTGAAAACCCGTGTAGGTAACTTCCAGGGCGTATTCCCCTGGTTTAACATCGGCAATGGTGTACATTCCACTGGCGTCGGTGGCAGCGCCCTGGCTGGTACCGGCAATGACTACGTTGGCTCCCACCAACGCTTCGCCCGATTCGGCATCTTTTACTGTCCCCTTGATGGTTCCATTTTGAGCTTGCAGGCTGATGCAGGTAAACAGCGCCGCGCACAGCAACGACAAGAGCGTATAGGCTTTTTTCATAACGAGTGCGTTTTGCATGAATTGAAATGATGAATGGTGAACAGGCTATTGGACAAAATATACTTTCAACCAAGTCCCTGATGGTAATGAATGATTTCGGGATTAAAATTAGAAGGAGATTTATGTGCTGGATGTAGGATCAAGAAACTCAGGTAGGTTGACTTTTTGCAAAGAGGTGAATATAAAAGGCTCTAAACAATTGAAAACGAATACGATTGACGCTTCAATGTCAAGCTTGACTCAGTTATAGTTTTGTGACCAAGGGCCTTTTTTCGGCGTTATCCTTAAAAGTGCATAGTACACTGAAAATGAAAACAATGGAAAAAAGAAACCTTTGATCATAAAGTCATTTTTTCAATGTATTTACGCTACTCAAGGTGAAGGTAAAAAGAAAAGTCAAGTGGTAAATTACCAATTAATTTGACTGAGTTTTATTTTTGTAAAAAATTAATAATTAGGTTTTTACAATATTTTTTTTCGTCTATTTTGAAAAGAATGTATAAAAATGGCTTTAAGTCAACCCAAGTGCTTATTTTTCAAAACAAGTCAAAGATCATCTACCTCAATTACAATTAATTATTTTTCGGCCATGATTCTTCACCAAATAAAATAATTCAAATTTCCCCTGCAATGAATTCACGAGGCGCTGTAATGGTTTGGTTCACCTGCATCCTTCCATTTTTTTTGTACAGCCAAACGCAAGTCAAAAGTATGGAAGACATTCGATACCCTTTTGCGGTCAAAAAAATAAGCTTACCCAACCAGGTCAGCATCGCTTACGCCGACGAAGGCAAAGGCAAAACCACCCTGATTTTCATCCACGGCCTGGGCAGTTACCTGCCTGCCTGGAAAAAAGTGGTGGACGAACTGCGCCAAGATTACCGATGTATAGTGGTCGACTTACCAGGTTATGGCAAATCGGGACAGGGAGATTGGAGCTATGACATGGCTTTTTTCGCCGATTGTATCGAGGCACTGGTCAAAAAGCTCAAATTGCGCAAAGTCAGTTTGGTGGGGCATTCGATGGGCGGGCAAATCAGCCTTACCTTGGCTTTGCGTCAACCCCAATGGTTGCAAAAACTGGTCTTGTTGGCACCAGCTGGATTCGAAACTTTTACGGAAGCCGATCGTGCCTGGTTTACCCAATACGTCACGCCAGCAGTGTTTAAAGCCACTCCAGCGGCACAAATTGAACGGAATTTTGACGTCAATTTCTACGGGGCAAAAATGCCCACTGACGCCCGTTTTATGTACGAGGACCGCCTATTGATGCGGGAAACCGCTGAATTTGACCACTATTGCAACATGATTCCCAAATGTGTCCAGGGGATGTTGCAGCAACCTGTTTTTGAGCACCTGGGTGAAATCAAAACGCCTACGCTCATCTTTTATGGCAACGAGGATTTGTTGATCCCCAATCGGATTTTGCACCCCAAACTCAGTGTTGAAGCCGTAGCCAAACAGGGTCAGCAGCACATACCCAATAGCCAATTGGTGATGGTGCCGCAGTGTGGCCACTTTGTGCTTTGGGATGGGGCCGAAACGGTTACGTCCTCGATTCGAACATTTTTAAAAACCCATCAATGAACAGACTACAACAAAAGGTGGCCATCGTCACCGGTGGTGCCAGCGGAATTGGAAAAGCTACCGCCCTACGCTTTTTGCAAGAAGGCGCGACCGTGGCCATCTGGGACATCAATGAGGCCAGCGGCAAAGCTGTTGCAGCGGAATGGGCTGGCCAGGGCTTGTCCTGCAAGTTTTACAAAGTCAATACTGCCGACTTGGATGCTGTGCAAGAAGGTGCCGATGCCGTCATGCAGGATTTTGGCCAAATCGATATCCTGATCAACAACGCAGGCATTACCCGGGATTCATCTTTGAAAAAAATGTCGCCCTTGCAGTGGCAACAGGTCATCGATGTCAACCTCAGTGGCGTATTTTATTGCACCAAAGTGGTGAGTGGCTACATGAGTGAGCGCAATTATGGGCGCATCATCAACGCGGCTTCGGTGGTGGCTTTGTATGGCAATTTTGGCCAAACGAACTATGTTGCCTCCAAAGCCGGGGTGATCGGGATGACCAAAGTGTGGGCCAGGGAGCTTGGCCGCAAAGGCATCACCGTGAACGCCATTGCGCCGGGTTTCATCAAAACCGAAATGGTGGAAACCATTCCAGCAGAATACCTGGCGGATTTGGAAAGCCGCACGCCCGTGGGCCGAATGGGCATGCCGGAGGATATTGCGAATGCGTATTTGTTTTTGGCATCGGACGAGGCGTCGTTCATCAATGGGGTGACCTTGTCGGTGGATGGGGGATTGGTATTGTAGGGGCGACCCTATGTGGTTGACCCTACAGTACCAGGTTTTATGTTTTTTCCTCATAGGGGCGACCACATAGGGTCGCCCCTACCGGAATTTTGTACTATTGTGAACAATTGATTGCTATGCGCAACAAACTGCAAATCTTTACCAATTTCGCCAATACCCTGCTACCGCACGAAACGCGCTACCTGCTGGCCGTGCAGCAATTGGCCGATCAGGTGAAGCTGGGCATTTTGGAGCGCGTGGATTACAATTGCCAGCATATCAACCAATTCACGCCTTACGACCCCAACATCGACAAACGCAAATACTCCCACCTCAAAAACTGGGTGCAACAACGCTTGACGGAACTGGACGTCGATGCCCACTTTGAATGGATGAGTACACTGGAGCGGCAAATCACCACCGATGCAATCCAGGCTGAAGAAGAAAAAATGCTGCTGCTGCGCGAAATCCGGCAGTACCAGCATCCGGGCTTTTTTTTTACCAAGTTTTACGAACTGGTCCAACAATACCGCCATTTTTTGCTGATTCGTATGCGTTATGCCGATCACGAAACCGTACACAAATTCCTGGAAACCTACCAGGAAGCACACGCCAACAGCAAGCGGATTTCCGAGCAATTCCATCAGGCTACCCTCGACATCGTCAAGCAGTATTCCGAAAACTCTGCCGAATCCATCCAGTGGGAAAAGTGGCTGACCCGAATTTTTTATGATGAGACCCTGGAAGGCTACACCCGTTACATGGCTTTTGTACGTCTGACTTTCATCAGTTTCAACTACCGCAAACTGGACTTATTGGGCGAAAAATTTGCTTACCTCGACCGCATTTTTGGCGAAGGCAAGTTTTACTCCAAACGGATTTTGCTCAATTATTACCACTTGCGGATGTTGTTGCACGCGCGGTTGCGGGAGTTTGACAAGGCCATTTACTACGGCTACCTGTCCATTCGGGGCAAAACCCACGATTACCTCTTTTATGTCAACAACCTCGGTGCCGTACTGCTGCGCGGCAACAAACCCCAGGAGGCCCTGACTATGATGCGCAATGCTGCACCAGAAATGAAAAGCAGTCAGAATTTTTACAACAAGGTGGGTTTTGTGGCTTTTTACATCAAGTGTTTGTTGCAAAACCAGATGCTACGCAATGCCGAGAGTTATGCAGAGACCTTCCTTTCGGCGTACGAAAAAGAAGTCTTGCAATACCGTTGGCACACCTTTTTTACCGCTTATATGGGGGCTTTGTTGAGTCAATGCAAGTTTCAAAAGATGATTCGGGTAATCACCAAGTACCGCTTGCTGGATTTGGAAAAAGGCTATGAAACCCGTCCGGACTATGTGCCCGCCCTGCTTTGGTACACCTCGATCGCGCAGTACAAAGAAGAGATCATTGATAAAAACACCCTTCAGCGGCGGCTCCAGGATTATTTCAATGCCCACCGAGGCGAAAAAGACCGCAGCCACCAGATAGGGGAGCTGTTGAATGAGTTGAAGCCTCACGCGCCGGAAGTAATTAATTATTTACAAATTTGGACGTGAGTGCTTCCCAAAACAAAAAAGGTGCAGGCCCGTAGACCTGCACCACTGTTACATGGGATCAAAAAATGTTCATGGGATTATAAAAACAATCACTGTTTGACTACTAAGGTTTTATATCGGTTTTCAGCAGAGATGGCCTCCAAGAAATAGGTTCCATTGGGTAACTCGTCCAGGTTCAGGGATTCACGGTTGCTGCCATTTTGTTTGTGCAGCACGGTTTTGCCCGTCAAATCGCGGAGTACAAATTGGTAAGCAGCAGCACTGACTGGTAGATCCAGATTCAGCTGGCCCGTCGTAGGGTTGGGGAAAGCCCGCAATTGCCCTTGTGGTAGGCCACTGCTCTTGTTGAGATCGGTAGGCACACCCACACAACCTTGAACATTCACTTTGAACTCACAACGAGCGCATTCTTTGCCTCCACATTTCACGATAATTTGCACCAGGTACACGCCATTGTTGCCAAAGCCGATGGTTTCATTCAGCGTAGCATCGTTGAGAGCGCTGTACACTACTGCCCCACTTGCAGCGGTAACGGTGATGTCATAAGTAGCCTGGCAAGGCGCTTTGCAGAGGTACGAGCCGCTGAGGTTGTATTTGCCACACTTGAGTTCAAAACCTTTGCCACATACATCTTCGTACTTGATGCCAGTGCCGATCAAATCGGGCAGGTTTTCCCATTTTCCACAGCAATCGATGGGTTCGCAGTTGACAATTTTTACGATGAACTTGCATTCGTAACAAATTTTATCCCCGCAGCGGATGATGATGGCGATCACGTAGGTACCAGGAACGGTGGGCAGCGCTTGTGAAAAGGCGTTGCCAGAACCTGTAGCTGTTGTAGTTCCGTTGACGAGGTATTCGTACTTGGCCTGGCAGTCACCAGGGCAATCGTAACCTACATTAAAGGTCACCTGGTTGTTGTTGCAAAATTCGTAAGTCTGGCCACATTCAATTTTCATCGCATGCCAATTGGGCGCAGAGAAATTGATGTAATCCAGTTTGCCACCCTCACAACTACATGGACAAGAGCAGACGTACACATAAAAGGTCACCGAATAACAACAGACATTGCCGCAGAAAAAATGCAGCGTGACGACGTGTACTCCTTCTTTGTTGAATTGGTGGTTAAAACAAAAGGAGGCCCCCACTCCAGTGTAGCTGGCGGTTACCCCGTCTTTATCGGTTACTGTGGCTACATAGCTGGTTGCCAAGCCATTGGCACAGGCGAACTTGGCACAAATGCGGTAGTCTTTTTGGCAAATAGCAGCATAGGAAAAAGGCGGGGCTGGCGAAGTATTGGGCACGTTGGTAGCGATGCCACTGGGGTCGATGATCGCAATTGTAGGTGGGATGCAGGTTTTTTTATCACCCATGCTGAGGGTGTCAGCAGTAGTGGTTTGTGCAAAAGTAGTGTTCACCAGCCCCTGGATACAGAGGAACAGGACTAAAACCAAACGGGTAAGGATTCTGGATTTCATGGGTAGCAGATTTAACAGGATGATGGAATAAGGTGCTATATTAGTCGCGGTTTTTGCCGCCTACATCCATACATCTGGGAGGAGGGAAAAATCTTACTAGTGAGAAGTGTTAAAAAAATGTTAAGAAAAAGTTTAGAAACATTTGTCGTCCCGAATTTTTGAGAAGCCCAAATCGGGCTAACATCTAATCGCGGAGCGATTGAATTTAGAATAGCCCCGGTCGTCCGGGGTAAATAGTAAGGTCAAATTGGCTGCAACCACGGTAGTGGTTGAACTCAATTGAGCAAAAATTCAACCGCATCCGCGGTTGTGAAACCTTTTGCTACGGACTGACCCCGGACGACCGGGGCTATTCTAAATTCAACCGCATCCGCGGTTAGTTCTTCCAAACAATTGAGATGACGAATGTTCCTCAACCGCCACCAAAATGAGCGACAACCAAGACCTACTCGCCCTATGCGCCGGGGATTCCCTGCGGATTCGTGCCATCTATCAGCAGCATGCTGCGCCGATCCAGCGTTGGGTGGAAGCCAACAACGGCTCGGCTGCCGATGCCCAGGATTTATTTCAGGATGGGCTCATGGCCATTTACGATCGCTACTGTGGGGCTGATGTTCAATTCAATAGCAGCTTTGGCGCCTTGCTTTTTGGCATCTGCAAACGCAAGTGGTTCGACCGCTTGAAAGAAAAAAATCGTGAAGCAGTCGTAAGAAAAGTGGAGGAGGAAAGATATAATGATGAAGACGACCCTGGTTTGGAATCGGAAGCTGCCACCCAGGAACTGCACAAGCAGGAAACCCTGACGAAAACCTTCGCCTTGTTGTCGACGCAATGCCAGGAATTGCTCACTTTGTTGGGCAAGGGCGTGGCCAGCGAACAAATCGCCGAACAACTGGGCTTGGCTGCCAATGCGGTGTACCAAAGCAAACACCGCTGCATGGGCCGTTGGAAGGAGCTTTTTGCCCAACAATTCAAAAGTTAAGAACCATGAACAACACAGAAAAAATAGACCGTTACCTCCGCGGCGAACTCCCCGAAGCGGACAAAAATGCTTTTGAGGCAGAGCTGAACCAAAGCGCCGATTTGGCTGCCGAACTGGCTTTGCAAAAAGACATGGAGCAATTCCTGCGCAAACAGGATCGCAGGGCTGCGCTGAAAGGGCAATTGGAAGGCATGGGCAGCGAATTTTTCCAAAACACCGCCTCAAAAGAAACCGGACGGATTGTACCCCTGCGCCGCAATCAGACGATGCGTTGGGTCATCGGCCTCGCTGCGACCATTGCATTGGTCTTGGTAGCCCGTTTTTTGCTTTTCCAACCCAACCTTTATGAGCAATACGGCCAATATCCGCCCCTGGCCATGATTGAAAAATCCAATACCGCCCAGGACAATCTGGCCGCGATGGAGTCAGCCTTTAACCAAAAGGACTTCGCCAAAGCCTTGCCTCTGTTGCAGGCTTATGTAAAGGAAAAACCGGAAGATTTACAGGCCCAACTCTACCTGGGGATATGTTTGCTCGAAACCGAGAAATACCCGGCTGCCCGGGAGCTTTTTACCAACATCAGCAGTGTTGAATCCAGCTTTGTGGATTACGGACAATGGTACCTGGCCTTGAGTTATTTGAAGGAGGGAAACAAAACGGAGTGCCGCAGGGTTTTGCAACAAGTGCCTACAGAGTCCGAGTTTGCACAAAAAGCGCAAGACTTACTGAAGCGCTTGTAATTTCATGTGTAAAACTTCTCTAACTTGCAGTTTAAATACCCACCACTGGACATTAGGTTCGGAGGACATTAATTGCCCCAGGCTTCAGCCTGGGGACATAGGAGCCCCACAGATTTGGGCTTTAGCCCTGGCTTGAAAATAAGGGTTTGGGCTAAAGCCCGATTAAAAGGGGAATGCCGATCCACGCGCTAAAGCACGTGGCAATTGATGTCCTCCGAACCTAACCTCCGGCAGTGTGGCCTAAATGTAGATCTACATGTTTTTAGGTCTGGACTTGAGTGATTTATTGGAAGTCAGTTTAACCATCGCGGGTGGGGTATTTGCAACGTTTCGTTGGATCATCCCCTGGTTCATGCAACGCCGCAAGGAAAGCCGCCTGGCCCGCTGCCTGCATCCCTTTTACACGGCCAGCGAAATCAAGAGCCACACCAAGTATTTCATCCCCACGCAATGCCAGTCCAAATCCCCTACGGAAAGTAGTGAAATCAACCGGGATACCGAGCCCCGCGAGCCACTGATTCCCTACTTCCTGCGCATTTTTGAAAAAGACAAAGACGATTATGTGTTTATGGTTTTAGCCGACTCGGGTATGGGCAAAACCACTTTTATGATCAACCTGTACGATACTTATCGGCGGCGTTTGGCCAAAAAATACAAAATTCGCCTTTTCCCTTTTAATGCCGGAGTGGACGAGGAGATCGACAAAATTTCGGAAGAGGACCGCAAAGAAACCATCCTGTTGCTGGACGGCTTGGATGAAGACCCTCAGGCCATCGAACAACCCAATGACCGCATCGCCACCCTGTTCAAAAAAGTCAGCCACTTTCAAACAGTAGTCATCACCTGCCGCACCCAGTTTTTTGCCCGGGAAGAAGACATTCCCAGCGCTTTGCCTTTTTCCAGCATGTCTCCTAATCGGGCACCGCGCCGCATCGTGACGCGCTACATTTCGCCTTTGCAACAGGATGAGATTAAGGTTTTTTTGCGCAAAAAATTTGGTCGCTTCAGCCGGCGTTACCGCAATTGCCTGCAATTCATCGAAGAGTACAAAGAACTGGTGGCCCGGCCGATGATCCTGAGTTACATCGATTATTTGGTAGAAAAAGCGCCCAATTATCAATACTCTTTTCAGGTGTACGCCCAGATCATCCACCGCTGGCTGGAACGGGAGCGCAACATTCGAAACAAGGGCAGCAATTTTGTAGACAACCTCTATAATTTCTCCCGCTATTTTGCCCTGGAAGTGTACCAGCACCGCGAAAACTTGTCGATCAGCGATTTGGACGTTTTACAAAAATTATCACAGCAGCATCAGGTGGAACTCGATTTGTTCGACATGCAGGCGCACTCCCTGCTCACCCGGGGGGCACACAACAACTACAAGTTTACCCACAAGTCTTTATTGGAGTATTTTTTGGCGCTGGAGCTGTTTGAAAACCCACAATTTTTGCCCCAATTTAAAGGTTTTGAAGGGTTCGACATGCTCAAAACGTTTTACCAGGAGATGGTGCTGGAACTGGTAGCTAAGCCGTTTTTTCTGGAAAAATTTGGCCTGGAGCATGGCAAGCAGTACAGTGCGGAGGAAGTACAAAAATTCAAAGCCCGCCTGGGTACCGGAGTACTGTTTTTGCCCATCGGTTCGTACGAGAAGGCGTTCTTTTTTAGTTTCAGTTTGAATAAATTGAAAGAAGTCACACAGATCAATCTGGCGAATACGCAGTTACAAGATTTTAAAATTGTAGCGGCGATGCCAAGATTGCAGGAACTAAATGTAGCGGATAATCCAAACCTAAGCTCTTTCGATTATTTGTTTATAGAAGGAATCAATCGAGATTTGAAAACGATTTATACTAGGGGGACGGCGATTAAAGAAGAAATTGAGGGAGACAGAGTCAACGTGTTGGTGAATTGATTGAAGGAAAATTAGGATAACCAATAAAAAACAAGATCATGTATCGTTCTCTTTTGTATCTGTTGATCATGGCTAGTGTAGTAGCTTGTACCCAGAAAGAAACGGGCGAAAAAACGGAAAAACTAACTGCTGCGAAACAACAGGAGCCTATAGAACCCAAAGCACTCAATTTTAATGATCTGACCTGGGATTCTTTAAACTTGGATACGATTGATAAGTTTGTGGCCAAAACATTGATTCAAGACAGCGCGGTTTATACTCAAGAGGAAATTATCTCTTTTGTAAAAGACTCCAGTTTACTGTTCAGACACTCCTTTAATGGATATATACTGGCTATAATCCCTTACAATCACAATAAACAAGACAAGTATACCCACTACTTTATAGATGATCTCTGGTTATTTGATCCTAAAACCAATGAACATATAGCAACCTACCGTTTGGAAGGAAATCATTATGAACCCTGGGGCATAGATATTAAAGACTTGAATAAAGATGGCGAGCAAGACATAGTTGCTTCTATCTTTTGGGGCGTTACATCCGTTGCCGTAGATTTCATTAATCTGGAGTTAATTCAATTGGATAAAAAAGATCGGAAACTAAAATCTACTTTTTTCATCAAAGAAGACTCGCGAGATTGTGGACCAGGGACAGAGGTCGGCACAGAAATTGTCAGTACCTTCCACTTTGAGAATAAAAATAAAATTGCCATCAAAGAGGAGTACTACTCGTTTGATTGTGAAAACTATACCGATGGTGGAGAAGAAATTAAAGGGAAAAAGAAAACCAAAACTTTGTATCAAACGCTACGTTGGAATGAAAAAGAGTTTCACTATAAATGAGTAAGGGAAATCCTAAAAATAAAAAAAGCCGGTTCTCCCCCCTAAATTGGAACCGGCCCTAAATATCCATTCAGGTTTACTTCCGAAATTGATGTTTGGATCAAAGCAATAGCGTATTATGGCGACACACTTTTGAGTGGTCGGGCCAATTGAATGTTGCCAATCCAAATGGAAAAAAATGATGCAGTGAACCTCCGGATCAAGCGTCCCCCCTTTGTTGATCGTTCAGTTCACTGCAAGCTCTTGTTGTGTGTATTGCTTTTTGTTGAACACAAAAGGCAATACAGGACAAGCGATAGCAGAATGCCACGAGAATACAATGGTATGTATAGATAGAAATTTTACACAGAAATTGTGTAGAAGTGTAGAAAGCTCTTTTTGGTAAGAATAAAAACGTGATACAAAGAAAAGGAAATAGCCGCACTAAATCAAGTCAAACGTATTATTTTTTTTTACAATCGAGAAAAATACCCGCTTGAGGGTATAACATTCTTGTTACTGAAAAATACAATCGGCGCATGCGGCAGCATAAGTTGGGCTTTTGTGTCAAAATGTCAGCACAAGCAAGCATGGCATGTTGTTTGACGGTCTTTTTGCCAAAAGAAATAAAACGTTATAGTCATGCAAAAAGGAAACATAGCCGTCCAAACGGAGAACATCTTCCCCATCATCAAACGCTTCCTGTATTCTGATCACGAAATATTCCTCCGCGAGTTGGTATCCAATGCCGTGGATGCCAGCAATAAACTCAAAGCCTTGTCTCGTCGGGGTGAAGCCAAAGGTGACATTGGCGAGTTGAAAATTGAAATCCTGATCGACAAAGACGCCAAAACCCTGACCATCCGCGACCAGGGCATCGGGATGACCGAAGAGGAAGTTAAAAAATACCTCAACCAGGTGGCCTTTTCCAGTGCCCAGGAGTTTTTGGAAAAATACAAAGACGAAACCAACATCATCGGTAACTTCGGTTTGGGCTTCTACTCCGCCTTTATGGTGGCTGCTTCCGTAGAAGTACAAACAAAATCCTGGCAAGAAGGCAATACCGCCGTGCGTTGGACCTGTGAAGGCAACCCCGAGTATACCCTCGAAGACATTGAAAAAGACAGTCGAGGCACCGATGTCATCTTGCACATCGCCGAAGACAGTCTGGAATTTTTGGAAAATGAGCGCATTGAGGGCTTATTGGAAAAATACTGCAAGTTTTTGCCAATAGCCATCCAATTTGGCACCAGAGATGAAACCACCTTTGATGGAGAAGGCGAGGAACAAACCGAGCGTACCATCCAGGTCGACAACATCATCAACAACCCCGAACCCGCCTGGCGCAAACAACCTGCCGATCTGACGGATGAGGATTACCGCAATTTTTACCGCGAATTGTATCCTCAAAGTTACGATGCGCCGCTGTTCTGGATTCACTTGAACATCGACTATCCCTTCAACCTCACCGGTGTACTTTACTTCCCAAAATTGGGCAATAGCCTGGAATTGCAGCGCAACAAAATCCAGCTTTATTCCAACCAGGTTTTTGTAACGGACAGCGTTAAAGAGATTGTACCAGAATTCCTGACCCTGCTGCACGGGGTGATCGATTCACCAGACATTCCGCTGAACGTATCGCGCTCCTACCTGCAAGCCGACAGCAATGTCAAACGCATCAGTGGCTTCATTACCAAAAAGGTAGCCGACAAGTTGTCCGAATTGTTCATTAAAGACCGCGCTGACTTCGAATCTAAGTGGAGCGACCTGGGCATTTTTGTCAAATACGGCATGCTCAGCGATGATAAATTCTACGAAAAAGCGATCAAGTACGCCCTGGTGAAAAACCTGGCTGGCGAGTTTTACCCCATCGAAGAATACGTAGAAAAGGTAAAACCCACCCAAACCGACAAACACGACAAGGTGGTGTTCATTTACACCACTCAGCCCGAAGCACAACATACCCAGATCGAAGCCTGCAAAGCCTATGGTTATGACGTGGTGGTGATGGATCAGCCCATGATCGACAGCCCCTTCATGCAGCAATTGGAATACAAATTGGGCAATGCGGTCTTCGTACGCGTGGATTCAGATACGGTCAATAACCTGATTCAAAAGGACGAAAAGCCTGAATTGGTACTGAATGAGGAGGAAAAAACCAAGGTGAAGGATCTTTTCACTTCAGTAGTTAGTGACCCTGCTGGGCGAGTAGAAGTCCAGCCTTTGTCTCCACAGGAAGCGCCGGTAATCATCACCCGCCCCGAGTTCATGCGCCGCATGAAAGAAATGCAGGCCATGCAGGGCATGGGCATGGATGGTTTCCCGGATTCTTACCAGGTGATCGTCAATGGCAACCACGAGTTGGTGACCAAAAAAATCCTGCAAGAAACCGATGGGGAGCAAAGTGCTAAGCTCGCCAAATACCTCTATCAATTGGCGCTGTTGAACCAGGGCATGTTGAAAGGGGCTGAATTGGCGGAATTCACTAAGCGCAGCCTGGAGAACCTCTAAATAATATCTAACTTTGGTGTGTCTTAGGTGCCTTAGGCTTCTTAGGTGGTGAAAAAGGAAAAAGGCCTGCGAAGCAGGGCAAAGTCTTATTTCACCACCTAAGAAACCTTAGACACCTAAGACACACCTAAGCAGTTATAGATTGTCCCGTACCCATTCTAATATTTTCTGCATTTCCCGCCGGATTGGCGTTGCACTACCCAAATAATGGTTGTGCATAAAACTAAAAACCAGCACCCGCCCCTTATTCGTCCGCACGTACCCGCTCAAACAATGGTTGTTGGAAAGGGTGCCTGTTTTGGCAAAAACATAAGGTTTGCCATCTTTCCCAGCATACCAATCCTTGATGGTGCCACTCACCCCTCCGGCTGGAAAAATCTTGAACAGCCGCTCACTAGGATATTCCAGGTATAATTTTTCCAAAACCGAAACAACCGTACGCGGCGAAAAAAGATTGTAGCGCGACAAACCCGAACCATCCACCCAAACCATCCCATCCGGGTTACTACCCAATACGCTACGTTGAGCATATTCAATGGTGCGCTTGATGTCCAGATCACCGTACAGCCTGGCGGAACAACTCAGCAACAATTGTTCAGCAATGTAATTGTCACTTTCCTGCATGAACAAACGCAGGAGGGTATCTGGCAATGGAGTGGACAAAGTTCGCCAAGTATTGGTCAGTACCGGGGTGTTCCACACCTGCACCTTGCGCTTCAGCGTATCGGTCAATAACTCGCTGACCAAATGTGCCGTGTACCGGAAAGGAGTATTGATGCTCACCTTAGCCGCCCGTAAACAAGCGGCGTTGTACAAATAATGCCCATCGTGTTCTTCGCGCAGGATTTCAGCTTCACTGCTGGTGTTGAGCGGATCGTATTCCAGGGTTGACAAAAAATAGTTGGGTTGAGTGCGCCATTTTTTACTGGCCGAATCGAGGCGAAAACGCGCCAGGTTGCCATAAATTGGGAAAGATCCTTTTTCTGCCTGATAATCATCCCGGAAATCATTCCAGGCCCAGCCGTTGCCAAAACGCTCATCCTTGTAATTGCTGGCTGAAAAAGCGAGGTGCTTTTTTTCTTGCGTTAAAAATTTCCAGGCAACGCTATCCTGCGGGAACATTGGATTCAGGAACATGGGATTGCCCATGCCCTGGAACACCGTGAACCCACCGTCCTGAGTGTACCGCAACACGGGCAGGCTGTCTTTAAGTACCTTAAGCGTGGTGTAAAGGGTAAAAATTTTGGTGTTCGATGCAGGAGTAAAAAACTTGTCTGCATCCTTTTGAAACAAAGTCAACTTGCCATTTGGGTCGTACAGCATAAAGCCATACAAATGACGCGTAAAAATGGGCGACTGCAGCAGCAATTTGTCCATCGCCACTTGTTGCGGCTTGGTTAACGCTTGCCCAAAAAGATTATATGGGAAATACAGCGTGCAAAGCAGCAAAAAAGTAGTTATTTTGGTAAACTTGTAGAGCATAGAGCGATTATTTTCAACTAGGTAGTGGGGCAAAAATAAGTACTCATTTTTCTTGAGCCAAAGGATTAGATAAGACACTTAAAATGAACCGTTTACTTATCTAATCCTTTGGCAAAATGAGTACTTATTTTTTTGTCGCCCCTAGATTACAAAACATTTTGGAATTTTTACAACCCTGAAAATATGCTGTGTAGAAAACTATGGCTGAGCCTGTGTATTGTAGTGTGCAATGTAGGGCTAAGGGCACAAAGCAATGCGGTTGTAGACCTTTACCAGGAGGCATTGTCCAATTTGGTACAGCTTCGGAATGAAGGTACTTTGATTCCACTACAACGCTTGGATACTTTGCAAATCGCATATGTATCGGCTGGTGGGCCGAGGCAGGCCACTTTTCAGGATTTCCTGGAGCGTTACACCAACATTACCCCGCTGAACTTTCCAACGATTGCCTCCGCCTCCGAAACTCAAAACTGGATCAATACCCAAACACGCCGTTTCAATTGTTTCATCCTGAGCATTGAAGACGTTTCTGCTGCCGTGGACCAACCCAATTACCTCGCCGATGCGGTTTGGATTAAGGGCTTGATGGCGGCTGACCACGTAGTGCTAGTCCTTTTTAATCCTCAACAAATCCTCAATAAATTGCCGGAATTGGCCCAAGCTCCGGTCATCATTACGGCGGATGATACCCAGGAAGGCCAGTCTCTTGCAGCCCAATTGATCTTTGGTGGGGTGAGTACCAGCGGGCGTTTGCGCCGCCCCCTGAGCCCACAATACCCGCCCGGAACTGGAATGGATACACCGCCAGCCACTAGATTGGGCTACGCACCTTCGGAGTTGGTAGGCATCGATGGTGCCTTGTTGCGCGATAGCATCAAGGCCATCGTCGAAGAAGGGATTCGCTTCCGGGCATTTCCCGGTGGGCAAGTGCTGGTGGCCAAGGACGGCAAGGTGGTTTACCACCAGGCTTTTGGCCATCATACCTATGAGAATGAGCGCCAGGTCCGATTGAATGACCTATATGATTTTGCCTCTATCACCAAAATTTCCACGGGCCTGCCTGTGTTGATGAAATGGTACGGCGAAGGCACTTTTAATCCCGATGATTCGCTGGGCATGTATCTTGCGGAAAGTATCGGCAGCAATAAAGCTGGAATACCCATGCGGCGTTTGCTTACTCACACCGCTCGGCTGATGGCATGGATTCCATTTTGGCGTTCTACCTTGAAATGGAATGCCGATTACCCTTGGGAAGAGGGCTGGGACAACGTGCGGGTCAGTGATTTTCAGTTCAAACCACGTACTTTCAAACCAGATTCCAGTGCCCGCTTCAATGTGCAAGTGACCGAGCGTTTGTGGTTGCACCGCAAATACGGCGAAAAGGTATTGTATGACGCCATCTATCGATCGCCGTTGAGTGAAAAGCCAGGTTTTGTGTACTCCGATTTTTTCTTTTATACCATGCCCAAAATTGTCAAACAACGCACTGCAGTTGATTTTGAACCCTATCTAAAAAATACCTTTTACCGCAGATTGGGTGCTTATTCCTTAACTTTTAACCCCTTGCGTTTTTTTTCCAAAGACCGAATCATACCTACCGAACGGGACACTTTTTACCGCATGAGTTTGTTGCATGGCAAGGTGGACGATGAAGGCGCCTCCATGCTGGGAGGTATTTCCGGGCACGCTGGCTTATTTGGCACCGCCAATGACTTAGCCAAGCTGATGCAAACCTACCTCAATCTGGGGCGCTACGGAAACGAACAATTGATTGCTGAAGCGGCAGTTAAAGAATTTACCCGCTGTCAGTATTGTGAAACGGAGGGAATCCATCGTGGCCTGGGCTTTGACAAACCCTTTATCGAATATTCTCCTGCCCGTAGTTCATATGCCAAAGATGCCAGCCCAGAGAGTTTTGGGCATACGGGTTTTACCGGGACATTTACCTGGGCGGACCCTAAAAACCAGCTATTGGTGGTGTTTTTCACCAATCGGGTGCATCCTTCGCGCAGCAATCCGATGTTGATGACCCGATCTTTGCGGCCCCGTTTGCATCAGGCAATATATGATGCAATAAAAAAATCGGATGGAACTGACCCAAAATAAAAATGGAAGAATACCTAGGGCACCCCTCCACTTAGTCATCTGGTTTCATACATTACTTACCTGCTAGTGTAAACAGCTACAAAACAAACTTGCAGTATATAAAGAACAAATAAAAAATTATCTTTGACAAGGGGCGATAAAAAAATAAGTGCTCATTTTGCTCCACTGCTAAAAGGGCCCGGATGGGTTTTAAAAAACTATCCGGGCTTCGTTATATTGTGTTAAAATACGAAAAGAGCGAATCTGATGGAGCTGTTGGTTTTCCACACAGCTCAAAGAGTGTTGTACTGTTTTTGTAGCTCAAATTCTAGCTATAAAACCCGCTCCAATACCCCTCAGCAGTTCTTACTTTTACCTCTAAAATCCAGCACATAAGTCACTGAACTGCTGTGCATTGAAAATCTGATTTTCTCTGCTTCTACAAATTTACCCTATTGTTGCCGTTATGCAACAGCTAAAAAAAGCCCTGCCCTGCGCAAAGGTTTGTGCAAACGTTTGTTGTGGAAAAAATGATTACTTTTAAGGGTGTTTTTTTCTGTGTTATATTTTGACTAAGCCCTGATAGACCAAACAATACTTCATTTGGATGAATCGACCCACTATTACGGACATTGCCAGGTTGTTGCAGCTCAATCCTTCCACGATTTCCAGAGCTCTGAATAACCATCCCGACGTCAGTCCCGAAACCCGCACCCGGGTGCAGGAACTGGCGCAAGAACTGGGCTATGCTCCCAATCAATTGGCGGTGAATTTGCGCAAGCGCCACAGCGGCCTCATTGCCTTATTGGTTTCTGAAATGAACATGTTTTTCAATCCTTCCGTGTTTAGAGCCATTGAGCAGGAAGTTTATGCCAATGGCTACCACCTGATCATTCTTCAATCGAACAATACGCTTAATCGCGAGAAACAAAACGTCCAAATTTGTCGACAACTAGCAGTAGAAGGGGTATTGGTTTCGCTGGCTTCGGAAGCGCAGGAACTGAGCCATTTCGCGCCATTGTTGGATCAGAAAGTTCCGGTTGTGTTTTTTGATCGAATACTTCCCCAAAACCATTCCTGCTCGGTCACCATCGACGATGTAGAAATTACGCGCCTGGCGGTGCAGCATTTGGCAGACAAAGGCCATCGGCGCATTGGTGGCTTGTTTGGTGATCCCAATTTGACCATTACCCGCGAGCGCTTTCGGGGATTCAAGCAGGTTTTACAAGAATTGGACATTCCTTTTGAGGAAAAATATGCCGCATTTGCCGAAGATTCGGAGCAAGGAAGCCAACAGGCTTTAAAAATTATGGCGCAACAGCCAGCCATTACTGCCTTTTTCGCCATGTCGGATGAATTGATGGTGGGCGCAGTACAGGCCATCGAACAAAAACGACTGCGCATTCCCGAAGAGATCGCCATCATTGGCATCAGCGATGGTTTTGCGCCGGAATTTTACAATCCTAAAATCACGCATATTCGGCATTCCGGGTATGAGGTTGGAGCAGAGGCGGCTCGTTTGTTATTGGGCGTCATCCGGGAAGAAATCAAAGACCCGCTGCATGTGCAGTTGGCATGTAGATTGGTGGAGTTGGGATCGGTGTGAAACCAGTCAAACTTTTCAGTTGCAACATCCTCATATAATACCTAAATTTGAAGTCAGAAATTGTATTGGCATTTCATCCCCCTCAGTATCTAGCCATGGCTGGCATGGCTTAGATGATAACCTATCTATTGTGAAACTGCAAGGCAAACACTACCGTACCATCTGGCTCGATGAAGCCAACCCACGTATCGTTCGTACTTTTGACCAACGTTACTTTCCTTTCCAAATCATTGAGGAAGCATTGTATACCTACGAAGATGCCGCTGAGGCCATCGAAGAAATGCACGTGCGTGGGGCACCCATGATTGGGGCGACGGCTGCATACGGCCTCTATCTGGCTACCCTGGCCGCGCCCGAAGGTGACGATGGTGCTGTTTTTTTGCAAAATGCAGCTGCGAGTTTAAGAGAAACCCGCCCCACCGCAGTCGACCTCTTTCATTGTATTGAACGCATGATGGCCGAATTGGCCCATGCCACCGATCGCGAAACCCGTATCCATACCGCCCTTTCTACCGCCAATGCCATTGCGGATGAAAGTGCCGAGCAGTGCCGCATGATTGGGGTGCATGGCCTGGAAATTGTAAAAGCCATCAGTGCTCGCAAAGACGACGCACCCGTCAATATCCTCACCCATTGTAATGCGGGCTGGCTGGCCTGTATCGACTACGGTACTGCCACCGCTCCTATTTATCTGGCGCACGATTTGGGGATTCCGGTACACGTTTGGGTGGACGAAACCCGGCCTCGCAACCAGGGTGGAAAAATCACGGCACTGGAACTGCAACAGCACGGCGTACCCCACACCATCATCACCGACAATGCTGGCGGCCACCTTATGCAGCACGGCATGGTAGACATGGTGATTGTGGGTACCGACCGAACTACCCGCCAGGGCGACGTGGCCAACAAAATTGGCACCTACCTCAAAGCCCTGGCCGCCAAAGACAATGGAGTTCCTTTTTATGTAGCCTTACCCTCTTCCACCCTCGACCTCAACCTGCGCGATGGCCTGAAAGAAATCCCCATCGAGCAACGCAGTGAAGAGGAGGTCAAATACGTCTGGGGCTGGAAAGAGGGCGAAATCCATAAAGTGCTAACCACTCCTTTGGAAAGCCCTGCCGCCAATTATGGTTTCGATGTCACTCCGGCCCGACTTATCACAGGGTTGATTACCGAGCGAGGCATCTGTGAAGCCAGTGAAGCGGGCATTTTAGGATTGTTCGCAGAATAACATGGACGAGGGGTACATTAAATTTCGGGCCGATTGGCAGCGACAAGCTCCATTGGAAAATACTACGATCCTAGAGTTAAATCACTGGCGTGATCGCTTATTTCAATTGGGTTTACTAGGCGCATACCCGGATGGCATTGGCTTTGGCAACATCAGTCAACGCTGGAATGCCGCTGGGCAGTTCGTCATTAGCGGCTCGACTACGGGTAACTTCACTCAGCTCGGCCCCGAGCATTACACCCTGGTCACTGCCGTGGAATTGGATCAAAACCTCCTGCACTGTACGGGGCCTATCATTGCTTCTTCTGAATCCATGAGCCATGCTGCCGTTTACCTGGAATGCCCATGGGTCAATGCCGTTTTTCATGTCCATCAACGACCAATGTGGGAGCAACTCCTGCACAAGGTGCCTACCACTGCTACTGGTGTGACTTACGGCACCCCGGAAATGGCTTATTCGATCATGCAATTGTTGCGCGATACGGATTTGCCGCAGCAACGCATTTTTGTGATGGAGGGACATCCGGAGGGGATTTTTAGTTTCGGAGCTACTTTGGATCAGGCCGGAGAGGTGCTCCTCAAGGCATTATCTACGATCAAAACTTAAATTTTGTACTTCATTTTTAATTGCGAGTGTTCTAGGCGCATCCTTTCTTAGGTGTCCCTTAAGTGCCTTAGGTTTCTTAGGTGGTGAAATAATTCTTTGCCCTGCTCCGCATGGCTTTTTTCTTTTTCACCACCTAAGAAACCTAAGGCACTCAAGGGACACCTAAGTTTATGCATCCTTGATGTTTAGTTGTTTTTTATAATACCATGAACTTCCCTTCCGCCAAGGCCAGCCCATTCACCAAAATCCTCAAGATATGTTCGCCAGAATAATGCTTCCGTGTGGTAAAATCCTGAAAACGCTGGTATCGTTCCACCGCCACGCTTGCTCCTGCCCCTAATTCCAGTTCCTTGATTTTAAAAACTTTGGAAGAAATTTTCCCCGAGAGTGTCTGGTAGTCGATTTGATATTCCAGGCGCAGGGATTGAGCATTCAGGGCATGGTTGCTGAGCTGGAAAGAAAAATCCAGTTTAGCTCCAATCTTTACTTCGAGGCTATGTTGCAAGTTCGACACTTCGATGGCGTTTGCACCTTTTTCAAAACCAAAGTAGGCTAATGCTTGGGCATTCCCTTTTTTCAACAACCCTCTACACGCGTGGCGCACGATCCAATCGGTATCCGGGTGTTGCCCCAACCAGCGTCCTGCAATATCAAGCACCACCTGCGGGTGTTCTTTGGCAATGTCGTTGAGGTTGTTGGCTACAGAGCGGCGCACGGTTTCGGCGGGGTCGTTTTTGAGTTTTTCCAAAATGGGTAAAATCGGTGTTGGATCACGTTTGAGCGCAGGTACACCCATGCCCCAGGGTAAACGTGGGCGGATGCCCTCACTGGCCAGGCGGCGCAGCATCGGACTGGGGTGATCAGACCAAGCCAACATCTGGGCGTACATCCGCTCAGGATACTTCAGCAAAAAAGGCCGTACCGTAAATTCACAACTGCTCCAGCGGGTCACCGTTTCAATGGCGGGGATGGAGGCATCGGGGTCTTCTACGCCATGGGCTTCAATGAATTCGGGCAAAAAAATCCACTGAAAGGTCAGTTTTTCTCCGTGTTGATCGATGTAGGATTGGGTAACGTCGCACACGATTTTGAGGGCATCGCGATAGACGGTAGGTAGGCAAGCTCGGAGGGCATGGGCAATGTGCCGGGTGCGTTGTTTGAGCTCAAGACCTTCGTAATGCTCGTCAAAAACCTTTTCCAGGAAGGTGGAGGTAGAAAAATCGGGCCATACTTTTTTTACAAGTTCCGCAAAAGGGTGGATTAGAGGTCGGGAGAAGATGTTTTTGAGTGGCTCAGGCATAGAAAGCTTTTTAGTAAACAAAAATAATTTTTTTTATTTTATTTTTTATTTTTTTGTATAAAAATGATATGATTTTGTTTGATTCGTCAGGGTTATTGCCTACTGGAATCATTGGTTTGGTTTTAGTAAATTTGACCACAAAAGAAAACGTTCTCCTAAGCAGTATAGAAGAAGCCTGTTTTTGGAAGAGCTGAATGAAATTCTATCAAGCTTTAAAATTTATGTAGGAGATATAGCCGCTTAAATAAGCCTTGGGATACCAACAAGTGATCCTGCAAGCATCTGATGATGGGCTGCGGATTTACGAAAAGCTGGGATTCCAACAAGTTGGGCTTTAGTATGAGTATGCCTTCCTGTTCCAAAACCGCATCCACACCCCATCCTTTGGCCGCAAAGTAATCAGCGGCTGCGGCACCACCTCATGCCCCGGCTCCAGCGCAAAATCATAGCGCCGCGCCATCTCCGCAATCACCAATTGCATTTCCATCAGTGCAAAATGGTTGCCGATGCACAAACGCGGGCCACCGCCAAAAGGCAAATAGGCAAAGGGAAGAATTTTGGCATTTTTGGCAAAACGCTCAGGGCGGAAATCTTCGGGATTCTCCCAATGCGCAGGTGAGTGGTGCGCCCCATAAATGTAAGTGGCCACTATTGCGCCCTTGGCAATTTTGATGCCATTGAACTCGTCATCTTCCACCGCCATGCGGTCAGTGATCCAGGCCGGGGGATAAAGGCGCAAAATCTCGTCGACCACCTGACTCAGGTATTCCAGTTTGGGAAGGTCTTCAAAAGCCACCGTCCGCTCCCCCACTACTTGTTGCAGCTCTTCCCGGATTTTGGCGAGCGCCTCTGGGTGTTGGCTCAACAAGTACCAGGCCCAGGCCAGGCCATTGGCGGAAGTTTCGTGGCCAGCCACAAAAATGATTTTCAACTCATCCAGTAACTGCTGTTCGTTCATGGCCTCGCCAGTATCCTCGTAGCGGGAGTCGAGCAACATTTGTAGGAGGTCGTCGCGGTTTTCGCCACTGTCCTGGCGTTGGTGTACCATTTTGCGGATGGCATCTTCCAGGTCGGCAGCGAGGGCTTCATGCTCTCGGGTTTTGCCACTCAAGGCCCTCCACCAATTGAGGTAAGGCTGGCGAATCAGTTGAATCACAAAAGCCTGAATCTGGGTGATTTGCCCACTCATTTTTTGCACCTGCTCCTCGGGTACACTGATGCTGAAGATCGAGCGCATGATGATGCTGAAAGCCATATCCATCATGTGTTCGGCCATGTTGACCGGGCCAGCCTTGATTTCTTCGTCAAATTTGGCCAAACGTTCTTCAATCACCTCGTTCATCAAATGGGTCAGACTAGCCAAACGGGAGCGGTGAAAACTGGGCTGAATCAAGCGGCGTTGCCGCAACCAATGGTCGCCATCGATGGTGAGCAGGCCCTTGCCTATAAAATGCCCCAAATGTTCGAAGTGAATGGGTGATTTTTTATAAGCCCGGTGGTTTTTTTGCAAAATATGTTGGATAAAAGCGGGATCGGCAGTGAAGGTAGCCGGAATGATGCCACCGATGTAAAAGCGGTAGGTGTGGCCGTATTCAGCCATGTTGCCCCGAATGGCCGTGAGGGGATCGCGGAGGAATTTGAGCGAGCTGATGAGGGTTTTGAAGCGGGGAATGGTGGGGATGGTACTGGACATGGTGAAAGTTAAATCTATTGGAAGTTACGAGCACATTATTTAAAATCATGAGTAGAATGATCCTTTAAAGTTGTGATATTTTTAAGAATTTTACTGAAAAAATATGCCACTTTTTCTTCAATTATTTGATCCAAATTGTGTTTGATTCCGGTGGAGGGCATTTTTTGTTGGTCAAATTCAGGTTTTTCTTTAAAAAATGCTTCCGGTGAGATTTGGAACAAATGGGCAATAACCAGTAGCTGTTCTACTTTGAAGCCAACCTGCCCATTTTCGAGTTTAACATACCACTCTCGGCGAACGCCTATTTCATCAGCAACAACATGTTGTTTTAGGCCAAGGTGTTCGCGCCAGGCACGCACAGGCTACCATTTTGAGGGAGATTACAGTGGACATGGTGTGTCGGTTTTGGGATAAAAAATGAGTATGCTTAATTTTCTTTCTACTATCTAACAAAAGTTCACACAAAACTAATCAAAACTTCACACTGATGTGAAGTTTTATACGCTTCTAAAATGTTAAATTTTCGGATCTTTGTGGAGTGATATAATTATAAAATTGATAATCAGTATTTTAAATTACTATTTTATGCGAATCATCCTCCTCTTATTCAGTTTGTTGGTTTGGACTCAATTGCCAGCACAAGACACCATTTTGCGCCAATACGTCACCCAAAAAATCAACCTTCGCTTGAAAAAAGAGCGTGGTGAGGTACTGCAAAACCAAAACAAAGTAGAGGCTTTTGTGGCTACGGAGAGCAAAAAGATCAAATTTAAAAAACTCAAATTGCCCTTGGTTTTCCATATCCTTTATGCCCCTGGAAAGGAATACCCTTCCGAAAAACAGGTGCTGTCCCAAATCGACGCACTCAACCGCGATTTCAGCCAAAAATCATACCGGGTGAAACATCCCGCCGATACCCTGGAAAAGTTTGCCCAACGGGTGGAAGATACCGAAATCGAGTTCTGTTTGGCCAAAAATGGCCCAGATGGCAAAAACACGGCAGGGATCCGTTACCTACAGTCGAGCCGGGCAGCATGGGCTAGTAATGATTCACTCAAAATGGCCAAAATTGGAGTGGAACCTTGGGATACCGAAAAATACATCAACGTGTGGGTGTCTACCCTTGCAGATAATGTAGCGGGCTGGGCGCAAATGCCCGGCGGGCCTAAAGAAACCGATGGCATTGTGATCGACTATCGCTTTTTGGGCATTGGTGGAACAGCCAAGTCACCTTATGATGAAGGAAAAACCCTGACCCATTTGATCGGCAGTTATTTGGGTTTGTATGAGTTGTGGAATGAGGCCAACCCTTGCCAGGATGATTTGGTGGAAGATACACCGATTCACAATGGCCCTAATTTTTGGTGTACCCCATACAAACACGTGAGCTTATGCGATGGTAATCCGGCTGAAATGACCATGAATTTTATGGACAATACCTTTGACGCCTGTTTATACATGTTTACTTCTGGGCAAAAATTGCGTATACAGGCTACCTTAGCCGAAGGTGGCCCACGCTATGCACTAAGCCAAACTGAGGTGAAATGTGATAAAAACGGGGTGCTTTCAGAAGAACTATCTACACTCACCGAGAATAAATCCGATGCCAGTTTGCCCCCTTTTGAGGTGAAACTGTATCCCAATCCTGCCAACCACGAAATCCGGGTATTGATTCACAGCGACGTAGCTCAAGATGCAGAGGTAGAGGCATTCAATTTATTGGGTAGATCCTTGTTTAAAGGGAAATACGCCATAACCGGAACACAAGAATTCACGATAAACAGCAGTACTTGGCCTTCTGGAATGTATGTTTTTCACGTCAAAACCAAGGCGCATCAGTTGGCGAAACAGATTGAGATTATTCACAATTAGCATTTATTTCCCCAAACATTTTTTCAGTTTAAAAGCATCGAATCATGAAGACCAAATCAAGCTTCATTCTCTATATCCTTGTCTTATTGTATGGGCTTCCATCCACATTGCTTGCTCAACCAGTCAATAAGTATTTGCAGGATGTGAACATGCCTTCTCCTAGTGCAGGTTCACTTGGGAAGTATGGCGAAGTACCAGTGAGCTACTTTACGGGTGTACCAAACATTTCAATTCCTATACATACCCTTCGTGAGGGGCCTTTGAGTTTGCCCGTCACCTTAAATTATCACGCATCAGGAATAAAAACTGCGGAGCCAGCTTCCTGGGTTGGTACAGGTTGGAGTCTCAATGCTGGGGGAATGATCTCGCGAACTGTTTTGCACATCCGCGATGAAGACGCAGCCAAGGGTTATCTGGCTCTTGGTGCCGGGCTACAATACAGTGGAAGTGACGTTACGGAAGCTTATAACGGTACAAAGGATTCTGAACCAGACATTTTTAGCTTTAATTTTATGGGCTATTCTGGCAAATTTTCACGGGATGCTACTACTAGTACCTGGCGAATTGTGCCAAAGCAAGACTTAAAAATAGAGCATGGCACCAATCTTGAATCGTTCAAAATCACTACCCCAGATGGCTCTATTTACCATTTTGGGAATTTAGAGTTTACCGATCCAACCTTAGCTGGCGGGGAACGTTACATCTCTGGTTGGTATCTCACGCGAATTGAGTCGCCCGATTTGAAATACGCCATTAACCTAACTTACACCGCAGATAAGTATACCTTTCGTAGTCCTGCAACAACAGCTTATTATAAAAATGCAGGCACTAATCCTGGTTCCACCTGTACTTCTACCGGGATTACGATGCCATCCCCTTTTAAAATTGCCCAAACGTATTATTACAAAAACTATATCGATGGACTTCGTTTAAGCTCGATATCGACTAGTACCGAAACTTTAAACTTTGTGGCCAATACGACCAGAACGGATTTAGAGCCGTACAGTACGGGTGTACCCAAACAATTGAATCAAATCACTTTAAACACAGGCAGTGGAACAAACACTTATTGCATAAAATGGGATTTCAGCTACGATTATTTTGTAGACAATTCATCGAATCAATGCACCAGTACGGCAAGTGACCCTCATTGTCAAAGACTCAAGCTGACCCAAATTAAAGAACAATCTTGTGACGGAGCTGATCAAAAGGAGCCATACGTTTTTGAATACGAAGGGGCTACTGTTGTGGTAAATGGCCAAAACAAACAATTTTTGCCCAATGTCCTGAGTAAAGCCACCGATCATTGGGGCTTTTACAATGGCGTCACGACCAATAATGGCCTCAATGTCAGTGTGCCTCCTACTACCTTAAATTTCGGAAGTTTTGGTGTACAAACCTATGGCAGTGCTAACCGAAACACCAATGAGGCAGAGATGCAAAAAGGGACGCTCAAAAAAATAACCTATCCTACTGGCGGTAACACCAGCTTTGTTTACGAAGCCAACGATTATCAAGAGTTAACAACGGTATACACAAGGCAATACGTGGTAGATAACCTGACCAATTGTTTTCAAGCCAACGGTATTTGTTGCAGCCCTTCTCAGCCTGTAGCTACAGCTACTTTTACTTCGACCGTAGATATTGCAGTGGACAGTTTTAGCCTGGAAATGACTAGCACCAACTGTACCAGCCCTCAATATTGTTATGCGGGGCCAGTGTCGGTATCTATCGAAGTTCGGTACAACGGGAACAATCAATTACTGACCGTGTACAACTTCAATTTATCACCTGGAGAGTCGTACGGAAAAGTAATTCAAAAACTCAGCACCCTGTACAACGGCTTTCAGACTGGGATAGCCTACAAATTTGTGCTTTGCGCATCCGGTGGCAAAGGTGTTTTTTCAATTTTCAAATCCAACCCAAGTAATCAATATGTTACCACAAAAGTAGGCGGGCTGCGGGTAAAAGAAATTCGTTCTAACGATGGAGTTTCCGCAGCCAACGATGTAGTAAAAACCTACGAATACCTGAGTGATGGTGCTCCACAATCCAGTGGGAAGTTATTTTACAAGCCAGTTTATGGTTTAGCATTAAGTGGGGGGGTAGGGTCATACACACATACTTATTTCTACTTCCAGGATATAGCCGTGGTACCAATGGGTGCTTATGATGGATACCATATTGGATACCAAAGAGTAACTGAAAATTATAATGGCAATGGAAAAACTATATACGCCTATTTGACCGAGGAACCCGCCAGCATTACACCTACTGCTTATCCTACTCCTCCGGGTTTAGCAGCCATATCCAGGGGAGAAGTCATTAGTACCATAACTACGAATGCTGGTGGACTATTGCTAGAACAAACAAGCTCGACCCAGAACAATGATATCTACACGAATACCAATTCAATTGCCTTTAAAATAGCCAAAACCAAACTATGCACCAATCAATTTTTGGTCGGCAATACCCAGTATTCACCGCGTACTGCGCCCTATCGTGTAGCAACTCAAACAGTTTACAAAGATGGCATTAGCACTACCACAACCTATAACTACGCTAATGCTTCGGCTGGGCATCTAGCTCCAACAGCCGCTACCTTCACCAACAGCGACGGCAAAACCTCCGTCACCAATTATTACTACGCCCACGAAATGAGCAATCGTTCCGGCGCTTCACCTGCCTACGCTGAGCTGAAGAACCGCAACATGATTACCATCCCATTGGAAGAAACGGAATCAATTGCGGGAGTGCAGGTCAAAGGCACCCGTACCGAATACGGATTCTTCAACAATTTAGGCAGCAATGTTGCAGCAGCAGGGGCCAATATCCATCCCTACCCTTATAAGTTCTGGAATTATGAAATGACCTGGAATGCAAGCAACGTCGTTTCTATCAGTGGCTCCGATGGTTGGGTGCTGCGTGGAACCGTCAATAGTTACCACCCCGATTCAGGATCAGGCAAAGCTTACCCCAAACAATTCACCCAAACGGGTTGGTCGCCTGAAACCTACGAATGGCAAAATGGCTTACTTGCCCAAAAAACTTACGAACAGCATACGCAGACTTATACCTACTTGACCAATACCCGACTGTTGGGGAGCAGCACTTCAGTGGACGGGCAAGAGAGCTACTTTACTTACGATGGTCTAATGCGCCTCAAAAAAGCAGAAAGTAGAAAAGTAGGCACCATCGCTAATGTCACCACAAATTATACCTACGGCTTTAAAAATGCCCAAAACCTACGCAACTTTGTCAAAAGCATCACCAATTTTACCGCAGTAAGCAATAGCAACCTCACCCAAAAGGGCATGGTGCAATACTTCGATGGCCTGGGCCGCTTGATTCAGGATGTAAAAATCAAATACCAGCCCAATAAAGGTGCCGCTGGGCAAAGTTTTACCACTTTTGACGTAGCTGTCAACTATACTTACGACAATCGGGGTCGACTGGTGAGTACATCCAACCCCTTCGTTGGTGCAGCACAAGATGGTTCCTATGCTACGATTCCAGGCAGTTGGCCTACTCTGACTACCCAATACGAGGCTTCGCCGCTGGGGCGTCCAATTTCTACCACTTCACAATTGGGCTATGCTACCACTGTTAATTATGGCAGCAATCAAAGCACTATTGCCACCCCCACTGGCATCAATTACAGCGCCAATACCCTCTACGAAACCAAAGTAACCGACCCCGACAACCGAGTCAGCTACAGCTACACCGACAAATGGGGCCGCCTGGTGCTTAGTCGCCAAACCAATACCAGTAATACTAGCCCAGCAGATACTTATACCGTATACGATGACAAAGATCGTGTAAAAGAGGTCTATCCACCAAGTACAGGCGCCAGTAATACGGATTTGATTTTTAAGTACCTCTACGATGTAGCGGACAACCTTACGTACAAAAAGATACCCGATGCTGCTGCCGTTCAATTTCGCTACAACACCAAGGATTTGCCCGTATTCATCCAAGATGGCAATCTGGCGAACCACATGGTCGGCATGACCCTGGCACCACGTTGTATTGGGACAAAATATGATAACTATGGACGGGTCATCGAAACAGGTTATGTCGATGGTTTTCCTACTGATACCAGCCCAGGCTTCAGCTTCCTGGAATCTTTGAGCAAGAACTACTACGATGGCTCCGATGGTACCAATACTCAAGCAGGTGCGCAGTACAAAGGCCGGGTTCGCCGCAGTTTGCTCAAAGTGCTGGACTACACGCCCAGCACCTGGATAGACACCTATTACACTTACGATGCCCACGGCCGGGTGACCAATACCAGCAGCAACAACCTGCTCAATCCCACGGCAAGTGCCGCTGAATCGGTCAATTTTACCTACGATTGGGCCGATAACATCCTCACCGAATCCAAATCCCATACCACAGGCGGTGCAGCGGGCACTCCCGCCATTGCACTACTCAACGAATACCAATACGACGGCAATGGTCGCAAAATCAACTTCATTACCACCATCAGTGGGATAGGACAACATGTGGCCGAATACAATTACAACTACCGCGACGAACTGGTGGAGCGCAACCTGCACGCCAACCAGGTGGCAGGTGCCTGGGGCTGGCTCCAAAGTGTAGACTACAGCTACAACAACCAAGGTTGGTTAACGAGTATAAACGATTGGCAAACCAGCGCGACCGTAAATACCCCAGCCTCGTGTACGCCCCCTATGCCCAATCCACCATCACCTACCCGCACTTATTACAACGAGGCCAACGACCTCTTTATGCTAGACCTCCGCTACAACCAACCCGAAACTGGTATCGCTGGCCTGACCGCAGCCCCGCCTCAAAAAGCAGGCAATATTAGCCAAATCATCTATCGTGTACGTGGCCGTGAGGCCTCCATCATGTCCTACTCCTACGACTACCTCAGCCGCTTGAGTACCTCCACCTTTCACAACTACTCCGACGCCGGGGTGATCAGCGGCACCAACAACTACAACGAAAACCTCACTTACGACCTGCGGGGCAATATCCAGACCCTGCAACGCACTGGCTTTTACCAAAATGGCGGCACTTGTACCTATGGCCAGATCGACAACCTGACCTACAGCTACCCTAGCAGCCCTGCCTCCAACAAAGTCCACAAAATTCTGGACGGCACCACCACCGCTGGCGATGCCAAATCGCGGGGCTTCAATGGCCTGCTCTCTACTGCCGACAACAGCCTAACCTACGACGCCAATGGCAACCTGAATAAAAATTTGCACAAAAATAGCAGCAGCATAACGTATAATCATTTAAATTTACCGAAGCTGATCACGTTCAGCACCGGGAATACGATTGAATTCCTCTACGACGCTGCTGGCAACAAACTGCGCAAAACCACCAAAACAGGAGCTACCGTACAGTACGTCCAAGACTATTTCCCTGGCGGCATTGAATACCGCCAAACGGGCACGGGTGCCAAACGGGTAGAAAGTGTGTACCACGCCGAAGGCCGCTACTACAACACCAATGTAGATGCCTCCAATACGATCGCCTGGCGCAAAGAGTACAGCTTCCGGGATCATTTGGGCAATACCCGCCTGGCCTTTACCGACCGCAATGCCAATGGAATTGTGGACATAACGGGTACAGCAAGTACAAGTGATATTCTGCAAGAGAATCACTACTACAGCTTTGGGCTCGCTTTTGAAGGTGCCTGGTTGCAGAATGACGCGGGGGTACGGGACAACCAGTACATGTACAACGGGAAGGAGCTACACAGCGACTTTGGCCTGGGTATGTACGCGTATGGAGCACGGTATTATGATCCGAGCATTGGGCGGTTCATTGGGGTTGATCCGATTTCGGGTGAGTTTCCTTTTGTCACTACGTTCAATTATGCGGAGAATGAGCCGATTGCGAATATTGATTTGCATGGCTTGCAGAAAGTGGGGGTAAATGATCTTGCGAGAATAGTAGGGCTTCCCGAGTCTGACAAAGGAATAGTTAAACCCGCAAGCGCAAGGATGAGAGAATCCAGCCCATTTAAAGCGGGGGTCAAAGATGCTTCTTTTATTGTGCTTGAACTCATGGGCATCAATACTATTGATAATGCAATTGCAACTTGGCTTGATCCCAATGCCTCACTTGGAGAAAAAATAGCAGCTGGTGGAGAAGTGGCTCAAAGTATGTTGAGCAGTACTAAAAGAGGCACCAAGAAAAATTCTGTTGGGAAATATGAAGTTGGAGATTATGATGATTTACAAAGAAGATCGGTAGCAGGTGACGGTTTAGATTTGCATCATGTACCACAGAAAAAACCAGCGGGGCAAGTTATCGATGGTTATGATAAGAAAAATGGTCCTGCAATTGCCTTACCTCAAAGGGTACATAAAACTATACCTACGAAGAAAGGAGAATACGAAGGTACTGCTAGAGACCAATTGGCTAAAGACTCAAGGGATTTAAGAAAAGCTGGCGTTTCCAATGATAAAGTCAAAGAGATCATTGACTATAATAAGAAAAAATACCCCAATTCCTATGAAAAGGAATAAATTGGAGTTCAAATAACTAAATGAACTTCAACCCTCGTTAATAAGAGGTTAAAACATTATAGCTATACCGCACGGATTTATGTTCTACGTGAATGGGGTTTGAAAACCCTAATTTACTGGGTTTCCCCAGAACGATTTGCACAAAACCTAACTCCGAGAGGTATAGCTTAAAATCATTCACAAGTATAATTCAAAATATGCGTCTCATGGACATACATCATTTGACGAACTGGAAATTATCAAGTCATTTCCTTGATAATTTTGATAAGACTAGTGCAACTAGTATTGCTTTGCCTAGTAGGGAGCATTATTTATTGACAAAATTCCGGAAGAAAATTTACAGCAGTTCTATTGAACTAGTTGAAGGAGAGATGAGGTATTTGAAAATCCTGACCAATGTTCCAGATGGAATTATTCTTTTAGCAGAAACAAAGATTAAATCAAAGTACCTAAAACAAGATTATGAGAATTGAAGATTTTGTTCAGGCTATAAAAATGGTTGTTTTAGACCAAGCTGTTTCAGATATGATTGAAAACTTGGAAGAACCTCCTGGCAGGATTCCTCCCCATGAGTTAATTGAACTAAGCTCCTTTTATAAAGGACTAAGCCATCAAAACCAAGAAATTATTAAAAAAATCTTAATACAAACTGCTGAAATTACTTTGTTTGGAATGTTTTGTGTTTTAGATGGAGTGCGTGCCATTGAAAATACTGAAAACAAAGGTAGTCTTGAATTGTGGTATCGGAATGGAGAGGAAACATTTTTACTAAATGATCCTGAAGAAGAATTTTTACACGACTTAATATAATTGCTTAAATCGATATAACAATCTAATGACGTAGGCGGCAAAACACCCTGCTGTTGCAAGTCTTTTAAAATCAACGCACTGGCATGTTATTGCTGGTAGAGATTTCTTACTGGCGTAGGTTTCCCACACACCTACGCCAGCTCCTTTTCTATCCTAAAACTCCCAAAAAATCCTTATCTTCCCCAAGCTGATCACGTTCAGCACTGGCAACACCATCGAGTTCCTCTACGACGCTGCTGGCAACAAACTGCGCAAAACCACCAAAACAGGAGCTACCGTACAATACGTCCAGGACTATTTCCCAGGCGGCATTGAATACCGCCAAACGGGCACGGGTGCCAAACGGGTGGAAAGCGTGTACCACGCCGAAGGCCGCTACTACAACACCAATGTTGATGCCTCCAATACCATCGCCTGGCGCAAGGAGTACAGTTTCAAAGACCACCTGGGCAATACCCGACTGGCTTTCACCGACCGCAATGCCAATGGGATTGTGGACATTACGGGTGCAGCAAGTACCAGTGATATTCTGCAGGAAAATCATTATTACGCCTTTGGGTTGGCTTTTGAGGGCGCCTGGTTGCAGAATGACGCGGGGGTACGGGACAACCAGTACATGTACAACAGCAAAGAGCTACACAGTGACTTTGGCCTGGGCATGTACGCGTATGGGGCACGCTATTACGATCCCAGTATTGGGCGGTTTATCGGGGTTGATCCTATTTCGGACGAGTTTCCTTTTGTCACCACGTTCAATTATGCGGAGAATGAGCCGATTGCGAATATTGATTTGCATGGCTTGCAGAAGTTCAGCTTCAAAGAACTAGGTGAAAGGACGATGGTATTTCTTGCTGGAACAGCCAATGCCATCGGCTCAAATATGCTGGGAGGTGCTGGCAGAGGAAACCCTGGGAATTTTGGTGCTTATGCCAATTCTGCAAGAAATGGTCAAAGAGTAGGCGATGCCATATCGGTTGTAATAGGCTTAGCAGAAACCACAGTGGCAATAGCGGGTGTGGTTGGTGAAGGGCTATTGGCACCAGTATCGGGTGGTGCAAGCGCGCTGGCTATTGCGCCTACTGTTGCAGTTGGGGTGCACGGCACTATGACTGCTACTACGGGTTTTCAGAATTTGGTGAAGGCGACAGACAACTCAGATAATGCTGAAAAATCAAAAAGTGAACTTCAAAAGCAAGGAAGATCAGGCAAGCAGGAAAAATTGCAAGAATTAGCAAATGATCCAAAGGCAAGCTCTTCTGATAAAGGATGGATTAAACAAGATATGAATGAAATTGCCAAAGGCAAGCGTTCAAATATTCGTAATCCTCCAGGAAAGGACCTTGCGCATGAGCGAGGAAGAGAAGCTGCAAAAGGGTACTCTTATAAACATTCTAACTTGCAAGATAAAAGTCTTCATAAGTTGCAGCATAAGCATGACAATTTTGGAAGAAAAAACACAGAAAGACCTATTGACGAATGAAGCAAAAAATTTCTAATCAAGAATTGCTATCTGTCTCAAAGCTACAGCCATTTGAGCGATATCAATATTTTTTAAAGCGTGTAGCTGATTTCGAGGTGATGTATACGCTTGAAGACAATCATTCAAACTTAGCATTAGCAGAAGTAGGTACAGTCAAGATTATTTCATTCTGGTCCGCTCCTGAGTATGCAATTGCTTGTGCAATAGATGAGTGGAATGATTATAAAGTTCGAGAAATATCACTAAATGACTTTGAATCAATGGTTGTTCCTGAGATACAGGATAAGGGTTTATTGATCAATATTTTTTCTATACCAGATAAGACTGGATTCATAGTTGACGTAAATGAATTCAATCGTGATTTAGATGGTGAGTTGGAAAAATACGAATGAGGAAATTCCAAGCCCACTAGTGGTGAATAAATTCTAAGTTGTCGGATACAACTTCTCGAATTTGATTCGGGCTTTCTCAGTGGTGAATTGCCAATTTGCCCCGCCTGGCCTTTACCGACCGCAATGCCAATGGGATCGTAGACATTACGGGTACGGCAAGTACGAGTGATATTCTGCAGGAGAATCATTATTACAGCTTTGGTTTGGCCTTTGAGGGAGCCTGGTTGCAGAATGACGCAGGGGTACGGGACAACCAGTACATGTACAACGGGAAGGAGCTGCACAGTGACTTTGGCCTGGGCATGTACGCTTATGGGGCACGGTATTACGATCCGAGTATTGGGCGGTTTATCGGGGTTGATCCGATTTCGGATGAGTTTCCTTTTGTCACGACGTTCAATTATGCGGAGAATGAGCCGATTGCGAATATTGATTTGCATGGATTGCAGAAGTTCAGCTTCAAAGAGCTAGGTGAACGGACGGTGGTATTTCTTGCTGGAACAGCCAATGCGATCGGCTCAAATATGCTGGGAGGAGCTGGCAGAGGGAATCCTGGGAATTTTGGTGCTTACGCCAATTCTGCAAGAAATGGTCAAAGAGTAGGCGATGCCATATCGGTTGTAATAGGCTTAGCAGAAACCACAGTGGCAATAGCGGGTGTGGTTGGTGAAGGGCTATTGGCACCAGTATCGGGTGGCGCAAGCGCGCTTGCCATTGCGCCTACTGTTGCAGTTGGGGTGCATGGCACTATGACTGCTACTAGGGGGGTTCAGAATTTGGTGAAGGCAATTAACATTGATGAAAAAGACAAAATTGATCGAAATGAACTAGATCCTCCAAAAAAGCCAGGGAATGCTCCTACCTTTAAAAAAGATGGCTCTAAAGTTGAAATCCACCATGTTGGTCAAAAACGAGAAGGTCCTTACAAGGAAATGCATAAAAATGACCACAGAGGTAAAGGGAATGATGCTGTTAATCATCCCAATAAAAATAAGAAAAGTGAAATTGACAGGAAGGAATTTGATAAGGATAGAAAAGGGTATTGGAAGAAAGAATTTCCAACAGAGGAATAACCTGTTCGCATTTTGGAACGTACGGAATATACTATATACCGTCAAGTTTTGTGCATTCCTATTCGCAAATCCCAGCCTTCTAAAGGAGTTGCCACAACCCTATACACAAAACTTGTTGGCGTCCAGTATAACTTGATTTGGAGTAAACACTCTATTTCAAAATGAACTTATTTTTTACAATAAAGAATGCTATGGAAGAATTGATTCAGGAACTATTGAAGTTCTCTCCGAAAATCCTCGATATTGGTAGTCCAATAAATGATAATCGAGTTCAAAATTTTGAGCTAAAATACGGATTATTATTGCCTGATGATTTCAAAAACTTTATGAATAAGCATAATGGACTCAATTTGATGGGTACAGAAGTATTATGTTTTGACATTTCAGATATTAACTCAATTGAAAATGTTTATCACTTTGAGCACTTTGAAGTGATCAACCCTCAGTACACCTATTTAGTACCTTTTTCTCCTGATGGTGGAGGAAATTTCTATTGTTTTGATACTTCAAAACGATCACAGAATGGTGACTGTCAGGTGGTATTTTGGCAATCAGATTATATTTATTCAGAACAGGATACTCCAGACTTTTCTAGTAATAATTTCATTGACTGGGTGAAAACAGTCGTTATCTCTTGGACATTAGAAGATTATCATTATGATGGATCTAAAAAATAACTCCTGCTCTTTACCCGCTAGCCCAAGTCTTCTAACCCCAACCAAAAACACTGCGCTACCGCTGGTAAAGGAGGGAACTCGGCCAGCGGTAGCATTGTGCTCAGAAAAATCGCGAAGCCATTCTTCATTGATGCCAAGTGCAACTAAAAATTGCACAAAAACATCAGCAGCATAACGTATAATCACCTATCTTAACCCATGAATTTATTCGTGGGTGCCGAAGCTGATCACGTTCAGCACTGGTAATACCATCGAATTCCTCTACGACGCTGCGGGCAATAAACTGCGCAAAACGACCAAAGTAAGCGGCACCATTCAGTACGTACAGGACTATTTCCCGGGCGGCATTGAATACCGCCAAACGGGCACGGGTGCCAAACGGGTGGAAAGTGTGTACCACGCCGAAGGCCGCTACTACAACACCAACGTAGATGCCTCCAATACCATCGCCTGGCGCAAGGAGTACAGCTTCCGAGATCATTTGGGCAATACCCGCCTGGCCTTTACCGACCGAAATGCCAATGGGATTGTGGACATTACGGGTACGGCAAGTACGAGTGATATTCTGCAGGAGAATCATTACTACAGTTTCGGCCTCGCCTTTGAAGGAGCTTGGTTGCAGAATGACGCGGGGGTACGTGATAACCAGTACATGTACAATGGTAAAGAGTTACACAGCGACTTTGGCCTGGGTATGTACGCGTATGGGGCACGGTATTACGATCCGAGCATTGGGCGTTTTATTGGGGTTGATCCGATTTCGGATGAGTTTCCTTTTGTCACGACGTTCAACTATGCGGAGAACGAGCCGATTGCGAATATTGATTTGCATGGGCTGCAGAAAGTAGGAATCAACAGGCTAGCCCAAATAGTTGGTCTTCCAAGCTCTGATCGAGGGATAGTTAAGCCCGCGAGTGAGCGAATGAGAGAAAATAGCCCAGCTAAAGCAGCAGTAAAAGATGCTTCTTTTATTGTGCTTGAACTTATGGGAATCAATGCGATCGACAATGCGATTGCTACTTGGCTTGATCCTAACGCTACAATAAAAGAAAAAGTTGGTGCTGGTGTAGAACTTGGAGCGACTGCTTTATCTACTACAAAGGGTGGCTCTGGTAAAGGAATGAATAATCCCAATACAAAATCTGCTGCAAGGCTAGGAAGAACTAAGCATAGCGAATGGGATCCAGGCGAAGGATTTCAAAAAGAAGTTAAGCTTGATGAAAATAGTCGAGCCGATGGTGTAAAAGTTGATCCTAATTCTGATGGCTCGGTTACAGTCCATATTAAAGAACTAAAACCAAATAATCCCAGAGCTGTTAAAAAAGGGGAAAAGCAGTTGGAAAGATACACTGAGGCAGCAAAAAAGAAGTATGAAAACGTCCGTGAAGTAATCACTAAAATAGAAACCTATGACAAATAAGGACAATTTTGAAATTGTTTCAAAGGAATTAAATCCATTTTTCAAGCAAAATGGATTTAATGGTTCTAAAATTTTCTGGTATCGGAAAGTTGAAAATTTTTACCAAGTGATTGAACTTCAAAAATCTAATTGGAGTGGATACTATATTAACATTGGGCTTATTATCGATTTAAAGAATGATAAGATAAAAAAAACGCCCTCGTACAAATGGCACTATTCTACAAGATTTGATCAAATTGTAGGATGGAACAATCAAGATCATAATTCTCATTTTGGATTAGACTTCGACAGTGAAAACGAATTAATTCAGAAGACATATCTAATAGAAGAAAAATTCAAAGAATTAGTTTTTCCTTTATTAGACAAAATCAGTAATTCTGAATATTTTAGAAAGATAAAAAATTTCACAGTATTGGAAACTTTCTGGATTAAGCAAAATATCAAAGAAGATGAAATAAAATCTTTTTTTAATATTGCTTAGTGTTTACATCGCTGACTTAAAGAATGGAGCTATCTATACCACTATGCCTTGCTTATTCAGGTTTTGTGCAAATGGATTTTGAACATTCAGATTTTATAGGTTTTTGTCGAAACCATTTGCGCAAAACCTGAATCGGCAAAGTATAGCATTGATTATAGCTACACAATCAATGGTAATTTGACTAAAAATTCACACAAAAACATCAGCACCTCGCTGGCGCAAGTGTGTTGCTGGAATAAGTCTCTGACTTGTTCCCATTATTTCCGCGTCTTAGACGCACGAGTATGCACCATGCCAGAAAAAAAACTAGTTCCAAGTGATTTTGATTGGTGCTTTTTTCGTATCAGTGTGCATACTCCTGCGTCTAAGACGCGGAAATAATGGTACGAGTCAGAGACGTCGTACCAGCGGCAACGCGATATTTTCGTTGATTCTTAAAGACTTGCGTCATCTGATCTATACTTGCGGGACTGGGCAGGTGAACACTTGTACTAGCGAGGAATGGTGGGGATGGTGCTGGACATGGTGCTTATGGATTACAAATCATCCCAAAGCGACATTTTTTAGCAGTAGAGTAGAGAGAAGCGGCGCCGCCGCTTCTCCCCCTCGTCAAACCGTACGTGCGGTTTTCCCGCATACGGCTTTCCTATGATCTTCGTCATCAGCTTTCACAGGCGAACACCTCTGCCAGTGTATTTTGTCGGGT
>NZ_JBGSLK010000059.1:0-43726 GCF_041740695.1 Haliscomenobacter sp. | reverse complement strand
TGGCGTTGTTGCATGAATAAAAAGCCAATATCTAAGACCATTGCTAGACAAACTAAACTGTCATTATCGGTTTAGAAACAGGCATACCTTGGGCTGCCATGATATTGAGGAGCTTAATTTTTATATCGGTCTCTTTTTGCTGGGTTTCAAATTTCCGGGAGAAAAAGCTGGGGCCATGGATAGTTTTGAAACGGAACATGGCCGTTTCCGCTAAACTTCGTCGATGATAATTACTCTCCTTTTTCCAGTTTGCCCGATCTACTTCATGGATCCGTTCGATGGCCATATTACGAGGGTAATAGGGGGAATCACCAGGCTCCTTGGCATACCAAATCACGGCATCGGCACGTGGGGGAATGACCGGATTGGTTTGTTGCTTAATCAAAGTTTCCCAGCATTCAAAGTGGTCGTAGGCTCCATCAAGGTACACTTCTTTGACTTTAGGCTTGATCTGTGCAAGCAAATCTTTGAGTTGGGAACCATCATCAATGTCATTAAGGGTTAAGGTATGGCAATGTATAAAGCCAGTTTGAGGGTCTACACCCAAGTGCAGCTTACGCCAGGTTCGACGCTTGGAATACCCATGTTTGCGTACTTTCCATTCTCCTTCCCCAAACACTTTGATCCCGGTAGAATCGATTGCAATAGTGATAGAGCCTTTTGTTTTAATGACCATAGGTTGAATATCTAGTTCCCGGACCCGACGGCTCACTTGGGTGTAACAAGGTACTTTAAGCTCTTTACAACCCATTATTCCCAACAGACTTTGAGTAAAACCGGTGGCTTGACGATACGCCAACTTGAACACTGTCTTGAGCATGAAGATCGTTTCTATGCATATATCACTGTATACATATTGCCCTCCACGTTGTTTGGGCCCACTCTCATTCCAGCTTTTTATGGCTGCGTCCGAGATGTATAAGGTGATATTGCCTCGCTTGACTAAGCTCTGATTGTAGCTTGACCAGTTTTCAATCTGGTATTTTTGCTTTGGCTTGTTGCTTCCCTGATCTGCTTTTGCTATCTTTGACATGGGCTGGTTTTGGTTGGGTTTTTCTTCGCAAAAGCAAATTTAACCGGATCAGCCTATTTTTTTAGCGGAGATTCATGCAACAACGCCTCTGAAATTAGTAAACTACTCCCCCTCAGCTCGCCACAAAAACCACCACACCTGTGTCCTGGTTCTATTCAAAATCCCCCAAGAAAAACGTCCCCTCAGCACCGGAATTCGTAGCACTAGCAAATACAACAGCACCTGGCGGAGGCAACAATGGCTCAATACATTCACCAACATCAGTTGCCCCCTAATCATACCTAGGCCAAAATTTTCAGCGAGCTGCTACTCTCACACTGGCTAACGGCGAGCAGTGAAACAAAGATTTCTCGAATCAAGACTTACAGCCACTATTTACACTCGCCAAATAACCTTAAATAACTAAATTGAGGCAAAATCCAATCAATTCCAACTCTAAATGTCCAACACCACTTCCCTCACTCGCGCCCTAACCCCTCTCCATCTCTGGGCCATTGCCGTCGGCCTGGTCATCTCCGGCGAATACTTTGGCTGGAACTACGGCTGGGAGGCCGCAGGCACCGTCGGTTTCCTTATTGCAACTTTGATTGTAACGGTCATGTACCTGGCCTTCATCTTTAGTTTTACAGAGTTGACCACTTCCATTCCCCATTCAGGTGGGCCATACGAGTATGCCCGGCGTGCGCTGGGGCCAATTGGCGGCTTGGTCGCTGGTTTTGCCACCTTGGTAGAGTTTTTATTTGCTACGCCCGCCATTGCTTACGCCCTAGGCAGCTACCTGCATTTTTTGCATCCCGGGTTCAATGTATTGTACACTGCGATCGGCTGTTATTTCATTTTTTCCCTAATCAATTTTTGGGGCATCAAGGAATCGGCGATGTTTACCTTGGGGGTTACCTTGTTGGCGGTGGCGGAATTGTTGTTGTTTATGGGCATCGTGGCGCCCCATTTTCGGATGGAAAACTTCATGCGGGACAGCATGCCGCATGGATATATGGGTATATTCGCTGCTTTACCCTTCGCCATCTGGTTTTACCTGGCCATTGAGGGTGTCGCGATGGTCGCTGAAGAGAGCAAAGACCCTAAGCGCACCATTCCGCTAGGTTACATCTCCGGCATTGTTACGCTGGCTTTATTGGCCATCGGCGTGATGCTGCTGACCGGGGGCATTACCGATTGGCACCGCTTATCCTCCATCGATTATCCCTTACCCGAGGCCATTGGCATTGTGATGGGGAAGGACAGTGGGTTAACCAAATTGTTTGCAGGCATCGGTTTGTTTGGCCTGGTTGCTTCCTTTCACAGCATCATTTTGGGGTATTCCCGGCAATTGTTTGCCCTGGCTCGTGGAGGTTATTTGCCGCGTGGATTGGCCCGTATCCATCCGCGTTTTCACACGCCGCATGTGGCATTGCTAGTTGGAGGGCTGATTGGCATCATCGCGGTATGTTCGGGAACAACGCAGCAACTGATTATCCTTTCCGCTTTGGGTGCGGTGGTGATGTACGTGATGAGTATGGTGAGTTTGTTTGTATTGCGGCGGAAAGAGCCGGATTTGGAGCGGCCTTTTAAAGCCCCCTTCTACCCTATTTTACCAGCGATAGCCTTGATTTTATCCTTGCTTTGTCTGATCGCAATTGTAGTGTATAATTTTTGGCTGAGCGTATTGTTCTTTGCGCTTTTGGGAGCGCTATTGCTGTTGTTTGTCAGTACAGGCTTACATAAAAAATTGGCTTAATTTCGGAATGGGGATTTCGGATTTCGGTGCATTCCAAGCTTGGCATCCAACGAAATCCGAAATCCCCATTCCGAAATCCCTACAGGGTTCCTTTTTTCATTTTATCCAAAGTCTCCATAAACCCTTCACGCTGTTCTGGGTTGGCTTTTTCCAGTGCTTCGGTGGCGATTTTGATGGCTTCGGGTTTTCTACCCAACTTGTACAATAAGTTGCCATAAGTATCCAGGTAATTGGCATCGCGGTCCAGTTCCAGTGAGCGCGCCGACCAGGCCAGCGCTTTGGTCCAATCCGCTTTATCGGTCATGGTTTCGACGTAACTCCAGGCGAGGTTGTTCAGCTCCTGGGCTGCGCCTTGGCTGGCAGAATTTTTCATCATGTCTTCCATCATCTTGAACTGTGCAGCGGTAGTATCTACCCCTTCTGCCAAGGCTTGTCTTTTAAAAAGGGCGTATTGTTCTACGTCCATTTTAGCCAGTTCCTCCTTTTTGTATTTCATGAAGGTTTCGGCCTTTTGCTCCGAGGATTTGCGGATCATGCCCAAATCTCCAGTCGCTTTGGCAAACTCCATCTCGTATTGTTCAATCTGAGCCGTTGCGCCAGGACCATCCGTTTCTTTACTGACTTGAATGAGTTTGTCCAACAGCTTGCGGTCTTTGTTCAACACCGCCTTTTGGAACGTTGAAGATTTCACCTGCATCAGCCCGGAGTAAGCGGCCTGCAATACGCCCCGGGGGTGTTTGCTGGCCTCGCGCATGATGCCCGCTAGCAATTCATAGGCTGGACCCTCCAATTGGGTAAGGTTATCCGCAGCAAGTTTTACTGCTGGTTCAGCTACCTTTTCTTCAGGAGACAACAAAGCCAGGTACTCGCCCAATACTTTGCTATTGTCCTTGTTGGCAATTTTAAGCTGGGTCGCATAGGCCTGCATGAAGCTTTTGTCGGTCTTTTTGGCGGCATAGTTTTCATCAAACCAGGACAATGGCTTCATCGTAGCCGCCTTTTGTGCAGCAGCATCTCCTTCCTTCAGCAATTCTTCCGGAGGGCGATACCCCACTACACGGTGTACAACCTCGCCTTGGCCATTGATAAAGAGCATGTTCGGATAGGCTCTTACTGCATATTTGCGGGCGATGGCGATGCCTTCACCTTTTTCAGCATCCAGTTTGTAGTTGACAAACCCAGCATTGAATTTGCTGCCAACTTGTGCATCTGAAAAAGTATTGCGGTCCAGCATTTTACAAGGGCCACACCAAGTGGTATACACATCCATAAAGATGAGCTTGTTTTCTGCTTTGGCTTTATCCAACATCGCCTGGAACTCGCCTTGCTGAAAGCTGATTCCTGCCGCATTTTCCTGGGCGATCAGGCCTACGCCCATCCCCAGCAACAAAATGAAAAATGCAAAACGATTCATAGATCCTCTTTTAGTGTTAAATATTAATACACAACATTACAACATCTTTTGATGTCATTTATTTCAAAGTGGTGTAAAATTACATTTCTAGGCCCCAAACTGCCGTAAATGGTGATCCAGGTGTTTGCTCATTAACTTATCCCATTCTTCCGGAGTCATTTTTTGTATAAAAAAGTCCGAACCAACAACAAAACAAACACCAACAGGATTGAACCACCCAATAAAACCCACATGGCTTTTTGCAAAAAGCCCACGAAAGTAACCGACAAAATCGCCAGACCGGATAAGGCCAGAATGATTTTTTCCAGCAAATAATACGATTGAAAAGTAAATACATTGACGTACATGCTCACAAAAGCCAGGCTGCCAAAAGCCAAAGTCGCCGGGAAAGACCAAACGCCCAATAGACCGCCCAATGCCCCAAACCCAATGCCCAAAGTGCCCCACCATACATTAGGGAATAACTCATTTACTTTCGCTGGCGCTTTGATCTCCATTGTATCTGGCAGCAACAAAAATTTCAGGCTCTTCCATTCATACAACAGTGCCAAAATATTCAGTGCCACCAAAACTGCATCTACATAAGGAGTTCCCTTCCAGTTTTGAGAGATGGTCACCATCAATATACTGACATTCACGGGTACCAGCATGATCAGTCCCAGCACGGAATAGCGCTGTGACATCACCATCATCCCAACCAACACCTGAGAAAGGGCGATGAATTGACCAAAGAGTTCGAGGTCATATTCGGCCAATTGTTTGATCAATAAGGGCGGGCCAATCAATTGCCCAAATTGGCCATCGGTGAGTTTACACAAACCAGCCGAAGCAAAAACATAGCCCAAAAATAGCCGAATGAGTAAGGCGTAAAAGTCTTTGGTTTTCATCAGGATTTGGATTTTGTGGAGGTGTTTGGTTTAGCAAAATATTGTGCCATCCCTATCTATAGAAAAAAACTAGATGAAGTACTCTAATTTAAGGTCTAAACTTTTGTCTATCTTCGCTTAATAGTATTTACCATGAAGACACTTCTCTTATTGCTCCTAAGCTCTGGTTTGTGCTTGAGCATATCGGCTCAGCCGCCCGCCTCTCATTTGTATGTATTCAATGTACAAAAAGTGGGCGATACCTTGTTCCAGTTTTCGGCCCCCAAGTTTCTTTCGGCCTTCAACCTAAAGGGATACAACAACCACCCTTTCTTTTTCAGCAACAATGAGTTGTACATCTCTTCCCAATCGCCAAAGGAAAGCCAGCCGGAGTTGTACAGCCTCAACCTGAGCACAGGAGTGCGCAGCAGGGTAACCGAGACTCCCGATGGGGAATATTCACCTCGACCAGTTGGCGATGGACAAAATTTTTCGGCTGTGCGGATGGAATTTACTCAGGGCGACACCTTGCAACGGCTCTGGCAGTTTCCGATCAATCGCTCCAGCAAAGGCCAACCCGTTTTTACCGATATCGACAATGTGGGGTATTACCTCTGGCTCAGCACCCGTGAATTGCTGCTATTTTTGGTCGGCAAACCCAGCCAGTTGGCCAGGGTGGATGTGGGCAGTTCACGCAAAGAAGTCATTGCGGTCAACCCGGGCCGCTGCATCCGCCGAATCACTGGCTTAGGGGCTTATTTTGTGCAAAAAAGCTCCAGCTTTAGCCAGCCCTGGAAAATCATGAAGTGGGATCAGCGGGCAGTAGGCCGCATTCAGGTCAGTGAGGTGGTCAATACCTTGAACGGCAGTGAAGATTTTGCGCTGATGAGCGACGGTTCCCTCATCATGGGCAATGGCCCGATTTTGTATCGCTTTCGCCCGGGTGTGGATCGCACCTGGAAAAAAATGGCCGATTTTTCGTATTACAACATCCAAAAAATCACCCGCATCGAGGTAAGTCCGGACAATGGGAAGATTGTGTTTGTGGGGCAGACCAATTAAAGGTTCCTAAGTTCCAAGGTTCCTGGGTTCCTGGAGTCGATTGGCTCTGTTTTTGAGCAGCGGGAGCCCCGCTAGGGGCGCAATATAGGTAGAAAACAATAGCCCCGAAGTATTCCGAAGTCCCGTAGGGACGCGATGTGGGTATCTCGAGGGGTTAATACCCACATTTCGTCCCTGACGGGACTTTGAAAACATCTGGAATCACCATTTGCTACCCAAATTTCGCCCCTAGCGGGGCTTATCGCTATATTCAAAATAGCGCCAATCGACCCTGGTTTCAGGGCGTAGTTGCTAAATGAAAAGAGATGAAAAAAATAATCATTGTACTCTTGTGTAACATTGTCGGGCTACAATTGATGAGCCAATCAGACCCGATGTATGTCAAAACTATTGCGCAGCACCGCAAAGCCTATCTAGCTGCTTTTAAAACCAATCCAACTTCCCCTTTGAGTAAAAAGGCGCTTAAAAGTGTACGATTCTTCCCAGTCGACGAACGCTACTTTGTGCCTTGCCAGTTCAGCCTAACACCCGATGCCGAGCCATTTGAACTACCAACCTATAGTGGTGTCACCCGTCCCTATGTCCGATACGGGATCGCCAAATTCAAATTGGATGGCGTGGAACACCAGCTCAGCATTTACCGCAGCTTGAGCAATACCCTGCCCCAGTACCGGGATTACCTCTTTGTGCCCTTCAAAGACCTCAGCAATGGGGAGAGCACTTACGGCGGGGGCCGCTACCTTGACTTGCGGATCAAAGACATCGTCGACAACGAATTGATGCTCGATTTCAACAAGGCTTACAATCCGTATTGCGCCTATAGCGACGGCTACGCCTGCCCCATTCCACCTGATGAAAACCATCTTCAGGTGAGTATTTTGGTGGGGGAAAAGCAGTTTTTAGGCGAGAAGAAGCAGTAGTTAAGCTGCCTTTACACTCAGCGTAGCCAAATGATGCCGGGTGTGGTAAACGGTGAAATACACCATCTCCCGCGCCGTCATTTTGCCCAACAATGGGTGTTTCCAAACCATCCATTGGTCGACCTTGGCTTCGTCCCAATATTTCAACGCCAGCAAAGTATTTTGCGCCGCTCTGGCAAAACTGGCCTTCAATTCTTCCCCCTGGTAGGTTTTCCCGGCCTTATCTGCAATAGCTTGACCAATGGTGGGGTTCAACAGCAACTTGGCTTTGTACTCATCAACAATTGCGTCATAGCCACGCGAAGCGTGATCGCTGGGTAAAAGCCGTTCATCGGGGCTCGCCAGCACCAATGCAGTACCATTGGTGGACATGATCAGGTGTACCATTTCTTCGCCAAAAGACCATTTTTCGCTGGGTTTAAAGTTGATTTTTTCATCGTCTACCTGGGTAAACAGGGCTTCTACTGCCGAAAAAGCTTCGGCTAAGGCTTGGCTTGCAGAGTCGAGATTGCTCATCGATTTTAGGTTTTGTACAAAAATACACTTTTTATTGAACGATTGTTCAAATTTTTCTGATTTTCATCCTAAAAATCGACTAAACCATTACAGTAGCTTGACTGTCAACGCCACTGCAGTAGCCTCAACCTCCTAAACCTTCCTAAACGTTACAGATTCAACCAATAAGTACATTTAAGCACCAAAGCCCGGTTTTTATTGACGTAAGTCTCGGAATAATAGTTGTCGGTATACACCAGGAAAATATCGGATACTGGCCGAAAACGCCACTGCAACCGAGAGTTGATGTTGACGTTGTTGATCTGGTTGTTGCATTGAATGAAGGTAGTCCAAAAGAGGCTCCGGGAAAAAGAAAGGTCAATCTTGGGGCCAATTAAAATATAATTAGCGTCGGCATAAGGTTGGGGCAAACGAATGCGATTGTAACTAAAACTAAGGCCAAAAATCCCAAAAGGTTGCCGCCGATAATTCAGGGTGCCCTCTACATTGATTCGAGAACCGTTGAAGTACTGGCCTATTCGCCCCGCAATATCTGCGTAAATAGGTTGCCGAGCATCCGTAACCAAGTGATACCGCAGCAGGTTGTACGCATAACCCGTACCCGCCGGGAGTTTGAGTCCACCGGAATTGGTAGGGTCAAAAGCATCAAACAAAAAGACGAACTCCCGACGAAGGCGCAAATCCAGAATGGTGGAATTGCGAAAACGCAAGTTGTACATCAGGTTTAAATCCCAATCGGTAGTGCCATAGGTATCATTGCCCAACACGTCAAAGTCTATGCCGGGGCCATGACTTTGCAAACTTCCTTTTTTGGGATAAAACTTCCAGTTGAAATTCCCTGCAGCCCGGCGGTAATCGGTGCGCCGCGCAAAGCCCGCCTCCGGATTAAAATTGGCCCCCACATCCTGTACCGTCAAATCAAAATCCCAATTGACCACCGTATAAGACAAGGTAGCTGCCGATACGCTGTTTTTGCCTGCTTTTGATCCAGGATCAAAACTTTGATGATGAAAAAACTTGCCCGTCCAGCGGTTGTCTTTGGAAGCCAGATTGTAATCTACACCCACGACCCGATTGTAATCGTAGGGTGCCTGTTCCAACAGCTTATCCCGAATGGCTTGTTTGTTAATGGCAATAAAGCCAATATTGGATCTTGAAAAAACCTTGCGTTGCAGCACGCCAACCGTGTAGTTGGTAGAAGGTTGAGCAATCTCGTAATCGCGAGCAGATTGCATGCTTAGGAGCCCCATACGCCAGTTCTTATCCAGCTTTCCACTCAGGCGGGCACCCAGATAAATGGGATTTTGCACATTGAGCCCAGTAGCTGTATCTCTCGCAATGCCGATGCGGCGAGAAAAAAACGGGCGCAAATTATCACTTCCAAAGCCCGCAAAGAGGTCAGCATTTTCTAGGAAAAATTGCCGCCTTTCCGGAAAAAAAATTTCAAACCGATCCAGGTTGGCCACCTGCTGGTCCACTTCTACTTGTGAAAAATCGGGATTGATGGTCAAATCCAGATTCAAGGCCGGGCCTACTGCAATTTTAGCATCACCACCCGTACTAAATCCACTTTGAAAATTGCGAACATCAACCCGATTTTCAGTATAATTGGCCAGGGTATAGGGAATGATCGAAACGTTGGCCCCTGGCTTTTTCAAAGCTTGATCGAAAGCCATCACGCCATGATAAGCCAGATTGATAATGGGATATTGCCGGGGCACCTTGGGCCAGCTCGATCGTTCGGGGCCATCACTGCTGATTCGGTAAAATTTGGCATTCCAAAACCGACTGTTCTCCTTGTAACGCAGGGTTTTGAAGGGAATGGCCATCTCGGCAATCCAGTAACCTTTGTATTGTTTGGCCGCAGCAAACCATTTGTTATCCCAGGCTTGATCCAAATCTGAGGAGCCATTCGCCCCATTGACGAGCAAACCCTCGCGCTGCACGCCAAAGGGATTGACCCCAAATTGGAAAGCGTTGGTTTCATCCTGAAAGGGATCGATGGTAAAAGTAACCGCGTCGTTGGCTTCGCCCCGGAAATCACGGCGAAGCGAAGGGGTAACGTAAGCACCCATCACATCTGGAAGCCGATTTTTGGCAATGGCTACATAATAGATGAAGTTATCGTCGTACAACAAACGCACCTCGGTTGGATTCCCGGCCAGGGAAGTATCCATCGGAAAATACTGCCAAAAATCAGTTGCTACGGCTGCGTTGGCCCATGCTTCATCCAGTACGCCATCTATTTTGATGGGGTTGGGGATTTTGTTTACCTGAATGGTATCGTGTTGCGCTTGTGCAACGGCGGGCAATCCCAAACAAAGCGTGGTGATGACTAGGGAAATGACAAATTTCATGGTGTGTTTACGTTTGGGTTCTGCAAGGCAAATAAAATGATATTTGTCGGGAACTTTTCATTGGAGTCGCCAAATGGAGGGGATTGTGGATAGAAAGCGGATGAGGGTGGATGAGTGAAAAAAATAACCTGATTCTAAAATCAATTCTCTATTTTCATCCGATTCAAAACCAAATTAGACAAGAAATGCTCACTTGGGAAGAATTTGAAAAAGTAGAAATGCGCGTCGGAACCATTCTTGAAGTCCGGGATTTTGAAAAAGCCCTCAATCCAGCGTATCAACTCACGATCGATTTTGGAGAACTGGGCATCAAACGCAGTTCGGCCCAAATCACCGTGTTGTACCAAAAGGAAGGTCTGATCGGCAAACAAGTCATCGCGGTGGTCAATTTTCCGGTCAAACAAATCGCCAATTTCTTTTCGGAGTGTTTGGTACTGGGTTTGGTCGGTGCGGATAAAACCATTACTTTGTTGCAACCAGAGCGGGCAGTGCCTAACGGTTTGCGCGTTGCTTGATTTTTTTTTCACCACCTTAGGAACCTTAGGCACTTAAGACACACTTTAGATGTAACTTCTCCTGAGGTGTATCTTAAGTGCCTAAAGTTTCTAAGGTGGTGAAAACCCCAGCAGCGGAGCTGCAATACCCCTATTTTCGACTCATTCAACCCTTCATCCATGCGCCTCAACCATTACCTCTTTGCCCTCTTATTCCTAACCCTGGTCGCCTGCAAACAAAAACCAGCATTCAGCGGCTATTCCATCCAAAAATCCACCCTGGCCGATAGTGCCATCGTCAGCACTGCTCACCCTCTAGCTTCCGAAGTAGGACTTGCCGTGCTCAAAGATGGTGGCAACGCCATCGATGCCGCCGTGGCAGTACACCTGGCCTTGGCGGTAGTCTACCCAGCCGCAGGCAACATCGGTGGAGGAGGCTTTTTGGTCTACCGCAGCGGGGATGGGAAGGAGGTAACCACCCTGGATTTTCGGGAAAAAGCCCCCGCCAAAGCCCACCGCGACATGTACCTCGACGCCGAAGGCAATGTCGTCAACGGCAAAAGTATCGAAGGACATCTGGCCGCTGGGGTGCCCGGCAGTGTGGAAGGTTGTTGGCAAATGTTTCAAAAGTATTCCAAACTCAAGGATTGGAAGCGACTGGTCCAGCCAGCGATGGATCTGGCAGCAAAAGGCTTTCACATCACCGAAGCCGAGGCCGCTGGGCTCAATGAATATCGGAAAGGCTTCCTCCTCAACAACACCAAGGCTTGCGCTTTTGTCAAAGCAGACAGCGCCCAAACCTGGAAAGTGGGCGACCTGTTGATCCAAACCGAACTGGCCGAAACCCTTCAACGCATCCGCGACCAGGGACGAAATGGTTTTTACGGAGGCAAAACTGCCGATTTGGTCGCAGCGGAAATGCAGCGCGGCGGCGGCTGGATCACGGCTCAGGATATGGCCGATTACCATGCCGTTTGGCGTAAACCCATGTTGGGTAAATACCGGGGTTATGACTTGATTTCTATGCCTCCACCCTCCAGCGGCGGGATTGCGCTGTTTCAGCTCTTGGGCATGGTTGAGCCTTATGATTTTGGTAAAATGGGGTTCCATTCACCTGAGCACATCCACCTCTTTACCGAAGCAGAACGTCGCGTGTACGCCGATCGGGCCAAACACCTGGGGGATGCAGATTTTTACAGTGTTCCGATTCCCAATTTGTTGGATAGCCAATACATCCAACAGCGTTTCGCCAATTTTGATCCCCAAAAAGCGACACCCAGCAAGGCCATCGAGGGCGGAGAATTTACGGGGAAAGAAAGCAAACAAACCACGCATTACAGCATCGTGGATATGGAGGGTAATGCTGTTGCCATCACCACGACCCTCAACGGCGGCTACGGCGCCCTGACTGTAGTTGGTAGTGCTGGCTTTTTGCTCAACAACGAAATGGACGACTTCAGCGCCAAACCCGGTGTACCCAACCTCTACGGTGCCATCGGTGGCGATGCCAACGCCATTGTGCCCGGCAAACGGCCCTTGAGCAGCATGACCCCCACCATTGTCACCAAAGATGGTCAACTCTGTATGGTGGTAGGCACTCCCGGCGGTACAACCATCATCACCTCAGTGTTTCAAGTCATCACCAATGTCATCGACTTCAAGATGAACATGACCGACGCGACCCACGCCAAACGTTTCCATAGCCAATGGTCGCCCGACGAGTTGTACCTGGAAAAGGGTGCGGCTAACGACGCAACCCGTAAAAAGCTACAGGCGATGGGGCATAAAATCGTGGAATGGTCAGGCATTGGATTGGTGGAGTCGATCTTGCTGCGCAAGGATGGAAAGCTGGAAGGTGTGGCGGACAATCGAGCGGATGATGATACAGTGCTGGGGTATTGAGCCTTTTACTATTTTTATTACATTTATCCTCAAATTCGATTTGTGAGCGAAAAAACCACCATCCTCTCCACCATCCGCAACTACGGGAGCCGCTTATTCCGCTTCATCCGTGGGCGCGTACGTACAGAGGAAGAAGCCGAGGACATCCTCCAGGATGTGTGGGTGCAGCTCAGTCGCCTCGGCAATTTGGACGAAATTGAAAGCCTTAGCGGGTGGCTCCACCAGGTGGCGCGCAACCGCATCACCGATACCTATCGCCAAAAGGGCACCGAATCCCTGGACGACTTGAGTTACGAAGACGAAGAGGGCAACCTCAACGTCAAAGAAATCCTCCTCTCGGACAGCCATTCGCCCGAAGACGAGTTTTTTAAAGAAGTCTTCTGGCAAACCCTCATGAGTGCCCTCGACGAACTACCCGAAAACCAACGCCAGGTTTTTGTGTGGAATGAACTGGAAGACCTGACCTTGCAAGAAATTGCCGACAAAACCCAGGAAAATTTAAAAACCATCATCTCGCGCAAGCGCTACGCGGTGCAACACCTGCGCCAACGCCTCCAAGCCTTGTACGATGAACTCAATAACGATTAAGCCATGAAACCATACTGGAAAAGAAAAATAGGGTTCTTCATCCTCGCCTTCCCGCTATTCTTTATGCTGATGGGTTATGTAGTGATGCTGTTGTGGAATTACACCCTGGCCGAGTTTACTCCACTCCAGCGCATCAATTTTTGGCAAGCCGTAGGCCTCCTGCTCCTCTGCCGCATTCTCTTCGGCGGTTTTCGCTTCAATGGCCCTGGAGGTCGCGGCGGAGGCCCCAACCACCCCAAAGCCCAACACTGGCGTGAAAAATGGATGGGCATGAACGACGAAGAACGCGAGCGCTTCAAATCGGAATGGAAAAAACGCTGCCAGCCCCCGAGATAGGGTGCAGCCCTATGTGGCTGCCCCATGCCCAAGAGATCGCCAACCCACGGATTTATCCGTGGGAGGCCACCAAGATAGGGTGGGTGTGTGAAGTGTGATCGTGTGGGTGTGATGGCCTTCCATTCCCTCAGAAGTTTCCGCCAACCCACGGATTTATCCGTGGGAGGCCACCCCACCGCACCAACCCACGAATTTATTCGTGGGTAAAAAGCCTGGTATCCAGCGACTTAAAAATATCTTCAAAAAAATCCCACATTTTTTAAAGTAATTTCCCCGCCTCCCCGTCTACCCAAATGTGACGAGAAATCACCGATTGTTAAATCTCAAAACATAAAGAAATGAAAGTGCTATTTTTTGCACCAGCCCTGCTACTGTTCATGGGTTTGTGGCTGGTACCCTTTTTCCTGTTCAAAGCTTTTTTGATGTTTTTCATCTTTGGGGCCATCTTTAAATTCATGATGCGGCGCAAGTGGCGTCGACATTTTTGGGGCCACCATGTCCCCGCTTTTGCCGACCGCATCCGCGGCATGAGCGATGAAGAATACGAGGCATTCCGCCACAAATTCAGCCGGGGATGTGGAGCCAGAAAGGTAGAAATCCAGGACGACAACCGGCCCTTGTACAACGACCGGGATTTGGTGTAAAATCCGCATTGCGGGCACCCACGTAGGGGTGCCCCTACGTGGGTACCCCCACAAATACCATTTCATTCCATATCAATTATTCATTGAGGGCGGCCAGGGTGGTCGCCCATTCAAAACCATTCATTATGCATTGGCAACACGCAATGGCCAAGTGGGCAAACTGTGCCCCAAAACATCAACATCATGGTCGTCATCAGGGCCGCCACCAGCACGGTGGAGGCATGCACCGTCGGCCTAAGTACAACATTCCAGCCAACGTAGCGGAAACGGATACGTACTACGAAATTCACCTCTACGCCCTCGGCTACGACAAGGCCAACATTAGCATTACGGTAGTCGACGACGTGCTGTATGTAAGTGGTACCCGCGAAATTCCCGAGGATTATCGGCCGAATTTTATCCGTCAGGAGTTTCCGATCAAGTCTTTTGAGAAGGTCTTCCACTTGAATGAAGAGATCGAGACGGAAGGGATTGTAGCGAAGCAGGAGGAAGGTGTACTGATCATTACGCTACCCAAGAAGTTGGAGGCGCAACGGGTGGAGCGGAATGTGGATATCGTGTAGGGAAAGCCCTTTGTGGCTTTCCTCTATCGAGGGAACACATTTGTGGTTTTACTCACGAATTGAAACACATTCGCAGGCGACCTAACGGTCTCGATTGTATCTGTGGGCGCCCACCTAGGGGCGCCCCTACAATAATTCCAAACCCAATCCCGCCTTATCACTCGGCCACATATACCCATCCTCTAACACAAATCCCCCTTTCACCACATCCTGCGCCAAATCAAAACTACCATCCAGATCGATGTACTTTGTATGCGGCTGCGCAAAGGCCACGTGCAGCGCAGCCGTAATGCTCACAATGCTCTCATCGTTGCAACCCCACATCAGGTCAATGCCAGCCGATTGAGCCACATTGGCAATTTCCTGGGCCGCTTGAATGCCCCCACATTTCATCAATTTGATGTTGAAAATCCCGCAGGTACGATCGGGCGTGAGCAATTGCAGCGCAGAAGGCAGTTGCAACAAACTCTCGTCGGCAGCAATCTGGTCGCGCATATCCGCAGGCAGGCCGCCGAGCAAGTGCATGTCACTCACTTTGACAGGTTGTTCGACCAGTTCGATGTGCAGTGACTCCGTCAAAGCATCAAACAACAATAAATCTTTATAGGAATAGCCCTGATTGGGGTCGACCCGAATGCCGATGAGGTAGCCAAAGCGCTCGCGCAGTTTGACGAGGCGTTCGATGTCCAATTGCAGGTTTTGCCCCAGTTTGACTTTTAAGATCTTAAATCCAGCTTCTACAAATTCCTGTGCATCGGCCAGGGTACCTTCCACATCCTTGATGCCAATGGTCACCGAAGTGGGCAATTTTTCGATCCTCCGGCCCAAAAAATCCACCACTGACATTCCGATTGATTGGCAAAAAGCATCGTGCAAGGCCATGTCAAATGCGGCCAGGGCAGCCGGGTATTTCCCAAAAGTTTCCCGAAACCATTTGATGTACACCTGAAACAACTCGATGGGTTTGCCTTCCAACATTTTGATGGGTTCCGAGTGCAAAACAGCCATGGTATGTTCCAGGGTTTCACCCGTCACATAATCCATCGGGCATGCTGCGCCAATGCCTCGGATGCCGTTTTCCAGCTCAATCAAGAGGAATGCATTTTCAACCTCGGTAGTCGTGTGGTATGCTATGGTATAGGGTCGGGAGAGTGCCAGATTTTGCCGCCAGACCTCGATGGATTTGATGTTCATGTTACAAGGTTTTCTCTATAGAATTCGGATGATCCACAAAATAGAAAGATTCTTGTTTTTTTTCCAAAAAAGAAAACATTGATCGGCATTACAAGACCTCACTCCCGCACCCAAAGAAAAAGCCAGTTTTTTTGGCTGGAGCCTCGACAAAAAAACGATGTATTACACCTCGAACTAACGCGACGAACGTTTTTTTGACCTCTCCAATGCCAGCAAAGAATTTCAATCCCTCGAAGCCTACAACCTCGCTGACGGCAAACGTAAGGAAGTTTTTGCCACCAACTGGGACGTGATGTACTCCTATGATTCCGAAAATGAAAAATACCGCGTCGTTGCTGTAAATGCAGATGGCAAAAATGAACTAAAAGTCATCGACATCAAGAGTGGGAAAGAAGTGGAGTTGCCTGAAATCCCCGATGGCGACGTCGCTTCGGTCAGCATCTCCCCTAGTGAAAGTAAAATGCGACTGACCGTAGGAACCTCCAAAGCTCCTTCCAATCTTTACGTCTATGATTTCAAAACCAAGGAGTTAAAAAAATTGACCGAAACCTTGAACAAAGAAATCAACCCTGAGGATTTGGTGGCAGTAGAGGTTGTGCGCTACAAATCCTATGATGGCGTCGACATTCCTGCCATTTATTACAAACCACAACAAGCTTCGGCGCAAAACAAAGTTCCAGCACTGGTTTGGGTACATGGTGGACCCGGCGGGCAGTCACGGGTAGGTTATAACCCATTGATCCAATATCTGGTCAACAATGGCTATGCCGTGCTCGCCGTCAATAACCGCGGCAGCAGTGGTTACGGCCAAAAGTTCTACCAAATGGACGACTTGAATCACGGAGAAAAAGACCTGCAATTTTGTCATGCACTCAATTGATTTCGGAATACCACTTTGTCCCAAAACTAAAGCGACATATTAGCACAAAGCACACAAAGTTAGACGTTGACGGTCCTTTGTGCACTTTGTGCTGCCTTTGTGTCCTTTGTGCTTAAAAATGTCGCTTTGGTTTGAATTAGAAACGACTAAGTGTTCCGTCACTTCCATTCAACAGGTACCTCTACCATCGTTTTATCCCATGCTATCCGCATGGTTGCCGCTTTTGCATCTGCTTTTTCAAAAGCGACTGCCAAGTTTTCCACCACATCGGCGGTGCTTTTAACCGGCACTTTGACCCTCAATACGTCCAGGCTTTCCTTGTAGCTATACGCACCCCAATGGTCTAATTCTCCATTCAGCACAATCGTCCACTCCTCCTGATCGGGAATTGCAAACAAGGCATAAGTGCCAGCTTTAACTGGCTTACCACCTAAGGTAACATCCTGATAAAACTTGATCTCGGTGGCTTCATTGGCACCCAATCGCCACACTTTGCCAAAGGGAATCAGTTTCCCAAAAACCTCCCGCTCTTTTTTAGCTGGACGGCTGTAAATGACCCGCACGACGGCTGCTACATCGGCACCACCAATTTTATCCGGCGCAAATTTGCGGTCATGGGCAAAATCATGGGGGTAATAACTGACGTCCAGCGGGCTTTTGTCCAAGCCGGGGAATTTTTGAGCGCTGAGCTGAAGGGTGGAACACAGCAGGAAGCAAAGGAAGATGAATGGTTTCATGTTTTTTTTGACGAAGTTAAGGGCTTTGAGCACAGTTCAATGTCGCTGAGGAAACGATTTCGGATTTTGATGCAGCTCTGTTTCTCAAAACCAAAGCGACATTCTTTTTCACAAAGGATAAAAAAGAGAACTCAAAGGACACAAAGTTAGGCGTTGACGGTCTTTGTGTCCTCTGTGTACCTTTGTGTTTTCTTTGTGAAAAAGAATGTCGCTTTGGTTTTTAAATATTGCGTTACTCGGAAATTACTTCACCAATACCTCATTGTGCTGCAAGGCCAATTCACGATCCAGGGTGATGAATACAATATGATCCCCTTTTCTACATTGGCTCAATACCTTGCTTACCTCTATTTCCGTATACGTTTGATCCGAAAATAAAGTCATGGTTTTGGTATTAAAATCCTTAATAGCGATTTTGAAAGGGCGCTTGCCTTGCGGAATCACCACACCTTTGTCTTGCAGACTGACCGGTTGAATCGTAAAGATGCCTTTAGCATCTATGGCCAATTCACATTTCCCCGTAGGGGTGTATTCGTTGACCACCATTTTATCGTTCAGCAATACGGCGGTGCAATTGGTAAAATCGTTTTGCCCTACCCATATAGAATCGTTTTGCCCTACCAACACAGTGGCACTAAAAAAAGAGCAAAACAGCAAGATTTGAAAAATGCGCATAGTTTTTTGATTTTAAAGTTGTGACGATTGAGGAATTATCTTCCAATGCCACAAACCTAAGGGCAGGGAGTGTAAAGGGGGTAAAAGCGGGGTAAAACAATGTAAATGAAATGTAAAACCTGTTTTTGGAAGCTCAAAAGACCTTAATTTTGTAGCATGAACACAGAAAAAATCAAAAGGTGGGGATTGCCGCTGAGTCTGGTGGTGCTGGCGGTGTTTATCCTTTCGGCAGTTTGGTGGCCGGATAATAAAGGCGATACACCTCCATTGGAGTCTACTCGGGTCAATTTAGCCCTGCGCGAAACAGGAGACCGACTGCTGGATTTGGCTGGTGACAGCACTTCAACCATTGCTCCAGTGCGCAGAAAAGATGCCCATACCTGGTTACTGCGTTTGGAGCACCCCTTCAACTACGATAGTTTGCCGCAAATTTTACGCCGAGCCTTGTTGCGCCAAAGCATTCGGATGGATTACAACGTTGCAGTGCTGCGCTGCAAGGACAATGAATTGATACTGGGCTATTCCGCCAGCGATTTGGAACTAGACGGCGAGGTACCATGTGGTGGCCGCGACCTCGCAGCCGATTGTCTGAACATCGAATTGAGTTTTTTGGATAAAGTGATCCCCCAGCCCAATCCCTGGAAAACCAGTTTTTTACTATTGAGTGGTTTTCTTTTTCTTGCCGCTTTGGGAACGGTGTTGTACCGTAGAAAAACGCATCCAATCCCAGAAGAGGCCCAATTGGAAGAAAACGACCCTAAGCAACTCCGCTTTGGTCAAAGTAGCTTTGACTTTGCCAATCAAACCCTGTGGGTAAATGGCCAGCTGAAAAACCTGACCTTCCGCGAAGCCAAACTCCTCAACTATTTGATCCAAAATGCCAACCAGGTACTAGACCGCGAACGCATCCTCGAAGCGATTTGGCAAGATGAAGGCATGCTGGTCGGGCGTAGCTTGGACGTATTCATTTCCCGTTTGCGCAAGTTGTTGCAAGAGGATGAAAACATTAAAATTGTGAGTGTACACGGCGTTGGGTATCGTTTTGAAATTACTCCTTTTGACGCCTCCAAATAATTCTTCCTCCCACTGTTTCAACTACCCAAGAAGGAACGTCAATTGCAGTTGGGCGGTTAGTAATGCTTTCTATCGTTTGGTCTGCTTTCAAATTAAACGCGACTGGGAGTTTATCTTCGTAGAGGTAAGGCTGTAAAGTGCCAATTTCTTTCATAAGATAGTGTTCCGTTTGGTAAATGACCGGTACTTCTTCGATGACTTGCTTCCATTTTGAAAGGTCAGCACCAACTTGTACCCAAATGATCTTTTGCCGATTTATTGTATTGAGCACACTATCCTGTAAGCGACCTAGAAATTGGATGCTTGTTTTTTCCTGAAATTGCCGGAAAGCGGCTACACTTTCTGCTTTGTTGGCATCCCAGAACACCACCAAAGTGCGCTGGTCTGAGCTCGGATTCATTTCAACAGCTTGTCCGCTTGCAGTTTGCCAGGCCATTGCTGGAAGCTTTTTCATTTTTAGGAGAATCACCTTTTTCCGATATGCCAACTCCATTTCTTGATGGAGGGTGGGATAATCTTTAACCTGTTTAATTCGCTCCAAAGCCGTAGCTGCCAGTGGCAATTTTTCCAGTTTGGTGCAAAACTGGATTTCCGCGACCCACTCTTCTATTTCAAAATACTGTTTCAGTTTAGGCAATTCAGCCAAACGTTCTTGCCAGTGCCTACGAAACACATCCTGATAGCCCGGCGGATAGGCGATCTCGGCGTTGCGCTCATTTGCCGACCAGTCTACCCCCATTATTTGTTGCACTTCCAAGGTAAACAAGCGATGCAAGGCATTGATGTAAGCCTCGGCGTGAACTTCATCTACCAAAGGTAAATTGCGAATTTGTCTTTCCACCCGATCCTTTAAAGTTCCTTCCCAAGCTTCTTTTTGCATGAATTCCAAAACCCTAATTTTATCCTCCAAAAACTGAGCTTGAGCCTTTGCAGTATAAAGGGATACAAAGCCCTCGTCAACTTGCTCTGCTTGGTAGGTTTTTAAATTTTGACGCTGTTTTTGGAAGAGCGTGTCAATCAACGCGGAGTATTCTTGGGGGTTTTCCTGTGTTTCAATCGGGATAAAAGGCCGATTCAGGCTGAACAATAAATTGTTTTCACGGCCTGCCGTCCCACCAAAGCTAACGTTGCGCCCATTGATCATTTCTATCAATAAGCTATCTCCCGGACGGATGTACAGCTCAACGTTTTCACGTTGCGTAAATCGAATGATGCTCGGTTTATCCACCTTTAGTTCCAGATGAAAAAGACCTTGGGCATCGCTGGTATCGGCCACTTTGCCCCATTCATCAATCAAGATTACCTGATTGGAAATGAATGCTACGGAAAAAGGAACATCGCGCTGATATGGGAACTTACCTACGATTACGGTGCGCTGAGCCTGCACCAAACCAATGGGCAGCAAAAACAGGAGGAAGAGTTTTTTTAACATGACGGGATGATTTAATCAACAAGTATTCAATTTCATTTTTTAGCCTTCCCTACAAAAAACCACAGCATGGTCAAAGCCATTAACCCCAAAAATCCAATCAAAATTCGGTTATCCAATTGGTTTTGCCAGCCCAGGCCGACTCCAATCGTGCCCCACAATATATAGGCAAACAAGACACTGATCAAGAAGCGCAAAATGTGTACAAAACGAGTTCCCTTTGCATAGAGCTGCTCTCGGTTTTCATCTGTCACTTTTACTGGCAGGTTCATACTTTGCGGATACATGGCCACAACTGTCGTCATCACAAATATACCCACCCCCAACAGAGGTAAAAACAAGATACTCGATTTGGCCCCATAAGCATCGGGTTTACCCTGAAAGTTATAATGCGTAGGCAAACGTTCGGGCAAATCCGGCCAGTATTGCACAACAAGGTAAACCTGTAAGCACATCAACAGAAGTGCCATTATCCCAATAGTATAATCAAATGCCGTTTTTTGACCAAACATGACTTTCGGGTTTTAACAGTAATGCTTTTAATCAAATGTAAAAGAAATTGACTTCTTTTACAAAAACATCTACAATCATGAAGCAGTTCTTTTTTTCCTTTCTCTTCTTCAGTCTGCTGCTGAGCAGCATCAGCTTGCAGGCCCAGCCCGTCGAAAGGCTCATCAAAGTGATCGTGGGTACTGACCACGACAACTGGACATACCGCACTGGCGAAAACGTCAATTTCAGCGTATCGATCTTCCGCAATGGCAACTTGGTCAAGGATGCAAAAATCCGTTACGAAATTGGCCCGGAAAAAATGCCCGCCACCAAACAAGAAACCATTACGCTCAAAACGGGCATGACCACCATTGCTGGCGGCAGCATGAGTACACCTGGCTTTTTGCGCTGCATTGTCACTACCTTGGTGGATGGCAAAGAATACCGAGGCCTGGCCACGGCGGGTATTGATCCTGACAAAATCCAGCCTGCTGTTGAATTGCCAAGCGATTTTAATAGCTTTTGGGAGAGTGCCAAGGCCGAGCTGGCCAAAATGCCCCTCGATGCCAAAATGACTTTGCTCCCCGAGCGTTGCACCGAAAAAGTCAACGTGTACCATGTCAACATTCAAAACTTTAGATTTGGTGCCCGGGTGTATGGTATCCTTTGTATACCAAAAGCCGAAGGGAAATATCCCGCATTGCTACGGGTACCCGGTGCTGGCGCTCGTCCTTACGGTGGTGATGTGCGTACCGCCGAAAGAGGCGTAATCACCCTGGAAATTGGCATTCATGGCGTACCTGTCACCATGGAAACCAGCGTGTACAACGACATGATGGGCAGCAACCTCAGTGGCTACTGGGCCTATAATCTGGATGACCGCGATCGTTATTACTACAAGCGAGTTTACCTGGGTTGTGTACGTGCCAATGATTTTTTGGTGAGTTTGCCCCAGTACGACGGCAGTAATTTGGCGGTTACGGGTGGTAGCCAAGGTGGGGCTTTATCCATTGTTACCGCAGCGCTCGATCCACGGGTGAAATGGTCCGCACCAATTTATCCAGCCTTAGCGGATATGGTAGGTTATTTGAAAAATCGCGCGGGAGGCTGGCCACATGTTTTTGACAAAAACAATCCACAAAACAACACTGAGGCCAAAATCAAAACGGCAGCGTATTACGATGTGGTGAATTTTGCCAAACAGCTCAAAGTCCCCACCTTCTATTCAATGGGCTTCAACGACGAAACTTGTCCCCCCACTTCTATGTGGGCCGTCTACAATTCCATCACTGCACCCAAAGAACTCAAGTTGTTCCAGGAAACTGGGCACTGGACTTTCCCGGAGGAGAATGAATTGGTGGCGAATTGGTTGATGGGGAAACTAGGGAAATAAGTGAAAAGTGAAAAGTGAAAAGTGATGAGTGATGAGTGAAAAGTGAAAAGTGAAAAGTGAAAAGTGAAAAAAACATACCCAACGGTGAAATCCAAATGGTGTACCTGCTTTTCACTATTCACTTTTCGCTTTTCACTTAATATTTAATTCCCGCCTTCTTGTACAAAAAGTGCAACAACCACGCTGGCCCAACCATCAAAAACTGAATGTCTTTGAAAAAAGAGGGCTTCTTGCCTTCAATTTTGTGGCCGATAAACTGGCCAATCCAGGCCACCACAAAGATGATCAAGGCGGTTTGCCAAAGCGGCATGTTCACGTTTTGTTGCAGCCAAACGTTGCCGATGATGCAAAAAGAAGCAAACAAGAACATGCCAATCGCAATGGTAAGTGAGTGGCGGAAATAGTAAATCAGGTTGACGAAGAGAAAAATCGTCGCCCAGTTGAAATAAGGTGCCCATTGTGCTGGTAACCAAGCACTCAGGTAAGCAGAGGGAATAGCAGTCAACAATCCCATCAAGCTAAAAACAATGGCTGGAATACAAATCCAGTGAAAAGCTTTATTGATTTTGTTCTGATGGCTTTCGCCATATTCGCTCAGCAAAGAGTCAATTGCGCGCATACGATCCTAATTTTATACGGTTAGTCGCGAAATTAACAAATTAAAATCCGATTTTTTCGCAAAAGACGGCAATTATCGACCAGTAATCGTTCAAAAATCAGTCCTAATCGTTTATTTCCAGCTTCCTTTCTTCTGAAATCGTAAAAAAATTAAAAAAATTGATCTTTAGGGGTTGCGTTTCCAAATAGAATTCTCTAGGTTTGTGAAGCATTTAAAAAACGGCATCATCATGCGCTCGAACAACAGCTTTTATTTTTTCAGCTTTTACTTTTATGGTCAATCATAAGGGACTGCTGAATTTTGTTGTTCAACAACTGAAGATCAAACAAAGAGTCCCGCAAAACGGGACTTTTTTTTTGCCCATACACCAGCTCCAACCAAATTATCCAGCCACCACCAACCCATGGCTTTAGCCGTGGGAGGCACAAACACATAACCAGCCCATGACTTTAGTCGTGGGAAACCAAGCCATGGATATTTATCTGTGGGTAAAAAAAGGCACATGCAAACGCTACTTGCAGAATCAGAAAAAGAAGCCGACCAAGAGGCGGCAAACCTAAGAGTGGGCATCCAGGGGTTCCCGGGTGCCTTCCACGAAATTGCCGCACGTTTGTGCTTCGAAAGCCGTCCCATCGACATCGTTCCCTGTTTGACCTTTGAAGAGCTGGTTGAAAAACTGGAAGCAGGCGAAGAAATGGACGCAGCCCTGATGGCCATTGAGAACTCTCTGGCAGGTAGCTTAATGAGCAACTACAAACTCCTGGATCAAGCCAATCTTTTAGCCGTTGGGGAAGTTTACCTGCGGGTCAAACAAAATCTGATGGTGCTACCTGGCGTCAAAATTGAAGACCTGACCGAGGTCCACTCCCACCCTGTTGCCATCGAGCAATGTTTGGAGTTTTTCCGTCAATACCCCCATATTCAATTGATCCGTACCGAAGACACCGCACTTTCCGCACGCAACATTCGTGAAAAAGGCCTGACGAATGTTGGTGCAATTGCTAGCAGCTTGGCCGCCGATTTGTATGAAATGGAAATTCTGGCGGAAAGCATCGAAACCAACAAGAAAAATTATACCCGTTTTCTCGTGCTACAACGCGCAGATCAAGCGATAACCGACCCTGATGCCGATAAAGTTTCCATCAGTTTTGCGGTCAGCCACACCGTAGGAAGTTTGCATAAGGTACTGGCCATCCTTTCTGCGTACAACTTCAACATGTCCAAAATCCAGTCGGCGCCCATCATTGGTCACCCCTGGGAATACCGCTTGTTCATCGATTATGTAGCCGAAGGGCATGTAAGTGTAGATCAGGCTTATGAAGCGCTACGTCCGGTTACGCACAACCTGAAGTTGTTGGGCGCTTACAAACAAGGGACATTATTCGAATTTTAGCCCACAAACCCTGGAACTTTGGAACCCCGAACCCTGGAACTTGGAACTATGGAACCTCCGAACTTTTAAAACATGACACCAATAATTTCGACGGCAAGTAGAATGGGCAATGTAGAAGAATATTACTTCTCGCTTAAGCTCAAACAAATCGCACAAATGCGGGCTGAGGGCAAAAACGTGCTCAACCTGGGCATTGGTAGCCCTGATTTGCCTCCGAGTGAAGCTACCGTTGACGCTTTAATCGCTTCAGCCAAACGGCAGGATACCCACGCTTATCAAAGTTATCAGGGCATTCCAGAGTTGAGGCGTGCTTTTGCTGATTGGTATTGGGAGTATTTTGGCGTTCGGCTCAATCCTGATACGGAGATATTACCCCTGATTGGCTCCAAGGAAGGCATCATGCACATCTCGATGAGCTACTTGGAAGCGGGTGACGAGGTTTTGGTGCCCAATCCGGGATACCCCACGTACCGTTCGGTGAGTTTGTTGACGGGTGCTACGGTAAGGGATTACGATTTGGTGGAAGAAAAAAACTGGCAGGCTGATTTGGATGCTCTGGCTAAACAGGATTTGAGCAAGGTCAAAATCATGTGGGTCAATTATCCCAATATGCCTACGGGTGCCCAGGTTGACCCAGCTTATTTCAAAGAGCTGGTTGCTTTCGCCAAAGCCCACAAAATCTTGCTGGTCAACGACAATCCTTACACCTTTATCCTGAATGAAAACCCCATGAGTTTGTTGAATGTACCCGGCGCGATGGAGGTTGCCCTGGAACTCAACTCGCTCAGCAAGGCCCACAATATGGCGGGCTGGCGGGTCGGCATGCTGGCTGGTGCTGCTGAATACCTGGAACCCGTGGTGCGTTTCAAAAGCAACATGGACTCTGGCATGTTCAAACCGATTCAGGAAGCCGCAGTACAAGCCCTGCAAAACCCACCTTCCTGGTACACGGAACTCAACGATGTTTATCGTGCTCGGCGCAAGGAAGTTTTTGCACTACTCGACTTGCTGGAATGCAGCTACGATCCCCATCAAGTTGGGATGTTTGTTTGGGCCAAAATCCCCAACTACTACCCTGATGGCTACACCCTTTCCGATGCGATCCTGGAAGCCACCAATGTGTTCATCACACCCGGTGGAATCTTCGGCACCCAAGGCAATGGCTACATCCGAGTCTCCCTGTGCAGCGATGCTAAGGTATTCCAGGAAGCCCACACCCTCATCGCCAAGTACAAAGCCTTGCAGCCATTCCAGATTGCCAGCTAGAAGTTAACGCAGCCACCCCACGGATTTATCCGTAAGAATGAGTGTGAACGTGTGGGTGTGTTGGCCTTCCACCGTCCAAAATTTACGCCAACCCACGGATTTATCCGTGGGAGGCCACAAAACAAGATCAACCCATGGCTTTAGCCGTGGGATAAAGAAGCAGACAATGACCATCTCAATAATCGGCATCGGACTCATCGGCGGCTCACTCGCCATCTCCCTCAAGGAGAATGGCTTTGCACAGCGCATCATCGGTGTCGACATCAATCCGGACAACATCGACAAAGCCTACCGTCGCAGGCTCATCGACGAGGACATGCCCCTCGATGAAGCCATTGCCCAATCCGACATCATCATTGTAGCCACTCCAGTAGATTCCATGACCAAAGTCCTCCCCTTGGTGCTGGATAAAATTACTGACAAACAGGTGGTGATTGACGTAGGCTCGACCAAAGTTCCTATTTTGGAATCGGTTCAAGGCCACCCCATGCGGCGGCGTTTTGTGGCTACCCATCCGATGGCTGGTACGGAGTACTCCGGCCCTGAAGCGGCTGTTCCCAACCTTTTTGATCAAAAATACACGGTGCTGTGTGATACCGCCGACAGCGATCCCGACGCCGTGCAACTTGTTGAAGACCTTTACCATTCCATCCCCATGAGCATCACCCATTTCGACAGTGTAGAGCACGATATCCATACCGCCTACATTTCACACATTTCGCACATCAGCTCCTTCGCCTTGGCCTTGACCGTTTTGGCCAAAGAAAAGGACGCTGAGCGCATTTTTGAATTGGCCAGCACGGGATTTAGTTCCACGGTGCGTTTGGCCAAAAGTTCACCGGATACCTGGATTCCCATTTTCCGCCAAAACCGCGACAATGTGCTGGACGTCCTCGACGAGCACATCAGTCGGCTTTCGCAGTTTCGCAGCCTTTTGATCAAAAAGGATTTCGATACTTTTCACCAACTCATTACTGAAGCAAATCAAATTCGTAAAATCATCTCTTAAGTTCTTGTACCATGGCAATGACATTTCGTCCCGTTTTGGAACGCGCTGATAAAAGACCCATTCTGATTGCGGGGCCTTGTAGCGCAGAAACCGAAGAGCAAGTCCTACAAACTGCTCGTGAGCTGGCCAGCGATGGCATGATTGACCTGTTCCGCGCAGGGATTTGGAAACCACGTACCCGCCCGGGAGAGTTTGAAGGCGTAGGTGCACCTGGTCTGGCCTGGCTGAAAAAAGTCAAGGAAGAAACCGGCCTGAAAGTGACCACTGAGGTGGGCAACCGCGAGCACGTTTTTGAAGCACTCAAAGCCGGAATTGACGTGCTCTGGATTGGTGCCCGTACAACGGTTAACCCATTTACCGTTCAGGAAATCGCCGATGCCCTGAAGGGAACCGACATCCCGGTAATTGTAAAAAACCCGGTAAACCCCGACCTCAAATTGTGGATGGGTGGCATCGAGCGTTTTTACAATGCTGGAATCACCCGCTTGGCGGCGATCCACCGCGGTTTCTCTTTCCATGGCGAAACCACGTACCGCAACGTTCCCCACTGGCAGATCGCCATTGAATTGCGCCGCAATTTCCCGGACATCCAGATCATCTGTGACAATAGCCACATCTGTGGTCGCCGCGATACGTTGCAAGAGGTGGCTCAAAAGGCAATGGACCTGAACTTCGATGGCATCATGACCGAAGTACACCCTACGCCCGACCAGGCCTGGAGTGATGCTGCGCAGCAAATTACCCCCGCGCAGTACAAGGTCATGATCGAGTCCATGACTTTCCCACAGCCCAACTCCAACGACCCGATCTTTGTGCAGCACATGAACGACCTGCGCCACGAAATCGACGAGATCGACGAAAATATGATCAACTTGTTGGGCCGCCGGATGAAAATTGCCGAAAAAATCGGTGAATACAAGAAAGAAAACAACATCGCCGTACTACAAACCAGCCGCTGGAATGAAATCCTTGGAAAGGCAGTGAAGCAGGGTGGTAAAAAAGGTTTGAGTGAAGAATTCGTGACCGTGGTGTTGAAAGCCATCCACGACGAATCCATCAACCACCAAATCCGCATCATGCACGGTGAGGAGGCAGTGAAGTAATTGCATTGAGACCTTGGGAAAATAAGAGGGAGCTTCGGAAGAGGCTCCCTTTTGTTTTTTGTACTTGACAAATTGAATTTTGTTCGGTAGTATGCGCTTCAAAGTCCATACCGCCGCACCAACCAAATCGTCGGCACTGATATAATCCGCGTCAAAGTCCAGGGCAAGCGCCGCCACCAGGGGAGATGACGATCGTACACCAGGTTGAATTCCAGTTGGGCTTCAGCTCCACGCAAACGTTTAAAATGGGCTGCGCCCGAACTCATGTTGAGCAACATGCCCCGCTTTTCGGCTTCCAACATGGTTTCCATGGTCAGCAAGCGGTACAATCCCTCTTTTTGCGGATAACTGCGATCATAACCGATTAAAGGGTTGATCATTACTCCATCCAATATAAAATAGCCGGTAAAGGCAACGATATTGGATTCGTGCCACAGGGCTTTGAGCTGAATGACTCCACCTTCGATCAGGTTTTTTAAATATTCCAGCGTGTATTGGGGATTCAAGCGGGCGTATTTTTCCAAATAGAGTTGATTGTACAAGTCTAAAACCCGGGTGAGTTGCTGATCATCAGGATTTTCAAGAAAAGCCCAGCGCAGGTGTTTTTGTTTGGCCGCCAAGCGAGAATCAATATCCAAAGCGCGTTTGCGACGGTGTGCTCCCCCAGGCGCATCCAGCAAGTACACCTGGCGGCTAAATACCACTTTGAAGCCATTGCTTTTCAATTGGGCGAGCCACTCAGGATACACTTGTGGGCAAATGGAGCGGTATACGATGGCCCGGTCGGGAAAGTGTTTTTGTAAAAATTGGCGTAGTGCCAAGAGATTATAGTCCGGCTTTTTCGGATACAGGTTGGTGGAGAACAGCAGGTTGTCGACCAAAACCACTTGATCAAATTTGGCCCAATGGCAAATTTTTCCCAACACATCAAATACCCGATTGGCCAGCACATTGAGCCAGCGGAGTTTACCCAATTCCAGTGCCGTTTCATAGCGGCCATAATCTACGTATTGTCCGTAGGGAGAGGCGACGTAGGATTCTTCTGGATGGGCAGTATGGGTTTGAGGAAGTACCAGGCCCAGGATTCGCGCTGGTATTTTTAACAGTTCAACGTCAATGTGAACATTGTTGATCAGCTGCTCCGAGGATTTTTCCATCAAAGGCAAGTACAAGGCATTGATCAGCGCTTGGTTTTCGATCGGGCATAGTGCCAGTAACTCGGAAAGTTTCGCAGTTTTGATCAATTCAAACACTCCCCCCGACTCAAGCCCGCTCACCCAACCATTTTTTAGCTTTTCGCTCTGGTTTTAAATTGAAGGGAGTAATGGTCTTGTCCCGAATGTAAGCCACCGCTTCAGCAATATCATCCGTAGCCAAAAACAAATTGAGGTCTTCAGGACTAATCGCCCCATAATCCTTCATGATTTGGATGTGCTCCAGTATAGCTTTATGGTAGGTTTTATCAAAAATGACAATCGGAAAATCAAAAATTTTATGGGTCTGGATCAAAGTAATGGTTTCAAAAAATTCATCCAGGGTCCCAAATCCACCTGGCATGATCACGAAGGCATAAGAATATTTGATGAGCAGGGTTTTGCGGACGAAAAAGTAGCGAATGGTCACCCAATGATCCAGGTAGGGATTGTGGCCTTGCTCCATCGGCAAACGGATGTTGCAACCTACACTGCGGCCACCCACATCCTTAGCACCCCGATTGGCTGCTTCCATAATTCCAGGGCCACCGCCAGTCATGATGGTGAAACCCAGTTTGGCCAATTCTCCCGCCAAGACTCGGGTTGCTTGGTAATCTTTAGAATCCTCCTTGAATCGTGCTGAACCAAATACCGTGATACATGGGCCTACAAAATGCAAAGCCCGAAAGCCCCGAATAAATTCCCAAAATACTTTTAGGGTAAACTTGAGTTCTTGCCAACGTGAACGCGGGCCTTCTAAAAATTGGATTTCTGTATTTGCCATAAGGACTGGTTTCCGTTATATGAATCAAAAGTAAACAAATAAGTTTCGGATTCTTTAAAATGCACGATCCAATAACCCATGTGCAAGTGCTTCCAAGGCTGCGCGGTTTTTCTCAGGTACACTCAAAGCTTGTAAGTGTGCAAAAGCCAGATCCTGGAATTCTTGCTTGTGTTGTTGGGCTAAATGCTGAATATTTAATTGCTGGAGTAGACTTTTGACCTGCACAATTTTTGCTGGGCCATCCACCGTGGGTGTATTCATCCAGGCCTCAAGTTTTTGGCGATCATCGGCAGAGCCAATTTCAAGTGCTTTGAGGATCAGGAAGGTTTTTTTGTTCTGCACAATATCGCCTCCGATCTGTTTGCCTACCGCATCCGCATCCCCGAAGGTGTCCAAAATATCATCCTGTAGTTGGAAGGCGATGCCCACATTGCGCCCAAACTCGTACAGGTGTTTGACGTCTTCTGCATTCGCACCCGCTGCCAAGCCCGCCATTTCCAAAGCACCAGCAATCAAAACCGAAGTTTTTAACTCGATCATCCTGAGGTATTCAGGGATGCTCACATCCTGACGGGTTTCAAAGTCCATGTCCATTTGTTGCCCTTCACACACTTCGCGGGCAACCCGGTTGAACACCCGCACAACCTCGGCAATGCGACTTGGAGCGTCCAGTCTCAACAGATAATCGTAGGCGTAAATGAGCATCACGTCACCGGAAAGAATGGCCGTATTCGGATTCCATTTGGTGTGCACCGTCGCTTGTCCACGCCGCAATGGTGCGGCATCCATGATGTCGTCGTGGACGAGGGAAAAGTTGTGAAAAATCTCGATGGCGTAGGCCAGGGGCAAAGCTGCTGCGTAGTTGGGGTTAAACAGTTCATAGCCCATCAAGGCCAAAATAGGCCGAAGGCGTTTACCCCCCAATTCCATGATGTAGTTGACCGGTGTGTACAAGGCTGTTGGTTCCCCATCAAAAGGATGTTGCGCGCGGTAAGCCTCAAAGGCTTTAAAATAGGACTCAATCATAACACAAATTTAAGCGGATAGCAAAACAGGAATGACCTTATCTTTGTTCTTGAATTGCAAAATGAAGTCTGCAAAGATGCAAAATACATACGATCTCATCATCATTGGAGGTGGTCCAACTGGAATAAACTGTGGTATTGCCGCTGCGGAAGCTGGGCTCAGCCATTTGATTTTGGAAAAAGGGGTGCTGGTCAACTCCTTGTACCATTTCCCAGTCAACATGACCTTTTTTTCGACCTCCAAACTCCTTGAAATTGGCAACACCCCTTTTATCTCGCACAGCGACAAACCTACCCGCCGCGAAGCCCTGGAATACTACCGCCGTCTGGTGGAAAAATACCAGCTCAACATGCGGTATTATGAGAAAGTGTTGTCCATGGAGCGCAATGAGGAACTCCTTTATCACGTCCAAACCAGCAAGGGCGATTATTATGCCAACAGTGTAGTGGTGGCTACTGGCTTTTACGATACGCCACGATTGTTGAATGTGCCGGGGGAAGATTTGCCAAAAGTCAAACACTATTTCGACGATCCACACCCCTATGTTGGCCAAAAAGTACTGGTCATTGGTGCCCGCAACTCTGCCTGCGATGTCGCCTTGGAAACCTACTACAAAGGTGCCCAGGTGACCATGGCCATCCGGGGCGAAGCGATCCACGACAAAGTGAAGTACTGGATTTTGCCGAACATCGAAAACCGCATCAAGGAAGGCTCCATTAAAGCGTATTTCAATACGGAAGTGCTCGAAATTCGACCCAACGAAGTGGTGCTAAAAGGTCCTGAGGGCGAGTTTACGATTGAAAATGATTTCGTACTCGCCATGACGGGCTACCAACCCAATTACCCTTTCCTCCAAAAATTGGGCATCGAGATTGAGCCAGAGGGGGATTGTCTGCCCGTACACAATGCGGAAACACTGGAAACCAATTTGCCGAATGTTTACCTGGCAGGAGTGGTTTGTGCCGGGGCAAGGATCAATAAGTTGTTCATTGAAAATACGCGGGATCATGCGGAGTTGATTGCGCAGCGGGTGAAGGAGAAATTGGTGGAGGTATGAGCCAATCCAGCATTTCCTCAAAAACGACTTAATTCTCTTGCAACCTCCCCCACCCTCTCCTTGTCTAACCCTCACAAATAGGGGTTTAGTAAGCATTTTGAGGGGGTGATCACCCGATGTTGAGAAGGATCATCCCCGTTTTTCTCGCCAAAGAGCCTAAACAAGCTCCAAGTATAAACCCAAACCCACCATCCATCAATTTGATTTTTACAAAAGTCTTCCGATTTTGTAGGTTTGTAAGTATGGTTCAACGCCTATGAAAGCTTTTGTAATAAACACCTGTTTGTGGTTTTTTCTATTGATGTGCTCCAGCGTGGTAGCGCAAAAGGATTTTCATTTTGAAAATTTCAACACCCGCAATGGGCTTTCGCACAATGAAGTGCGTGCCATTCTGTGCGACAAGCGTGGTTTTTTGTGGGTAGGTACCGCAAATGGCTTAAATCGTTTTGATGGCCGCGAATTCAAAGTGTATTTACCCAATGTCAAAGTTAAAAATGCGCTTCAGGGTGCCTCCATCACAGGCCTGGGCGAAGATCCTCAAGGGCGAATTTGGGTCACCAACAACAAGGGCATAGACATTTACAATCCACTCTCTGACGATTTTTCCCCCTTATCCCTCGACGATGAAACGGCCGTTGACCACAGTTTTCGGATGGGGTGCTACATTACTTTTGATCATACGGGTCGGGCGGTGATTAGTTCAGGGCATACGAAAGTTTTGATCGTAGAACCAGATGGTAAGCAACGCGTCATCACTCCTCCTGATGTGCCTGTTGAAGATCGCCCCATCATGTTTCGCGCTCAAAAAGGCAACAAAATATACATCAGCACGCCCAAATCGAAAGACGAAGTATGGCTCAGCAGCGATCATGGCTTGTTTAGTCTGCGGCTCAAAGACGGTCATTTCACCCACTATCCGCTCAAAAATTGCTCCTGGAATTTCGGGCCTGGTGCAATATTTTATGAAAAGAGCAAAGAACGGGTGTGGATGACCGCCTTTGGCAGTGGGTTCTTTTACCTCGATGTGCTTACCGGAAAATGGGGGCAACTGCCGCCCAAAGAAATTTACATCCAGGACTATATTTCCGCGGGACAAAGTATGGCGCGGTTTGGTTCCGACTACTTATTTTTGAATACACCCGGTTTGTACAACCTCAAAACGGGTTCTTTTTACGTAGCCAAACACATCCCCGACGACCCCTACTCTTTTCCTACGGGGACTGCCCTTTGCGCTTACACCGATCGGGAAGGTATTTTGTGGATGGGTACTACTGCCGGGTTGGTCAAACTCGATCCTCGTTTGCAAGGTTTTAAACATGCCTTTATAGAAGCACACCCGGTGTACGACTATGACAATTCAGTATTTGATGTGTTTTTTGAGCCAAAGGATCAGAAATATTACGTTTCCTCTTTCTATTGTGGAGGCGTTTATGCCTATGATCCAGTCAAAAAAACATCGGAAGACATAACCAGCAAATTGCCCAAACGACTGGCAGGTACTTGCAAAATTTTACGCGACAGCAAAGGTAAGACCTGGATTACCGCCAATGGCACTTTATATGAAGCCGATTTTGTGAATCACCGTTTTACCCCCGCACGAAGTGCTCCCCCACCCCAGGGTGTCTGGCTTGACCCAGTGGTACCGGACATGGAAGAAGACGCCGATGGCAACATCTGGCTGGCCAAATGGGGAGTTGGGCCCTTGTTCTACGACCGCAAGGCCAATCTCCTGAGCTATTTAGAGGGTGAAAACTTCAAGGATGACCCCAATAAAGCCTATATGCTTTGTGCCGACCGTGCTCGTCGCCACATCTGGATGTGTACCATGGGCGATGGGGTGTTTGATTACGACATCAAAACCCGCAAGGCGAAACGGATACTTGAGGTAAAAAACAAAGATGGCTCTCCTTTCAGTGTACAAGATGTGACCGGGATTGAGAGCGATTTTGAAGACAAAATTTGGGTGTCTACCCGCCAAGGCCTGGCCGCAATCAATCCCCATGGGAAACCTGTGATCCTCACTGAAGTGAATGGTCTGGCCAACTCCCAAATTGAGGGATTGGGTAAAGACCAGCAAGGGCGGCTTTGGCTGGCGACCGCCAGTGGCATTTCGATGGTAGATCCACGGACCTTGGAAGTCCGTAATTTTGATGAAAGACATGGTTTAAAATTAGACGCTACGCTGGATGCTTTTTCCTTATTGCCCAACGGGGTGGTCTGTTCGGGCACCAAACGGGGCTTTATTTATTTTCACCCCGATTCGGTGCTGCGCAAAATTACAGCTTTAAATCCCATCATCACCGATTTCAGGCTGGAAGGCAGAACCTGGAAAGAAGCAGGACAAATTGGAAATTGGCAGGAAAAAATTGTCCTTAAACCCAATCAAAACATCTTTAGCATCACCTTCGCTACACCCAGTTACACCCTTCCCGAAAACACCTACTTCAGCTATTATCTGGAAAACCTGGATAAAACCTGGTCCGAACCCTTACAAAATAAGGTAGCCACCTTTTCCAACCTGCCACCCGGCAAATACAAATTTTGTCTAAAAGCAAGGAATAGCGACGGCATCTGGAGCAAACACATTACAACTTTGGACATTGTGATCAAACCTCCGTTTTGGCGTACCCCCTGGTTCATAGCCCTGATTAACCTGGCCATTGGAGGCCTCATTTATGCTGCCTACCGCTTGCGTACCTGGCAGATCCGGAAAGAAGAACGTATGAAAGCAGAATTCAACAAAAGACTGGCCGAGGTGGAAATGGCTGCCCTGCGCTCACAGATGAATCCCCATTTTTTATTCAATTGCCTCAATTCGATCAATCGTTTCATTCAACGCAATGAACCGGATGCGGCTTCAGCTTATTTGACCAAGTTCAGCCGTTTGATTCGTTTGGTGCTCGATAATTCCCGCTCTAACCTGGTCACCCTGCGCGATGAATTGGAAGCACTACGTTTGTACATGGAACTGGAATCTATGCGTTTTGTCAATCGCTTTACCTACCATGTGAAAATCTCCCCGGCCATCGACCCCACCTGTCTGGAAATCCCGCCGATGATCATTCAACCCTATGTAGAAAATGCCATTTGGCATGGATTGATGCACAAGGAAGCCAAACCTGGCGAAGAATGCCACCTGGAGGTCAGGGTATTTCAAGAAAACAATGCGCTAGTTGTAGAAGTAGAAGACAATGGGGTTGGGCGCGAGGCAGCCCGAGCCTTCAAAAGCAAGTCGGCCACTGCGCAAAAATCGCATGGCATGGATGTGACTGCCGAGCGCATTCAAATCATCAACCAGATTTATCAAACCGAAGCTTCGATTTTGATTGAAGATTTGGTAACCCCCGAAGGTAAAGCAGCAGGCACCAAAGTCCGTTTGACTTTGCCATTGGAATAAGGCCTTTTATTTTTTCCATTAAAACAAAAATTACATGAAAGCAATCCTCATCGACGATGAACTGTACTGCACCGAAGTACTATCGTCTCTGCTGAGTAAACACTGCCCGGAAGTAGAAGTGATTGCTGAGTACAACGACTCCCGCAAGGCGTTGGAACACTTGCGCAAAGAAGCGCCCGATGTAATTTTTTTGGACATTGAAATGCCTTACCTCAATGGCATCGATTTGCTGCAACAATGCCGCCCACTCCAATTTCAGGTCATTTTTACTACGGCTTACAATCAATATGCACTACAAGCCATCAAGTTGAGCGCGCTCGACTACCTGCTTAAACCCATTGATACCGAGGAATTGGTGGCAGCCGTCCAAAAAGCCAAGGATAAAACCGCCAAACCGGATTGGCGACAATTTGAAGTCATGGAAAACCTGAACAAAGCACCGGAGCAAGCCCCCAAAACCATTGCCCTTTCTACGTCCGAAGGTTTGACCTTTGTTGAAGTTGCCGATATTGTACATTGCCAAAGTGAGGGCAGTTACACCAAAATCTTTTTCCTCCACAACGAAACCATTATGTTGTCCAAACCCCTTAAGGATGTGGGGGAAATGTTGGTGCCCTGTGGTTTCCTCCGCGTACATCACTCCTACCTGATCAACCTCAATCACATCAAAAAATACATCCGCGGAGAAGGAGGCGAGATCATCACCCGCAATGGCCATTCCGTGCCCGTTTCCAAGCAGAAAAAAGCAGAATTTTTGGAGAAGATTGCAAAAATTTAGTTAAAATCTTGCATTTAGGTGCAATTATTGCCGAATTGTGCTGTCATTTATTGCAAATGATGGCATTTTTTTTTGAAAAACCGCCAAATATAAACCCAAAACCGCCAACGGTGAAACCTGGATTTACCGTCATACTAACACCGACTAAATTTGAATTATGAAATCGCCGTACGGGCAACCCTATGTGGTTGCCCATATTGAAGAAACCCATAGAAGGGCAACCACATAGGGCTGCCCCAACAACTTTGAAGGATCTTATTTAAACACCCGACTCATGACAACCGTTTTTTCAAGTTTTACATCCAAAACCCACACTACTCTTATTACTGATGCTGCGTTGATTCAACAATCGATCCGTGGCGATCAGAAAGCTTACGCCCAATTGATTGCTAAACACCAGAAGCTGGTGAGAGCTACCATTGGCCGCTACATCCAGACGCATGATGACGCTGAAGAAGTATTTCAAGACACCTTTTTGCGGGCCTTCCAGGCTTTGCCCGAGTTCCGGGGCGATGCCAAACTCAGCTCTTGGCTCTGCAAAATTGCTGCTTCTGTTTCGCTCAACCGCTTGCGTAGCAAGCAATACCGCAAAGGACTCACCGAAAGTGGAGAAATCAACGATGGCATCCAAATTGGCGTTCGTGCCGAAGGTGCCCATCACATGGAAAAGCAAGAAACTTCCTTCTTCTTGCGCCAAGCCATCGAACAATTACCCGAAAGCGACAGTGAAGTATTGCAACTGTTTTACTTCCACGAGCGCTCCATTGAAGAAATTTGCCAGCAAACTGGCCTTTCTGAATCCAACATCAAAAGCCGTTTGGCTCGTGCTCGTCAAAAACTGAAGAGCATCATTGAATCTCGTTTTGGTAAAGAACTGCTCAATTAAGAGCTTATTTATGAATCACTTTTAATCACCCGACTGTTATCCGTTTCCCTTTATAGCATCCCGGATTTTGATGGAAGTCAAAATTCGGGATGTTTTTTTTTACCAAAATAATTTTGAGTAAATTCAATAATCTTTCAACTTTTCGTTTTTTACATTGGCATTTTCATGGTATTTTCACCGCAAATCCTATTGACATGAATCGGGTAGATCGGCTCATGGGCATTGTCACCGCCCTGCAATCCAAAAAACACCTCAGCGCCGAAGCCATCGCTCAACGCTTCGAAATCAGTGTGCGTACTGTGTATCGCGACATTCGAGCTTTGGACGAGATTGGGATTCCGGTCGGGTTTGAACCCGGCCAGGGTTATTTTGTGATGCAAGGATATTTTTTACCGCCCGTCATCTTCAGCAATGAAGAAGCCAATGCCCTGTCTTTGATGGAACCGCTGGTGATGCGTTTTGCCGATCAGGGGATCCGACGTCATTACACTTCAGCCCTTAACAAGGTCAAAGCGGTGCTCAAAAGTGCCCAAAAGGACAAAATGGAACACATGCACGAGAGTGTGCAAGCCCTGCGCCCGAGTTGCCTGGAGAATGATTACGACTATTTGGCAAAAATTCAAACAGCTATTGTTTCCAAAAATAGCCTGCGTTTGCAGTACGAAAATGCGGCGCAAGAGGCCAGTTACCGCGAGGTCGAACCCATCGGGCTCATTTTTTACTCCCTCAACTGGCACTTGATCGCTTGGTGCTGGAAGCGGGAGGAATACCGGGATTTTCGGGTGTCGCGCATTCAAAAACTGGTTTCGACTAACGAGCCTTTCCGCAAATGCGATCACATCGCCCTCAGCGAATACCAGGTTGATGTTTATAAATGGTAAGTTTTAAAAAAGGTATTGTGCGACTGCCATAGGGTTGTCAGTGGATGGGATTAACTTTGTCAGAAAAATCATCCAGATGAAATATCCATTTGTGCTTAAAACCAGTATGGAAATTGCTGCACCCATTGAAAAAGTCTTTGCGGCGCTGAGCGAACCCGAATCCGTAAAAACCCTCTTTTGGGACTCAGAGCTGATTACTACCTGGCAAGTTGGTACGCCCATCATTTATCGGGGCGAGTGGGAAGAACAGACCTTTGAAGACCACGGCACCGTTTTGGCATTCGATCCGCCGCACATGATGAAGTACAATTACTGGAGTAGTTTTGCCGCAGCAGAACTGCCCGATCTGCCCGAAAACTACCAAACCATTACCTATACCTTTGAGCCAAATGAACAGGGCACCTTGGTCACCATTGAGCAGGACAACATCCGTTCCGCCGAAGTGATGGAGCACAGCGAGCAGAACTGGCAATACTTGCTGGGTGCGATGAAAGAAATGTTGGAAGTTGAATAGTTGAAGGGTTGAAATGTTGAAAAGAAGCTACCGCAGCGACTTAGACAATGACCTTGTCAAAAACGCTGCGGTAGCTTCTTTTCAACTTTTCAACTTTTCTTAAAACTCAGTGGAACTAAAATTCACTTATTGGTGCTTACACTGATCAGGTTTGTGCCCCAGTACTTTTTCGTACATTTCTACAATCTGCAATTCACGTGTATCAATGGCCAAAGCCGAATGTTTAGCTTCTACCCCACGCAACAATTGAATCCCCAACTTGATGTCATCAACACTTAGGTCGTGAAAGATTAAATTATTCACTACCCCAGCACGACGATAACACTCGTGAAGTATTTCAATTCCTTTTTCCGTGACTTTGACCAAACGAGCTCTTTTGTCACTGGGATCGGTTCTTTCTTCGATGAGTTCGTTGGCCAACAAGCGATTGAGGGTATCAATTCCGGTGGAAATTCCCATCAATTGTTGCTGAGCTACCTCAGTTTTGCGACATTCCCCAGAGTGGTAGATGTTGTTCAGGAAAAAAAAGTCCTCAGCTTGTTTGATTTCCGGCAAATCTGACAACGCCCTGGTGATGTAAACTTCGAACAATCGAGCGATGTACCCGATGAGTTTCATAAAATAAGCAGCTGGCATAGGCGGAGTTCCCTTACCTGCAAAATTTTCACCAAGGTCCAACTTGGATCTTTGCATGGTGAGGTAGTAGCGACAAAATTCCTCTATTTCAGCGTTTGGATGAGCTGCTTCAAAGGCACCCCATTCATTTACTATTTGCACTGTTTTATTCATGTCACAAATATATCGGTTTCGTCACAATAATATCAAAACTACATCGAAATATTTGTATTCTTTACGAAACCGTCCTATATTTGTTCCAATTAATTCGGCTTCGATGTATCTGCTTGCAAAAAAACCCGTCACCTTCCCAAAGAGTTCTGCTTCCCAAACGCCAACACCACCCAAGATTGGCGTATTCAAAACGAACATCAACAAACGCCCGGAAGCAAATCGCGTTTGTAACCAACTCAAGATAGCTGGGTTGGTCACCCGTGCCACCGTGGATCTCAGTGATTGTGATCGCATCCTGCGCACGGTAAGCAACAAAACCAACTGGTCAGAAATCATACTCGCTGTTCAATCCATGGGTTTTCTCATTGAGGAACTACCCGATTAACCACCTAGGCACCCTATCTACTATGTCATCAGCATTGTTAAAATTCACACCTTATCAATGGTTTGTAATCGCCATTTTAGCATTCCTGCAATTTTCCATCATCCTTGATTTTATGGTGCTTTCCCCTTTGGGTGCACAATTGTTGGAAGAACTAAACATTACCACTACCCAGTTTGGACTGGTTGTTTCAGCCTATGCTTTTAGTGCCGGAGCTTCGGGAATATTGGCTGCTGGTTTTGCCGATCGTTTTGACCGCAAAAAATTGCTGCTGTTCTTTTATGCCGGTTTTATTGTGGGCACCTTGCTTTGTGGGATTGCCCCCACTTATTTTCTTTTGTTGATGGCCCGCATTGTTACCGGAGTTTTTGGTGGGGTGATTGGCTCCATTGTTTTTGCCATCATCACCGACTTATTTGCCATTGAAATGCGGGGCAAGGTGATGGGTTTTGTACAAATGGCTTTTGCCGTGAGTCAGATTTTGGGTTTGCCCATTAGTTTGTACCTCGCTAACCGGTTTGATTGGCACGCGCCATTTTTACTGATTGTAGGGATTTGTATTCCGATGTTCATACTGATTGTCTTGTATCTAAAACCCATCAACGCACACCTGGCCTTACAAAAAGACAATTCGGCCTTTAGTCACCTTTGGGAAACGGTTTCCAAGCCCCGTTATTTACAAGGTTTTGCGGGTACGATTTTGCTGGCAACGGGTGGCTTTATGTTGATGCCTTTTGGTAGTGCTTTTTCCATCAACAATCTGGGCGTCACCTTCGATCAGTTGCCCATTATTTATTTGGTAACGGGCATTTGTTCCATGATAGCGGGGCCATTGATTGGGATTTTAACTGATTCAGTAGGGAGTATAAAGGTATTTACGGCGGGGTCGATTCTCACCATCATCATTGTGGTCGTGTACTGCAATTTTGGGGTAACTCCTCTTTGGATCATCATTTTAATGAGTGTGATCATGTTCATCGGCATTACTTCGCGGATGATTTCGTCGACAGCCCTGGTGAGTGCGATTCCTGCACCTGCGGATCGGGGTGCTTTTATGGGCATTAACGCTTCGATTTCTCAAATTTCAGGTGGCTTTGCCTCGGGTATAGCCGGTATGATTGTGCACCAAGCTGCGGATGGTCATTTGGAAAACTACCCTATGCTGGGCTATGTAGTGGCGGTTACCATGATTGTGGCGATCGGATTGATGTACAATATTCACCGAATGGTGAAAGGCAGTGTTGCACATTGATCAAAAAACATATTCTGTCAATAACGAAGGGCGCTCTCCATACAGTGGAAAGCGCCCTTTGCTATTTGCTAACTTTGATCACTTTATTGCAAAACAATCATTTTCTTGGTCGCGGTAAAGTCGTTGGTTCTCAAAGTGTAGTACAAGACCCCACTGGCACCTAGTTGCTCCTTTTTCAAGGTCACCTGATTGTTACCCTTGGTGTAGTTGCCCTCCACTTTGTAAATCAAGGCACCTTTCACATCTCTGACCGTTAAGGTCGCTTTCGTCGCCTTCGGCAAGGTGAACCCAATCACCGTTTCATTGCTGAAGGGGTTCGGGGTGTTCTGCTTCAACTCATAGGCTTCGGCAGCACTGATCCCTTCGTAGGTCAAAGCTATCCCGAGGTGTTCGTTGTGCTGATCATAGGCCTCGGGAGATACCACTCGGTTCAAACTCAAGGTGCTGCTCAACTTCGCATCCGCTTTCGCACGGAGTATCAAAGTGAACAAAGCTCCCGGTTCATATTTATTGTTCCACGAAGTGGTGATGATGCCCTCGTTTTTGAAGATGCCGAAGTTCTCAGCCTTCGCTACGCCGTACTCGATGTCCACAAGTTCAACCTTGCTTTGATCCAGGTTCAGTGCAAACTGATAGCCCTGGATGTTTGGCAAGTCTTCAGCCTGAAAGCTAACTTTGTATTCATTGCCTACTTTCAAGTTTTGCTCCAGTGCCTTGATCTCGAAGTTGCTTCTCGTGCGGATTTCTGCACTCGCTGCACCATTAACACTTGCACTGGCGTTGACATCTCCAATTTTGATTGCTACAAAGTTTGCTGTCATATTGGTGACAATATCATTGATGCTCACTAATTCAGGGAATGCAGCAGACCATGGGTTGCTGGCATTGGGGAAGTTGTAAGTAGCATCCACAAATCTCCAGGAAGTATTGTTCGCAAAGTGGGTATCGATGTTCAAAATCAATTTGCGCAGGGCAATCAAGTCCAGAGTAGTGATTGACTTAGAGTTGTTCACGTCAGCAGCAATCATTTTGTAAGGGCTGTTCAAAGCCTGTACATTCAGGATGTGCTTTTGGATCAATACCAGGTCGAAGGTTGATACCCCGTTGAGGTGGTTTTTGTCCAACTGTGGCGTTACCGTGAAGTCACCACCCTTGCTCAGGTTGATGAAGGAATAGCCACCGTTGGCAGCAGTAGTTGCATTCTGAGAAGCAGCACCACTCAAAGTGATGTTGGCACCTTGCAGGTTAGCATTGCCTTCAGTTGCAATTACCCCAGCAATGGAAGCTGGAGAAGCGCTGCCTGCACATACACTGCGGTTGTCCTGAACTTCGATGAAGGTGACACAGAAGTCATCCTTACCCGCATTGTCCCATGCATGGATTTCGACTAAAATGACCTTGCCTTTGTCAGCACAAGTCAGGTTCAAACCAGTTTGAGTAGATACCACTGGGCTTCCTACCCGGTTAATCGAATATTTGGTCACCAGTTTTAAACCATTCAGGGTTTCTGGTCCTTGACCGTTGCAGTCGTAAATTTTCGATGCAACAAAATCAGAAGCCCAAACGGCCATCATGCCACCACCAGTGCCATCAGGCATCAGTTCAGTGCTCAATCCGTTGATACAGATTGGTGCTGGACCTTTGCAGTCTTCAACCGTGAATGGAATCCGGGTTGCCACGCTCAAGTTACCACACTCATCACGTACTACTACGATCAGGTCATGCTTGCCTTCTGGCAAGTTGGCTACGTTGATCTCGAACTGGCCGTTGCCCAAGTCTTTGGTGCTCCAGCGTGGAGTAGCGTACAGGATCATTTTGCTTGCATCCAAAGTTTGACCTGGAGCAATCATCAGGAACTGTGTTTCCAAAGTTACTTTGTCAGAACAATTGTCCTTGCCCGTGATCACCATTTTGATGTTGGCCAAACAATCGCCACCCTCGCGGATGCAGAATTTGCCTGGGTCACCAGTTACTACTGGACGAGTCTCGTCGTATACCTTGATGATCTGGGTATAGATGAAGCTGTGGTAGAATTCACCAGCTACTGAGCAGTAAGGTGGAGTGAAGCGGATGTCATCAGCGTTAGCATGGATCAAGTCCTTAGAAATGTAGAACTCTTCAACGCCATCACGAACGCCACGCTCGCGGTCACGAACCAATACATAGATTGGCGCTTTGCCATAGTTGCCAAATACATCGCGAGGAATGATCGTGATGTTGGTTTGCAACAGTGGGTCACCACAACGATCGTCGTAAGTGCACCAGTTGATCACGGAGTAAGTACGGAAGATTTTGTAGCACTCATCGTCAGATGCATCGTAACGCTTGTCGGTAACGTTTACAGACAAGATGTCACAACCCAATTCGTCAGTGATAATCGTATCAATGATTGGCGTCTTACAATCGGTAGACACATCTTTGGGGAAACAAATGTTGTATTCGTGTACTGGTAAAATATTAATCCGTTGCTTACAAGTGACACTGATTGGCCCTTTGACGGTTTGTTTGGTCAAAGTCCAAATCCGGTCGATGTAGCCATAACCACACTTCAAACTTTTCACCGTGGTGTAGGTGGTATCCAAAGCAGCACAGTCGTTGCCCGATGGGATGGTGATGTCACCAAATACAGCAGCAGAAGTCACTTTGCTATCGATCAAAGCCAAGTTTTTGTCATCGCAATAAACGGTGACATCCCATGGAGCCAAACAGGTTGGTGCCACTTTGTCTTCGATCAACAAGTCCATCCAGCAGTAGTTGCTGTTGCCGTAAACGTCTTCACCCCAGAGTTCAACTGTTACACGCTCAGCGAGGTCGCAGCAGAAGAATTCTACAAAATCAGCCAGTGGAGACATCAGTTTGCCACCCTTCAGAATGAAAGTTTCACCGAAGTCAGCCAAATCACCATCGCCGTTGCGGTCAAAGCCATCGGCTTTGGTCCAATCGCCATCAGCTGGCAGCGGATCCAATTTGCCGTTGTTGTTGGTGTCGTAGCCTTTTTGGATGAAGCTAGCAGCGCAAGCATCAGGCACGTTGCGGCGAGCCGCAATCCAGGCCAGTTTGCAGTTGTCCCAGGAACCTTCGTCGATGTCA
>NZ_JBGSLK010000058.1:0-94654 GCF_041740695.1 Haliscomenobacter sp. | reverse complement strand
CGGGATGTGGTGATTGAGTACATGACAGCGGCTTATTAGTTGAGGAGTTGAGGAGTTGAGGGAGGTTGAGGAAGGTTTAGGCTACCGCGAGCGACTTAGAGAAGAACATTGTCAAAATCGCTCGCGGTAGCCTAAACCTTCCTCAACCTCCCTCAACTCCTCAACTCCTCAACTAATAAGCCGCTGTCATGTACTCAATCACCACATCCCGCACATCATTTTTGATTTGTTTGCCTTTGCTGGTGGTCAGCATTTTGGGTTCATCGGCTTTGTATTTGCCCATAAAACCCAGATTGGCTTCACTGCCTGCCGCCACAAAAGAAGAGATAACCAGTTTGTAGATTTGTTTATCGTCAATAGGTTTGCCATTGATCTGCCAAGCCCCATTTACTTCGTTGATGTGACTGACCTGTAAGTACCCCCCTTCGGTTTTATTCTTTTTTAGGCCATTGTCCAGTAAATTTTTCAATTCCGATCCTGGAATTTCTTGCCGTGCGAAGCCCCCGCCAAAGGGGAAAGAACGCACTACGTCATATACCGTCATTGCCCCCGCCAAGTTATCATCCAGCCGCATGGAGCCTGAGTTGACCAAATAGGCATCTGCGCCAGGCATGGCGTATTCCATGGCCTGGGCCGTCATGGTGCCAAAATTGGTTTGGCGGCTGCGGATATCGGTTTCTTTACACTCCAGGGGTTCACGCAGGGTAGCAATTTTTTGTTCGGGTTGATAGCCATTGTTGCGGAGCGTCTGATCCACTTTGGAAACCCATTTGTCTACAACTGCTTGGGTGGCAGGATCGAAAGGAATCGAGGCATTGACGTATTTAAGTGATGATTGAATCCGCACCAATTTTGAGTTGGGATCAAACCTACAGCGATGGATGTACACGGTTTTAGCATTGGCATCCGCCTTGGTAATGATGGTGTTTTCCACATAGTGATCCTGATGGTCATGGTCGTGGCCACCAATAAAGAGGGGCACGCCAGGTACTGCTGCGGCCAAAGCACGATCATCGGCAGCAGAAAGGTGGGTCAGCGCCACCACCACATCACTTTGGGATTTGGCTTGGCCAACGGCACGGCGGAAATTTTCCTCCACTGGCAAATAGTGTACATAAGGCCGTTTGGTGAACGGCAACAATACTCCTGTAAAGGCCAATTTCATGGAATCACCTGCGCTGTTTTTAAAGGTATGATTGATAAAATCAGGGACCAGTTCAGTTTTACCCTTGACGGTCTGTTTGAAAGGTGCAATTGCCCCTCCGGTATACACCCGTCGAACATTGGCGCTCACAAAACGAAATGTACACTGGTTGAAGCGTTTTTGCACCAGAGCCGAGTCTCTTTCGTCAAATTCATGATTGCCGAAAGTCGCATAATCCAAGCCCATCGCATTAAGCGTTTCAATCATTTGAAGTCCTGCTATTTTTTCGCCGGTTTCCAGCTTAAGATTGGCGGTAAGGCTAGGTGAAAGGAAATCACCTGCGATGACTGTGACTACGTTGGGGGTTTCTTTGAGCAATTCTTTCCGAATGCTGGCGACTCTGGCCAAACCACCCGCGTTGCCACCTTCCAGGGGAGCGATCTCGTAAACGTCGTTGATTTGGAGAATGATAAAGTCGATGGCTTGTGGTGTACGCTGCTGTGGAATTTTTATGGCGCAGCTTCCCACTACGAACAAAAGGAGCAAGAGTCCTAAAGGTTGCATTTTTTTCATAAAAAGATTTTAGGCTAAATGAAGATAGGGAAAGCAGAAATAGGCAGGAGTCCTATTTAGTAAGTCGAAAACATGGTTAAAAACAATCAACCAAACTACGGTTAACAAATTTACTACAAATAAAAAAGACCGAGGATCAATAAGTTCCCCGGCCCTAAGTAAAACTAAACCCCAGTTAATGTTCTTTTTCGAGTTTCTCGAAGTCAATAGCAACAAATTGTTATTGACTTCGCCTAATTATAGGAACAAACCTCTGTCAAAAAACTATTGAGCAAATATAAAAGTAATCTTTTTAAGATGCAAACAAAAAAGCAAACTAAGTTATTTTTTTGCACAAAAAAAGCACGCATTGCCTATTTCTGGCATAAAAAAGCAAAAAACCAAGTAATTTTTTGAATCACATGCAACTTTTTGCAAATAGTGCGGCGCAAAACTAAACAGTTTCTGTAAACTACAGAATTTTTTTTGAGAAAAATTTAGCACAAATCATTTTCTTCTAAATAAGCGATCAAATCCCGGATAGTGTCCAACATTTTTGTTGGATGATGAGGCAATAACAACTCCGCTGGATGGGTACCATTTGCTACGGCCAAACTATGGAAAAGCTGAGCGTTTTGTCCTGCCTGAATATCCGATGGTGTATCCCCAACTGAAAGCACTTGCGCAGCACTGTCAATTTGCAGCAACTGCATTGCCTTAAAAATCATGTCCGGCGCTGGTCTTCCTGCCACGACCTGATCACTCGAAATGGAACAATCAATCAACGAGTTTCCGGTATTTACATATTCTTCATTCAAGCCTTGCAACCACCCCAAACGGTCCAAAATAATGTCGGTCACTTTGCGGTAAAAACCCGTGGTCAGCGCGATTTTGATGCCTCGCTCGCGCAAAAAAGCAAATACTTCCAAAGCGCCTTCGGTGGGCACTATGGGTTGAGTCAGGTAATGGGTTTCAAGAATTTGGGTAAACGTATGAAACGAGTGATCTACCCGTTGCAGCCAGTGTTCACCTCGTTGCCCCAGCTGCCGCTCCCAGTAGGTTTCAAAAACAAAACGCTTGGCCCAACCTTGTACGGCCAAAATTTCAGCTTCGCTCATTTCCAGCCCGGTTTGGAGGGCGGCTTGCCGAAAGCAGTGTTCTACCTCGTGTTCGTCGCGGACGGTTGTACCCGCCATGTCAAAAGCGACCAACTTAATTTTATTTTTCATCATGACCATGTTTGTTGAATGATGGCACCTGCCAAACCTATCCCGGAAGTCATGCCCTTGCCCCCAATCCCGGTGACAATTTGAATGTGTTCATCAATGTGATGGTGAAACAGATCGGCGCCCTTGACCTGGGCATAGTACCCGTTCCAATATTTTTGGATGCTCCAGTTTGGCAAATTTAAGATACTTTTAGCTTCGTCCAGGATCAGCTCATTGATCTCCTGGTTGGTATCAAAACCCAGTTGATCCACTTCTGCTGCTGGCGCGTATTCGTGCGAATCACCAATGATGATGGAACCGTCGATGGCTTGTTTAAAGAGGACATGGATGCCATAGTCTAGCAGCGCTTGAGCATAAACGCTGTCGTCTTTGCCCGCCCAGGAAGGGCATTGCTGAAAACTCTCATACCGCCGAATCGACAAACCTGTGAGGATATTGCCAGGCAGGGCAACTGCTGGCAGCGGGTAGGTTTGCATCATCTGCAATTTGGAAACCACCAAATTGCTGCTGCGGAAAAGTTCCGGGTACAAAAATCGAAACTCACGCCCTGAACAAATGATGATTTTTTCTGCCTGCAAACGCAGCCCCGTGCTGGTTTCAGCAGTCGCCAGGCCATTGTTGGAGGTACACGCCACAACTGGCGTATTGGGGAGGTAGGTAAAGGTATCGGGATATTTTTTTTGCAGATACTCCAACAAACGCCCAATCATGGTACGAGGCTCAATGCTGAGTTCCAAGGGGAAATACAATGCAGCCAGGCAATAGTCTTCCCGCAAGGGGGCTAGGCGTTGTAAACACTCCACTTTGCTCAGCCATTGGCAAGGGTAATTGTTTTGCTGGTTGATTTGGTACAACTCTTCAATCAATTGCAACTCGCCTGGGTTAGAGGCGATATAGTAGGTTCCATTGTTGCGCAGACCCAAGTCAAACTCCGCCTGGATGCTTTGGTACAGCGCCAAACTATCCAAACCATATTGTTGCCATTTGCCAGCAGACAGGCCAGAAATGACTGCTTGTCCAAAATTGCGCACAGTAGCCTCTTGTGGAGCATTGTCTTTTTCGGTTAACACCACCGTATAGCCTTTGCGCAAGGCCTGCAAAGCATGGCCAGCCCCTAAAATGCCTGCGCCAACAACCAATAGATCAGCTGCTTTGACCATAAATTTGAATAGGATTAATTTTTTTGCCTAATGGTAAAACTTTCCAAAGGTAGCCTGGTTCGTCAAAATCGGGCTTATTTTGATTTTAAATCTAAGCAAAATTTGGGTTAATTTTTTTACATCTAGCCGACAATGCAAGGCAACTTTTGTCTGAGCAAGAGCGTTTTTATGGTGCAAATTTGACTTTTTAACATTTTTTTCGTCTAAAAGAAGTTAATTTAGTTTTAGTTCAAGCATTAAGTATGAAACCACTATTAGAAAAAATTGATCCTGTATTCGGCAGTTCCTTTGCAATCAGGGAATTTACGGATCTGGATCCTGTTTATAAACCCTTTTGGCATTTTCACCCCGAGTACGAAATTGTTTACATTTCCAAAGGAAAAGGCAAACGCCACATCGGCAATCACATCTCCTACTACGAAGACGGCGACCTGATTTTTCTTGGCCCCAATTTACCCCACCTGGGATTCACAGAAGGGCATTTTAAGGACCAGGTAGAAATTGTGGTGCAAATGAAAGAGGATTTTTTGGGCAAAGAATTCCTCAAGGCGCCGGAAATGCGCGAGGTACACCACTTATTTGAACGTTCGCGCAAAGGCATCATTTTTCACGGCAAAACGCGTGAATGGGCTGGTTCCCAATTGCGGGCTATGGCCCATATGGAGCCCTTCGACCGTTTGGTGGAATTGCTCAAAGTGTTGCGTGAATTGGGAAAAACGGAAGAATTCAGTTCCCTAAATGCCGATGGATTTGCTTTTGATGTCCAGGCACAGCACCTCGAACGCATCCAGGAAGTGTACGAATACGTAGAAGCCAGTTTTCAAGAAGAAGTGACTTTAGACGAAGTTTCCCGTCGAGTAAATATGACTGTGCCCGCGTTTTGTCGCTATTTCAAACGATTGACGGGCAAAACTTTTACCCATTTTGTCAATGAGGTGCGCGTAGCTCATGCCTGTCGTTCGCTGGCCAATGAGCACTTGAGTATTGCCGCGGTCAGTTTTGACAGTGGCTTCAATAATCTATCGCATTTCAACAAGCAGTTCCGTTTGGTGGTAGGAACCAGCCCGAGGGCTTTCCGCCAAAACCTACGTCAAATAGTTGAATAATCCCTGATTTTAAAAGCATCCAAAAGAACTATTATGTCCCGAAATCTCAGTACACTTTTGTTCCTTTTGATCCTGCTTTGTGGCTGTCAAGGGCCCAAGGTTAAAAAAGAGTTGATTGGAAGTTGGCGTTACGATCTGGATTCCATGAAAAGGGAAAACCTACGCAGCCAGGCTGATCCGACCCAACGCAATTACATGGAGAGTATGATGCTGGCCCTGCGCATGGCCAAAATTGATCTGCTCGATGACGGATCTGCCGTATTCAGCCTGGATGATACCCTGCAAGAAGGCAACTGGCATGTGCAGAACAACGGCAAAGAGTTGGTGATGCTACTGAAAGATGGCCCACAAGTATCACGCATTCAACGAATTGCAAGAGATACTATTTTCCTTGACCCTGTCTCTGCCCCCGGGCCACAGTTCACCCGCATTTTGGTACCCGCCAATTGAGTTTAGCCTTGTTCCATTTTTTTACAAATATGCAAATCTTGGAACAAGGTCAATTTCTCTCCAAATTTTAATCATTTCATAATCAAATATTCACATACAGTTAATATTGAGAACTGACCTTTGTTTTGTCAAATACGGATGATCTCATTTGATTTACAAAATGAAAAAGGAACTCGATCTTGTAATACTGTCGGATATTCATCTGGGTACTTATGGTTGCCACGCCAAAGAACTGCTGAATTATTTGAAACACATCAAAACAAACGCTCTGGTGCTGAATGGCGATTTTATTGACATGTGGCAATTTCGCAAAAACTACTTTCCTCAGGAGCACCTGCAAATCATTCAGCGCATTTTACGGATGGCCGCCAAAGGCACCCAAGTCTATTACATCACGGGGAATCACGACGATGCCCTGCGGCGTTATTCCAATTTTTCTTCCGGGAACATTCACCTGCGCGATACCCTCGAATTGCAAATCAAAGGCAAATCTTACTGGATTTTCCACGGCGATATTTTTGACATCTTCATCAAATATTCTCCTTTCATTTCAAAGTTGGGCGGCAAAGGTTACGATTATCTGATTTTGTTCAACCGTTGGGTCAATAAAATCCGGGCTTTTTTTGGCTTGCCCCGTTTGTCTTTTTCACAAAAAATCAAATACCGCGTCAAAGAGGCGATCAAATTTGTAGACGATTTTGAAGAAAAAGCCATTGAACTGGCCGCCGAAAAAGGGTACGACTACGTGGTTTGTGGCCACATTCACCGCGCCCAAATCAAAACCCTGGAACGCCAGGGCAAACAAGTCACCTACCTCAATTCCGGGGATTGGGTCGAAAGCCTGACCGCGCTCGAATACAAATGGGGCGAGTGGTCGATTTACGAATACAACGAAGCCGATTTTCTAGCCAACAGTTCCAATTTCACCCTCCATGCGGTCGAAGAGGAAGATGAACAGGCCTCTACTGGTGAGGCATTGAGCACCGCGGCCATGTTTGAACAGATTGTCCAGCAAGCAGGACCGCGTAGGCGTGCCGTCTAACTTGCACCTTACCATTACATAACTTACTTTAACCATTCAATAGCTGTTTCAGGTACAGGGCCATTAAAGTGCTGTACCTTTTTGTTTTTAGCTTTTTGCCATTTAAATAATTAATTAGCCTACCTTTGCAGCAAAATTCTAAAACATCCATTTCCAAATTTTTTTAGAACTTTGCGATCCAATTACCCCGAAACTTGTTTCGTGTAGGTAGCACATTGAGGAATATGAAGAACCTTCGAAATTTTTGTGTAATTGCCCATATCGATCACGGTAAAAGTACCCTGTCGGACCGCCTGTTGGAATTTACCAAAACCATTGATAAACGCAACATGATGGCCCAGACCCTGGACAACATGGACCTGGAACGCGAACGTGGCATCACGATCAAGAGCCATGCCATCCAGATGGCCTATGTCCATACTGACGGGGAACGGTACACCTTTAATATGATCGACACCCCCGGGCACGTCGACTTTTCCTACGAAGTATCTCGCTCCATTGCCGCATGTGAAGGTGCGCTGCTGTTGGTAGATGCCACACAAGGCATTCAGGCGCAGACCATCTCAAACTTGTACCTGGCCATTGAGCACGACCTGGAAATCATTCCTGTGTTGAACAAAATCGACATGGAAAGTGCCATGGTCGAAGAGGTAGCCGATCAGGTAATCGATTTGATTGGTTGCAAAAGGGAAGATATCTTATTGGCATCCGGTAAAACGGGGGCCGGCATTCAAGAAATCATGGACGCGGTAGTAGCTCGGATTCCCGCCCCCAAAGGTGACCCTGAAGCGCCCCTGCAAGCCTTGATTTTTGACTCGGTTTTTAACTCCTTCCGTGGTGTAATTGCCTATTTCCGCATTATGAATGGTCGGATGCGCAAAGGAGAAAAGATTCGCTTTTTCCACACCAGCAAAGAATACGAAGTAGACGAGGTAGGGATCCTGCAAATGAACCTGATTCCCCAAACGCACCTGGAGGCCGGGAATGTAGGTTACATCATTACGGGGATCAAAGAATCTCGCGAGATTAAGGTTGGGGATACCATTACCAATGCCATCAACCCTTGTACCGAAGCCATCCACGGTTTTGAGGATGTAAAACCGATGGTATTCGCCGGGATTTTCCCCATCGACAACGACGATTTTGAAGACCTGCGTGATAGTTTGGAAAAATTGCAACTGAACGATGCCTCTTTAGTCTTCGAGCCAGAAACCTCGGTGGCGCTGGGCTTCGGTTTCCGTTGTGGCTTTTTGGGCATGTTGCACCTGGAAATCATCCAGGAGCGCCTCTCCCGGGAGTTCAACATGGAGGTGATCACCACTGTACCGAACGTGTCTTACTTTGCTACCAATACCAAGGGTGAGAAGTTTGCGGTACGCACCCCAAACGATCTTCCTGATCCCAACTACTTGCAAGAAGTACAAGAACCCTACATCCGTGCTCAAATCATCACCAAACCGGAATACATCGGGACCATCATGACCCTGTGTATGGATAAGCGGGGGATTCTGACCCGTCAAAGTTACTTGACGACCAGCCGGGTAGAGTTGACTTTTGAGTTGCCGCTGGCAGAAATCGTCTTCGATTTTTACGATCGCCTCAAGTCGATCTCACGGGGTTACGCTTCTTTCGATTATTCCATGCTCGATTACCGCGCTTCCGACCTCGTAAAGCTGGACATCAAGCTGAATGCGGAAAATGTAGATGCGCTTTCGGCACTGGTGCACCGCACCAAAGCGGAGTCTTTTGGCCGTAAAATCTGCTCTCGTTTGAAAGAATTGCTGCCGCGTCAGCAGTTTTTGATCGCCATTCAGGCCGCGGTTGGTGCCAAAATCATCGCCCGTGAAACCATCTCTGCCCTGCGCAAAGACGTTACCGCCAAGTGTTATGGTGGGGACATCTCGCGTAAACGCAAACTGCTCGAAAAGCAGAAAGAGGGTAAGAAGAAGATGCGCCAGATTGGTAGTGTAGAAGTGCCGCAGAAAGCGTTCTTGGATGTATTGAAATTGTCAGATTGATACTTAGGTGCCTCTTGGGTGCCTTGGGTTTCTTAGGTGGTGAAATTATGCCTCGCTTCGCAAGGCTTTCTTTTTTCACCACCTAAGAAACCTAAGGCACTAAAGATACACCTCAGGTCCTTCGCAGCGCCCGATACCTCCCCTTTCCAAACCGCGTTCCATTGAACTCCAGCGTGCCCTTCAATTCTTCCTGCTCCTCCGCTGGCAATTGACTAAAGTCTGCACATTCCTGAGAACAACAAGCATGGTACTTCGCCGCACAGTCATCACACTGGATGAATAGTACGTGGCATACGTCGTTCGCGCAGTTGCGGTGGGTATCACATGGCTGACCGCATTGGTGGCAATGGGCAACTACATCCTCGGAAATCCGCTCCCCGAGGCGTTCATCAAAGACAAAGTTTTTGCCAATGAACTTATTGGGCAAACCCTGTTCTTCACACTGATGGGCGTATTCAATAATCCCCCCATCAATCATAAACACATTGCTGAAACCCTTGTGCAGGTAGTAGGCACTGGCCTTTTCGCAGCGGATTCCTCCGGTGCAGTACATCACGATGTTTTTTTCTTTTTCCGCTTTCAATAAGTCTTCTACTAGGGGAAGTGCTTCCCGGAAGGTTTCCACATCCGGACGGATTGCACCTTCAAAGTACCCCACCTCACTTTCATAGTGGTTGCGCATGTCAACCACGATGGTTTCGGGCTGGTCCAAGAGGGCATTTACTTCAGGTGCGCGTAAGTGTTTGCCCCGTTTGGTGACATCGAAAGTAGCGTCATCAAGGCCATCGGCGACGATTTTTTCCCGCACCTTAATGGCCAGTTTGAAAAATGACTTGCCGTCTTTTTCTACGGCGATGTTCAAGCGGATGCCATTCAGCCAATGGATGCTGAAAAGAGCTGCTTTAAATGCCTCAAATTTTTCGGTGGGTACTGAAATTTGACCATTGATCCCTTCTTTGGCCACATAAATCCGGCCCAATACACCACATTCGCTCAACAACAGGTATAGTTCATCCCGAAAAGCCTGCGGGTCTTCAAGTTGATGGTATTGGTAAAAAGACAAGGTGGTTCTTGGCTCATTACTTTCCTCCAAACGTTGTTTTAACTCTCGGTTGTTGACCCGATTGAATAATCTCTTCATGGTACTAAACAGATAAACTCAACAATCAAGGTTTAATGGCCGTGGCCTTCGTGTCCTGCAGCTGGTTTAGGATTGTCTGGATCGATTTGCGGGTTTTCTTTGAATAATTTTTTATTGATTGCCGCTGCATCGGGCAGATTGGGGTTGTACATGTAGTGCATGGTACAAACGGGGCAACTGCCATAAGTTTCACTTCCACTGCCTGGGCAATGCATGGGGCACTGGTATTTGGCGGTGAATTCTATGCCGTCGGCGGTTGGCTCCGAACCAGCAGCTTTTGCTTCGGTTTTAACCGCTTCTCCAGCCTGATCTGTTGCTTTATCCGAGCCGCCGCAAGCCCAAATGCTGAGCACCAACACCAACATACTGATGCCAATGCGCATGGAAATTTTATTCATGGTACACTGATTTATATCTTTTGAGCCGCAAAATTAAAGATAAAAGCTGAATGGTGAATGACGAATGTCAACATATTCACCATTCAGCTGGTTTCAAGCCAATTAAGTAATGCAGAAAAATTAACTTCCCGATTTTGGGTTTTGAATAGGAAGTCGAACGCTTCATTTCAAGTGAGCTTCCTATTCAAAAGCCTCTCTAAAAATCGGGAAGTAATTTTTTGCATCATACTAAGCTTTAGTTACTGTTCGGGCGATCGTACTGGCAACACCCATGCAGCGCTTTGTACACTTTGTCCTTGGCACGGGTTTCATCCGTATCGTGGCCTACTGCTGCTACTTTTTCCTTGATTTTTTTCAAAGCGCCGGGGGTGTCCTCATAACTCACAGTGAGTTTTTTCTCGTCCAGGTCCCAGTTAGCTTTGCTTACCCCAGGCAGTTCTTTGGCCGCAGTTTCGATGCGCTTTTTGCACATGCCGCAATTGCCGTACACTTTAAAGGTGGATTCTTTTACGTCGGCATTCGGGCCACCTTTGCTTTTGTCGGCAGTTTGAGCCGATACCTGGCTAGCACCAAACAGCATTCCTACACAAAGCAGGAGGAAAGTCAGTTGTTTCATTGGATTAAAATTTAGATTAAAAGTTGAGGAGGTTGAGGAAGGTTGAGGGAGGTTTAGGCTACCGCAGCGACTTAGACAAGGATATTGTCCAAATCACTGCGGTAGCCTAAACCTCCCTCAACCATCTCAACCTTCTCAACTCCAGTTATTGAACATTTTCTTTGACAAATCCACAATTCAGCATTTCATCGCCGAAATAGGGATTGAGAATTTTTTCTTCGCTACTGAGCCAATCGGCCCCACGGTTGTTGAAGGCCATGGGACAGTGTTGGACATATAAAGCCTCCTTTCCTGAGCCAAATACTTTAAAAGTGTTGATCAAGAGTTGGGACACAAAATCAAATTGTACGCGTTGGGCTTCCACATCGGTACTGGCTTTGATTCGGGCTACGTGCTGGCGTAAGGCATTGAATTGGGTTTCCCAAAAAGCCAGGGCTTCAGCGGGCAAGTTGGGGTTTTGCATTTGCTCCAACTGTTTGGCTAAATCAACGGCATGTGTTGAACTGGCTTTGGCATTGGTTTTGACCAAGTCATCTTTGACCCGTAAGTAGGTTTTGGACAATACATCCAAATCCTGACGGAAGGCTGGAGAAACTACAGCTCTATAATCCGGCATTTCCATTGCCGTGGCTTCCGTTTTGGCCACCAATTTGTTCATCATACTTTGTTGGTTGTTCAGTTGGGCAGCGGCATCAATGACAAACGCGCCATTGGTCACCACCTCATCGCCAGCCTGCAATCCCTTCAGTACGAGATAGGCATTAGAGCTGGATTCGCCCAATTCTATCTCCCTGTATTCAAAGCTAGGCACTTCTGCATCCGCTTTTTTGAGGTAGACTACTGATCGTTTGCCCGTCCAAAGCACAGCGGTTTTGGGGACTTCCAAGGCGGATTTTCCAGCAGCGCTGGCAGTTATTTCACCCTGGATGAACATTTCCGGCTTCAATAAACCACCAGGGTTTTGGATTTCTGCCCGCAAAGAGGCAGTACGTGATTGGGCGTCAATGAGTGGATCGATAAAGGTAATCCGCCCGCTGAAGTTACGATTGGGCACCGAGGGAGTGGTAAACTGCACCGTATTGCCCACTCGAATATGCGCCAGATCCGTTTCATATGCTTCAAACAACGCCCACAATCGGTCAAGGTTGCTCAATTCAAACAGCGCAGACCCTTCTTCTACATAATCTCCCACAGCCACTTTCCGGGTCATCACCACCCCGCTGCGCTCGGCATAGAGCGTAATTTCACGCAGTATTTTGCCTTCCGCTTCTACTTTTTGAATGAATTCATCCGAGACTTTCCAATACCGCAATTTGCTACGCGCCGCCTCAGCCAATTCCGAACTTTTGCCTTTGAAACGAACAGCCTCCAGCAATTCCTGTTGAGCAGCTACCAGGGGCGGTGAATACATGCGGGCCACTGCTTGACCCTTGCGCACTTGTTCGCCAGTAAAGGTGATGAATAGCCGCTCAATCCGGCCAGGGATATGGGCAACCTGGGTGGAAATGGCTCGTTCATCGGGCTGGATTTTGCCACTCAGGCTCAGTTTTTTCCCAGTACTTTGCCCCTGCCCTACCACTGTAGTTTGGATATCGGCCAGTCGAATGGCGTCCTCACTCATTTCCATCACCAGCGGATCGGTACCCGCACTGGCATTCATGGGCGTAAGATCCATTTCGCAGATGGGGCAAATACCCGGTTCCTGTTGGCGGATTTGGGGGTGCATGGAGCAGGTGTAAGTTGTGCCCGTAGCGCTTGCCTCGGTTTCCACTGTGCTGCTTTCATGCTGATGGTTTCGCCCAAAAATGAGATAGCCAAGTACCAGCCCAACCAAGAGGGTTGTGGCGGGCAAAAAGGTACGGGGTGAAAGTTGATATTTTGGTTTCATGTTTTTTTAGTTGAGGGGTTGAAAAGTTGAGAAGTTGAAACTGGCACTTCGGCTTCGCTCAGTGACCAGTCTCAACTTCTCAACTTTTCAACCTCTGCCTTCGCTTGCTGCACCTTCACAATGGCTTCCAAGTCCATCAATTGGTACTCCAGGCGCAGTTCATAGTTTTCCAATAGGTTTTCGTACAAATCGGCATTGGTACTGAAATTGCCCTCTTGCATCTTGATCAGTGCATCGAGGGTTTTGAGCTGTTCTTGCACAAACTCGTGGGTCAACCGCGCTTCCTCTTGTAGGGAAATGGCTCGACCAAGTGTTGCGGCAAAATCGTTGCCCAACGCCTGGGCTTCCAGGTCTAAACTCTCGCGGCGCAATTGTTCTTCCCGCGCTTTGGCCTCGTATTTTTTGCGGTAAAGGGGTAGTCGAATGCCGATGCGAGGCATCACCATGTCTTTGCCAGCGGATGTCAAGCCGTGTTCGGTTACTTTGCTCATCACTATGTAATCCAAACCCAGGCCGATATCTGGCTTGCCTTCCAATCGATTCAAGGCTTCCATTTGACGTGAAGCTTCCTTTTCGTAACGCAAACTGCTGATGGCTGGGTGCTCTAGTTTGATCTGCTGCAACAAGGAATCCATTTGAAAAGGCAGGATTTCAAATTCTAAGGTTTCGTGCAGTTGAATGGGTGTTTGGGCTGGGCGACTTAAGAGTTGATTCAGGCGGTATTGCGGAAATTGGGTGCGGTTTTTTAGCAAGTTGAGCTGCTGCTCCTGTTGGCGGATTTTCAACTGTACTTTCAATACCTCCGTCACATTTCCACGGCCACTCTCTACCCTGGCCAGGGCCAGTCGTTCAGCCGAGCGACTCAAGGTGATGCTTTCTGCTAAAAAATGGATGCTGTTGACTGTCAGGTAATAATCCAGCCAGGCCATTTTTACCTCATACCGAAGATTCAGCGCTTCGGCCTCCGCTTGTTCATTGGTCACCCGCGCTTCACTAAGCGCCAAAGCTGAGCGGGTTGACAAGGTGCCCGGCCAGGGAAATTCCTGCATGCCTCCAATGATCGCTGCTTGCTCCCAGGTACGCATGCGCAAAGGCAGAAATTGGGTGCTGAAATCCACTTGCGGATCAACCAATTGGTTTTGCTGAGGAGCGCGCTCCAACTGGGATTGGTAGCGGGTGTAGCGGGCTTTGAGCTCGGGGTTTTGGCGCAGGGCAATTTGAACGAGGCTGTCGAGGGGTTGGGCAGTCAGGCTTATGCTGCGTGTAAGCAGTATAAAAAGCAGTAGTGTCAATCCATTTTTAACTCGCGTCATAGCTCCCCAGTTTTTTTCCCACGCAGTCCCGCCTCTTTCCACAGGCAAAACAACACCGGAACAATGAAGATGGAAATGATTTCAATCAATAGCCCGCCAAAAGCCGGAATCGCCATCGGTACCATGATGTCGGAGCCCCGCCCGGTGGAGGTTAAAATCGGTAAAAATCCCAACAAAGTTGTGGCCGTAATCATCATCGCCGGGCGCACCCGACGGGCTGCACCTTCGAGTACTGCCGCCCGGATTTCGCTGGTATTGCCAGGTTTCAAGGCCGCAAAACGCTCGCGCAAGTAGGTAGCCATCAAGACCCCGTCATCGGTCACAATGCCAAACAGGGCCAGGAAGCCCACCCAAACCGCCACACTGAGGTTGATGGGATGGACGTTGAACAAGTCGCGCAAATTTTCACCCAACAAATTAGCGTCCAAAAACCAGGGCTGTCCATAGAACCACATCATGATAAAACCTCCGGCAAAAGCCACCAATACCCCCGTAAAAACCATCGCTGAAATGGTCAAAGAGCGGAATTCCAGGTATTGAATCATAAAAATGATCAGCAAAGTCAAGGGTAAAATGATGCGGAGGCGTGCGTTGGCCCGCAGGTTTTGTTCGTAATTGCCCGCGAAGCGATAGCTCACTCCATGCGGCACTTGCAAGGCGCCCGAAGCTACTTTTTCATCCAGGAATGTTTTGGCATTGGTCACTACGTCGATTTCGGGGTAGTTGTTTTCTTTGTCAAAAAGCACGTAGCCCACCAAAAAGCCGTCTTCACTCTTGATCATTTGTGCCCCGGCGGTGTATTTCGTTTTGACCAAATCGCTCAGCGGAATGGGGCTGCCGCTGTTTTTGGAGGGGATAAAAATATGTTTGGCTGCTTCGGGGTCGTTGCGCAATTCGCGGGGGTAGCGCACCCGCACGTTGTAGCGCTCACGACCCTCCCACCGTTTGGGTAACCGAGGTTCCGCCGATCGAGGCTTCGATGTAACTTTGCACATCCGCGATGCTTAGCCCATGCCGGGCAATGGCGGCGCGGTCAATTTCCAGCTCGATATAGGGCTTGCCGACAATCCGATCTGCAAATACTGCTGCGTCTTTCACCCCTTCCACCTCGCGCAGCAATTTTTCAATTTCCAGACCAAAAGCTTCAATACTTTCCAGGGTCGGCCCTTTGACCTTGATGCCCATGGGGGCTCGCATGCCCGTTTGCAACATGATCAAACGGGTTTCGATGGGTTGCAATTTGGGGGCCGAGGTGATACCGGGGAGTTGAGTTACTTTGCTGATTTCATCCCAAATGTCGTTGGGGGATTGGATGTGGTCGCGCCATTGGCGAAAATACTGGCCATTGCGGTCTTCAACCAATTCACCCTTTTTATCCCTCACATATTCCCCACTATCATCTACCTTGAAGCGGAGGCGATTGCCGTCTTCGTCGGTTTTGTATTCAGATTTGTACAAAATTACGTTTTCGTACATCGGCAAGGGCGCGGGATCGAGGGCACTTTCGACCCGGCCGGCTTTACCCACCACGGTTTCTACTTCAGGAATTGCAGTTACAGCCATGTCCAACATCCGCAAATTGCGGGCGTTTTCCTGGGTGCCAGCATGAGGCATGGCACTGGGCATCAGCAGAAAGGAGCCCTCATCTAATGCGGGCATAAATTCACGACCTATGCCCTGAAAAACAACATACCCTGCACAAAGAATCCCAATCGGGATCAACATAAAAAGCAACTTGTATTCCAGGAAAAAAGCCAACAGCGGGTGATAAATGATGGTCATCCCGTACAAAAATCCTAATAAGCCTGCAATCATCCCTCCAACAAAAAGGAAGTTGAGCGCAAAACTCTGATCCACCCCCAGCGGCATCCACATGCGGGTGATCAAGGCGGCAACAATTGCTGCATAGACCAAATTGATGCTCTGCTTGATCCGTTCATGCAGGACGCCTCCAAAACGTTTTTCACTCCAGACCAACACTCCTGCCGAAAGCCCAATGATGAGCAAAATGAACCCCAGGGTATTTTGCTGAAAAATCAAAGCTGCAACCCCCGCTACTACGATCATCCCAGTGCCAAACCAACGCCAAAAACGCCGCGTCACTTTCCAAGAGAAAACAGTGTGTGCCAAGGCTGGCAAGACCATAATGGCCAAGACGATAGCCGCACCGAGTGCAAAGGTTTTCGTAAAAGCCAATGGACGGAACAATTTACCCTCGGCACCTTCCAAGGCGAATACGGGCAAAAAACTCACGATTGTGGTCAATACTGCCGCCACTACCGCCGAGCCCACTTCTGCCGATCCTTCATACACCGTGGTGTACAAATCTTCCTTATCGCCATGGGTTTCTAATCTGCGCACAATGTTTTCCGATAGCACAATTCCCACATCCACCATGGTTCCAATGGCAATCGCGATACCCGAAAGCGCCACGATGTTCGCATCCACGCCGACCAACTTCATCACGATAAAAGTCATCAACACGGCAATCGGTAAAAGCCCCGATACGACCAGGGAGGCCCGCAGGTTGAACAAGAGCACGATGACCACGATGATGGTGGTGAGGATTTCCTGAATCAAGTTGCTATATAAGGTGCCCAAGGTTTCTTTGATCAGGTGAGTCCTGTCATAAAAGGGCACAATTTTTACTTGTGAAAGGGTGCCATCGGCCAGTACTTTGCTGGGCAAACCGGGTTCAAGTTCGGCAATTCGCTCTTTCACCTTTTGAATGACGTCCAGCGGGTTGGAGCCAAAACGCGCCACCACTACCCCACCTACGGCCTCGGCACCCGACTTGTCCAAAATACCTCTGCGTTCAGCCGGGCCGATGTTGACTTTGGCGATGTCGCGGATACGGATGGGAATGTTGTTGCTGACCCGCACCACGGTTTCTTCCAAATCCGCGAGGGTTTTGATGTAGCCAAGGCCGCGTACGTAGTATTCCACGAGGTTGAGTTCCAGGGTTTGAGCACCAATATCGAGGTTGGATTGGCGCACAGCGTTCATCACTTCTTCCAGGCTGATGTTGTAAGTACGCAGCGCCTGCGGGTCTACATCAATTTGGTATTCTTTGACAAAACCACCAATCGAGGCCACCTCGGATACCCCCGCAGCAGAAGTCAAGCCATAACGCACGTAGAAGTCTTGAATGCTTCGCAATTCGTGGGCATCCCAACCGCCAGTGGCTTTGCCCTGAGGGTCCCGACCTTCAAGGGTGTACCAGAAAATTTGCCCAAGTCCGGTAGCATCAGGGCCCAGGGTAGGTTGTACATTTTGTGGCAACAGACTGGAGGGTAGCGAATTGAGTTTTTCCAAAATCCGCGAACGGCTCCAGTAAAAATCTATCTGATCCTCAAAAATGATGTAAATGCTGGAAAAACCAAACATGGAGGTGGAGCGGATGCTTTTCACCCCTGGCAAACCCAACAACGTAGTCGTCAGCGGATAAGTAATCTGGTTTTCGATGTCCTGTGGCGAACGCCCCGGCCAGTCGGTATATACAATCTGCTGGTTTTCGCCAATGTCGGGAATGGCATCCACCGCCACCGGATCGCGGGGTAAGCCCGGAATGTGGAAGTCGAAAGGTGCCGATACCAATCCCCAGCCGGTAAAAAGCAGCAGCACCACCCAGGCCATAAGCTTATTGTGCAGAAAAAAATAGATGATCTTGTTCAACATGATCTATTGCTTAGTAGTGGGGCAAAAATAAGTGCTCATTTTTCTTGAGCCAAGGGATCAGATAAGACACTTGAAATGAACCGTTTACTTATCTGATCCTTTGGCAAAATGAGCACTTATTTTTTTATCGCCCCTTAATTCTTTCCTAAGCCAACCCGTTTTTGCAAGTCGGCAATACGTTTGTTCAAATCTTTGATGGCACTGCTCAGCTTTTCCTTTTCCGCCAAAGCTAAAGCGCGTTGGGCGGCGGCCAAGGCGCTTGGATAGTCGCTCAGATCAGCATAGATTTTTTGCGCCAAATTGGGAATGGAAAAAGTTTTATTATCCATTTTTTCAGCTGCTTCCACCCAGGTTTTGGCTTGCTGAATGTCCCGTTTGGTGGCATAGTAATAAGCGGCACCTTGAAATAGCAATTCGGCGTTTTTCTCCTGCTTGTCAATCAGGCGTTTTTGAATTTCCGCCATGTTGTTGAAGTCGGCGATGGTTTGGAGTGGAATTTTGATTAGGGTATTTTCCCACATCAAATTCAGTGAACTTTCTCCACGCGGATTAAAATCTCCAAACTCGATGGTGAAGGTTTCATAATATCGCCCCGCTGCCTCTGGCTTAACCTTGAAGCGATAAATGTCCACTTGGGGGTCGTAGCCAAAAGCGCCGTGTAAGGTGGCATCTCGGTTGAGGATGAGCGTCCATTCCTCCGGGCCAGGGATGCTGAAGAGGGAATATTTGCCCGCCGGGATTTTTTTGCCGCCGACGATCACCGTTTCGCGCAGGGCCAGGGCCGTACAATCATTGGCCCCCGTACGCCACAGGCTGTCGAAGGGGATGAGTTGGCCGAAAATTTTGCGGCCCCGGGCTGAAGGCCGACCGTAAGTTACGGTGATGTCGCTTTCGCCAAAATTTTGAACCAGCGTAGCGTCTGGGCTGGCAGTTGGGGCTTTTAAAGTGGCTTGCGCAACAGTCTCTTGCAGACAAATACTGGATACACAAAGGGCTAAAACACTGCCAAGCAATATTTTTTTCATACAATAAAATTGATGGGTGCTTGATTCAGCACAGGAGAATGAGTAATGGAAAAAGGGAGGGCTGTTTTCATCAAGACGATGAAAACGAAAGAAAGTAAGCAGGCTAACAAAGGAAGGATTGTACAAGCACAGGAATGTCGCGCATTCGAGGTGGTGGCTTGTACAGGTAAAAACGGAGGATTTTTTGATTGTATGGGAGAATATCTTTGGCGAATTCCAGGGCTACATTCAAGGTTGGAGGCAAAATGAAAGGATCAGCTGCAAAGCTGAGCGCTATCACTTTTTGTAAGGTAGGCTGGGTATCAGTTTTGAGGAAAGAGGATTTGTCTGAACAGCAGGGAATCCGGGAAAGGTTTTCCTGAGCATTGGCTACTTCTGCCTTTGCGCAGCAGGAACGTTGAACCTGTACTCGTTTTTGACAACAACTTTTAGGCTGTACAAACAAAGCTACCTTTTTGCCCCGCATTTGGCACAAATGCTCAAACACCATTATCCCACTGGAGGACAAAAGGATGTTGAGTGCCAGAATGAGGTGCAAAATTTTCAGCATTGGTTTGCTATTTAAGCACAAAGATATGGTTGAAAACGATGTGTAGGGAGATTTTGTTTTTACAAGAGCTGATCCATAATCTTCTGCAAATTAAACTGTACCCCTTCCATCACGGTGATATCTTCTTCCCATTCGAAATGTTGTACATCTTCTCCGGGGACTATAACTTTGATCGAGTGCACCTCCGTAAATATCCAGATGATTTTTTTGACTCCAAATTCAAAGAGTTGGCGGTTTTTGCGGTCAAAATAGTCAATGGAAGCTCCTGGCGAATCCAAATCTGCCTTGGTATCAATTTCAATGGCAATTTCTGGTGGATTGGCAGAATATTGGTTGCTGAGTACGAAGTTTTCTTTTTTAAAAATGGCAATGTCAGCAGCCCTCCATTTTGCTTTTCCCAATTGTAAACCTTGCTCTCCTCCAGTCACAATGTAACCAGCAGAAAGCAAGACTTTGATGATTGCACCCAGCTCTAATTTCAGCCATGCTTGTAATGTACTATCGGCCATAATTGCTTCAAAATCTTTGGTTCCAGCTAATACTTCTTTATAACCTTTATAATAAATAGGCCGACCATCATCCATCTCGTAAATGAGGTAGCTGGGAATCTCCTGTATTTTGGCACTAGAACTAAGCGTCATTTCTACCAATTTTTTTCAAAAATAACCTTTTTTCACCTGAAATCAAATTAAACCCAAGTCCCAAGTTGCTTTCCCGTCGTAAAAAAAGCCGCAAAACTTCCATTTTTTCTAAGCGGGCACCACCTAGAAAACCTATTTTTGCACCACCAAAATTTGCACACCCAATGAAGAAATACAATTTCAGTCCTGGGCCGGCTATATTACCAGCATCGGTCATTGAAGAAGCCGCCCGTGGCGTACTCAATATCAACAACAGTGGACTATCTATTTTAGAGATTTCCCACCGTAGCAAAGACTTCATCGCCATCGCTGCTCAGGCAGAGCAACTGGCGCGTGAGTTGCTAAACCTCAGCGACGATTACGCAGTGTTGTTCCTCTCCGGAGGAGCCAGCACCCAGTTCTTCATGGCACCCATGAACCTCCTAAACGAGGACGAAACCGCCGTGTACGTCAATACGGGCACTTGGGCGGACAAAGCCATCAAGGAAGCCAAACTCTTTGGCAAAGTGGAAGTGTTGGCTTCGTCCAAGGAGCAAAATTACACCTCCATTCCCAAAGGCTGGACGGTGCCCAGCTATGCCAAGTACCTGCACTTGACCAGCAACAACACCGTCTACGGTACCCAGTGCCACTCCTGGCCCGATACTGAAGTGCCGATTGTATGCGATATGTCATCGGATATCTTCAGCCGTCCGATTCCGGTCGAGAAATTTGGTTTGATCTATGCCGGGGCACAAAAGAACATGGGCCCCGCAGGAACTACACTGGTGATTGTGCGCAAAGACTTGCTCGGCAAAGTAAAGCGCGCCATTCCTTCCATGCTACAATACGCCATTCATGACGCCAACGACAGCATGTACAATACCCCACCGGTATTCCCCATCTACGTTTCGATGTTGACCATGCAGTGGGTGAAAGAGCAAGGTGGCCTTGCAGCAATGGAGGCTCGCAACCAGGCCAAAGGTGACTTGTTCTACAACGAACTAGATGCCAACCCACTCTTCCACGGCACCGTCACCGAAAAAGGTGACCGTTCCTTGATGAACCCAACTTTCCTGGCCATCAACGAAGAGGTCGATAAGGCTTTTGATGCTGCGGCCAAAGCTGCGGGTATCGATGGCATTCGTGGACACCGCTCGGTGGGTGGTTTCCGCGCTTCCATGTACAACGCTATGCCACTGGAAGGGGTGCAGGTGTTGGTGGATGTGATGCGGGACATTGCGCAGAAAATGGGCTAACGCAAGGTAAACCCAGAGCGACATTTTTTTCACAAAGAAAACACCAAGAAACACAGAGGACACAAAGGCTGTCAACGTCTAACTTTGTGTCCTTTGTGCTCTTGTTTTTTCCTTTGTGGTAAAAAAATGTCGCTTTGGTAGTTCTATCTGAAATAAAATCATTCCCACGAAAAAAACCACCGTGCTCTCTTCCTCCATTGAACTAGGCGGTCAACACATCCCGGTCAAAGTGATCCACGAACGCCGGAGCTCCTTCCGCGCAGCCACCGGGAAGCAAGGCTTCATCTTGCGTTTGCCCAAACGCCTGGACAAAAGTGGAGAAAAACGCGCCTGGGAATGGTTTGAAAGCTGGGCCAAAGCACTCCACCGGGATAAGCCCGATTTTTTTCAGCGCTTTTTGAGCAAACAATACAACGATGGTGACGTAATACAGGTGGGCAATCGCCAGTATACGCTGGGCGTCAACCTTGAAGACCGCGCTTCCCACACCGCCAAGTTACACCCCAATCGCTACATCCAATTGAATTTGGTGCGCTCCGTCTCAACTGAGGAGCAACACAAAGCCGCTGCCACCTTGCTCAGCCGCTTGATTGGGCAGGATTTTTTACCAGAATTTTCTCGTCGCGTATTGGAACTCAACCAACTGCATTTTGCCAAGCCGATTAAAGACATTCGTTTCAAAAACACCAGCTCGCGTTGGGGCAGCTGCTCCAATACGGGCAACCTCAATTTTTCTACCCGCTTGCTCTTCGCACCCGCGGAGGTAATTGACTATGTGATCATCCACGAACTCGCTCATTTGATAGAAATGAACCACTCGGATCGTTATTGGGCCTTGGTGGAAAAGGCCATGCCGGATTATATGATGCAGGAGAAGTGGCTGAAGAAACATGGGGCGGGGTTGGGGTTTTGAACATTGTTTATTGCAGCACAAACTCCGTTCGCCGATTCTCCCGACGCCCTGCCTCCGTCGCATTGTCCGCTATGGGTTGACTTTCGCCAAAACCTTTGTAGCTCAAACGTGTCGCGGTAATTCCTTTGCCAATCAGGTAAGTGTAAACCGCTTTAGCTCTTTGTTCCGACAATTTCAGGTTGTCGGCATCAGAACCTACGTTATCGGTATGGCCATTGATTTGAATTTTCAAGGTAGGATTTTCCTGTAAAAGCTCCGTCAGGCGATCCAATTCGGGTGCAGACTCTGGGCTCAGCACTGCCGATCCCGTTTCAAAAAACACATTGCGCAAGATTACCGGGGTTTTATCCCCCGGAACGGTGCTTACGCCCTCTGCGGGTAAGGCTTGCAAGCCTGCGCTCAGTTCATATGCCTGGGCTGCATTGCGCACTTCAGCCAGTTCAAAATTGGCGGAATAAAAAGTATAACCGGGGTGATTGGCATTGAGGGCATAGTTTTGTCCCACCGGCAAACAAACCATAAAACTGCCATCATTGGCCACTTTAGCTTTGTAAAACACCCGTTTGCTGGCTAATTCCTGCACTTCTACCTCGGCGGCCAAGGGTTCTTTAGTGGCCAGGTCAAATACCTTGCCGCGGGCAAAAGTGACCACTTTGGGGCGATTTAGTTCCGGCATCGTGAAAGTGTAAATATCCGAGCGCCCTTGTTTGATGCCTTCGGTATTGCGGGTATCCTCCACATCGGTGGAAAACCAGGCGCGGCTGCCATCCAAACTTACTGACAATGCCCCTTCATTGGCGCGGGTATTGATGGGGTAACCCAGGTTTTGGGGCGTGCCCCAATTGCCTGCACTATCAAGGCGACTCAAGTACAAATCGAAACCGCCCATGCCGGGGTGGCCGTTGGACATAAAGTAGAGGGTGGCACCATCGGGGTGGAGAAATGCGGCTTGTTCATCGCCTACGGAATTGACTTTGGGGCCCAGGTTGCGTGGATTGCTCCATTTGCCATCTGGCAATTGTCGGCTCAACCACAGGTCACGCCCGCCTACCCCACCAGCACGGTCCGAGGCAAAAATCATGACCCTGCCACTGGCAGAAATGGAGGGCAAGGATTCCCAGGCACCAGAGTTGATCGGAGCGCCCAGGTTGGCGGGGGCTGTCCAGGCGCTGTCTTGAAAGTAAGACACGTAGAGGTCACAACCACCCAGGCTTTTGGCCAGATTGCAGCCAGTAAAGTACAAGGTTTTGCCATCTGCCGACAAGCAGTGTCCCGCCTCGTTGAAAGGGGTATTCAGCGCTACCAAGGGTTCGGCATTTTGCCAAGCCCCATTTTCCATTTTGCTGACAAAAAAATCTTCCTGTCCCTGCACCAAGCGACTGAAGACCATCGTTTGCCCGTCCGCGCTGACGGAAGGCAGGAATTCGGCTTGCTCGGGGTTATTAATGCTCGGGGGGAGTTTTTCGGGGTTAAAGGGCACAGGCTTTTTGATGGCATCGGCGGCAAAAACGGCGTCGGCGCGGTTGCGTTGGGCGCGTTTGATGAGCTCGGTATTCTTTTTTTCGCGCTGCAAAAATTGGTCCCAGGTGTTCAATGAACCTGTAAAATCGTCGGCCCGCATTTGGGCTAAGGCCAGTTGGTAGTACAAACGGGTTTGGTAGTCCGGCCCCAATTCCAGGGCTTCCCGGTAACGTTGGATGGCTTTAGGGTAGTTTTGTTCATCGTAATGGATATTGCCCACTAGGATGATGCCGTCGATAAAAGTGGGATCTTCCTGGAGGATTTTTTCGAGTCCGCTCCGGGCATCAGCAAAGTTTTTGGCTTCGGCTTGGGCGCGAACTTTTTCAAATTGTTTTTGGAGCTTGGGGGCAAGGGTAGTACGGGTACTGTAGTTTTGGCTAAAGGCTAGCGGGCCTTGTAGCAAGCAGTACAATCCGAGTAATAAAATGAAAATGTAACGCATAGATGGCTAAATTCAGTAGCATCATTTTGTGCTAAAAAAATGCCGCTTTTGTGATTTTCTAAAAATTCGTGATCACGCTGGTCCTAAACTCATCCTTTGCCATCACTTCACCCGAAACCAGGTCTGCGTCCGGTAAATCCCCGTCCAGTGCTTCCCACGCACCTTGAGTTCATTCGATTTCTCAGCTTCCAGCCACATGGAACAACCATATACGCTACCATTTTGAGGGTCGAGGATGGTTCCGCTTTTCCAGACACCTTCGGATTCCTGTAAACCTTCGATGATGACCAGGCCCATCACGGGTTGGCCTTTTTTATCCCCTTTACAATCGTCGCATTTGGCATTGGGTTTATCGGTCAGGATTTTGACGATCTTGCCGTACATTTTGCCATTTTTTTGGTACACCTCTACGTGTGATTTGGCTTCGCCCGTTTTGTCATCAACGCTTTTCCAAACGCCGACGGGGCTGTTGTTTTGGGAGTGCAGGTTGCCAATACACAGCAGCACTGCTAGGAAACTAAAAAAGAAATACTTCATTTGGTCAATTTGATTTGGTTTTACCATCCTAGTTCTTCAGGGTGCCAGAATACTTCCTTGAAGTTGACTACCCGGTCATTTTCCACTTTAACGCCTTCTGCTTCCAAAAGTTGTTGCATCATGCTAGGCGGGGTAAAATGGGCTCGTCCGCTCAGCTCACCTTTGCTATTGACCACTCGATGGGCGGGAACATCACCAAAGGCAGAACAGTTATTCAGTGCCCAGCCGACCATCCTAGCCGAGCCCAGCGCCAAATAATCCGCAATGGCACCATAACTGCTCACCCGCCCGGGCGGGATCAGGCGCGTGATGTCAAAAACAAGTTCCTGATAATTTGCTTTGGCCATATTTTAAGTTGAGAAGTTGAGGAGGTTGAGAGGTTTAGGAAGGTTGAGGCTATCGCGAGCGGCTTAGACATTGCCATTGTCAAAATCGCTCGCGGTAGCCTCGACCTTCCTTAACCATCTCAACTTTCCTAAACTTTTATTTTACCTGTATATGAATGTGATCGTCGTGCCGCACGGCCTGACAGCCGTGGTAACGGATATTGTTGAGGCGGCCCAAACCCAGGCGACCTTTGAGATGGGGTTCAATGAAGATTTTTTCAGTGGCAGGGTCTCGAGACAACTGTTGGAGTAATTGGGTATTCAGTTCCGCGTCAAAGGAATAGCGTTTGCGGTCACTTTTAACCCAAGTTTGTAAAAGGCCGTATTGCCAGGAGCCGCGTTGGGCGCAAATTTCGGGTTGGTTCAATTCGCCCTCAGCGGGTGGCTCCGAAAAACCGTAGCCAAAAAAACTGGGATATTGGGTCGTACTCCTTTGCGCACGGGTGTCGTAACGAAAAAAGGCGAGGTCCAGTTTTTTCCCATCCCCATGACTGAGGTGGGGAAAAAGGGGGAACTTTCGGCCAAAAGGAAAATTGGCGTCGAGGTACACCAGGTGTTGTTGGGCGTCAAGCTTGTGCAAAAACCGGCCTTGTCGCACCGCCAGGTCATACAAAGCCGGGGTCACATAGTGCCGATTGCTGAGGCAAGTCCACCAGCTGAGGGGCGCTACGGGCCGCTCCGACCTTGTACCAAGAGGGAGAGCTACCCGACCATTGAGTCGCGCCAGCAGTGGCACCAATACAATGGCTGAAAAAAAATAAAGCAGGCCAAAGGATAAACTGCGCCAGACCCAACGCCCTTTGGTCGGCTTGCGGCCCAGCCACAAGGCCCGATTTAGCAGCCAAATCAGGCCACCCACCTGGGTAAACGCGGTGAGTAAAAACAGCCAGATCATTTGGATCAATACCAGGAATATGCGCATCGGGTTTGTTTTTTAACAGAAGGCGAAAATAAAATTGTTAAATTTCGTACAATTATTGGGATGATGGGCTAGGAAAAGTACTGCTTTCAAATTTTATTTGTTTACATTTGCGTCGTTTTTCTTCAAAGTTAATTAGAAAAGATGGCTCTGATTAGTACAATTCGCAAGAATAGCGCTTTGATTGTGGTGTTGATCGCGCTTGGCCTACTTGGCTTCATTATTCAGGATATGATGGGTGGCCAGAATAGTATCTTTGGCAGTATGCAACCTAGCATTGGCAAAATTAATGGCCAAAAAGTAGACCTGAATGAGTTTAACCGCACCGAAAGTATCCTCTACGCAGGGTCTTCTGGTGATATTTATGCTCGTCGCAGTGCGCTCTGGGATTATTTCGTGGAAAAGGCGCTGATTGATCAGGAAGGCGAAAAGCTTGGCCTGGGGGTTAGCAAAAACGAATTGAACGACCTTCAATTTGGTCCAGAACCCAGTCCCATCATCATGCAGCGTTTCATGGATCAAACGACCGGACAACTCAACCGGGAACAGTTGAACTCCCTGAAGCAGCAAATCACCTCCAATACGATGACGGCTACTGCTCGCTCTTATTGGGCCATCCAGGAGCAGGAGATCATCAAGGATCGCATTCAGACCAAATTGGTCAATATGGTGTCCAAAGGGATGTACATGCCTAGCTGGGCCGCTGAAATGAGCCAGAAGGAAAGTGCAACCATGATGGAACTGGTGTATACCCGCATTCCATTTGATGCCATCGACAACGCTGAAGTTTCGGTTTCTGACGAAGATTATGCCAGCTACCTGAAAGAAAACCCAGGGTTGTTCAAGTTTCAGGAAGAGGCTCGCAAAATTGGTCTGGTTACTTTTGAGGTGAAGCCAACCAAAGCAGACTCGCTTGCGCAACGCAAAAAAATTGCAGGCTTGATTGCAGACTGGAAGAACGCACCCAACGATACAATATTTGTTGAGCAAAACCTGGGAACCATTGATGGCGCCTATGTCAAAAGAGAAGCTTTGTTGCAGAATGCAGACAGCATTTTCAACTTGCCACTCGGCGGCATTTTTGGCCCATATGTTGAGGGCAATGCTTACCGCGCAGTGAAATTGCTGGACCGCAAAATAGTGCCGGATAGTGTAAAATCTCGCCATATCTTGATCCGCCCAGATGCTACTACTCCATTGGCGGTAGCCAAGGCGCGTATCGATAGTATTAAGGGTGAAATTGAAAAAGGTACTGCCACCTTTGAAGCCATGGCCGCTCGTTTTGGCCAGGATGGAACTTCCCTCAGTGGCGGGGATTTGGGTTACAGCGGCCCCGGTGGAATGGTTAAACCTTATGATGACCTGATTTTTTATCAGGCCGAACAGGGTAAATTGTACACCGTAGAAACCCAATTCGGGATGCACCTCGTAGAAGTAACTGGCAAAAGGATTACTTCGAATAGCTCTGGTGTACGGGTGGCTTACCTTAGTGAAGTCATCAAACCTTCGAAAGAAACGGAAACCAAACGTTTTGAAGAAGCCCAGCGCTTCCTGAATGCCAACAACAAAGACGTTGAAGGTATGCTGGCTGCAGCTAAAAAAATAAAAGGAGTTGCCCAAGAAACCAGCCCAGCCGTTAACGCCAATGAATTCTTTGTGGGTTCTTTGGGCGCTGGTCAAACTTCCCGCGAAATCGTGCGTTGGGCTTTTGGCGCGGCCAAAGGTGAAGTTGCTCCCGACATTTATACTTTCACTGATCCAACCGAGTTTTACACCAACAAATACGTGATTGCTGGGGTGAAAACCATCTTCAAACCAGGCAATGCCACCGTAGATCAAGTAAAGGAAGACATTGAAACAGTGGTCATCAACCGCAAAAAAGGTGAATTGATCGTTGACAAAATCAAAGGCAAAGGAGTAGAAGCTGCGGCCGCTCAATACAGCGCTAAAGTGGATACCCTGCGCAACATTCGTTTCAATCAGTCTTTCCTGCCGAATAACGTAGGTAGCGAACCTCGCTTCAACGCCTATGCCTTCAAATTGAAGCAAGGTCAAACCAGCAAAGCTTTTGCAGGCAACAATGGTGTTTATGTCGTCAATGCATTCAATGTTTCGACGCCTACAGCATCTGCTGATGTAAACCAGTTGAAGACTACGCTGGCAGGTAGTGCACGGGCCCAAGTAGCAACTCGGTTCATGCCAGCCTTCCGCAAAATGGCTAAGATTAGCGACAATCGCTCGAAATATTTCTAAGCAAACAGCTTATTTTTGATGAAAAAGAAAGCGGACGTCTGGGTATTTTCCCCGGCGTCCGCTTTCTTTTTTGACGACGACGTTTACTCCTGGATCATTTAAAAGGATGTTTTGCCTGCGGCAAAGCCGCCAAAGGATGATATTCCCCAGACAGCCCCAGCACCTCAGCTTCCCGAATATCGTGCACTAGCGCAATCGACGGCGCGGCATCCACCAAGCCAAAGCCCCGACCCGCTAATATTTCCCGGTAACTCTCCGTGTGCAAATCTGTAAACCCTTCGCTGAATTCCAATTCCTGGCCATCGATGCTGATGGATCGATAGGTTCGAGCACCTTTCTCCTGAATAGCCTCAGGTAAGGTTTTTTCGTCGATGCTCAAAAACCAACGCACCCGCGCACGCTCCAACTCCAGATATCCGGCTGCCCGATCGTGGCTATGTAGGTGGACTTCACTTTTTTGGACTGGGCCAAAAATCCAGATCAGCATGTCGAAAAAATGAACGCCAATGTTGGTGGCAATGCCCCCGGATTTGGACATCTCTCCTTTCCAACTGGCAAAATACCAGGCACCGCGGGAAGTAATATACGTCAAGTCAATGTCGTGTTTTTTGGCGACAATTTGCGTTTCGACTTGTTTTTTCAAGGCCAGGATCACCGGATGAAGCCTCAATTGCAGGATGGTGTAAACCCGGCGGCCCGTTTCCTGTTCATTGCGCTGGAGGGCTTCAGCATTCCAGGGGTTGAGGACGAGGGGTTTTTCACAAATGACATCCGCGCCCTGCCGCAAACCAAATCGAATGTGTGCATCGTGCAGGTAGTTCGGTGAACAAATGCTTACGTAGTGCAGCGCTTGCCCATTTTGCCGGAACTTTTCCAAATGTCGATCAAACCGTTCAAACTCTACAAAAAAGGCCGCTTCGGGAAAATACGCATCCAAAACTCCTACGGAATCGGTAGGATCCATTGCAGCAATCAAGCGGTTGCCCGTGTCTTTAATGGCGCGCAAATGGCGGGGCGCTACATAGCCAGCTACTCCAATCAGGGCAAAATGTTGCATTTATTCGAAGTTGAGGAGTTGAGAAGGTTGAGAAGGTTGAGGCTACCGCAGTGACTTAGACCATGTCCTTGTCAAAATCGCTGCGGTAGCGAAAACCCCTACTCGTTGATTACTATGGATACAAACTACTTAGACCATGTCCTTGTCAAAATCGCTGCGGTAGCCTCAACCTTCTCAACTTCCCTCAACCTTCCTAAACCTTTTTGACCTGCCCATCTTCCAGCTGATACCTTTCGCCAGAACCAGGGCAAGTGGCCAGGTTTTGTTCATCAAAATACAGGCGTTCGCCGTATTCACTCATCCAGCCAATGGCTTTGGCAGGGTTGCCCACCAGCAAGGCATAAGCAGGCACGTCTTTCAAAACAACAGCTCCAGCCCCAATAAAGGCATAGGCACCAATGCGAATGCCGCACAACACAGTGGCATTCGCACCAATGGTAACGCCTCGCTCCACCCAGGTTTGGCGGTATTCCCCTTTGCGGTTTACCGCGCTGCGCGGGTTGTAAACGTTGGTAAACACCATTGAAGGCCCCAGGAACACATCCTCTGCACAGATGACCCCTGAATACAGGGATACGTTGTTTTGTACTTTGCAGTTTTTTCCCAAAACCACGCCATCTGCAACAAACACGTTTTGCCCCAAGCTGCACTGCTCACCAATGATGGCACCCGACATGACGTGACAGAAATGCCAAATTTTGGTGTCCGCGCCAATTTGGGCACCTGGGTCGACGATGGCGGAAGGGTGGTTGTAGAACATGGAGGTTGAGGAAGTTTAGGGAGGTTTAGGAAGGTTTAGGGAGGTTTAGGCTACCGCAGTGACTTAGACGCGTCCTTGTCTAAGCAACTCGCGGTAGCCTAAACCTTCTAAACCTCCCTAAACCTTATAAACCTCATAAATTATCAAATTTCGAAATCGCCCCCGTTTTTTCAAACAGCTCCGTCAAAGACATTTGGGTTTGACGGATGTCTTGCCAATCTTTGAGGATGATGCCGAGGGTTGATTCTACGGTTTCTTTGTCCAAATGTTCGATGTGGAGGTTGGCAAGGGCCGTTGCCCAGTCGATGGTTTCGGCTACGCCGGGTACTTTATCGAGGCGTAGTTGGCGCAATTCACGCATGAAGGCACAAATTTGCTCACCCAGTTTGACGTCGATTCCCGGCACTTTGCTGCGTACAATTTGTAGTTCCTTGTCAAAATCGGGGTAATCGATGTACAGGTACAAACAGCGACGGCGCAGCGCTTCCGACAATTCCCGCACCCGGTTGCTCGTCACAATCACGTGGGGGCGATGGGTAGCATGGATGGTGCCAATCTCCGGGATGGTGATTTGCCAGTCAGAAAGCACCTCCAATAAAAAACTTTCAAACTCTTCGTCGGCGCGGTCAATCTCGTCGATCAGCAGCACCGGTGATTTATGGTGGGTGATGGCCTGGAGCAAGGGGCGTTTGAGCAGGAACTTCTCGCTGAAGATGTTTTTTTCCCGCTGTGCCAAATCCATTTCCAGCCCTTCTTCCATTTTCAGGTACAACAACTGCTGCTGGTAATTCCATTCGTACAAGGCATGATTGGAATCCAGGCCCTCGTAACACTGCAAACGGATCAAGTCTGTATCCAGCGCTTTGGCCATCACCTTGGCAATCTCCGTTTTGCCTACCCCAGCTGGCCCTTCAATCAGGAGGGGTTTGCCCAGGCGCATCGACAAAAAAATGGACAATACAATCGGTTTTTCGGTGATGTAGCCTTGTGCCGCCAATAATTCCTGCACTTGTTCCAGTGTTACCATTGTAGCTTATTTATGAATCAAGGGCGTAAATTCTCCTTCACTCTTGGCCACTACAATGGTAGCAACCGCATTTCCGATCAGGTTGGTGATGGCCCGCGCTTCAGACATGAAGCGATCCACACCCACCAAAAGGCCCAATCCCTCGATCGGTATTTGGGGAAATGAAGACAAAGTCGACGCCAAAACGATAAATCCACTTCCGGTGACCCCAGCTGCCCCTTTTGAAGTCAGGATTAAAATGCCAACGATGTACAATTGTTCTTGAATGCTCAGTTTTACCCCAAAAACCTGGGCAATAAACAGCACGGACATCGACAAATAGATGCTGGTGCCATCCAAATTGAAGGAGTACCCGGTGGGAATGATCAGCCCAGCGGCTTGTTTGGAGGCCCCGTAACGCTCCATTTTTTCAATCATGCGTGGCAAAACCGATTCCGAAGAAGAGGTGCCCAGTACAATCAAAATTTCTTCTTTGATGAAGCCCAGTAATTTCCATAAACTGAATTTGGAAAAATAACAAATCAGGTTCAACACCACAAAAATGAACAAGGCCATGGTGATGTAAACGGTCAACATGAGCATGGCCAAGGGTTTGAGGGTGCCCAGACCGTATTTGCCCACAGTGTAGGCCATCCCGCCGAATGCGCCCAATGGGGCCAGGACCATGATCATGGCCATGATTTTGAACAAGACCTGTAGGATTTTGTCAAAGGTTTTGAGCAGTCCATGCCCAGTGTCGCCCAACTGGGCTATACCAATGCCAAAAAGGATCGAAAAGAACAAGACTTGCAACAAGTTACCTTCTGCAAAAGCCCCCAGCACATTGGGAGGCACAATCTCGGTAATGTGATCCACCCAGGTTTTTTCCTTACTTTTTTCAACATACTCACTGACGTCGCCACTGTTGAGGTGCGCCGTATCCAGCCCGGCACCCGGCTGGATCAGATTGGAGACCACCAAACCGATGAACAAGGCGAGGGTGGTTACCGAGATGAAATACAATAAGGCTTTGCCCCCGATGCGCCCAAATTGCCGGAGGTCACTCACCTTGCCAATGCCCGTCACGATGGTCAGAAAAATGATGGGCGCAATGACCATCTTGATCATGTTGATGAAGGTTTTGGCGATTGGCTGCATGGCTTCACCCGTTTTTGGGAAAAAAGCCCCCAATAATACGCCTAGCGCAATGGCTACCAAAACCTTGAAAGTAAGGTTATTGTAAAAACGTTTGGGGCGAGATTGTTGCACTTCCGGCCCTTCGGCGGAGGGGTCCGGGGTGTAGGATTGGATCATAGATTTCGGTACTTGTTGCGTAAATATAACCGAAAATCTGAGAAGCTGTTTTAAAAGCCCTGAACCAGACTAAAAAAGTCTACGGTAGTAAATTGAGCATCATCTTGAATTAGATAATTTCCTTCAGCAATGGTTACATCACTCGTTCCTAATGCCATCAAAAATTGATCAGAAAAACAAAAAGCTTCTTCCAGACAGAAATACCCACTGGCAAAACGCAGCGTATACTGCTCAGGGGTGATGGAATGTTTTAAAAATTCAAAACGAATCGTCGAAGGATTGAGGACCTGTAGGTAGGCTAAACTTGCGCCACAGGGAGTGCTACTAGCTGGATAATCTGGTGCATTTACCGCATTGATTTTACAAATGCCCATCCCTTTGCAGTTCCTGCTGATTAAGCCATACACCACTTCCGCCAAAATTTTTGGGTGAACCATTTTTCCATCAACTATTTTTGGAGTATAGTCAATGGTATGCATTAATGTACGTTTGGTCATTTTCTCTAGCTTGCCGGTTAAAAGATAAAGTATGTTTTTTTGTCCAAATGTGAGGCTTAATTTACAACAAAGCAAGGCATTTTTGTGCAAAAATGACCAGCCTAAATACATGAAAATGTAGTTGCTGCCGTTTTTTTTAGTAAATAAATAGTCATTATTTGGTAAATACCAAATAAATATTAATTTTGAAAATCGGCTACGAGTTATTTAAGTTTGGATCTTATCTATTGTCTATCAATTGTGCTTTTCGCGGGCTTCTTTAAATTTCTGATTCATGGAAGAATTCAGAGAATTAGTTTTATTGTTAAAAAATTACTCAGCCGATCAGCACATCGAAGTATTTGATAGCATTTCTATCAAACAATCTCCATTCTGGGTTGAGGGTGTATTTGAAAATGGGTATGCTGATGCTGACCATCAAATGGCGCCTACTCCTGGAATGAATGGCCATTCAAAAGCGACCTGCCATGATCCCAGCCAGTCGCGTCAACGGCTTTGGAATACCTTATTGTTTTTGGATTTGACCCAGGAAGACCATCATGATCCCCGGCGGGTAGCTTACCTCTGTTGGCAACGGCTTGCGGTGTTAAAAACCCTGATGGCGGCAGGTGCCTTCAAGTCGCTGCGCGAGATTGCCGAGTCAATTCTCCAAATGGCTACCGCCTACGAACTCACCACAATTGTGATCGAAACTGCCGCGCAACTTCGTCAGTTTTGCGCCCTGCACGATGGAAACATGAGTGGGTTCAAAAAATATTGCCAACTCATCGATCAATACGAAAACATCCTCCAGGCGGAACAGGCCGCGGACGATGAATACTGTGCCTTTTTGTTTTTGCAAAATCAAGCCTCGTGTAGCGCCCAGTCGCTGTCCCAGCACGCCAAAGAAGCTTGTCAAAGATTACAACCCTACGCAGATTCCTGTACCACTAGCGCCTTTGTGCTCAATTTTTACTTTCTGAAACTGCAAGCTGCTTTTTTGGAGGCGGAATGGGAGAAAGTAGTACAAATCAGCAATCAAGCTACACAATTGTTGAGCCGTAAAAGTGTATCCAGCCCGGCAAAAATCGGTGCTTTTTCCCTGAGCAAAGCATTGGGTTGGGCCAATCTGGGCCAGCTGGATCAAGCATTGGAGGCATTAAACGCTGCCATTGCCGATGAAATAGAAGGTAACCTCAACTGGTACCGGCTGCAAGAGATGAAACTGACCTGGCTTTTACACCAAAGCAAATATGCAGCAGCGCTAGACCTGGCCAAGACCTTAAACCTAAAGAATAAATACCCCGAATGGCCTCAGGAACAAAAGCGACTGTACAACAGCGTTTTGTTGAGTTTAGCCGACCTGGGCATACTCTCTATCCCCAATCGGGTCAAAGGTATGCTGATGGCGAATTGTCTGCCTTTTCGCAATTTGCATCTACCAGAAATGAGTAGTGCGAATTTGGATGCCAAAGCTGCCTTATTGTTGTTGCAATTGCCAAAATGGATACAAAGTGGGGCAAGTGGGCAGGTCGCAAATTGGTTTCAGCAATATCTGGAATGGAGTGGGGCTTGTGCGCCACAATCCCGACGCTTGGAAACATTGGTCACAACCCTTCAGGACATTGAAGCTGGACAAAAACCTGCGCAGGCGGCTCTGGAATGTATAACCCAATTGAAAAACCTGCCGCTGGATTACAGCAGCCCCGAGGCTGCGCCAGAAATCATCAAGATTGAGCAAATTATGGATACCCTGATTAGACTTTAAGCAGCGCTTGTTCATAAAATCTATAGCATAAACCACCTACACCATTGTTAATCAAAGCACAGTAAAATGACTGACCTAAAAGAGTTTACCCATGTCATCGATGGATACAAATTGCGCCAAGTCGAGGTGCTGACCAGGCCTCTTCGACCGGGCGTGCAAGAAACCCGCTACAAAATCATGTACCATGCCTTGGCGGAGGGACAAGTGCGCAATGAAATCGAAGGCGCTCAATTGTTGGGATTGGATGTCAAAGGCCGTCCCTTTCGGCGTTTTTTACTGGAATTCCGGCGGCGCTTGTTTGCTCCTTTGTTGTTTTTGGACACTGAGACCAGCCCAAATTTTAACACCACCCAAAAAGCCAATTTTGAGTGCCTGCGCAAACTCGCTACTTTCCAAACCTTGGTGTACCGTCACTGTCCTGAAAATGCTTGCATTCTCGCTAAATCAATCATCGAACTGGCTGTGCAAAACGATGTTACACTGGTGGCACTCGAAATGGCTACTTTTTTGAAACGTTACTACGTTGAACGGGTGCCAGATTCCGAGCAGTACCTTTATTATCAGGCTTATGTGGAAAGATTGCGACTGGATTGGCTGGCGGAAAATAAGGCGATGGAGAGTTATCAAGCGGTCATCGCACCAGCTGTGAAATTTAAATCGACCCAGTTGCAAATCTCGAAGCGGGCGCATGCCTTAGTGGAATCATTGTCACTGTATAAAGAAAAATGCAACACGATCATCTTTGTGAGTGGGTATTATGCCACCAGGTACATTGGGGAAATGGCGAGGTTTCATTGGCATGATGCCATTGCGGTTTGTGATGAAGCAATTCGCAGTTTGAACGATAAATTATGCACTTCGCCCCGAATTATGGCTGTTTTTAAAGTCCACAAAGTCATCTGCCTGACCATGCTGGATCGATATACTGAAGCTTTAAGGTTAAATTCGGAAGTCATTCAAGCGGAAATTGAAGGTTCAAGGAATTGGTTCTTGTACCTCGACAATCAATTGCTCGTTTCCCTAAAGGCGACCAAATACCAATTTGCCTGCGAAACTGCCACTAAAATATATTCCAGTAGAAATTTTGCCACAATGCCGGAATCAATCAAAGAGTCCTGGACATTGCTGGCCGCCTACTTGATTTTAGCTGATCGCAATGAATCGATCAACTCAGGTATTCAGCTCGAAAAAGTTTTGAATTTTAGATTGAACAAATTTTTGAATCAAGTGCCCAACTACTCCAAGGATAAAAAAGGGCTGAATGTTCCCATTCTAATTGCTCAGTTTTTGTTCTTGCTGCAAGCCAAGGAGTTTGATCGAGCACACGATAAATTGACTTCACTACGAAAATACCGGGTTAAACATTTCAATACAGAAGACGGATACTATCGCACCCAATTGTTCATTAGAATGTTGTGTTCGGTGGCAGGGACTGCTTTTAATAAAAAGTTGTTTTTGAAAAAAACGGTGGACATGATCAAAACCGTCACCCAAATCCCCAAAGGTCATCCTGACCAACATTTTAAAATCGAAATCATCCCTTATGAAATACTGTGGCAATGGGTTGCAAATTGCCTGGACTAGGATGGACGGCCATCTCACAGAGAGATAGCCGTCACTGTTCAAAGGATTAAATCAAGTTCTATTCCTGTCCTGTTTGTTCTTCCTTCGGGAGGCCCGATACACCTTTGTAATTCAATTGAATCATACAAATCATACCTTTTGAATAGATGGTAGATCAAAATAGTCACCACATCGGTAAATAAAGTTTTCATAGCTTGATATTTTGGGTTTTGTGAAAAGAGCAGTTATAGGTACAAATTTACCTACCTACCATCAGCCGGTCACGGCACTTTTGCAAGATCCAGCGCAGGGCATATTTTGGTCATTGCCCCAAATCACAGGGCGATGACCAACCCAAAAAATGAAGATTGGCCATGTTTTCGATCGAAAACTGAAATCTAGTCAAAAAAGAATTGTCGAAATAACGTCCAAAATGTGAGCTAATTTAATGGTGTACACAATGTAAAATTTTGCAAATCAAATATTTAATAAGTATAATTTAAAAAGAAACATAAAAACTGACCCGTCTTTTTGCACTGTGAAACGTTACTGACACCAGGCGAATTTTACGCGTACTTTGTTGTATGAACAAACACAGAGGGAAGAAAATGCTTCCACATAAGTTCCTCTTAATACCTGTTGCCAAAATCCGAAGCGTAGCCTCCGGGCTACGCTTTTAGACAAGCTAATTCACATGCACGATGATAGAACTCTGTAAGTTTATTTGATTTTGTTAACAATATAACACTGTAAACATAGTGTTTATATTATTCGCAAAGGGGTCCAAATGTAGCTACTCGCCTTCATTGATTTTGTTACAGCTACAGATGGATCCCTTTTTTATTGCCTATATACCAATGTTTTACCCTCAAATCAATCCACTCCAATACCCATGCGCCGCATCAATAAGGACGCATTAAAACTCTGGCTGATGCCGGGTTTGAGCGTATAATCAAAGTACAATTCATCTTCTTCAATGGCCACTTCCATACACACATTTTGAATCAAGCCCGGGTTTTCTGCTTCCATCGCCGTCAGTTCCAGGTCATGGGTGGCAATGAAACCCGCACTGCCATGGCGCAACAATTGCAGCATCAATGCGCGGGAGCCTTGGTGGCGATCACGTGAGTTGGTGCCTTTCAAAATTTCATCTAGCAGGAAAAACACCCCGGTGCTCTGTCCTTGCTGCGCAATTACCGCATCGAGCATGGCCCGCAAGCGGCGCAACTCCGCATAAAAAGAAGAGGCACTGGCCGAGAGGTCGTCCTGCGTGCGCATTCCCGTAAACACCAACAAAGGCGGCATATTTAATGCTTGTGCACACACGGGCGCTCCTGCTTGGGCAAGCACCAGATTGACCCCCAGGCTACGCAGCCAGGTACTTTTTCCGGCCATGTTTGAGCCCGTTAGTAGTTTTAAGTGTTGATGGGTAGGCATCTGTAAGTCGTTGCCAACGCGGCGATTACCCGGGATCAAAGGATGGCCCAATTGTGTGGCCGACAAACTCGCCTCTGGATGCAATACCGGAAAAACCCAATCTGGCTGGTTGTAATGCAAGTTCGCCAAACTGCTCAGGGCGTCCATTTCGCCCAGGGCTGCAAACCAATGGGGCAGATCCTCCCGGTGTTGGGCTTTCCATTTTTCCAATTGATACACCCATTGTAAATCCCAAACTCCAATCAGGTTGAGGAAAATGGCAAAGGGGTTGTTGCGTACATTCAGTTGTGCCAGAAAATAGGACAATTGACGGATGGCCTGGGATGCGCCAAACTGGGCTTCCATATTACGAAAATGCCCTTGTAGGTATTGTAATAAAGGTGTTTTAACCGCTAGTTTTTCAATTTGTTGAATCAGAATCCCGTAGCGTAGCAACCAGCTCTCGGCTTTAGCGGTGTATTCCAGAGTACGATTGACTTGCTGGAGCGTTTGGCGGAGCAAAAGGGCCGCAGGCAATACCGCAAGCAAAACCAGGATCAGCGGATAATTGGGTACAATGACGATCAAGGCCGCGATCCCCCAGATGGGCAATAGCCACAGTGCCCAGCGCATCCATTTTTTGCCGTACACAAAAAAAGGCTCGTCCATCCATTTTTGCAAAGCCAGTTGGTAGGCTTGCTCATCGGGTTGTGCCAGACCGTGGGCCCGAAAATGTTGCCGCCAGTCCAACTGAGGACCCAATTCCTGCACTGCTTGCTGGCGGGCACGTACCACCTCGGGTGTTGCCGCCACCTGTAGCCACTCCGCCAATTGATTGCTGCCCGCTGCAGTGACCGTCCGGTTGCAAAACTGGAAAATCGAATACGGACCGAACAAATCGAGGTCGCCGGAATACGGATGCAGTGGATCAACGTATTGTTCACCACTGGGGAATTCTGTAAAATGGTAATCCAGGGCGGCCTGTTCTTGCCGATTGACTTCAGCCAGTCGACGATGGTGTTGCTCGGCTTCCTGCACCTTGCGGTGCCGCAGGATCAGCCACAAAAAAAACGCAATGGCCAGAATCGCCCAACCCAGGGCCAAACTCCAGTGCTGCTGGGCTAAAAAAATGATCAAAGCCACTGCCACCACGAAGTACAACAAGCGCCCCAAGGAGAGCAAATTGTAGCGTTTTTTCAACTGATCGGCCACTTGCCGAAAGTGATTCTCTCGTTCCTGATAATTCATATTGCGAATATTCGCTGGAAAAAACTATTTTTAACCCGGTATGAGTACAAAAGCACAAAATGAACGGATTCTTTTCGGCTTGAAGGTAAAACAACTTCGACAGCAATTGAACCTATCTTTCGCAGATTTATCGGAAAAGGCAGGGATGTCGGTGTCATACCTCAACGAAATTGAAAAGGGGAAAAAATACCCCAAAGGGGAAAAAATTCAAACCCTGGCCAAAGCCTTAAACGTGGCGCCCCTGGATTTGACTTCCCTGGAGATGGATGAAAGTTTAGCACCTGTGCACGACTTGCTGCAATCCAATTTTCTCAACGAACTGCCTTTGGAGCGTTTTGGCATCGACCTGGCCAAGGTAGTCGAAATCATCGCCGGGGCCCCCTCGCGGGTTGGTGCGTTTATTTCCACCTTATTGGAACTGTCGCGCAATTACGCCTTGCGGCAGGAGCATTTTTATTTCAGTGCCCTCCGCTCTTATTTGGAACTGAACAACAACTACTTTGATGGCCTCGAAAAAGCGGCCGATCAATTCAATGTGGAGTTCCAAATCTCGGTTAAACGCCCTTTGGCTGGCGAACAATTGCGCAATATCCTGGAAGAAAAATACGACTACATCGTGCATGAAAACGGCCTGGACCGTTATCCCGAGTTGCAGCATTTGCGCTCCCTGTTCATCCCCAAGCGCAAGGAATTGCTCTTGAGTAGCAAACTTTCACCCATTCAACGAGCCTTTGAATACGGCAAAGAATTGGGCTTTCAATTTCTCAACATCAAGGAGCGCGCCTATACTTCTTCCATTTTGCGGGGACGCACCTTCGAGGAGGTTTTGAACCATTCGCAGGCCATTTATTTTTCCGTAGCCCTCCACCTGCCACTCAAGGCAATTGTGCAGGATCTGGAGTTGTTTTTCCAACGCAAAACCTGGGATGGTGAAGCATTCCAGGACATCATGCGCAAGTACGATGCTACGCCAGAGATGTTTTACCACCGCCTGACCAACATTTTGCCAGGCTTTTTTGGCATCCGCAAGTTGTTTTTCCTGCGTTTTGTACACGACCCCATTCAAAATAGCTTCGACGTAGACAAAGAGTTACACCTCAACCACAAGCACCATCCGCATGGCAATGGCATTTATGAGCACTATTGCCGGCGTTGGGTATCCATTGCACTCTTGCAAGAACTGGCGCAGCTCAAATCAGCTGGCAATCCAAGTGAGTTGTTGATCCGGCCCCAGATTTCCCACTACCTCAACACGGCAGACAAATACCTGTGCATTACCGTTGCACGCCCATCCTATCCCTCTCCGAACAAAAATGTGAGTGTGACCATCGGTCTGCTGATCGATGATGAATTGCGCTCAAAAGTGCAATTTTTGAACGACCCGGCCATTCCTGCTCGCGAAGTACACACCACTTGTGAGCGTTGTCCCATCGAAAATTGTGTCGAACGCGCGGCAGAACCCTCAATTGTCCAGAAAAAGCAGCAATTTCATCAAATCCAGGAGCGTTTGAATAAACTATTGGGTTAGTTCTACGGGATTAGCGTTTATTACAACAAAACACAAAAAAAATGTTCATGCGTTTACTTTTTGTCACCCTGAGCTGTTTGTCCATACTCACACTACAGGCTCAAAAGGCCATTACCCTGGAAGATGTTTGGAAAAAGTACACCTTTTCTCCTCGTACTGTGCCAGGTTTTACGTTTCAAAATGACGGTCGCCATTACACCAAACTCGACCGCAACAAAATTGTCCAATCCGACCTGACTACCGGAGCTGCTACGGCTACCATCCTCGACCCGGCGACCCTGAGCAATAATGTACAAATTGAAGAATACCAGTTCAGCGCCGATGAAAGCAAAATCCTGCTGGCTTCGGGCATTGAACCGATTTATCGGCATTCCAGTCGGGCCACCTTTTATGTGTACGACCGGAGCCAGAAACAATTGACTCCTTTGTTTGCCGAAGGCAAAGTGATGTACGCGAGTTTTTCTCCAAAAGCGGACAAAGTCGCTTTTGTGTACAAAAACAACCTGTATTACAAGGACTTGACTTCTGGCAAAACCACCCAAATCACCAACGATGGTGCGCTCAATGCCATCATCAATGGTGCTACGGACTGGGTATACGAGGAAGAATTTTCGATGGACAAAGGTTTTGCCTGGTCGCCCGATGGCAGCAGCATTGCTTTTTTTCGCTTCGACGAGCAGGCGGTGCCCCAATTTACGCTGACCAATTTCGAAGCGGGCATGTATCCCGATTACGTGACTTTTAAGTACCCTAAAGTTGGGGAGAAAAACTCCAAAGTTGGCATCCACATCTACAACCTGAGCTCGGGCCGGACCGTAAAAACCGAAACCGACCCTGCTGCCGAATACATTCCCCGCATCAAATGGACCAACGACCCCAGCAAACTCAGCATCTTTCTGCTGAACCGCCACCAAAACCAACTGGATTTGGTATTGGCTGACGCGACCACGGGCAAAACCCAGCTCATCCTGCAAGAAGACAGCAAATACTACGTGGACATCCACGACAACCTCAGCTTTTTGCAGGATGGCAAACACTTCATCTGGACCAGCGAAATGGACGGCTGGAACCACCTTTACCTCTACGATCTGAGTGGCAATATGTTGCGCCAAATCACCACTGGAAAGTGGGAAGTGAGCAATTATTATGGGGTGGATGAAAAAACGGGAACCCTGTATTACCAGGCAGCTGAAAATTCAGCACTGGAGCGGCAGGTATACCAAATTGGGCTGGACGGCAAAAACAAAATGGCACTGTTTGCTGAGAAGGGCTGGGCCAACGCCCAATTCAGCCCCACTTTTTCTTACTATGTGATCGATCATTCTACGGCCAATGCGCCGAGTACTTATACCGTTTTTGATCAAAAAGGCAGCAAAGTTCGGGTCATCGAAGACAATATTTTTGTCAAAAACCTGCAAAAGGAATACAATGTACAACCCGTGGAGTTTTTTGCCTTCAAATCCCGCGCAGGAGTAGACCTCAATGGCTGGATGATCAAACCCGCCAATTTTGACCCCACCAAAAAACATCCCGTCTTCATGTTCCTCTACGGCGGCCCCGGCAGCCAGGAGGTGAAGGACAGTTGGCGTGGGCAGAATTATTGGTGGTTCCAGATGCTGGCCCAAAAAGGCTACATCGTCGCTTGTGTCGACAACCGCGGCACGGGGGGGCGCGGCGAAGAGTTCAAAAAAATGACCTACCTGCAATTGGGCAAATACGAAACCGAAGACCAAATCGAAGCCGCCAAATACCTGGGCAATTTGCGCTACGTGGATCAGGCGCGGATTGGCATCTTTGGCTGGAGCTACGGAGGTTATATGTCCTCGCTCTGTTTGTTCAAAGGTGCAGGTACCTTCAAAGCCGCCATCGCGGTGGCACCAGTGAGCAACTGGAAATGGTACGACAACATCTACACCGAGCGTTACATGCGCACCGTGCAAGAAAACCCTAGTGGTTATCAAGACAACTCACCGATCAACTTTGTGGATCAATTGAATGGTGAATACCTCCTCGTACACGGCATGGGCGACGACAATGTCCACTTTCAACACACCGCCGAACTGGTCAACGCCCTCGTGGATGCGGACAAACAGTACGACACCTATTTTTATCCCAACCGCAACCACGGCATTTATGGGGGCAATACCCGCTTTCATTTGTACACCAAAATGACCCAATTCCTGGATGACAAACTAAAAGGGCCAGAGCAAAAACCGAGCGGCGCATCTGCTCGTGAGGCGCTGGACCGGGATGTGACCAAGTTTCGCCAGCAACCAATTAAGCCCAAAATAACCCAGCAGCAACCGCCGCAAATCAAACAATAATCCAGGAAAATGGAACTTTCCAGCACCTGATAGGTTATATTTGCAGCCAGCGATGCATTCAGAACTATGCTGAATGCATCGCTGACCCAAAAGTTTGGAGAACAATGAAAAAGAAAGCCGCTCCGGAAATTGTGAATCGCCGGGCAACCTTTGAATACCATTTTGACAGCCGCTACGAGGCGGGCATCGCCTTGATGGGCACGGAAATCAAATCCTATCGGGCCGGGCACCTCAACCTGAGTGATGCCTACTGCGTGTTTGATAAAGGAGAGTTGTACATCCACAATTTATACATTGCCGAGTACGAAAACGGCACTTATTCCAACCACATCCCCCGTCGCTTGCGCAAACTGCTCCTGCGCCGCGCCGAATTGCGCAAACTGGAACGCAAATCCAGTGAAAAAGGCTTCACCATTGTGCCTTACCGCGTGTATTTGAGCGAAAGAGGTTTTGTAAAAGTGGAAATTGCCCTGGCACAGGGTAAAAAAACCTATGACAAACGGGATTCCATTCGGGAAAAAGACAACAAGCGAGAATTGGACCGCTTGAATAAGATGAAGTTGTAAATACTTCCTGATCTAGGGCCAAGCACTAAATCAGGAAGTAGGAAGACGTGTTGTTAGAAATTTTGTAAAGAATTAACTGCGGACAAAGTAATGGACATCATAACCCCATACAAAATAATGTGCACACCAATGACAACCAAAGTCAGGATGCCCAAAAACTTGAACAGCTTGCCTAGGTTTTCAAAAGAAATGGCCAAGTTATCCTGATTGTCTGCATACAATGCCGTTTTCAAATTGGACGCAAAGCGGCTCAAATAAAGCAAGGGCAGGATATACAAACCCAGAATGGCAAAATAGGCCAAGAGCGCAACCCACATCAAGGTAGGAAGACCTTTAAGCATTGCCAATTCAGCGGAACTGGCCGCTGCCCCGATTGCGACCAAACCCAACAAGCCGAATAAGGCACCAATTCCAGTCAGAACAAAGCCAATAATCGCCAAAATATTCCCCCATCTGGCGGCAGTGTTTAGATACCCATACATATCTTTATGGATATGCAAAGTGCTTTCTTCGTTGGAGCTAGGGTTTTGAAACTCGTCCAGGATTTCAGTGTTTTCCATGAAATTTGTGAATTAGGTGGTTATTAAATTTAGTTCTGACTGCAAGATTAATATTTTTTTAAACTCGAAAAGTAATTAGCCTTTTTTTAATCTGTTGTAGGTGTACTCCAAATAGGTGACAATCTTCACCCTCTGCACTGACGATGGTCATTTCCTGTAAAATCAGCCAATTCTACATTTGTTGGCAAATTACACATTAGCTGGCTCACAAAAATGCCCGATCGCCATGTCAAATTCCCTATTGTTACAAAAGTACAACACACCCGTTCCTCGCTACACCAGTTACCCTACCGTACCTTATTGGGAGGAAAAACCCATCCTTGAAAAACAGTGGATTCAACACATCCGCACGGCTTTTGCCCAAGACGGGGGCATCAGTTTGTACATCCACCTGCCCTATTGTGAAAAACTCTGCACCTATTGCGGCTGCAACAAACGCATCACCAAAAACCATGGGGTAGAAGAACCCTATGTGGCCACTATTCTGAAAGAATGGGCCTTGTACATCAAAAATTTACCCGGCAGACCCCTCATCAAAGAATTGCACCTGGGTGGCGGAACGCCTACTTTTTTTCATCCTGATCAGTTAGACGCGCTCATTAGAGGAATTTTTGAACACGCAGACATTGCTCCAGAGGTAGATTTTGGCTTTGAAGCCCATCCTTTCAGCACCACCCGCGAACACTTGGTAACGCTATACAACCTGGGCTTCCGCCGCATCAGTGTAGGCGTACAGGATTTTGCACCCGAAATCCTGGAAATCATCAATCGCCAACAAACCGAGCTGGAGGTACAACAGGTTACCCAATGGGCCCGCGAAATCGGCTACACCAGCGTCAATTACGACCTGATATATGGCTTGCCCCTACAAACGCCCGAGCACGTTCGGACGACCATGCGCAAACTGGAAACCCTGCGCCCCGACCGCATCGCCTTTTACAGTTATGCCCACGTGCCCTGGATCAAACCCAGCCAACGCGCTTATTCGGAAGCAGACCTGCCCTTGGGTGAAGCCAAAAGGGCATTGTACGAGCTGGGCCGTGACCTGTTGGAAGAAATGGGCTACCTGGAAATTGGCATGGATCACTTTGCGCTGCCCAACGATCAATTGTCTAAATCCATGCAGCGGGGCACCCTGCACCGCAATTTCATGGGTTACACTCCCCATTATACCCGCCTAAGCATCGCCTTGGGTGCATCCTCCATCAGTGACAGTTGGGATGGATTTATGCAAAATGAGAAGGTCATCGAAGATTATCAAAAAGCCGTTGAAGCGGGGCGGTTCCCGATCAGCAAAGGGCATTTGTTGTCGGAAGAAGACCAGATCATCCGCACCCATATTCTGAACCTCATGTGCCGTTATGAAACGGACTGGAGCGATCCTGCGCTGCAATGTGAAACTTTTGAAGACATTCCAGCTCGTCTGGAGGAACTGGAAGCAGATGGATTGATTGAGGTAAATGGCCAGCATTTGAAGGTGACCGAACGCGGCAGACCCTTTCTGCGCAACATTTGTTTGGCCTTCGATGCCCGCTATTGGCAAAAACAACCCGGCGGAAAGTTATTTAGTCAGGCAATATAGAACTAATTTTTTCATTTCATTGTAAATGCTGTTGGAGGGCTAGTGCTCAAATCAACTGAATTCGTAACTTTGGACTTGTTTCTAACTGCTTTTTAATGATATGAAAAAATACCCTGTCCTTTTTGCCATTGCCTTACTGTGTTTGTCATTGGCCGGATGTTGGAACTCCGGCCCAGACCCCACCAGAGAATACACGGAAGACCCCAACCAGATTGATTCCGATGGCCAACCCGGGATGAGCGATGACTACAGCAATACCAATCGAATGATTTGGCAAAAGCCGGAATTGGTGCTGGACCGAATGGGTGACATCCAAAATAAGGTGGTAGCCGATATTGGAGCAGGCACGGGCTTTTTTGCTTTTCGCCTGACCCCCATGGCCAAAAAAGTCATTGCCATCGACATCAATCAAAACCTGATCAACGTCATCGATAGTATCCGCACGGTTGAATTATCCGATGCCGATCAAAACAAGTTGGAAACCCGTTTAGCCGACCCCGATGATGCACATCTGAGCGATAACGAGGCGGACGTGGTACTCTTGGTGAACACCTATTTATACCTGGGCGATCGGGTAGCATACCTCAAAAACCTGAAAAAGGGGATTGCCCCGGGAGGAAGAATCATCATCGTGGATGTGAAACGCCAACGTTTGCCCCAAGGTGAATTTTTGCCCCCCCAATCTATTCGTGTACCACAACACCTGGTCGAAGAAGAACTGGAACAAGCCGGTTTTCAATTGCTCAGCAGCGACGATACTTCGCTGATTCACCAATACATGGTTGTTGCCCAAAAGAAATCGTAATGCTCTCACAGAAAGCTAAATATGCCATCAAAGCGCTGATTTATCTCGCCAAACAGGAAAAGGGAGCTTTGATCAAAACCGCCGAAGTCGCCTCCAAGTCCAGCATCCCCAAGAAATTTTTGGAATTGATTTTGATCGATCTCAAACGGGCTTCACTGGTCAGTAGCAAACAAGGCATCGGTGGCGGCTACTACCTATTGAAGGACGCAGACGACATCAACTTGGCCGACATTTACCGACTTTTTGATGGCGCCATTGCCCTTTTGCCTTGTGCTTCCCTGCGTTTTTACGAGCCTTGCCAAGATTGTCCGAATGAAGCTACTTGTTTGATTCGCAGTAGCTTAATTCAGGTTCGGGACCAAACCTTGAGCGCCTTGGAAAAAACCACTATTAAAATGTTGACGATGGAAAATTGAAATTGCAGGGCAATAAAAAAATAAGTATTTCATTTTGTCAAAGGATTAGATAAGTAAACGGTTCATTTTAAGTGTCTTATCTAATCCTTTGACTCAGGAAAAATGAATATTTATTTTTGCCCCACTACTACCGCGTTTATTTGCAAGCTTTATCCTAAATTCGGGGGTATTATATTCAAATAAACACCAAATGACCATCCGTTGCGTCCTCCTCCCTGTTTGTTTGTGTTTTGCCCTCTGGGGTTTGGCGCAGCCCGTGGCTGCACCCAAGTACGAATTTCGCGGCGCCTGGATTTCTACGGTGATCAACCTGGATTGGCCCACCCGGGGTGCTTCGCCACAGCAGCAACAGACCGAACTGCTGCGCATTTTCGACGACTTGAAAAAGGCGGGAGTCAATGCCGTTTTTTTTCAATTGCGCTCTGAAAGTGACGCTTTTTACCAGTCTGCACTCGAACCTTGGTCTTATTACCTCACCGGCAAACAAGGCCAAAGCCCCAATCCTTTTTGGGACCCCCTCCAATTTGCCATCCAGGAAGCCCACAAACGCGGCATGGAGTTGCACGCCTGGTTCAACCCTTTCCGGGTCATTCGCAGCACCAATTCCACTTACCCCAAAGACTCCCTGCACGTATCCATTCGCCACCCCGAATGGATGATGAACATCCGAAACATCCTCCTGCTCGATCCTGGCATCCCCGCAGCCCGCCAATACATCATCGATGTGGCCACCGATATCGTCAAACGTTACGACGTGGATGGCCTGCATTACGACGATTATTTTTATCCCTACGAAGGCATTGGCAGCCAGGATACCGCCAGTTTTGCTAAATATGGCAACGGCCTGACCCTCAATGCCTGGCGCGAAGACAACATCAATCGCTTCGTGCAAGAACTGGGCGCGGCCACTTATGCCCTCAAGCCCCTGGTCAAATACGGCGTGAGCCCCTTTGGCATTTGGCGCAGCGGCGTGCCACCGGGAATTTCTGGCCTTTCTGGCGCGGACGTGACCTACGGCAACGCGGTGGTATGGCTGGAAAAACAATGGATCGACTACCTGGCGCCCCAATTGTACTGGCGTTTTGGCGGCAATCAGGACTTTGAAAAACTGGCCAACTGGTGGAAAACCCAAATGAATGGGCGACACCTCTACCCCGGCATCGCCATTTACCGCGCCGATCCCAGCACAGCGGGCACGGCAGCCTTGTACCCTCCTTCCGAAATTCCCAACCAGATTTATTTTACGCGACAAAAAAACATCCCCGGAGTGATCATGTTCCGGGCAGCCAACCTTTCTCGGCTCAACTCCCAGGGCTTGGCGGATTCCTTGTGCAACCGCATTTACAGCAATCCCGCCCTGACCCCGATCATGTCCTGGAAACCGCTGGAAGCTCCCAGCGTAGCCAAAAACCTGCACCTGGTACCCGCCACCAACTCGATCAACCTGAGTTGGAGCGCTCCCGAAGCCAACGGACGGCAAGCCAAGGCGCGTATGTACGCCATCTATCGGGTACACGCGGCCAAAGAACCTTTTTGGTTGGACGCCATCCAGGATCCTAAAAACTTATTGGCCGTAACGGGTAGCACCCAATACCAGGATCGCAGCATCATCGATGGCCAGCAATATTGGTACGCGGTTACAGCGGTAAGTGGTAATTCGATTGAAAGTTTGCCGAGTTCCTTTGCTCCGCTGAGCACCAAAACTCGGGTGGTGCGTGAAGATTTTGGCATCCGGGAGGTTTTTCCCAATCCATTCAACCAGCAATTGCACATTCGCTATTCGATTGGGGCACCGGGTACACTTTCCTTGCGGATTTACAATGCGCTTGGGCAGGAAATGGTTACCCTGGTGGATGAGGAGCGGAAAAGTGCAGGGGATTATGAGGCGGTATGGGTGCCGGAGGCTAGCGCGAAGACGGGGCTGTACATCTGTGTGCTGGAGGTGGATCGGCAGAAGATGGTGCATAAGGTGGTGAAGGCGCCGTGAGGGGGGGGAAAATTTAATAAGCAAAAGAAAAAATGGAATCAATTCACTTTCAAATATTAAACGAAGAAGTACAGATAGGTCAATCAAAAATTGGCGGGCTTCCTCATCTGAGAAGGGAAGAAGAATATCCTACAAATGAAAGAGGCTTCTTCGAATTTGTTGCTCAATTAAATTTCGAAGAATTAAATGTTGAATCGGAAATTATACCCAAGAAAGGAATTCTAAGTTTGTTTATAGGGGCAATTTCTCAGAACGAATATGAATGCATTTTTTACCCAGAACCGCCAGATGATTTAGAGAAAAAAGAGGTATCTAGCAATACTCCCTTCCTTGGAGATACAGATTTCACACAAACCAAATCAGGAAAATTTGAAAGATCTAATGAAAAAAATAATTACAATGACCTTTTTTTGATTTCGGAATCTTGGAGCTACAAAGACCCTGTTTACCTGAAAATCATGGGGTTTGGGGAACTTGAGACAAATATCTTGTTTGATTATAAGAATAATTATAAGGTCGATTTTTTTGGTAGGAATAGCGGAGTTTGTAAAGTTGAAGATTTGATTAAGTCAAAGGAAGAATGTTTCCAGTTGGGGAAATTGTCATGGGAGGAATGGAAAGATAAAATCATCCAATTCGATAGAGATAAAAAATATCACGAAGAGAAATACCAGGAACTGATTTGTCTTTTAAGTATTCCGACTAATTATGAAATAGGAATGGTTTGGGGAGATATGGGAAGAGTCGAATTCTTTATTATGAAAGAAGATCTAATTGCTAAAAGGTTTGATAAAATGATTGTTAAATATGCACCAGATTAAATAAAAGAGACTTATGAAAGGCAAGAGCAACCAACCCCAAAACATATTTTGACAAGCCAATGAAATCACTCTAATTTACACAAAAGATTCAGCATGATCGTCACCATCGAAACTTCAGACATTCAAGAAGTTGAGCAACTGCTTCAACTGCTCAAATCATTGAATATTAAAAGTATAAAAATCAAAGAATCACCTGCAACCCCTAAAACCCTTCATCACCAAAGGAAATAAAAAATTAGACCCAAAAGCACTTTTTGGCATTTGGCAGAACAAACCCCGAACAATCGAGCAAATACGCTCAACTGCTTTTCCTGCCAGATAGCATCTTATAACCAACCTGAAAATTCCCCCCCAATCATAAATTTTTCCTACCTTTACCCCATCCTAAGAGCCTTGTATTCTTTCCAGCCACCCATGAACCTGAAACGCCCCTACATCCTCGAAACCTTATCACATTCAGGTCATGTTACAAGTCCCCCTTAAGATTTGCCTGAGCCTGGTATTGGCATCCCTGGGTTGTGCCCCTGCGGCCGAAAAACCCAAGGCTACCGCCGTAGCAGCCAAGGTAGTGGTGGTTAAGCCCATCACCCCCGCCCCAAAAGACACCATCCCTAGGCCAGCGGAATTGGACCCGGCCCAATACCCCTACATCGATTTTGGCGCCAACGTTATTGAGCGCAAAGAAAGTTTGGAACCCTTTTTCAAGCGTTTGGACGACCTACGTGCAGGTAAGTCCAACCAGGTGCGCATTTTGCACATTGGCGATTCTCACATCCAGGGCGATTATTTCACCGGTTGGATGCGGGCATTTTTCCAGTACGAGTACGGTGCCGCCGGGCGCGGTTTGGTTTTCCCCTACCGCCAGGCGGGAAGTTACAATGCCCGCGACGTCAAAAGCAGCGCTACTGGCAGCTGGCTGGGGCGCAAAAGCACCTTCCAACACACCGAAGTGCCCATTGGCCTAAGCGGAATGGGCGTACGCACCTATTCCGAAAACTTTGAGCTCGACCTTTTCCCTCAAGATCGTTACGGCCTGGATCAGCGCTTCAACTCGGTAACCATTTTTCACGAAAAAGGCCCGGAAATATTTGACATGTTGCTCGAAACGGGCAATACCCCCCAAGCCAGCCCACCCAAACCCACGGGTACCAAAGTCATAGCTGCCAGTGTGAACAGCAAACCGATCATTCCGTCCTCAACGACGATTCATAAAGTACGCCCCGGGGAGTCCTTGTACAGCATTTCGCGCAAGTACCACTGCAACATCGTGGAGCTGCGCAAACTCAATAACCTGAACAGCAACCTGATCCATCCCGGCCGAAACCTGACCATACCTGCCTCCAAACTGGTCACGCCAGCGCCCACCCCAAGCCCGGTACCCGACCTCACTACTTTTATCACGGCGGGTTCTAAGGTGGTTGCAGGAGCTGCCGATGTCAATCAACCCTTCCACAGCATTGTCCACCTGGATACCCTCACAAATTTGTTGCGCTTGAAGGGACTGAAACGACAGCCCCGGCAGGAGCGGACGACCCTGTTTGGATTTGTGCTGGAAAACAACACCCGTTCCGGCGTATTGTACAACGCGGCCGGGGCCAATGGGGTGACTTATTACCACTACAACCACGCCGAATACTTTGTAGATCAGGCTGCCATGTTGTACCCCGATCTGATCATCATCACCTTGGGCACCAACGAATCTTTTTTGCCAGCTAGCAAGATGGCCGAGGTAGAGCGGGAAGTGGACGCTTTTTTGACCAAATTGAAAGCCAAAATGCCCCAAGTGCCTATTTTAGTGACCATTAACCCCGATGCATTAAAAAATAAATCGGTGGATAATACCATAGGTTTGCAGGTTCGCGATATATTGCGCAGGCAAACGCAAGAACACAATGTAGCCACGTGGGATTTGCACCAAATCATGGGTGGACTGGGCTCGATGCGCCGCTGGCGTTCCGAGAATCTTGCGCAAGCGGACGGAATTCATTTTACCGAACGAGGATATTTAGTGAAGGCGCAATTGCTGTACGATGCGCTGAAAAAAGCCTATGCCGCCAATTAACTGGACCGACTTTTCAGGATTGTGGACTTATGTAGCATCCAGACCCCTGCTGTTTAGCAACCTGGAGTTCTTCATTCTGTTTTTTATTTTTTACACCTTGTACTTGTTATTGCTGCGCAGTTTCAACCTGCGCTTGCTGCTCACCACGATTTTTTCCCTGTTTTTTTACTACAAATGCACCGGAGGGCCAGTGAATCTGTGGGTATTGTACACCTACCCCTTCATGCTGCTGGTGTTTTCTACGGTGGTCGACTTTTTCCTGGGCCACTTCATTTATAAGGCAAATGGTAAGGGCGGTAAATTGTTTTTCCTGATCCTCAGCCTGGTTTTTAACCTGGGCATGCTGGTTTATTTCAAGTACACCAACTTTTTCATCGACATCATCAATAGCTCTTTTCAGACCGATTGGGCGCTGCAAAACATCTATTTGCCCGCCGGAATTTCATTTTTTGTGTTCCAAACTTTGAGTTATAGTTTGGATGTGTATCGGGGGCTGATCAAACCAGTCAGCTCCGAAATGAAAGACTTTCGCTCTTTTTTGCGCAGCTTTTTGGACTTCGGTTTTTTTGTGACTTTTTTTCCCCAATTGCTGGCCGGGCCGATTGTCCGCGCCCACGATTTTATACCCCAAATCCGCCGCAAGCCGATCCTGAGCAATGAACAAATGAGTCGGGCGCTGATCCTGATCATGGGCGGGTTGTTGAAAAAAACGATCATTTCCGATTACATCAGCATCAATTTTGTAGACCGGGTTTTTGAAAATCCATCCTTGTATTCCGGGCTGGAAAACCTGATGGCGACCTATGGTTACGCCATCCAGATTTATTGCGATTTTTCCGGGTATTCAGATATGGCCATTGGTTTGGCCTTGTTGTTGGGCTTTACGTTGCCGGACAACTTTCACACGCCGTATCGTTCGAGCAGCATCCAGGAGTTCTGGCGCCGCTGGCACATTTCGCTGTCCAGTTGGCTGCGTGACTATCTGTACATTTCCCTGGGCGGCAACCGCAGGGGGAAGTTTTTTACCTATTTCAACCTGATGATCACCATGGTATTGGGCGGTTTGTGGCACGGTGCCAGTTGGGTATTCATTGCCTGGGGTGCGCTGCACGGCATCGCGCTGGCAATTGATCGGGCCATGTCAGGCAAAAGCCGTTTTTGGGGCAACCCAGCTATGCGTGCTTTCATCATTGTGGTCATGGTGCAGGGGACTTTGCAGTTTATCCTGTACACCCTATCTTCCAGCGGGGGAATTACGGACGAGCAGCTGTCGAGTTTGAGCTGGGCTAACCTCGTCTTTTTCAGCTTATCGCTTTTGCTCACCTTATTGGCTACTGCGGTGGATGTAATGAGCAATCGGCTGATCATCGGCCCCTGGGTAGGTACTTTTTTGACTTTCCATTTTGTTACTTTCTGCTGGATTTTGTTCCGCGCGGGGGCTTTGAACAATCCTAATCCTCCTTTGGACACCACAGCGGCGGTGCTGACTCAAATTGGTTCTTCGCTGCACCCGGAATTGTGTGGGCAGTTGTGGGATGGCTACAAGCAGGTTTTGTTGCTGATTGGCCTTGGCTACTTGTTGCACTTCTTACCCACGCGCTGGTACAGTTTCTGGGATGGCTTGTTTGAACGCAGCCCGGCACCCGTCAAGTCATTGGTATTGGCCTTCGTGGTTTGGCTGGTGATTCAGACGGCGAGTGCGGAGGTGGTGCCGTTCATTTATTTCCAGTTCTAAACTGTTGGCGAAATCAACCCTTCCAGCGTCATACCTGAGGTGATTCCTTAAGTGTCTTAGGTTTCTTAGGTGGTGAAAAAGAACAAATCTTCACCACCTAAGAAACCGAAGACACCTAAGATTCACCTCAGAGCGGGTCAATCCTCTGCCTCCAAAAAGGCATTCGAAATCGCCTTAAACGAAATCTTCCGATCCGCGCTGCGCAGCACCAAACCTTCCCGCCCAGCCTTTTCATTCAGAATTGACGGCCCATCCGCCATGCGCAGCAAATCCTCCACTTTAACAGGCAACTGAAAATCGGCGCTGACCAGCGGCACAATCTGCAAATCGTTGTTGCGGCAAAAATCCAGCGTTTCGCTATACGAGTAAAAACGGTGCTGGTCAATGTCAAACACATGGAAAACAAACAAGTGTTGCCCCCGCAATTTATACATGTTTTTTTGGATGCCTTCCCCGATCATTTCGCCCTGGATGGCCAAATTTTGCCTGCCCAGTTTTTGCAGCAACTGCGTTTCGGCAGCTACTTTCCAGTACGAATTGGGATCTTCGTCCGACAATTCCCAGTTGCGCGAACAGATCCCAAAATGGCCATTGCGCTGGTAGGCCGTAAAGGAGGTTCCATCCAGTTTTTCGCTGACCACAAATGACAAACCCTGCCAAGTGGCAAATTCTTCCAGCAAGTTTTGCACCCGCTCCTCATCCGTTTTGGGGATAAAGCCCGGAAAAGGCCCGATCACCTTCCCAGTCAAATCGGCTGGGATGGGCGGCTCGTATTTGTCTACGCGCAAACGCTCAGTCAGGTCGGTACCCACTGGCTCTGCCGGATCCACCTCGGGAAACAAGTGCAGTGGCATAAACAAACCCTGCGACAATTGTCCCCGCAAACGGATGGTGCGCAGCCGAAACCCCTCAGTATCGCCCATTTTGCGCAGCGAAGATTTGCGCAGAAATTCAAAACGAGGATCATCGACGGGTAAAAAAGAATCGATTTCAAAATAAACTCCCTTTTGCCCAGCTTGAATATCCCCAATTTTAACCACACAAGTCCAACCGTCCACAACGGCTACCTGAATGGCATCGGCACCAGGAATGGCTTGTAATTCAGTGCATTGACGTATGCTGGCCAATTTTCGAATCATGAAAATGTGTTACTTTTAGTGGTGTTGGAAAACAAATAGCTAACGGTGTTTGTCCGCAATACGTTCCTTAAACAAGTTCTCGATGAAAAAAATAATCATTTTTCGCGTAACCTTTTCCCTTTAGTAAAGTAACCTGAAATAGAAAGCACACGGAAAAAATGCAGCGCACACCACATCCTACTGACGAAGCACTGATGGTACAACTTGCCGAGGGCAAGCTCGATGCGGCAGCCGTGTTGTTTCAGCGCTACAAGGTCAATTTGTTCAACTTCTTTCTGCGCCAGGGCATTGCCCGCGATGCCAGTGAAGATTTGGTGCAAAACCTCTTCGAACGGGTTATCAAGTACCGACAAAGTTACCGCAAAGGAATGGCCTTTCGCGCCTGGTTGTACCAAATTGCGCGCAATGTACAATCCGATTGGCAAAGGAAAGGTGGCAAAATGATCCAGGAAGACATCAGCCAGTACGAAAACCGGCCCGAGCTGAACGACGTAGGTCTGGGGCGGGAGGAAAACCTGGTGTTGATGGAAAAAGCCATGCAACAATTGCCGCCAGAGCAACTGGAAATATTGTTGCTGACCCGCTATCAACGCATGAAGTACGCCGAGGTGGGTGAATTGATTGGCTGCTCGGAAGGGGCTGTGAAACTAAAAGTGTTCCGCGCCCTGCAACAATTGCGCAGCCTTTATTTTAAACTCGAACAACTATGATGATGCACGATAAAACTGCCTTAGTCCTGATGGAATACCTCGAGGGCACTTTGTCCCCGGAGGCGCGTCAGGAACTGGAAATACAACTGGCCCAAGACGCAGAACTGCGCAAAAGCCTGGAAGAATTACAACTGGTATGGACTCAAATGGAACAATTGCCGGAGCAACAACCTTCTGCGGCGTTGGACCAGGACTTTAATGATTTTTTACGAGCAGAAAAAAACAAAGCGCAATCACCCAACTGGCGTGGGAGGATTTTTTCCTTCCACGCGCTTCCGCGCATCGAGTTGCAGGCGGCGGCAGCGGTGGCCTTGGTGTTGGTTGGGCTTGGGTTTGGCTGGTTTTGGCGCATCAATCAGCGGCAACAAGCTGAAATCATGGCTTTGCGCGATGAGATGCACAGCACCCAAAAAATGCTGGTGCTGGCCATGTTGGACGAACCCAGCGCCAGCGACCGCATCCAGGCTGTGAACGTATTGGAGCAACAACAAAAGGCCGACCCAGAGGTAATCAAAGCGTTGATCCATACCCTGAACTTCGATGACATGGTGAATGTGCGCATGAAAGCGGCGCAGGCCCTGAGTACATTCAATGAAGATCAGCTGGCACGTAAAGCACTGATCAACAGTTTGTCAACTGAACAAAGTCCCGAAGTACAAATCACCATCATTGAAATTCTGGTCGCATTGGGCGATAAGCGAGCAGTGCCTACCTTGCGCTCGGTTTCCGAAGACCATAAGTTGATGGATTTTGTACGAGAACAAGCTGCTAATGGAGTGGAAAGACTCTTATAAAAGGTTGAGGGAGGTTGAGAAGGTTTAGGCTACCGCAGCGATTTTAATAATGCCCTTGTCTAAGCAGCTGCGGTAGCCTAAACCTCCCTAAACTTTCTCAACCTTCCTCAACCAACATTCGACATTTTTTACCTTTTCAAAATATCACCAGCATGAAGTATCTATTTGCACTGGGCGCAGCGCTGCTGTTGCTCACACCGGCTACATTTGCCCAAAAAACATTCAAAAAAGCCTTTACCGGCTCTTCGCCTAAAGTGAGTATTGTCATTGAAAGAGCGGAGATTGAAATCAGCGGTTACAGTGGCAATGAAATTCAAATTGAAGCCGAAGGCACGTTCCCAGGCCCCCCCGAGCGCGCCAAAGGACTCAAACCTTTGTACAACAATGCCGAAGATAACACGGGCATTGGGCTCGAAATCAAAGAAGCCGGCGGCGTGATGACCGTCAAAAAAGCCAGCTATGCAGAATCCAAGTACAAAATCAAGGTGCCCAACAACGCGGATGTCAAAGTAGAAGTGATGGATTGGCACAAGAGTGATCTGGACATCAAAGACATCAGCGGCGAGCTGGAAATTGTGGGCAAAAGTTCGGATATTAAGCTGACCAACGTAACTGGCCCGATTGTATCCAACACTGTAAATGGCAACACTGAGGTGATTTTTACCAAAGTCAATCAAAGCAAACCTTGCCACATCAGCACCATCAATGGTTATGTGGATGTAACCATGCCCGCCGATACCAAGGCAAAATTGGCAATGTCGACCATCCACGGCGAAATTTATTCGGATTTGGACATCAAATTTGCTTCGGATGAAAAAAGCAAAGGGCTTAACCCACTGCGTCGCAACATTTCAGGTGCCAATATCAACGGCGGTGGGGTAGAACTGACCATCAAATCCATTAACGGGGATTTGTACCTGCGCAAAAAGTAATCCATCCTCCTCACCTCTAATTCCATCCTATCATGAAAAATTTGATCTTTTTGTGCCTGATTCTCTTGTCGGGCTGTACGGGTCATGCCCAAAACTCACCTGCTGTGTCAGCCCAAGCAACAAGCAAGAGCGCGGGGGATGAAACAGATTTTACTTACTCCATGCCCAGTGGCAAAAAAGCGGTCTTGAAATTGCCTTTTGCCCGCACCATCACGGTAAAAACCTGGGACAAAGCCGAATTGAAACTCACGACTATCCTCAAAACCACGCGTGAGGAATACAAAAAAATTCATACCATGGAAGCGGTGGATGGCCAGGAGGAGCTCAACATCAAGACCGATTTCCAGAAGGATTTTTTCCGTGATAAAGACTGGAACAAGGATCGCTCTTTTTGGTGCAGAGATTGTGATTCCTTATTGAACGCAGGTGTTAGCAATATAGCCTGTTATTGCCTACGCATCGATTACGTAATCACCCTACCGGCAGGCACTTCCCTGGCCCTGGAAACGATTTCGGGCGACATTGAAATACGCGATCACAATGGCCCATTGCGCGCCAAAACCATCAGCGGATTTGTGGATATAGATCGTACCGCCAACACGGCAGCAACCCTGGATTTTAAAAGTGTCACCGGTGAAATTTACACCGATTTCGACATCGACTTGAATGGAAACAGCTCGGCGTACAGCAAAAAAGTGGTGACCAGCATCAATGGTGGCGGCAGCAGTGTACGGGCTGAATCGGTGAGTGGAGACATTTATTTCCGCAAGCGAGGGAAATAAAACCCTGTTTACCCTGGTATTCCAAAAATGAATTTTGAAATATCAGGGTAAATGGCTCGCTATTTCGGCTCAATCAAATCCCACAAATTCCCGTACAAATCCTCAAACACTGCCACTGTACCATACCCTTCCTCAACTGGTTCCCGCACAAAGCGAATGCCCTCACTTTGATAATGCCGATAATCCCGCCAAAAATCATCAGTATACAGGAATAAAAAGACCCGACCCCCGGTTTGGTTGCCAATGCGGCTCCGTTGTTCATCACCCACTCCTTTGGCCAGCAAGAGGCAACATTCGCCTTGTCCTTGTGGGGCAACCATCACCCAACGTTTGGTGTCACTTAATGGCGTGTCTTCCAGGAGCTGAAATCCCAGTTTTTGGGTGTAAAAACTGATGGCTTCATCGTAATCGTCAACCACCATGGCGATGTGGGCGATGCGTTGGTTCATGTTTGTTTTTGAGGTAAATATAATAGCAATGGCCAATAAAACTGGAAATGCCCCACTCAGACCGGGTTTTTGTGGTTTCACAAAGTTTGAGCGACATACTCCCGGGGCGAAACCCCAGTCGCTTTTTTAAACGCCCGATTGAAAGTTGCCTTAGAGTTAAAGCCGCTTTCCAGTCCAATCCCCAACAGCGAAAGGTGTGCCAAGGCAGGATCAGCCATCAGGCTTTTCACCGCTTCCACCCGGTAGGCATTGACATAATCGTTGAAGTTTTTTTCAAAAACCCGATTGATGACAGCTGAGAGAACCGAGGAATTGGTGCCCAGTCGACGCGCCAAATCGGCGAGTGCCAGCTCCGGTTCCAGGTACATTTTTTCAGTTTCCATCAAACGGGTCAATTGTTCTTGCCAGTGTTGCATTTCTGCTTCGCTGAGCTTATCCGTTTTGGCCACCTCTAGATTCGGAGCCTTTTGGGCAGATGGCTCAAAAACCAGTTGACGAGGTTGGGTTTGGGCATACCCTGCAATGCTGAGGTAATAAATCAATCCGGCATTGAACAGTTCATCCCACCAGTCGTGCCAAAAATCCAAATTCAGCCAGAGGTCGATCAAGGTCATGCTCCAACCAATGACGCTAGACAAAAAATAGGCCAGCAAAAAATTGCGGAACCAGTCAAAACTCAACAACTCCGGGTTGGAGAATTGGGTGGGTGACCAGGATCGGTATTGACGGTACAACTGGTAGGCCCAGTAAAAATACAAGGCAGTCAGCGTGAAAGACAAAATGCCTTCAACGTATTGGATTCCCCAGGGAAAGTGCACCTCAGTTTTCCACCAATCCACAAAATCAGGCCCCTGGAAAAACACCAGCAAATGATAGCCAAGGTAAAGGCTGAATGGTGCCGCATGCCACAAATCCTGCCAACGAAATTGCAGGTGTGTGTTGAACTGGCTTTTTAGGTAAAACCAGGTCAAGGCGGGGATTAGCAAATTAAAGTTCCGGGGAAAAAACTCCAATGTAGTCCACAAGATTTCAATCCCGGCAAAGCCCAGCATGTATTCCCAAATCTCGAAGGTGAATGCGGCGATCAAAACGCCAAACAGCCCATCGGACCAGCGTCCATGCCGCGAGGCTCTCAGCCAAAACATGCCAGCGTAAATCCAGCCCTGGATAAAGGCAAAAAGCAAGGGGGTGGAATACAGGTTGAAGTTGAATTGCATCTACGTAGCTTGATGAAACAGTTCGTCATCCCGAATTTTTCATAAACACTACAAAAGCGACATTTCTTTATCACAAAGGAAAAAAAGAGGACACAAAGGACACAAAGCGAAGCGTCGTCTACGTCTAACTCTGTGTCCTTTGTGTTTCTTTGTGCTTTCTTTGTGAAAATTATGTCGCTTTGGAATTATTCTGAAAATTCGGGATGCTCCTGCTTATATCCGAATCAAATAAAGGTTCTTTTCTTTGTCTACGGTCAGGATTAAGGATTCTTTGACCCGTTTGCCTTCCCAATAGGGCGCCTCACAAAGGTACAGCTTGGTGCCGACTGGATAGCTCACTCGATAAACACTACTCCAGTTCAGCTTCCGGCTAAAACCTACATTGAAATTTTGTTCATCGCCGGGGATTTCAGCGCGGACGTACACCTGTTTGCCGATCATCGATTTACCCGCTACTTTGAAGGTAACCATGTCTAAACCTGCTTTTTGTGCAAAGGTTTCCACTTCAGGTTGTTCCTTGATTTTTTCCAGGCGGTAAATTTCTTCATACTTTTCAGCCCAGGCCGCATCCAGCCATTGTTGATGACTGATCTCATAAGTTTTGCCAAGGTTGATTTTTTGGCCTGCATCGGCGGCAGTGATTACCCGGATAAGTTGCCACCTGGTTTTTCGTTTTTCATAAATGCGCGTACCTGCTGGCATGTTCACGGCATGGCTACTGAGCCCGCCCAGGTGATAGCCGTAGCCGCTGGCTTTGGATTGGGCGTAATCGAAGTAGCAGATATCGATGACCTTGGTGCTCAGCCCCGGGTTTGCCAGTGTGAAACTGACCCGAACCGGGTTGCTGGTACTTTGAGCAGCAAGTTGAAGGCTGAAAAAAAGCAGGGCGCAATGCGCAAAAATCTTGTACATGGTGCAGCGTTTTTGATAGACTTTATGAACAGAAGCTGCTTGAGGTAGAACCGAGGGATTTTTGGCCTGATCGAGGCTCATTTTTGAGTGCGTAGCAGCGCGGTTCTAGCCAAGTGAGCTTCTGTTCATAAAGTCTAATATGAATCAATGGGACAAAGATTCGACGCTGGATTGGTCTGAATGCTGCAAATCAAGATTTGAGACGCATTAATTTTAGTTTGATGCTTGACAAATGAATATTCTAACGAAGAATTTAGTTGAATAAAGTAAGATATTTACCAAAATCTAGTATCTATGAAACACCATTTGATATACTTGGTAATTATCCTGTCACTTTTCATTCCAAGCTGCAAAAACCAGGAATGCGATTACATCCAGGAAGTCAGCAGAGCCAGCAAAGACTATATCGAAACCAGTGACTCCACTGCGTTTAAAGGCCAAAAAACCTTGGTGTTTGATGAGGAAAACATCCAGATGAAATACAATTATTCTTTTTGTAAAACCAGTGCTAAGGGTGCCTGGAGTTGCCGTAGTGTTTTGACGATCCAAAACCTGACCGACCGCGAAGTCCGCATTTATTTTTACCGCAGCGAGGCCAATCAAATGGCGAAACAAAGCTTAATGACGGTAATAACTTGTGCACCGCAGGGAATAAGTAAAGGCCTTGCTTTAAATTTTATATCATTTTTTGGGTGTACAGATCTGGACAATTTATTCCCTTTGATTCGAGTCAGTTATCAATAGCGGGGATTTTCCTTTCCACCCGGCGCAGCTTTTCCCCAGTTCTCCGTTCGATCCCTTGTTTGCAGGTTATACTCAGATTATTCACTCCTTTTTCTTGCAAAAAAACGTGTAGCGCAGCACTGATCTTGGCAGAAACGACTTGAAAATCCTCACTTTCCAATTCCAACTGCAATTCCAATGCCCCCACCTGCCGCAAACGATAAGCCCGAAAACCCTCCGTACTCCGCGCAATCACCCGACAAATCAGGTCTGGAAAAATCTTGATCATTTCCCCATCGGCTCCCGTAAAAACCAAAATATCATCCTCTCGCCCTTCAATTCGCTCCAGCGCGGTGAAACACGACCCACAAGGGCAAGGTTCTTTTTTTTCCACCAATACATCGTTCAATTCATACCGAACAATCGGCTGCGAGCTGCGGGTAAAATCCGTAATGATGGGGATGAAACGCGACTCGTCCAGGTATTTTTTTTCAAAAATGGCGATGTCTTCATTCAGGTGCATGGTGCCGTGTGCGCAGGTAACGGCCAAAAAACCTTCGGTACACTGGTAGACTTCACATAGGGGAACGGCATAGGTTTTTTGGATAAACTGTTTATCCGCGTCATTCAGCACCTCGGCAAATGAAATGAGCAATTTTGGCTGAATTTTGATGCTACCCGCCACTTGCCCTTCGGCGATGGCACTCAATATTGAAGGTTGTGCGGCCAAAATATGGGGCTGAAAATCTGCTAACTCCCGGAGCAGCTTTTCGATGGGTTGAAAAATGTCAAAGAAGCGAAACTCCAGACTGGCTGATTGCACCGAGCTGTACAAGTTGCTGTTGGCCCGCAGGAAAAAAGCCACTTTTTGGCGCTTGAATAACTTGATGGGCACCACCCTGCGTAGGACCATGGCCGTCCATTGCGCTCTTTCCGTAGCTGAGACCAAAAACAGCCCTCGAGTGCCGCTGGTTCCCGTGGACAAACCTACCGTTGCCCCCTTGAGCTCGGGGCTGAAGTCGCGTTCAACTTCCGCGTGCAGGGCCACTTGCATGGCTTCCTCCCGTGTGATGCCCAGGGTATTGATTTGGTCAAAATTGGCCATGAAGGCCGTTTTGTTCATCAAAGGAAAATCTTCCAAATCCGCTTCTCGTTGAGCCAATTCTTGGTAAAAAGGGGAATTGCTCAGCACTTTTTTCCTAAAACGCTGCCATTTGCGTTGCTGAAAACGCGCTAAAACCTCCCGCTGCCGAAAGGTGCCGCGTAGGGTGTACTGCAACAGGAAGTAAATGATTTTGAGTTTGAACATCTTTAATTTTTCAACCCTAAACTCTTCAACTCTTCAACTTTTCAACTTTACTTGGTGTACATAACCAGGGCCTCCTGCTCATTAAGAATATCGTACAAGTGCTCGTGGTATTCTGGAAAATCGGGCAAGTTGTTGTGCCCGCCGCCTTCGATGGTGATGAGGGTGCTGCGGTCGGCGCTGATTTCGTGCAGGCGTTTGCCCTGGGCGTAAGAAATCAGGCGATCCTTACTCCCGTGGATGATGTAAATCGGGCAGGTTACTTTTTTGAGGAATTGGTCGGTGCGCAAATGGTAGCGCAACAAATAGCGCAGAGGCAGCCACCAGCCGTACCTGCGAATTTGATGGTAAAAACTGAAATATGGTGAATCCAGAATCAGCATCCTTGGATCATTCCAGGAGGCCAGTCGGGCACCAATACCACTGCCGAGGGAGCGACCATACACAATGATCTGTTCTTCGGGATACTCTTTGCTCAGCCATTTGTACACTGTTTGGGCATCGTTCAGCAGGATACTCTCCGTACGTCGGCCCTTACTTTTGCCAAATCCGCGGTAGTCAATCATGAAAAAATCGTAGCCCTTGCTAACGAAATCCTTGGCGAATTTGCCCCAACCTTTAAGGCTGCGCGAATTGCCTTTGAGGTAAAAAACGACACCCTGCGAATTGGGCACCTTAAACTGGAGGGCATTGATCACCCCACCGTCTTCCATCTCAAAAGTATGTTCGGTGAAAGGGAAGGGATAGCGGTATTCAAAGTTTTTGGGCAACATCTCAGGACGAAAGAAAAAATAGTCCTGGAAAAAATAAAAAAACAAGCACAGCCCCCCGTAGATCACGGCAGGCCAAAACAAAACATTCGCCCAAAAAAATGGTGACAACAGCATATGCATTGTAGGGGCATCCCTCCGTGGGTGCCCTATGGCAAGCCCCAAGTTTAGCCCATTATGTTGGTTATATATTCGGATTCCGCTCCCGCGCCTTCCGATACGCCCGTACCCCCATCATCAACAAAATCATGAAGCCCATGATCCCCGCCAGGGCATAGGCAAAATCCAGTGCATTGCGGTAAACGGCCAGGAGCACAATCGCCAGCAAAAAAACAGTTGGCACCTCATTGAGAAGCCGCCAACGGTGGGAACTCATTTTGAAGTCACCTTTTTCCAGTTTGACAATCATTTTTTTGCACCAAAGGTGGTAATAAGTCAGGCCCAAGAGCAACACGAGTTTGATGTGCATCCAGGGATTGACTTTGAACCACTCCCAACCGTAAAGGAACAACATCGCCAGACCACAAATCCAGGTCAGCATCATCGCCGGGTTACAAATGATCTTGTACACCCGCTGCTCCATGAGGTTAAATTGCTGGGTGAGGATGTCGCGTTTGGGCTGGACTTCATCGTGGGCTTCGCGGTGGTACACGAACATCCGTACGAGGTAGAACAACCCCGTAAACCAGGCTACAAAACCGACAATGTGTAAGGATTTGAACAAAAACAACATGGAAAAGGGTGTAAAAACCTGTCTTGAGCCAATGCCCAGGGACAAGCATGATGAATTTCACGAAAATTAGTGATTTGTGATACATTATGCAACCATATTTTGATCTAAATTGCCAGCAAATAATCATACACTCCCGATGGACTTTCAAAAAGACGTAATCGAACGCAGCTACAGCATCCCCGTAGTCATTGATTTTTGGGCCGAATGGTGTGGCCCTTGCCGGGTTCTAGGCCCAGTCATTGAAGAAATGGCTGCGGAGCAGACGGATCGCTGGGCGCTGATCAAAATAGATACCGAGGAATATCCCGAAATGGCACAAGCCTTTGGCATCAAAGGTATTCCCGCCGTTAAAATGGTTTTTGAAGGCAAAATCATCGCCGAGTTTTCAGGAGCCCTTCCCCGCGCACAAATCCAAACATGGCTGGATACCCACCTACCCCAAATCGCCGAAGCCGAAGAGGTGGAGGAAGGACAGGATGACCTGAGCGCACTCATCGAAGCAGTGGAAGCAGGTTACCCCGGCGCACTCGAAGCCTTGATTGAAGTGGTGGAAGAAAATCCGGAAATCCTGATTGCCCGCATCACCCTGGCCAAACAACTGGCAATTCCAGACCCAGCTACTGCCCGCCAACTGGTTCACGACATTACCCTCGATCACGAATTGGCCGAAACCGCTGCGGATATCCGCACCATCGCCGACTGGATTCAAAGTGTTCCCTCTGATGTTTCCCCAGCCGCAGTAGCCATGGGCGAAGCGCAGGAACTGGCGCTGGCCGTTGATTACGAAGGGGCGATCAAAAAAATCATCGAAGCGGTAATGATTGACAAAACGTTCAACAACGATCAACCCCGTAAAACGGCCATTGCGCTGTTCCGTACTTGGGGGACGCAAAATCCGTTGACGGTGAAGTATAGGAAGCGGTTCGATATGGCGTTGTATTAGTCCATCAAAATGATTAGCTTTGTATAAAACCAGTTGAAGCATGCCATCAATAAGCGGAAGCAATCAAGAAGAATTGACCTCGTACGAGATTGAACGCAACAAACCTATGCCCAGCCTCAACCACTCTGCTATTCAGACAAATCTAGCAACTTATCTGAATTATCACTTTCGTAAAAAATACACCATTTTATCTGAGATTAGCCTGGTCATGCCAGAAAAACCAGATGCAATTCCAGATTTAGCCATTTACCCAAAAATAAAGATTGACTATTTCGAAGATCAACTGGCCATGGAAGAAATGCCTTTGACCGCTATCGAAATAAGCTCACCCTCACAGTCAGATAGTTTTATTGTTAAAAAAATCAATCGGTATTTTAAAGTTGGGGTAAAATCGTGTTGGTTTGTAATGCCAAGTCTCCAAGCTATTTCCGTTTATTCTGAAAAGGGTAAGTATCAATTTTTCTCAGCAGATATGACGCTTGTTGATCCAGTAACAGGGGTTGAGCTACCCTTGTCCGAAGTATTTGCCGAATAGGTTCATGTTAATTCAGCTACCACACTCTTGGTCATTTTGCTCGGAGGACATGAATTGCCTCCAGCTTTAGCTGGTGGATAAAAGGCCAAACCTTGAATGGGCTTTAGCCCAAACCTCAGTTTTGTAAATGGGGCTAAAGCCCAAAAACTAGAGGTCGCTGCTTCTCCACCAGCTAAAGCTGGAGGCAATTCATACGCTCCGAGTCTAAGAATTGAGAACGGTGATTTCAAAAAACTTCATAAGCCCCAAAACTAAGGTTCACTGCTTATCCACCAGCTGAAGCTGGAGGCAATTCATGTCCTTCGTTTCCAATAAACAAAAATGTCCAGTAGTGTGATGAGCTATTCACATTTCCATCTGTAATCCGAAATCGGATACGATTTTTTCGTGTAAGAAAAATGCCACCACTCCGTCCGGGTCGTCCGAAATCCCTCGGCGATCATTGCCTCCTGAAGTGTTTTGCGGTTGTTATTGATGTTGGCAGGATGTCCCGTATAGTCGATGTACGCTTTTTTGTCAAAAACATCAAACCCCGTCCCCATATCCAATTCTTTCCCGTTTTTGTCTACCACAGTTAAATCCACGGCGGAGCCGCGATTGTGCATGGAACCTTTGCGTGGGTCGGCGACGTACTGGGGGTTGGGTACTTTTTTCCACAGTTTCCACTGAGCGGAATGGGGGCGGTAGCAGTCGAACATTTTGAGGCCGCCGTAACCCTGGGCTTTGAGCCGCTTGTGTACCCGCGAGATGGCATCTACTACTTCCTTGCGCAGGTAACATTCTCCGCAGTCGTAGATTTTTTCGGACATAAAATTATTGGTGGTGGCATAACGGATGTCGAGCACCACATCAGGAGCCACGCTGAGGATGTCGACCCAATCGGCATCGGGATTCGGGGTTTGAGCTGAAAGTGTTGATACTGATGGGCTAGCAAAAAAGCCAAGTAGGACAAACAAAAATTGTAGCTTCCTCATTATCAAAATTTTAGAATTCATTGAATTTAGCTTATTTTTGCGCCTTCAATTTACCGCGCACTGAATGAACGACCAACAACGCAATAAGCTGCTGTACATCCTGAGTATTTTATTGTTGTTTCCAGCCTTGCTGATCAACCTGGGCCTGATGACCTTCATCGACGATGAGGGTATCCGCACCCTGGTGGCCCTGGAAATGAAACTCTCTGGCAACTACATTACTCCAACCCTCCACGGCGAGTTTTATTACAACAAACCGCCCTTGTTCAACTGGATATTGTTGGGTTATTTCAAGCTGCTGGGGCAAATTAACGAATTTAATACACGCATTCCAACCCTGGTGAGTTTGTTGGGTTTTGCGGCCACGGTTTTTTATTGCTTCCGCAAAAAGTACGGCACTTACACGGCCTTTGTGCTGGCCATGACCCTGATCACTTGTGGGCGAATTTTGTTTTGGGACTCCTTGTTGGGTTTGATCGACATTACTTTCTCCTGGCTGGTTTTTGTGCAGTTTATGGTCATTTACCAGCAATTTCAGCGGCGCAATTGGTTGTGGTTGTTTGCCTTGTCTTATCTGTGTACGGCCTTGGGGTTTATGCTTAAGGGTTTGCCTGCGGTGGTTTTCCAAGGTTTTACTTTACTCGCCTATTTCATTTACCAGAAAGAATTCAAACGCCTGTTTTATTGGCAGCATTTCCTGGGGGGAATGGTTTTTGTACTCGTAGTGGGCGCTTATTATGCCGTGTATGTACAGTACAATGGTTTGGATACGGTATTTCAAACCCTCTTTACTGAATCATCCAAACGGACTGCCGTGCAATTTGGCTGGTGGAGAACCTTCCTGCACCTCTTTACTTTCCCTTTTGAAATGGTGTACCACTTCATCCCCTGGTCGATCATGATCCTGTATTTGCTGCGGCGGGACCTTTGGAAGGTTTTGCAGCAGGATAATTTTATGGTCTACTGCGCACTGATCTTTTTGGCCAATATCTGGGTGTATTGGGCTTCGGTGGAGGTGTATCCACGCTACTTGCTGATGTTTTGTCCGCTGCTGTTTGGCATTTTTTTGCATTTGCACCAAAACGCAGCGGTACAGCAACCCTGGGCAGCCAAGGTGGTGAATGGATTTATGGCAATATCAGTGGTGCTGATGGTTTTGACGTTGACCATTCCTCTGTTTTTACCTCAAACCCAAAGCACCCCTTATTTGTATCTTAAGTCAGGTGTTTTGTTGCTCCTGGCAGGAGGTCTCGCTTATCTGTATCGCTACTGGCAGCCGCAGCGTTTGTTGATCATCGCAATGCTCTTGCTAGTCGGGCGGATTGCCTTCAACTGGTTTGTGTTGCCCAATCGCAATGCGAACGATTACGGCGATGCTTGCCGCAAGTCCTCGATTGAAGCAGGCGAACGTTTCCGCAATCAAGACTTGTACATTTACCGCAAAACGGGGATGCAATGGACGAACTCCATCTACCTGACCAATACTCGGGGCAAAATCATCCCGGTAAAAATGGAAAAAATGGACCCCAAAGCCCTATACATCGTGGACCCAGCGCGCTATTTTAATGCAGTCGATTCGGTATCGGAACTCAAAGTGCGCCATGGTCGCCGGCATTTTATCATTGGGACTTTAAAAGCTAAACGCTAGCATTCAATTACGGATCATGTCAACAATCAAACTATCAGTTGTCGTTTGTGTCTACAACGAAGAAGAAAACATCAAGCCACAGATTCAGCGCATTGCTGAAGCGCTGGAGGGATATGAGTATGAAATGGTCTTTGTGGATGATGGCTCAAAAGACAATACCCTCAAAGAATTGTATAGCGTGGAGCACCCTCGGCTGAGGGTGGTGGAGCTGAAAAAAAATTATGGCCAGAGTTTGGCCCTGATGGCGGGGATCGACTATGCCCAAGGTGAATACATCGCCACCATGGACGGCGACTTGCAAAATGACCCCAGCGATCTACCCCGCATGCTCAAAATTGCCGAAGAAGAAGGTTTTGATATGGTGGCAGGCAACCGCGCCAACCGCCAGGATGGCATGGTTTTGCGCAAAATCCCCAGCCGCATTGCCAACTACATCATCCGCAGCACGACCGATGTACACCTCAAGGATTATGGTTGCGCCTTGAAGGTGTTGAAGGCCGATTTGGCCAAGGACCTGGGGCTCTACGGCGAGTTGCACCGCTTTGTACCCGTTCTCGCTCACCTCGAAGGTGCACGGCTCACCCAGGTGGATGTGAAACACCACGCCCGGCAGTTTGGCAAATCCAAATACGGCCTTAGCCGCACCTTCAAAGTCATCAGCGATTTGCTGCTGATGCTCTTTTTTAAAAAATACATGCAAAAACCCATGCACCTTTTTGGCAATGCCGGGGTGATTTTGTTCGCGAGTGGTTTATTGATCAATTTGTACCTGCTAGTCCTCAAACTGATGGGGGAAGACATCTGGGGGCGCCCGCTCATCATCCTGGGCATGATGCTGCTTTTTGGCGGCATTCAATTTATTACCATCGGAATTGTAGTAGAAATCCAAATGCGAACGTATTTTGAGTCGCAACAGAAAAAACCATACAAGGTTCGGAGGGTGAAGGGTTTTTAAGGTTCCAAGGTTCGGAGGTTCCAGGGTTATGTCCGGCACTTCGGCTTCGCTCAGTGACCGGACATAACCCTGGAACCTCCGAACCTTGGAACCTTCTACCCTCATGTCAAAAAGAATTACGTTCAGTCAAGGCTTTTCCTCCGTCCTGCTCTGGTCGGTACTTTCCGCCGCATTCATTGGGCCGGGCACGGTCACTACTTGTTCACAAGCTGGGGCAGCTTATCGCCTGCAATTGTTATGGGCGCTGGTTTTTTCCACCATTGCCGCCATCATTTTACAAGAAACTGCGGCACGGATGACAATTGCCTCTGGCAAAAACCTGGGGCAGATCATTGCACTGAAATACAGCGGAAACCGTGGACGCAACATCAAATGGGCCTTGTTTATTGCCGTCGCCTTTGGTTGTGCAGCTTACCAAACCGGGAATTTGTTGGGGGCCATTTCGGGCGCTTTGTTGTTCATCCCTGGTTTATCCCGCGAAGTACTCACCCTGATTTTGGCGGTGGGTTGTGCAGCCCTTTTGTGGGTCAACAACTTCCAGATTTTATCGCGTGCATTGGGTATTCTGGTGGCCGTGATGGGGATCGCGTTTGTATACGTGGCTGTTCAGATTCCGGCAAGTATAGGGGAGTGGGCACAAAACCTGGTTTGGCCCAGTGTGCCCGATGGCTCGGGGTTGTTGATCATTGGGTTGATCGGGACGACGATTGTGCCTTACAACCTGTTTTTGGGTTCCAGCATCGGACAAAACCAAAGTTTGTCGGAAATGCGCTGGGGCATTGGCATCGCGGTGACGATTGGTGGGCTCATTTCGATTGCAATTCTGGCGGCGGGAATGTTGGTTACTGGGGCCTATTCCTACGAGGCGCTGGCGAATGCCTTGAGTGGAAAACTGGGTGGAATGGGGGTGCTGTTGTTTGGCCTTGGGTTGTTTGCTGCGGGTTTTAGTTCCGCCATTACTGCCCCACTTGCGGCGGCTATTACGGCCCAAAGTATGTTTAGTGGTGAAGGCAAGGGGCGGGATTGGTCGGCTAAGTCATCCAACTTTAAACTGGTTTGGGGAGCGGTGTTGCTGGTGGGTACCATTTTTAGCATCATTGGGATTCGGCCAATTCCGGCGATCATTTTGGCGCAGGCCATCAATGGGGTTTTGTTACCGGTCGTGACGATTGCGCTGCTTTTTGCGGCCAATGATAAAGTGCTGCTGGGTGCAGCTTATGCGAATGGATTTTGGTCCAACTTTTTCACGCTGTTCATTGTGGGGGTGACTTGCTTTTTGGGGCTGAACAACATTTGGCGGGCGATCAATGAGGTCGGGCAGTTTTTGGAAAAAGAGGCCATGGAGCCGATTTGGGCGATGGCGGGGGTGACGTTGCTTGTTTTGGTGTACTTGGGAGTGAGGGTTTTGGGGAAAAGGGGAGCTGAAACACTGGGGATTTAACAGCCAAAGCGGCATTTTTTTTAGCACAAAGAAAAAATGGAGGAACACGGAGGACACAAAGTTAGACGTTGACAATGGTTTTGCATTGGGCGTTTTGTGGGTTACTCGCGTTTAAAATCTTTTTTCCCGCCCGTTTTTTCCATCAACTTGATTTCCTTGATGAGGATGTCGTGGGAAAAAGCTTTGCACATGTCGTAGACGGTCAGGGCGGCGATGCTAGCGCCAGTCAGCGCCTCCATTTCTATACCTGTTTTGGCCGTAACGGAGGCTGTACAATCGATGATTACCTCTCGCTGTTCATTCACCTGAATGTGAATCTGGCAATTTTCCATGCCCACCGGGTGGCACAGTGGGATGAGTTCGCCCGTTTTTTTGGCAGCCATAACCCCGGCAATGATCGCAGTTTGGAATACCGGACCTTTTTTGGTGTGGATTTCTTCTTTTTCCAAACGATCCATGATCTCTTCACCCAACACCATGATGGCACGAGCACGGGCCAGGCGTTTGGTAGCGGCTTTTTCGCCTACATCTACCATGGAGGGATTGCCGGATGCGTCGAGATGGGTGAATGAAGACATGAGGGTAAGGTTGAGAAAGGTTGAGGAAAGTTGAGATGGTTGAGGAAAGTTTAGGCTACCGCAGCGATTTTGACAATGGCCTTGTCTAAGTCGCTGCGGTAGCCTAAACCTTCCTCAACCTCCTCAACCTTCCTCAACTTTTTTTACTTTAATCACCACCGACTTTGAAATCGGCGTTTTGCTCTCCCGGGCGTAATGGTTCACGGGGATCAAAACGTTGGCTTCGGGAAAATAAGTGGCTACACATTTGGACGGAATATCGTAAGCAACGGCGATGAACTTACGGGCAATGCGTTGCTGGCCATCGTATTCACTGATCAAATCCAGCACATCACCGGATTTGAGTTGTTCGGCTTCCAGGTCCTCGGGGTTCATCAGGATTACCCTGCGTTCGTTGTAAATGCCCCGGTAGCGATCGTCCAGTCCGTAGATGGTGGTGTTGAACTGATCGTGGGTACGGATGGTCATCATCAGGTACTGATCGGGTTCCAGGCGATGGCTCGGCAAGGGGGTGCAGGTAAAATGGGCCTTGCCATCGGCGGTGCTGAACTCCTGATTGCGGTTAGGGTTAGGCAGGTAAAAACCACCTGGTTCACGGACCCGCTCGTTGTATTGTTCAAATCCGGGAATGACTTTTTCAATCAAGTCGCGGATGTGGTCGTAATTGCTGATGAGTTGATCCCAGTCTACTTTGGACTTGTTGCCCAGCGTTGCTTTGGCCAGTCCAGCCACAATCGCGGGTTCGCTCAAAAGGGCCTCGGAACAAGGATTCAGAATCCCTTTCGACATTTGCACCACCCCCATCGAGTTCTCAGTTGTGACAAACTGCTCGCCACTTTCCTGTTCATCCGCGTCGGTGCGACCCAAACAAGGTAAGATGAGTGCTTGTTTGCCGTGTACGAGGTGGCTGCGGTTGAGTTTAGTAGACACGTGGACGCTAAGGTTGCAATTGCGCAAGGCCTGAGCGGTGATTTCGGTATCGGGGGTAGCGGAGATAAAATTGCCGCCCAGTGCAAAAAAGACCTTGGCTTGGCGCTTGTACATGGCCTGAATGGCATCGACAGTAGAAAAACCGTGTTTGCGCGGCGCTTTGATGCCGATTACTTCTTCCAGTTTATCCAGGAATTCCGCTTTGGGGGCTTCCCAAATGCCCATGGTGCGGTCGCCTTGCACGTTACTGTGCCCGCGTACGGGGCAAGTGCCGCCGCCCTGGATGCCGATGCTACCCTTGAGCAAGAGCAAGTTCACAACTTCTCTGATGTTGTCCACCCCATTTTCATGTTGGGTCAGGCCCATTGCCCAGCAGGCAATGATGCGTTTGGATTTTTTGATCATCCGCGCCGCCTTACGGATTTGGCCACGGGAAATACCACAGTCTTCTTCTAAGGCCCGGAAATCGAACTGTTGCAAGTGCATGGCAAAATCCTCATAACCCTCGGTGCGCGAGGTGATGAATTCCATGTCAAAAATATCGCCCAGTTCCTGTTTTTCCTGAAACAACAACATGGACATGATGGCTTTGAGCAGGGCTACATCGCCATTGATTTTGACTTGCAGGTACAAATCGGCCAATTGAGTGCCGCCGCGCAGGATTTTCATGGGGCGCTGCGGATTGACAAAATTGGTCAAACCGGCTTCTTTGAGGGGATTGATGGCCAGGATTTTGCCACCTCTTTCTTTGCAACGCTCCAGGGCAGAAAGCATCCGTGGATGGTTGGTACCTGGGTTTTGCCCCAAAATAATCACCAGATCAGCGTGGTCAAAATCTTCCAGCGTGACCGAACCTTTGCCCATGCCCAAGGTGCTATTCAGGGCTTTACCCGAAGATTCGTGGCACATGTTGGAGCAATCGGGCAGGTTGTTGGTACCGTATTCGCGGACGAAGAGCTGGTACAAAAACGCCGCTTCGTTGCTGGTGCGGCCCGAGGTATAAAAAACCGCCTCATCGGGCGATTGCAGGGCGTTGAGTTCTTTTCCGATCAACTGAAAAGCTTCATTCCAAGGGATGGGGGCGTAGCGGTCGGAACCTGAGCGCAGGATCATTGGCTCGGCCAGACGCCCTTTTTTTCCCAATTCGAAATCGGATAGTGCTTGTAAGTCGCTGATGCTGTGCTGCGCAAAAAAATCAGCGCCGATGCTGTTGCGCTGGGCCTCTTCGGCGATGGCTTTGATGCCGTTTTCGCAGTATTCACCGAGGCGGGAGCGGTCGTCGTCGGGGTCGGGCCAGGCACAACCGGGGCAGTCGATGCCACCCTTTTGGTTGAGGCTGAACATGGTTTTTTTCGCGTCAGCTACGCGCATGTATTTGCGGGCATGCTTGAGCGCTGTACTCACCGCCACCAGACCACCAGCCTTGGTTTGTGCTTTGCGCTTGCGCATGCCCGTAAAGGATTCAGGCGGCTGCGCTCCGGTATTTTCGGTAGAAGTGACTACGATGATTTCGTTTCCTTTGCTTTCAACAGCGGGGGAATCAATGACACTCGTTTTAGGCTTCTTGTTACGGCTCTTTTTGGTTTTTTCCTCCATGTTCCAAATGGCGATGAAACGCCTGGTCTATATAAACACCAACAGTTACCCGCCAATCGTCGACATCGACTCCGAAACAGGCAGGCCAAAATTACGATTTTTTTCAGCTTCCCAACCATCTTTGGCTCGGTTCCCTAAAGCAACTAAAAAAGTATCGCGGATCTGGGCGTCGGTGGCGCCCTCGCGCATCAGATCGCGGACGTTGAACACACCAGTGTCGTACAAACAGGTCTTCAAACCACCCTGTGGGGTCACCCGAATGCGGTTGCAGGTACCACAAAAGGTGCGACTGTAGGCGGCAATGATGCCAATGTCCCCTTTGAAACCGGGAACCTTGTAATTGCTGGAGGTCGAATTGGGCGGATCGGGTAGTTTTTCCAAATTGGGAAAAGCGCCGCGCAGGTGCTCCAAAATCCGGCGATGGTTCCACTCCAAAATGGGGTAATAGCTTCCTTCCCCATTAAAAGGCATTTCTTCGATGAAACGCACACTCACGGGGTAATCTTTGGTGAGTTCGGCCATGGGGATCAGGTCGTCGGTATTTTTTCCATCCATCACCACGGCGTTGATTTTGGTTTTGATGCCGTGTTCCAACAAGGCGTGGAAGGTGTTCATCACTTCTTTGAACACGTTTCGACGGGTAATGGCAAAAAAACGATCGGGGTCGAGGGTATCCATGCTGAGGTTGACCGATTTGATGCCGATGGCTTTCAGTTCAGGTACCAGGGGAGCAGTGGTGGTTCCGTTGGTGGTGATGTTGATTTGCCGCAAACCCGGAATTTGGCCGATGTGGCGCAAAAAGTCCATCATGTCCCGGCGCACAAAGGGCTCACCGCCCGTAATGCGCACCTTGTCGATGCCCATGTCGACCAGCAAATGCACCAAACGGATCATTTCCTCGTACGATAAGAGCTCGTGTTTGTCTATATAGGTGATGCCTTCCTCCGGCATGCAATAGAAGCAGCGCAGGTTGCAGCGGTCGGTAACCGCCAGGCGAACGTAATTGATTTGGCGACCGTGATTGTCGTAGAGCATGTTTTAGTACTTCCAAGATTTAAGATCCGCGCCAGCGGGTGCCCGACTTTCCACTTCCTTCGCCCACTTGGGGATGAACATGCGGTGGTAACGCAGGCGGGAGATGGCATTGGGTTGGGTGTGATCCCCGTTCCAGCAATGTTCAGCCCGGTCGCCGTAGTCTACCTCGCCGTCGTAAGCAGGGTTGGTCGTTTCTTTCAGGATGTCTTCCATCAGGTAAACCGCATTATTGAGGTAGTAGTTGTCCATGTCCCCACAATAAATGTGGATTTTCCCCCGCAGGCTGGTGCCTATTTTGGGCCAGTCGCGCTTGAGGATGTAAGCAAGGTCGTAATTTTCTTTCCAAAACTCGGCAACCTTGGGGTTTATTTCTCCCGTGTATTTGTCCCAGATGGGCTGCGGATAGCCGTCGGCACCTACCGGTGAGTAGACAGCCTCCCAAATGTCCCATTGCTGGCCGGAGCGGCTTTTGGTGCCGAGCACCAGTTCCCGCATATTGGCCTCCCGTAAGGTGGCAGATACGTGCCCCAGGTAGTCGCGCATGCCGGGGCGGGGTGTTTTTTTGAACTCGCTATCCAGCCAGTAGGCGTTTTTGTCCTTGTAAATGTCTACGACGGTGTATGCCCGAAAGTCAATCGGGTCGGGGCAGGCGGCATAACAACCATTGTATTCATTGGGGTAAAACAACTGAGCCGCCAGTGCTTCCCAACCCCCGGTAGAGCCGCCGTACATGAAACGCGCCCAACCCTGGCCGATCCCCCGGAACTGCTTTTCGATGTAGGGGATCAACTCGTAGGTGATGGCGTCGCCATATGGCCCGATGTTTTGGGAGTTGACGGCGTAGGAATCGTCGTAAAAGGGGGTGGCGTGCTGGATTTCGATGGCGATCATGCGGGGGAAATTCGGTCCTGTCCACATTTTGTAAAAGTCATAAGCTTCCTGTTGTTCGATGCGGTTGTAACAATCGAGTTTGAAGCGGGCGCTGTAAGTGCAGGGGACGGTGGTATCAGGTGGAGTCGTGCGCCAGCCGCTAAAATCATCGGGGAAATGGCCGTGAAAAATGGCTAAGGGGTAGCGGGCTTCGGGGTGAGCGTCGAAGCCCTCTGGAAGTAAAACGTGGGCACCGAGGTAAATGTCGCGACCCCAAAACTTGGACAGCCGCTCACTTTTGATTTTGATGTGTTTGACGTATTTGGTGTCGGCGGGTTCGGGGATGGGTGGGATTTCCTGATCGAGGTCAAGGATAATGGGTTTGGTGGATTTTGGGTCAAATTTAATTTTGATGGGTTTGGAGTAGAGGTTGCCGGGGGCCTGGTTCCATTGGCGACCTTCGCCGCGATCCCAACCGAGTTTGACCACCTTGCCGTCGGAACGGTTGTAGGTTTGGTATTTGTCGAGTAGGACTTGTACGGTGTATTCCCCGGCAGGTATGTTTTTGAGGCTTTCGATGGGGTAACCAAAGGCGCTGTGGTTGAAAGCTTTGAGTTGTTCGGCTTTCCAATCTTCTACGTCGATACCAAAAGCGAGTTGGGTTTCGGGGCCATCGGCGATCTGGAAGCGAGGCTCGGCTTTGTCGTTTTTGGAGAGCATCAACAATAATCGGCCATCGAATTGAGCGCCTTTGCTAGCCGGGAAACGCACCAGGAATTGGGCGGGTGTAGGGGCGGGTTTAGGGCTTTGGGCAAAAGTCCATTGGCTCAGGAAGAGGAGGGGCAAAAGGAGCGCCCAGGCATTGGTTTTGTTGGTCATTGTGAGGGTATTTTGGGTAAGCGCTTGTCTAAGTGGGATAAGATAAGGAGGATTTGTGGTTTGGCAAAAATGAAATGGAGGGGAGGGATAATTATAGGTTAGCAGGTGCCCAAAAGATGGAATCATGCTGGGTTTATAACCGCGGGAGCGGTTGAATTTACCGTAGCCCCGGTCGTCCGGGGACAAAGATTCCATGTGATGTGCGGCAACCGCGGGAGCGGTTGAACAATTCCTCTTTTGGTTTTGGAAATCCCCCAGAATCGTTTATATTTGAGTCTCATTTTTGCCTGCATAAAAATTATTCTTTACTCACCTTTCAGGCTGCAATCGCAGCATGCCCTAGTCTATTGGGGCAAAATCAATCCATTATTACTCAATCCAAATTTTTCAGGCATGCGTACCTACACTCAAATTTTGTACCACATCGTATTTGGCACCAAATACCGCGAAGCCGTTTTAATCAAGGAAAATCGGCAGGAGTTATTCAATTACATCTATGGGATTTTGAAGAAGAAAAAATGCTACCTGTACCGCGTCAATGGGGTGGAAGACCATATCCACTTGGCATTAGATCTTCACCCGACAATTGCACTTTCCAATCTGGTAAAAGACATCAAATTAGCGAGCAGCGATTTTATCAAGGAGAAAAATTTGTTCCCGGGTTTCGAACGTTGGCAAGATGGGTATGGGGCATTTACCCTCTCTATCCATGGAAAAGCCGATTTGGTGCAATACATCAAAGACCAAGAGGAGCACCATAGGCACAAGACGTATCGGGAGGAATTAATTGAGTTATTGACCGAACATGGGATTGATTTTGATGAAAAATACCTGGATTGAACGGGGGTGACGATGAGTTCAACCGCTACCGCGGTTGTGAAACATTGACCGAACGTTTTACCCCGGACGACCGGGGCTACGGTGAATTGAATCGCTCCGCGATTGGTGGGAGGTCTGATGGTAAGTGGTTTATGCTCGAATTTTCGTGCATGATCGCCACCAGATATGATGCCGCTACCGTCGGTTTTTTTGCCGCTACTAACCGCGGGAGCGGTTGAATTTACCGTAGCCCCGGTCGTCCTGGGACAAGGATGGTTGGGGATGTGCGGCAACCGCGGGAGCGGTTGAACTGATTTCCGAGTTTCTTTCACCTCCATTGAAAATTAAAAACCTTCAATACGCTTTTGAAATAGTGAGCCCAAGAAATTCAACCGCTGCCGCGGTTGTGAAACATTGACCGAACGTTTTACCCCGGACGACCGGGGCTATGGTGAATTGAATCGCTACCGCGATTGGTGGGAGGCTTGATGGTAAGTGGTTTATGCTCGAATTGAGTAAGTGAGCCTCTCCTAAATATAATGCCCATACCTTCGAATTTTAGTCGCTACAAACCGCGGGAGCGGTTGAATTTACCGTAGCCCCGGTCGTCCGGGGACAAGGATGGTTGGGGATGTGTGGCAACCGCGGGAGCGGTTGAACTGATTTCCGAGTTTCTTTCACCTCCATTGAAAATTAAAAACCTTCAATACGCTTTTGAAATAGTGAGCCCAAGAAATTCAACCGCATCCGCGGTTGCGAAACATTGACCGGACATTTTACCCCGGACGACCGGGGCTATTCAGAATTGAATCGCTCCGCGATTGGTGGGAGGTCTGAAAGTGAGTGGTTTATGCTCGTTTTTAGTGTATGACATCAAGCAGATATGACGCCTAGGTCATTGATTTTTATGCCACTACAAACCGCGGTAGCGGTTGAATTTAGAATAGCCCCGGTCGTCCGGGGACAAGGAATGGTTGGGGGTGGGTGGCAACCGCGGGAGCGGTTGAATTGATTTTCAGGGTGCTTGAATCTCCATTGGACATTGAAAATTTTGTTGTGTTTTGGCGCTGGGAATGGGATGGCTCAACCACTACTCACACCACAAATCTCAAAGACATTATACATTGATCTCTAGAATGATTTTTTCCACCCAATGCTTAAAATCTGGAGCAACCTCTTCTATTTTGGCCCATTGCGCTATAGCATTTAATCCTACCAAGAACATCCTTGCTGATTTCCCCGTTTCGTTAAAATTTCCGATTAAATCATGACTTCCTAAGTGCAAATGGCCTTTCAATGTATGATCATATAACTTCTCAATAAGCTCAAGAGGAGCTTTCGACTTATTTCTACAAGCTTCCAATAATTTTATGATTTCCATCTTCTGGATATGATCGAAATCTATCCAGCCATTTATTAGATTTTGAACTTCTATACGAATATCTGGACTAGAAAATCGAAGCGATATTAGGGCGAGGTACAAATTATTCCCAAGAACTTCTTCAAGCTCAGGTTCTTGGAAAAGCCACCCCTCAAACTCCTTTGGAGGAATTTTACCCAACAAAAAATCATTGAATTGAAGACTATAATTTAATGGCAACATTTGATATTTACTTCAGGTCTAAAATGCAGAAAAGCCGGATCACTCTCCTGAGTAACCCGGCCTTCTTTATGATATTCAATCAATTACACTTCGAATACCCACAACTCACACAACTCAAACATCCCTCCTTATACACCAATCCATGCGCATCTCCGCACGAAGGGCACTCTGCCTTCCCAGCCTTCGTCCCATCGGGTACTAGCGTTTTTAGCGCACGCACCACTCCATTTTTCCAGGTGTTGATGTAATCCTCGTCGGCGTTGAGGCCTTCGACGAGGTCGACCACTTTTTGGATGGGCATCCCCAGGCGCAGGACGCCGGAGATCAGTTTGGCGTAGTTCCAATATTCCTTGTTGAAGCTGCGGCTGAGGCCTTCGATGGTCACGCGGTAGCCATCTCTGTCCATGAACTGGAAGTCGTAGCGGTTGCGGCCATCTTCTTCACCTCTGGCTTTGTTCACCCAGCCTGTTTCCACGTAGGGTGGCAGTTTGAAGGTATCGATGGCGGCGCCAGTGAAGACCTCATAAGGACGACCTTCCAGCAGACCAATGACGGCGATCCACTGCTTGTCGTTGTTCATGAAGCGCACAATTTTGGCTTCCAGACGGTCGGGGCGCTCGGGGTAGAAGGCTTCTCCAAACTTGGCGTGGCCGTTGCCATTGGAAGATTGGCCGTTGGCACCTTTTTTGCCTTTTTTGTCTTTTTTCTCCGCAGAAATCAAGACGCCAGAGCGGGAGCCATCGCGGTAAATGGTACAACCCTTGCAGCCTTCTTCCCAGGCCGTTTGGTAGATGCGTTTGACCATGTCCACCGAAGTATCTTCGGGGACGTTGACCGTTACGCTGATGGAGTGATCCACCCATTTTTGGATGGCGCCCTGCATTTTTACCTTTTGCACCCAGTCTACGTCGTTGGCACTGGCTTTGTGGTAAGGCGATTTTTCGATGATTGGTTGCAGTTCCTCGGCGTTCATTTTGGTCACCTCGTCTACCTGGTAGCCGTTTTGCTGGAGCCAATCGAGGAATTTGTGGTGGAACACGTTGTATTCTTCCCAGTGGTCGCCCACCTCATCGATGAAAGCCACTTTGACATCTTTGTCGTTGGGGTTCACCTTGCGGCGGCGCTTGTAGCTCACCATAAATACGGGTTCGATCCCCGAAGTCGTTTGGGTCATCAAGCTGGTGGTGCCTGTAGGTGCGATGGTCAGCAGGGCGATGTTGCGGCGACCGTAGCGCTGCATATCGGCGTACAACTGTGGGTCGGCAGCCGCCAAACGCTGGATGAATGGATTGTTCTCTTCCCGGCGGCTATCGTAGATGGGGAAAGCGCCCCGATCACGTGCCATGTCTACCGAAGCGCGGTAGGCATTGATGGCCAGGCATTGGTGGATTTTTACAGACATTTCAATGCCTTCGTCGCTGCCGTAGCGCAAACCCAGAGCGGCGAGGGTGTCACCTTCGGCGGTGATGCCCACCCCGGTGCGGCGACCACCAATACAGGCAGTGCGTACTTTATTCCAAAGCTCGTATTCCACCTCTTTCAGGTCGCGGGCTTCCGGGTCTTTTTCAATTTTTTCGATGATGCGGTCAATTTTTTCCATCTCCATGTCGATGATGTCGTCCATGATGCGCTGGGCCAATTGTGCATGTTCCGCAAATTTTTCAAAGTTGAAGTACGCTTCAGGTGTAAAGGGCTTTTCAACGTAGCTGTACATATTCAGCGCCAAGAGGCGACAGCTGTCGTAAGGCGAAAGGGGAATTTCGCCACAAGGGTTGGTAGAACTGGTGCGGTAACCCAAGTCAGCGTAACAATCTGGCACGGATTCCCGAATCACGGTATCCCAGAACAATACCCCAGGCTCTGCCGATTTCCAGGCGTTGTAGATGATTTTGTCCCAAAGGGCTGAAGCATCAATTTCCTTGGTCATTTTTGGATTGTCCGAATCGACCGGGAACTGCTGCTTGTAAGGTGTGCCACCCATGGCTGCACGCATAAATTCGTCGTCGATGCGGACGGATACGTTGGCACCGGTTACTTTGCCTTGCTCCAGCTTGGCGTCGATGAAAGCTTCGGCATCGGGGTGTTTGCTCGATACACTGAGCATCAGTGCCCCCCGGCGGCCATCCTGGGCTACCTCGCGGGTGGAGTTGGAGTAGCGCTCCATGAAGGGAACGATACCCGTGGAACTCAGGGCAGAGTTCATTACCGGACTACCTTTGGGGCGAATGTGGGACAAGTCATGCCCTACTCCACCGCGGCGTTTCATGAGTTGTACCTGTTCTTCATCGGTACGGATGATTCCGCCGTAAGAATCGGCAAAGTTGCCAATTACAAAACAGTTGGAAAGCGAGGATACCTGTAGGTTATTGCCAATGCCAGCCATCGGACTGCCCTGGGGCACGATGTAGGCAAAATCTTTCAACAAATCGTAGGCTGCTTCTTCACTCAGTGGGTTGGGGTACTTGGACTCGATGCGCGCGATTTCACTAGCGATGCGACGGTGCATGTCCTCTGGGGTTCTTTCATAAATATTGCCAAAGGAATCCTTTAAGGCATACTTGTTTACCCATACGTTGGCGGCGAGGTTGTCGCCTTTAAAATACTCGGTGCTTGCCGTAACTGCCTCTTCGAAAGAATAGGTTTGTAGTTGCGCGATGTGCTCTTGGTCTTTAACTATCATAAAACTTTTGGTTTAATCAGGAGTCCAATTTCCTTCTTTTTTCACACTAAACCAAAACAAAACTGTGGAAAAGACTAACATCTTTTCCACACTCTGATAAAAAATATTTGACTGATTCAAAAAAAAGTGTAAGAAAAGATGGAAAAAAGTAAAGACTTAAGTTCTTAGCAGTGGGGCAAAAATAAATGTTCATTTTTTTTAAGTCAAAGGATTAGATAAGACACTTGAAATGAACCGTTGACTCATCTAATCATTTGACAAAATGAACATTTATTTTTTATCGCCCCTTATGAAACCCAAGCTGGATTTTTCGTGTTCCTATCCTTATCTGATTTTTCATACCCGAACACAACTACTACATTATGAACTGGAAAGAGCGGATTATGCTGATCCTTTTAGCTGCCTTAAACTTTACCCACATCCTTGATTTTATGATCTTGATGCCCTTGGGGAACTACCTGATGCCTTATTTTGACTTGTCACCCAAGCAATTTTCCATTCTGGTTTCGGCTTACACCATTAGCGCCGCGGTGTCGGGCTTTGGTGCTGCTTTTTTTGTTGATCATTACGACCGCAAAAAAGTATTGATTTACGCCTACATTGGCTTTTTGGTTGGCACCATTGCTTGTGGCCTCGCCCCTACATTTATGACCTTGTTTATTGCCCGGACCCTTGCCGGGTTGTTTGGCGGTCTGATTGGGGCGCAGGTTTTGTCCATTGTCGCGGATAGTTTCCCTTACGAGCGGCGGGGTGCGGCGATGGGAGCCATCATGTCGGCTTTTGCGCTGGCTTCTACTTTTGGGGTGCCTTTTGCCTTGTATTTGGCCAATTTGATTTCCTGGCATGCGCCATTTTTGTTGGTGGGCACCTTGGGGATTGTGTTGATTCCATTGCTGATCCGTTACTTGCCAAGTATGACGGGGCACATTCAACCGGAAGGTGCAATACCGCAGAGCAAATGGAACGTCATCACCAGCGTTTTTGCGGATCGTCGCCAATACACTGCATTGCTTTTTAGTGGATTGATCATGTTTGGACATTTTTCCATCATTCCGTTTATCAATCCCTACATGGAGTTTAATGTTGGTTTTTCCAAAAACTTCACACCTTTAATATATCTCGTCGGAGGAGTTGCGGCCTTTTTTGCTTCGAACATTTTGGGCAGGCTTTCGGATGTACATGGAAAGGTGCTCATTTTTATGATTTGCACCTTTTCGGCACTGCCCATGGTTTTTGTCATCACCAACTTGCCACCCTTACAGGCGTATATTCCGGTTTTGATTCTGTTTGGGCTCTGGTTTTCGGTGGCAACTGGCCGGGGCGTAACTTCCAGTGCGATGATCACCAGTGTAGTCAATCCGGAGCAAAGGGGGAGTTTTCAGAGTTTCAACAGCAGCTTGCAGCAGTTGGGCAGTGGTCTGGCGGCTTTGGTGGCCGGGTTTATTGTAACCAAAGACCCGGACTCTGGTAAATTGGTCCACTACAACTGGGTAGGGTACATGAGCATCGTGACACTTTTGATTTGTGTATATTTGGGTTACACCAATTTCCGCTATTTGGAAAAAGGGAAACTGGCGGTGGTTAAATCGTAGGTGCAACCCTTGGTGGTTGCCCCTACGATTTTGGTGATGGGCAACCACCAAGGGTTGCACCTACTGTTGGGCAACCACGAAGGGTTGCAGCTACTGTTGGGCAACCACGAAGGGTTGCCCCTACGATAAATCTTTGCTATTTTAGCGGTGGGCAACCACAAAGGGTTGCGCCTTCACAATTACCATGTCTTTATCCCACGTCTATTGGGGCATGATCGGCTGCGGCAACGTAACCGAGAAAAAAAGCGGCCCGGCATTCAGCAAAACGCCTCATTCTACACTGGTAGCCGTGATGGCCCGCGATGGCGCTAAAGCCGCCGATTACGCGCAGCGGCATCAGGTACCCCGTTGGTACGACGATGTGAATGCCCTGCTGCAAGACCCGGAAGTCAACGCCATCTATATCGCTACTCCTCCCAATGTACACGCTGATTTCGCCATTCGGGCCATGCGCGCGGGCAAGGCGGTGTACGTCGAAAAACCCATGGCCATGAACAGCGCCGAGTGTGCGGTAATGAATCAGGTTAGTCAGGAAACGGGCATGCCGCTTTTTGTCGCCTACTATCGCCGTTCTTTGCCGAATTTCATGAAAATCCAGGAATTGGTACAATCTGGGGTCATTGGTGATGTCCGTTTTGTGCACCTGCGTGTTCACAATCCTCCTCAAGCGGAGGAAATTGCTGAAAACCCTCAACCTCGCTGGCGGGTCAATCCCGACATTTCTGGCGGTGGACATTTTCACGATCTGGCTTCTCACCAAGTCGACTTCTTGGAGTATTTGTTAGGCGATATTCATCAGGTACAGGGGATGGCACGCAATCAGGGTGGACTTTATACAGCGGACGATATGGTGGTGGCCAATTTTGAGTTTGCTTCGGGGATATTGGGCTCGGGCACCTGGTGCTTCACCGTCAACCCTGAACAACGCACCGATGAAACCCAAATCATCGGCTCGAAAGGCAAAATTAGCTTTGCTTTTTTCAACGATTCACCGATTCGGGTAGAAACGGCGGAGGGTTTGGTGGAATACCCGATTCCGTACCCGGAGCATGTACAACAACCTTTGATTGAAAGCATCGTGCGGGAGTTGCGAGGGGAGGGGACTTGTCCAAGTGCTGGCATCAGTGGTGCTAGGGCGAATTGGTGGCTGGATCAGATTGTAGGTTAACAATGGATTAAATCTGCTTTTTAGTGAATCATTTCCAAGCTTATTCTATATTTTGCTAAAAACCGACACACCTAATGTCCACCGCCCATTTAAACACCGAATTTGAACAAATTCAGGGTCAACTCAAATCCTTTATCCTCCGGATCACGGCCAGTGTGGCCGATGCTGAAGACATTGTCCAGGACACCTACCTCAAGGCTGCTGAAAAAATTGAAAGCTTTCGTGGAGAGTCTTCGCTCAAAACCTGGATATTTTCGATTGCCTCCAATCTGGCCAAAGACAACCTGAGGGCAAAAAAGCGCTGGACGGAAGATGTAACCGATGTTTGTAAATCGGCTGCACTGTCCAACCCTCAATTTTTCCAGGAAGCCATGCAGATTCGCCACGCCTCCACTCATGGAGCTTTTGAAATCAAAGAACACATCGCGTTTTGTTTTACCTGTATCGCCAAATCACTCCCGCTAGAGCAGCAAATCTGCCTTTTACTCAAGGAAGTGTACGATTTTAAGGTCGCCGAAATCCTGCAAATTGTGGACACCAGCGAGGCCATGGTCAAATATTACCTGCATACTGCCAGGGCCAAAATGGTCAGCATATTTGAAGGGCGTTGTGCATTGATCAACAAGGAAGGTACCTGCCATCAGTGTTCGGAGTTGAACACAGTTTTTAATCCCCAACAAAAATTTCAGGAAGAGGCGGTTAAAATTGACATGATCAAAGCAGCCGAAAAAGGGGATAAAGAGCATCTTTTTGACCTCCGTATGCAAATTTTACAAGGCATTGATCCTTTTACTTCTGGCGCTTCGGAGTTGCAATTGCATCATTTAGAGCACAATAGAAAAGTGATGGAAAGTTTTTTGAAAAAAAATGAAGTTTAGCCTATCGTTTTAATTCGCTCGTTCGTCAGAAACGCAAACAAGCATTAGTAGTGGGGCAAAAATAAGTGCTCATTTTTCCTGAGCCAGAGGATTAGATAAGACACTTGAAATGAAACGTTTACTTATCTAGTCCTCTGGCAAAATGAGCATTTATTTTTTGTCGCCCCTTACAAACAAACTTTGTATCAAAAAACAGCCATCATGAGTGCTACAACATCAAACGGAAAAGCCGCAACAACCAAAACCACTTTCAGCCGCGAAACCGCAGTGAGCATCGCAATCCAGGCTGACGCCTCCATCATCTGGTCTTTGTTGACCACTGCCAGTGATTTCTCACGTTGGAACTCAACTGTGATTTCCATTAACGGAAATATAGCCCTGGGTGAAACCATCCAACTCATCTCCACCCTTGACCCCAAAAGAACCTTCAAACTAAAAGTAAAGGAATTTGAGACGGATAAAAGATTGGTTTGGGGCGATGCAATGGGCAATCGAGTATACAGCCTGAGCAAAAATGACCAGGGCCATACTGTTTTTTCCATGGCGGAAAAAATTGGTGGTCTGATGTTCCCACTTTTCGCTCGCTTTATTCCTCCTTTTGATGCCTCTTTTGAACAGTTTGCCGCTGATCTGAAAAAGGAAGCCGAAAGCATCATGTAAGGATCTGCCGGTGAGCAAAAGCCCGCCAAAGAAGGTACCGTAGAAGCCTGGGGTCGCGCCGAAAATAACCCCGTAGGAGGTTGGTATGGTTTAAAAAAAGGCTACCGAGGCCGCTTTGGTATGTATATCCCGCCGCTGATGGAGGCACTGGGACTGGCTGAAGTTACGCATGATGCGAAAGGAAACAAAATGCGGGCGATTTAAGCCAACGGAGCGGCAATTGAAAATTGATAGATTTTGTACGGGCAGATGATCAATGTGGAGCAGTCGACTTTGATTGGGTAAGAAAATTCTAAGATGATTATCTTGCGGCTAGATCCCCGAAAAATTTCTCTCAATGCTCAACACCAGGTCTAATTTCACCCACTTCCTACAGGCCCGCAAATACGAGCTGCTGCTCTTTGCGCTGCTTCAACACCTTTTTATTGGTGTTTTTTTACAAAATCTACCCATGTATACCCAGGTCATTTGGCCCATCAACATGTTGATCCTGGGCGTTGCCAGTGTGGGCGTTTTTGTTGAAAAAGGCAAATGGAAAAATGTGGTGCGGAATTTCCTGTTCATTCTGGTGTTTGGTTTTCCCATTGCGCTGACTTTTGCCTCTGGGATTCCCAATTTTATGCTTGCCCTGAATGTGACCTATGTGATTTATTTTGCCTTTATATTTTGGGAAATCATCAAGTTTTTGATCCGCCCTAGTTACATCAATGTGGACGTTATTTCTGCCTCCGCCTGTGGCTATTTGCTACTCATTGAATTGGCAGTATTTCTTTTGCAAATTTTTGTCTACGCCAACCCAGCATCGTTCAAAGGGATAAGTACCGACGGCACTGCTGCTACGTACATGGATCTGGTTTATTTTTGCAGCATCACTTTGACCAGTATTGGTTTTGGAGACATTACCCCCAACACCCATCATACCAAACTGATCACTGCCTTGTTTGGCATCGCCGGACAGTTTTACCTCGTCGTGTTGATGGGGATTTTGATTAGCAAATTTTCATCCGTAACTGACCATAAACGCCAATTATGAAAAAACGCGAAAAACTGGCCATCATCCGCCAATACTACCACGATGCCATCACCACCATTGATGGGGTCAACCGCTTGATCGATTTTGTGGAGGAAAAATTAGATCTGGAGCCAGGGCAAGTCATGCTGGCCGATAGCATTTGTAGCGACGATGTCAATAGCATTCAGTACCCTGCCCGCGCCTACGAGTTTTTGGGCCCGTTTAAAATGGGTGGCCTGGATGGATTTCCCTTCACCGGACTTACCGGAATGGGCGCTTTTGCCAGCCATGTACCCGATGATGGTGCGGTATTTGTGTACTACGGACCCCATGTGGGGGTATCCAAAAATGGTGCCTTTGGGGAAATCCATCGCATGGGACAAAGCAAAAACTCTGGATGTTGTGGCGCGGCCAAAGGTGCGTTGAATAAACTGATCAATGGCCAGATCACTGCCGGGAATGTAACCGACATGGACTACCAGATGAATACCATTGAGCAGATTTTGTGGGAAGAAAACGAGCGAGTTCTGGGCGCAGCGATCCCGCTGAAGGAGGCTACCGAGGTCATTTATGAAGCCATCGACCGTCGGATAGAAGAATTGGTAGCGGCAACCCATTACAATTGCCGCTACGTTATTTTGATGGGCGCTATTCTGATCAACAGTGACTCGGATATGGGCTCGTTCAACTGTGCCCGCAAGTTTGATGTCATCAATCTAAAAACGAACGAACGCCAGAGTTTACTCCATCTAATGAAGCCAAACCTGATCAATTGAAAGGATTGGCGTACCGAGGATCTTTAGTGATCGATTCGTCGGTCAATGTCTTGAGAAAAGCCACCAAGGCCTTCTTTTCAATCGCATTCAGGTTCATTTTCAGCGGCTTACCATCCTTGTCGATGAATTTGGGGTCGAGCTCAGGATGAGCCTGAATGCCACTGTTGTAGTGATCTACTACTTGATCCAAGCTAACAAAACGACCATCGTGCATGTAAGGCCCGGTTAGGCCCACGTTGCGCAAGCTGGGAATGCGGAAACTCCCATTGTTCTTGCCTTTGTCTTTGGCCGAAAGCTCCAGACCAATCACCGCAGTCCCACCAATTTCAGGAGAACCGTAAGGATCATTGGAATGAGGATTGTCGGGCGCAGAAAAATTGCTGCCCGCGTGGCATTCGGAACATTTGGCTTTGGAACCAAAGAACAGGGCGCGGCCCATTTTTTCCAATTCGGTGTAATTGCTAAAATTGCTGGCTACCCCTTTGTCGAATTTGGAGTTGCTGGAAATGATGGAACAGACAAACTGCGCCATGGCATCGGCAATTTTCTGGCTATTGATTTCTGATTTGCCATACGCTTTGGCAAAAAGCTCGGGATAAAAGTTGGTTGCTGCTAGTTTTTTCTGCAACACCTCCATCGATTCCATGCCCATTTCGATGTGGTTCTGCACGGGCTCCAGCGCCAGTTGGGTCACGGAATGTACCCGGGAATCCCAAAACAGGTTGTGATTCAAACCTGAATTGATGATGGCCATCGAGTTGCGTGGGGTGGTTTTACCCCCAAAACCTTTACTGAATTGGGCATTGTCCGAAAACGCCAACTCCTGCTTGTGACAAGAAGCGCAAGAGATCGAATTGTTGATGGACAAACGGGTATCGTAAAACAGTACCCGACCCAAGGTCGCACCGTGGTTGCTGACGACCGGGTTGGCAGGGCCCAAAGTGATATTGGTATTGTTGATCAGATTAGGATCGATAAAATTGGGACTGTTCATGAGCCCTGGATTGGGTTTTACCCCAGGCTGACCAAAAATGTTGTTGCTAAAGCTCAAGAAGGTATTCTTCATATGCTCGGGCAATTGCAGCGAAGCATAATCCATGGCCTGCTCAGGCAAATTAGGCTCCCCCAAGGCGTCCTCAAATTCCATTTCTTCGTAACACGCAGTCAGGCCGATGAGCAAGCCAATGGTGAGTAAAGAGAGTAGCGTAATTTTCTTCATAAGACAGGTGGTTATTGAGCTATAAAAGAATTATTCATTTGAAATGATGCGTCGCTCTTTTTTCGGCGACCAAAAATTGAGGTTTAATGCTACTGGTGGAATGAACTCGAATTTGGGGCCAAAATCAGTGGTTCCAAATACCAGTGCAGTTTCCAGTGAAATACTCACTTTAGGAGAAACGAAAAAATCGACTCCCCAATGTGGCCCGATGCCCAAAAAAACTTCATCCCCTTGTTTGGTCCCAGGCGTATTAAAATCACCAGCACTAAAAAAGCCATTAAAGCCTCGGGTATACCCCCAACGTGGACTGAGGCGACGATACCCCTCAAAACCCAGGCGAAAATTGAAAAAAGCCTGAATTGCCTCTTCGTTAGCATCAGAAAGATCAACGCCTAGGCTTATTTTAAAACCCTTGAGCTTCCCTTTTTGCTCCACATAACTGCGCCAGTTCACATGATAAGGCCCCACTACTCGTGGATCAGAACGGTTAAAGGGAATCAGCTGCACCAATAAGGGGGTGGTGTTGAATCCCATTACCTTGTACCCTCCAGCGGGCAAAAAGCGATCTTGCTCGTTTTGAGCACTCAACACATTTGCCATCAGTAGGCCAATGAACAGGCTTGCGGTAAGTATCGTCAGGTAGCGCATGGTCAAAAGCGGAAAAACACGTACAAAGAATTCGGTATCGAAGGCAGGATTTCAAACTGCCGGATCTTCTGCTCGGTCGGAGGAACATTGGGATCGTTTTGATCCCTTTCTTTCCCCGAACTTGCCATTCCATACAAACTACTTTCGGTACTCAGCATTATTTTGGATGTCAGGTGAAACATCAAACCCATCAAAGGGCCTCCGCCAAAACCTGTGCTGTTGCTGCCCAATTCAATCGTTCCGCCGTTGGTATTGAAATCAACATCTTCCTGTTGATAGCGCATGATGGCATCAAGGCCGTAGTAAAAGCTGAATTTTTTAGTCAAAGTCCTGCGCCATTCCAGTCCTGCACGTAGGTGAAAATCCCGCTCATTGATCAGGCGTTGGCCTGTATTGGAGGCTTCTTCCCGATTGCGCAAACGGGCATTAAAACCCGTGCGGAAAGTGCTCCGTGCGCCAGGAAATTTGATGCTGAATAGATATGGATCGGTGGGCAAGCCCTGGCCTCCAGAATTAAAAAAACCTGAGAGGGTTTGAGTAATGTTCATGCCCAATTCCACCCTTGGCCAATACAATAGGGTATCTTGAGCAGAGAGCTTTCCCCATACCATCGTCACTATCAGCAGTAAAAACACCTGTCGCAACATCCTGTGTAGTTGTAATAAGCACCATATAATGGTAATCTGGTACTTTAAGGTAAAAATACCGCAATTCGCTATAATACCAAGCATTTAAACAAGGTAAAGTGGGAATAGGAAGTTACTTTAACACAAGACGGTGGCAATGGGAAAAGCGTTGGTGTTTTTTCAACGTGTGTATTGACTAATGTAGTCGGGCACCGGGATGTTAGGCTGCTGTTGCTCGTCTTGTTGTGGGATACCAACACTTAGCTTTAAAGGCAACAAACCAGCCCAAACCGGGGCTTCCATGTCTTCGGGATCGTCCCCAACGCCCATGTCGCGTACTTTGGCCGAAACTTCCTCCATTTCAACGGCAATGAACATCGTTTTTTTGAATTCACTCTCCGAAGGTTGTCGGGCATCGTTCCAACGCCCCGGGATGACGTGTTCGGTGAAACGTTCGGCGGCCATCCATCTTTCCGCCGGATCAGCCACCAAGCGGGTGGTTCCAAAAGCGACTACGGAGCGATAATTGAGCGAATGGTGAAAAACGGAACGCGCCAACACCAATGCATCGATCAAAGTAACCGCAATACAAACAGGAATGCCCTTGGCCATTTGCATGAAAAAATGACTGCCTACGGAGCCATGCAAATAAATGATGTTGTCTACTCGGCAATAGGACGTTGGGATGATGAATGGCTGTCTATCCAATACATAGGATACATGGCAGACTAGCGACTCATCCAGAATCGTATGAATGGTCCCTTCGTCGTTGCGCATCCGCTTGGCTAAACGACTGGGTTCAATGCGGGAGGTTTTCGGCTTCATGTGTTTATTTTTCTACAAAACTACCGACAATAAGGACTAGTGGAAACAGCCAGTTTTGAGAAAAAAGATAGACCAGATATAACACACCTTGACTCAACGTTGTTAAAAAACTTGAATCGGTTGAAAAAGGTACAAGAACTCCATTTTAGCGAAAATCCTTGCCCATTGGTCGATACTAAGGGAGCGATATGGCATAAGTAATCTACTTTTGTCGAAAAGCAAGGAAAAAATTTGTGCACGTGCTTTAAGATTGAGAAGACTATGCAGATTTGGTTATTTATTCCCGCATTCCTTCAACTCACCTGGGCAGAGCAACTGCTGTGGGTGGCTGCGGTGGTATTTACGATCCTGCTGAGTATTTTTTTGATCATGCAGTTTTTCAACGATGAACCTGATCACGGCGATATCCGCCCTAAAATTACTGGAGCCCGTTTTATCCTGACTTTTTTCACCTTTTGGGCCTGGACGAGTTTGTTGGCCCACATCTGGGAACCTGGCTTGTTGATCTCTTTATTGGACGGGCTGCCTTTTGGTATTCTTGCTGCACTGTTTCCTTACTTAATTCTGCGTTTGCGCAAGCCCGTAAAGAAGATCGTTCCCTCCAATCGACCCAAATTCAATTACCTGGAAGCCCTTACGAGTACTGGTGAAGTCTTGCAATACATTCCGCCCCATCAAGAGGGACTGGGACGCGTGCACCTCAACTTGCGCAAAGCACCTTATGCCCTCGATGCCATTTCCATTGGAGTCGAAATTCGCCCGGGCGACTCGGTGCGGGTAGTCGATATTGTTGACAACCACATCTTGGTTGTAGAGCCTTTACAACACATCGGGCCGCAGTCCCCATTTTAATTATCGCCTATTTTATATCTTTGGGTTTATTCCAGATCAAAATCATTGCAACATGACCTTGAATGACCTGCTTACGTACCTGAGCAATCATCCCGAATCAGTAGTATTGTACTTTGCTATTTTGCCTGTGGCGGCTTTGCTCTTGGCTTGGATAGCCGGAGTGGAAGGCCGCGATGCCCCCTGGAAATTCCTGTATTCTGCCCTCATTTATTTGAGTGCAGTACCAGGTATTTTTGCGCTGTCCCTAAATGTGTATATATTTTTGTTCGAACGCAGCAGCATTTTAAACATGGACATCTATACCCAGGTTTTGCCCATCGTATCCATGATTTTAACCTTGAGCATCGTGCGGCGCAATGTGGATTTGAGCTATATCCCCGGATTTGACAAATTGTCGGGCTTGCTCATGCTGATTGCCGCTACAATAGGTTTGATGTGGTTGGTAGATCGCACCCGAATCTTTGCCATCATCAGCATGCCCTTTTCAGTGGTGGTCTTGATTTTTGCTGGATTGCTGCTGGCGTTGAGTTTTGGTTATCGCCAGTTTTTTGGAAGAGGGTATTCAAGAACTAGAAATTAAAATCACTGTCATCCTCTTTGCTCTCTTCCTTGCGGAGGCGCTCGGGGCTCACCCGGAATGTGTAATCCCGATCTACAGTGTAACCAAAAGTAGCATGGGGCAGCAGGCGCATGAGGAATTTGCTAACCAGTTTTAATTTGCTAGCTTGCATGCCAACCGTATAATCACTTCCATCAGCTAGCTTGAAGTGCAAGGTGCCCTTGCGGAACAGGTGAATGCCAAAGGGCGCACCTTCGGTAATGACGGAATAAACCCACACAATATGTTGGGGCTGATAGCGGAGGTAATTGAGCAAAAGGTGGTTGTCGATGCGTAGGTTAGTGGTGGTATCTACGACCAATTTGCCGCCCACCATACTTAAGCCTAAACCAATAATGGAAAAAACAATGCTGATTTTAAAGGTCAACACGCACAATCCCGAACCAAAAGCCAGCAAGACCAAACTCATGGCGAACTGCAATCGCAGCTCCCGAAGGATGGCATTGCGCAGGTTGCGCATGGCAGGGTGACGGTATAAATTTTCTCGGTTCAAGCTAGTGAAATTAAAAATAAACAACAAATTGTTGCTAGAAAAAGTTTTTTTGCTGTATATTTAACGCAAAAATACCACTCTTTTCGTTCTTTTGAACTGATTTGCAGTAGTTTTTAATATTTTTTTAACATCGGAGCACATGGCAGAACAGCAAGTGAGTTACAACGAGGATAACATCCGTTCTTTAGACTGGAAAGAGCACATCCGGTTACGTCCGGGGATGTACATTGGCAAGCTGGGTGACGGGGCTTCTTCGGATGATGGCATCTACATTTTGCTCAAAGAAGTGTTGGACAACTGTATCGACGAATACGTCATGGGACACGGTAAGGAGATCCAAATTAAGATAGAGGAAAACTCCGCCGAAGTCCGCGACTACGGGCGGGGTATTCCCTTGGGCAAGGTCATCGACTGCGTGTCCAAAATCAATACTGGTGGCAAATACGATTCCAAAGCATTTAAAAAATCGGTAGGCCTTAACGGGGTAGGTACCAAAGCTGTCAACGCCCTTTCAGATTATTTTCTGGTCAAAGCTGTGCGCGAAGGGCAGATGAAAGTCGCCGAGTTTCAACAAGGTGAACTGCTCAAAGAACACCAGGTCGCAAAAACCAACGAACCCAACGGGACTTTGGTTTCTTTCAAACCCGACAGTGGTATTTTCCGCAATTACCGTTTTCATCGCGATCACCTCGAAAACCAGTTGTGGAATTACGCTTACCTCAATGCAGGTTTAAAACTCAACTACAACGGGCAGATCATCGTTTCCAAAAATGGCCTCTTTGACCTCCTGGGGCGCAAAACCAAAAACGAAGACCTGCGTTACCCCTTGATCCACCTCAAGGGCGAAGACATGGAAGTGGCCATGAGCCACGGCAACCATTACGGCGAGCAGTACTACTCCTTTGTCAATGGTCAAAATACCACCCAAGGTGGCAGTCACCTCAATGCCTTCAAGGAAGCAGTGGTAGAAACCGTGAAGAAATTTTACAATGCCAACTACGATCGCACCGATATTCTGGGGTCCATTGTAGCAGCAGTGAGCGTTCGGATCGAAGAACCAGTGTTTGAATCCCAAACCAAAACCAAACTGGGTTCGGTCAATACTGCCCCAGAAGGAGGACAAAGCATCCGCACCTTCGTCGGCAATTTCATCAAAGAACACCTCGACAATCACCTGCGCAAACACCCCGAAATAGCGGATGCCCTGAAAAAACGCATCCTGCAATCGGAACGGGAACGGAAGGAGATTGCCGACATCAAAAAACTGGCCAACCAACGCGCCAAAAAGGCCAATCTGCACAACAAAAAGCTGCGCGATTGCCGCCTGCATTTCAGCGATTCGACCAAAAAAGTCGCGGAAGACATGCGCCTGGCCACCACCTTGTTCATCACCGAGGGGGACTCGGCCAGTGGGTCCATCACCAAAGCGCGAGATGTACAAACGCAAGCGGTGTTTAGTTTGCGGGGAAAACCGCTCAACTGTTATGGTTTGACCAAAAAAACGGTCTACGAAAACGAAGAATTTAACCTCCTTCAGCATGCCTTAAGCATCGAAGATGGCATGGACGACCTGCGTTACAACCGCGTGGTCATTGCCACCGATGCCGACGTGGATGGCATGCACATCCGCCTCTTGATGTTGACTTTTTTCCTGCAATTTTTCCCTGAACTGGTACGTGGCAATCACTTGTACATCCTAGAGACGCCACTTTTCAGGGTGCGCGACAAGCAGCAGCGTTTTTATTGCTACTCTGAGTCGGAAAAGCAGGCTGCCATCAAAAAACTGCGGGGAAAGCCGGAGATCACCCGCTTTAAGGGCTTAGGTGAAATTTCTCCAGACGAGTTTTCGGCCTTCATTGGCACCGATATTCGCCTTGAACCCGTCATCATCACCGAAAATACCGACATCGATGATGTATTGTCTTACTACATGGGCAAAAACACGCCGGAACGCCAGGATTTTATCATTGGCAATTTGCGGGTGGAGTTGAATGAGATCGAGACAGAGGCGGTGGATGCTCCGGCGCTGGAAACGGCGGATGTGGAGGATTAAAGCTTTATTATTGATAGCCTTCGTGCCTTAACTGCTGAGGTGAATCCTTAGGTGTCTTAGGTTCCTTAGGTGGTAAAAAAAACATTCTTTCACCACCTAAGGAACCTAAGACACCTAAGGATTCAC
>NZ_JBGSLK010000057.1:0-91640 GCF_041740695.1 Haliscomenobacter sp. | reverse complement strand
ACCCGACAAAATACACTGGCAGAGGTGTTCGCCTGTGAAAGCTGATGACGAAGATCATAGGAAAGCCGTATGCGGGAAAACCGCACGTACGGTTTGACGAGGGGGAGAAGCGGCGGCGCCGCTTCTCTCTACTCTACTGCTGCCTTTGTGTCCTTTGTGCAAATTTTTCATTTTGATCCTGTTTTGAAAATTTGAGATGATTCAGATTTGTGGTTGTTTAAAAAACGCGAGCCGAAGGCCGCGCAATTGTTAGTTTAAGTCCCAAAAAACCTTATCCGTAGCGATCACCCGTTGGTTTTTCGGCGCATTGGGATTGATTTGTAAGTCGCTGGTCGGATAAGGGAAGGAGACGATGTAATTGCGGATCAACTCCGTATTAGGGTTGTTGTCTGTAGTGGGGTCGAAGGGTTTGGGATAACCCGTGCGGCGGATGTCGTTGTAAGCCTCGATGCTGAAACCAAAATTGGCAATCCATTTTTGGGTCATCATCAATTCCAGCTTGCGCGCATCGTTGGCAGCCTGGTACAGCGCCAGGATTTTGCCCACGTATTCATCGATACTCGCTTTGGTGATATTGGCTACGCCCGCTGTGGTTGCCATGCGGTTCACTTCGGCAAAAGATTCCTCCATCGCCAGTTTGAACAGGTTTTCGGCATTTTCCCCCGTGCTGCGGGTCAGTGCCAGTTCCGACCGGATGTACAAACTGTTGAAATAGGTCAACATGCGGTGCAAACCCGCGCCGCGCAGCCCACTGTTGAACGTACCAGCTCCTCCACGGCCATCGTCGAATTTGCCCCCGGCTGGGTACAAACCTAGTAACGTTTTGGAGGTGTTTTGGTCAAAACCCTCGTTGGGATCGATGTTCAGAGAGCCAAACCAGATCGACACAAAACCCCCGTCCCGGTAGGACACCGCGTTTTGAGCGGCTTGGGCCGGGGTCAGTTGGTTGTAAAAATAGTATGGAATCCGCGGATCAACAATGTCCTTAAAGATGGTATTCAACTGGCTTTTGCCTTGCATAATTTGGTAAAAATAAGGACTGATGTTGTACTGCGGGCTGTTCTGGGTGTACTCGTCGATGAACGTTGGGTGCCGGGTATCGGGGGAGACCACGTTGCCGTACAACATTTCAAAATCGTCGGTCGCGGCAGCCATGATCTTGTTGCCAGTCACCAGCGCTTTTACCGCTGCGTCGTCGTAAACGGGGGTCAGGCGGGCCTGGTTGTACAGGCGCAATTTGACGGTATTGCCAAACCGTTGCCATTTGGCCACATCCCCGGCAAAATACAAGTCGGCATTGCCCATCCGTACGTTGCTCACTTTGGCCAGATTGACCTGGGCTTCGTCAACGAGTTTGAGCAAATCGGCATACACCTGACTGCCCGGATCAAACACCGGATAAGGTTTGAGCGAACCCAGATTGGCCTCGCGATAAGGTACGTCACCCCACACGTCGACCAGGGTGCCCATCGCAAAAGCGGTCATCAATTGGGCTGCACCCACAAAATGCCAGGCTTCGTCTTCGGTGCCCACATCGATGATGCGCCGCAAGTCGGTCAGCACGATGGTGTACAATTGTTCCCAAGGATCGTTGACCGGGCCGTCGCCACCCTGGGCAAAATAGCTGTTGAAGTTGTTGCGCGTTACGATGTAGTGCGCAAAACAGGCCGCTGGTTCACCCAGCCCCTGGCTGTGAATGGATAGGGCATTGGACATGCCCAGTTCCGCGTAGGGCAACAATTGGGTCAGGGGGACATCGGTGGGGTTATTGGGGTCCACGTTGATGTCCAAAAAGCCTTTTTCACACGCGGGTAGTACGAGCAGGGCTACCGCGACGATGAGGCTATGGAGGAGGTATTTATGTTTGGTTTTCATGTTTTTTTCTTTTTCATCATACTAAAAGGCTGCACTTACGAGCGCCTTGGGCTCATAATTCCTTAGGTGATCCCTTGAGTGTCTTAGGTTTCTTAGGTGGTAAAAAAAATATTCTTTCACCACCTAAGAAACCTAAGACACCCAAGGTGCACCTTAGAAAGTCGCTTGCAAATTCAAACCCACCCGCCGTACCGAAGGCGCAGCCTGGTATTCAAAACCCACAAAGTTTTGGCTACCAAAAGTGCTGGTCTCTGGATCAAAGCGAGTCGATTTTGGGAAATTCGGTGCCCGGTACCAAAGGTTGCGGCCAGTCAGGCTGATGCGCAGTGAGCCCAGTGGGGTGCGCTGCAACACATTTTTGGGCAAAGTATAACCCAGGCTTACCTCGCGGATGCGGATGGTGGTAGCGTCAAACACACCCCACTCGTCGTTGCCGTTCACCGCGAAAGTGTTGCCGAAATACAAGTCGTTCATTTCCAGTTGGATGTTGTTCGGGATTTTGTTGCCCCGCTCATCCAGGAGGGGCAGGTTGGTATTCGGATCACCCAGGAAGCCCGGGATGACGTAGTTCATTTCCCGCTTTTCGGTGTCTTTCAACACCCCGCGACCCAACATCTGGTTGACCGTACCCGAGTACAAATCGCCACCCTTGCGGTAGTCGAGCACCACGCTCAGACTCAGGCCCCGGAAGGAGAAGGTATTGGTCAAACCCAGCAGAAAGTCCGGGTTGGGATCTCCCACAATTTCCTCCTGCAAAGCCGTAATCAACTGGCCATTGCTGGGGTCAATGAGCAAATTGCCCTCCTCGTCGCGCAGCGAAACCGTGCCCCGAATCACCCCGTAAGGCAAACCCGGACGCAATACCGGCGTCACACTACCCGCAAACAAACCCTGGATTTCGATTTCCTCCAAACCCGGTGCCAATTCCCTTACGAGGTTTTTGTTGTGGGTAAAAGTGGTGTAGATGTTCCAGTTCAGGCCCTTTTCCGAACGCAATGGATCGAGGCTCAGGCCCACTTCGATGCCCTCGTTGTCGAGCACCCCAAAGTTGGTCAACAAGTTGCTGAACCCCGAAGCGGCTGGCAGTGACAAACGGCCAATCTGGTCCTTCGTGCGGGTTTTGTAATAGGTCAGATCCAGACCAATCCGCCCGGTGAAAAACTTCAATTCTGTACCAATTTCCACACTGCGGGTGAACTCCGGCTTCAGGTTGGGGTCGGCAGCAGTATTGGACAAGGTAGCCGAAGACAAACCCCGGAAAGGGAAGTCGTTCTGGCGAATGCCACCCACCAGATTGGCGCTGTTGCCCAGGTTGATCAGGTAAGTGGGTTGCAGGGCGTAGGCCGGAGCATCGTTGCCCACGGTGGCCCAACTGGCGCGGATTTTACCGAAGTTCAACACCGAAGACTTCATCTTCAGGGCATCCGTAAATACCAAAGAACCATTCACGCCGGGATAAAAGAAGCTGCGGTTTTCAGAAGGCAAGGTGGAAGACCAGTCGTTGCGCCCGGTGAAATTCACGAAAGCCCAGCCCCGGTAATCGAAGGTCAAGTCCGTGAAAAAACCGTACAACCTACGCCGCTCGTAGTCTCCACCAAATGGGATGACATTGGAAGTGTTATCGAGGTCCAAAATGTCAAAATTGACCATGCTTTGCCCTCTGAACCTTTGCTCGTTGAACGTGCGTTGGTTCAGGTTGTGTCCTACTACGGCTTTGAAGCCAAAATCCGGGTTGAGTTGAGTGCTGGCGGTCAGCAGGAAGTTGGATTCGATTTCCGTAAAGCTGGTGTTGCCTTCGGCGATTTGACCAATCCCACCTGCACCCCGCGAGCCGGGCCGGAACCACTCCTTGTCGTTTTGGGAATAGTTGTTGACGCCAATTTTGTAGGCAGCACTCAACCAGGGAGTCAGGTCATACGCTGCACCGAGGCTGGCCACTACCCGATTGACATTTGCCCCAAAACCATCGTACTTGGTACTCCAGTACGGGTTGGTAGCTGAACCCACTGGCAAAAAGAACACCGAGGCTCGGGTGGTGGGATCTTCAAAAGGCAAATCCTGTAGCGGCCAGTTGCGGCCCAGGAACATGGTCCGGCCAAAAGCCGAAGCATTGCCCACCGCGTTGTTGGCACCACCCGCCGGGCCGTTTTGCACCGAGTTGGTGAAAGCCAGATTGCCATTGAGCACCAGGCCATTGTCCAGTTTGGTGCTGCCGCCCAAACTCATGTTGAATCTTTTAAAAGATGAATTGGGGATGTAACCCGTTTGATCCAGTTTGGATATCGTAGCGATCAGGCTACTTTTATTGGTGCCACCTGAGAAGGTCAGCGAGTTTTCCAGCACCATGCCCGTTTCAAAAAAGTCGCGCACGTTGTTCGGATAAGCCTGATAGGGAGTTTTGGTGCCCCGCAAAGTAGCAAAAGCATTGCCATAAGGTGCCCAAATCGGAATGGAGTCGATGGTGGGGTAGTTGACTGCACTTTTGAAGGGTGCACCCCAGGAACCATTGGCAAACGCAAACACAAAACCCGTACCCGTGCCATAAGTATTCTGGTAATCGGGCACATTGGAGATGTTTTCCATGGCTACTGAAGAAGAATAGGTCACCTCCAGTCCCTTTTTCGACACCTTGGAGCTCCCCGTTTTGGTGGTAATCAACAAGACTCCATTGGCCGCACGAATGCCGTAAAGGGCTGCCGCTGCACCACCTTTGAGTACGTTGATGGATTCAATGTTGTTGGGGTCCAAATCGGCCAAACGGCTGGAAAAAGCACCGCCGCCCGATAATTGGGCATTGCTGGAAGCATTGACCCCATTGGTTTCGTTGTTGTATGGAATCCCGTCCACCACGATCAGCGGCTGGTTGTTGCCAAAAAACGAACGGTTGCCTCTTAACGTGATGCGGGTAGCACTACCGGGCACCCCGCTGGAGCCAATGATGTTGACCCCTGGTACCTTGCCCGAAAGGCTGCGCAACATGTCGGGTTCACTGGTTTGTTGCACCTTATCGGCGTCGACCCGCTCGATGGAATACCCCAGGGCTTTTTGCCCCCGGGAAATCCCCACCGCCGTGACGACCACTTCGTTGAGTTTGAGGATATCGGACTCCAGATTCAGATCGATGCTGCTGCGTCCGTTGATGTTCTCTTCAATGGTGGCAAAACCGGTGTAGCTAAACACCAGCACCCCATTGCTGGGGGCACTCAGTGCGTATTTGCCATCAATATCGCTTACGGTGCCCCGCGTAGTCCCTTTGATAAAAATACTGACCCCGGGGAGGGTGAGTCCATCCTCTTTCGATCGGACGGTCCCGCTAACGTTGAGATCCTGAGCCAGCAAGGGCCCTGCACACAGCAGTAGCCCCATGGCCAACAAGTACAAATTTGGCTTCATCCTTACATAGGTTAGTGAGTGATTGTTAGTTGAAAAGCTGAAGTGTTGAAATGTTGAAGAGAAGCTAAAAAGTTTAGAAGTAGATGAGACGAATGGTCTTTTATACTAACCAACTTTCAAACTTCATTTCAACACTTCAACTTTTCAACTTGCTAAAGATAGCGGGGGGAGTTGGAGTTGGAAATCCTGCAAATTGGGGGATTTTTTAGGCGACGAAATGCAGTTTTTTATACATAAAATGCAGTTTTTTAACTAAAACGGTCGAAAAATGGCCTTTTTGGCACTTGGAAGGCTCACCCGTTTTGGGGGAGAATGGCCAAGTGGGTCTTTGTCATTTGGATGACCAAAGTGGGTGTAACACCCTTCTCTAAGGTGAATTCCTTAGGTGTCTTAGGTGGTGAAAAATAAAAAAGCCCTGCGCAGCAGGGCAATCCTTCACCACCTAAGACACCTAAGGACACCTTAGGGCTTCACCTTAGAAAAGGCAGGTTCAAGTTTGGAGATAAAATAAATTGTTTTATTTTTGCTTTTATAAAAAAACAATATGGATCACCAAAACCCTTTCCCTTTTGTCCTGAGTCGCCTGCTGCCCCATTCACCCGCAGCCGTATTTGCCGCCTGGACTGAGCCCCAAGCCCTGGCCGCCTGGTGGGGCCCCGCCAGCCACCAAACCCTGGTACAACAACTCGACCTGCGCCCTGGTGGTTTCTTCCATTACTGCCACCAAGGCCCCGATGGTGCCCAACTCTGGGGTCGCTTTGAGTACCTGGACATCTCGGCACCAGCGCAGCTGAGCTTCATCAATGCTTTTTCGGATGAAAACCGCGGCCTAGTGCCCGCCCCCTTTGGCATGCCCTGGCCGACCGAAATGTACAATGTACTCAGCTTGAGCACAGAGGAGAATGGTCACTGCCGGATGACCCTGCAAGCCCGGGCGCATCATGCTACGCCCGAGGAGGAAGCCAATTACCTGGCCATGGTGGGTTCTATGGTACAGAGCTTCGGGCAAACTTTTGATCGATTGGAAGGGTATTTGGGGTTGGGAGGTTCCGGGATTCCAGGGTTAAGGTAAGCCCTGGACCTAAATTACCCGGATAAATAATCGCTAAGTAAAACTGGATTGTTTTGTTGAAAAATGATGTTTTATATCGTTTTTGTCAGGTTTATCCTGGCGGTAGTGATAAGAAACATCATTTTTATGATTTTCCCCTTCCCACATCCGAACACCCCTGTTCGATTTTGAACATCTCCCCATCCACCTTCTCTTTTTAACCCCCTAACAAACAACAATATATCCAATTGGTACAAAAATTGCCACAGTACACCCATACCCTGCCAAGCATTCACAAAATCGAAAAACCATGTGGCCAACCCAACTCAAAAACACCCTGCGCATCACCCTCCGCCGTTTGTTTCGCCAGCGGCTCAACACCAGCTTGCATGTAGCTGGACTGACCATCGGCATGTCGGTATGTTTGATGATTGGGTTGTTTTTGCGCCATGAATTGAGTTTTGATACCCACCACCGCCAGGCCAAAAACATCTATCGCGTCAATACCGTCTGGACGGACAATGGCAATAAAAAACCATTCATGCCAACCCCATACCCGAAAAATTGTAAGTTTACAGCCAACCTGCAATACTCATCGCATGAAAATGAAATTCAGCACTTTTATCGTACTGTTCTGTAGTACGGTCACCCTTTTTGGCCAAAGCACTTTTGACCAAAGCGCTTCCATCAAAGCCGCTACGGCCTTTCTGGCGACATTGACCCCGGCCCAAAAAACGGTCACCAACCTAGCTTTTAGCGATAGTTCCCGCACCAAGTGGTCCAACCTTCCGCTGGAGCAAGTATATCGAAAGGGCGTTCAGATGAACGACCTGGCCGATTCGCAGCGGGTGATCATGCACCAGCTTTTGCGCTGTGTGTTGAGCCAGCAAGGCTATCAAAAATTACTCTTTATCATCCAGTATGACCAGGCTATCCTGGAGCGGCTCAGCAAAGCCAAAAGCCCGATCGCCCAGCGTTATGGCAATCAAAACTACTGGTTCAGCATTTTTGGAACTCCTGGCAAGGACAAAATTTGGGCCTGGAAATTTGAAGGGCACCACATTTCGCTCAACCTGACTTATTCGCCCAAAGGTGTTACTTGTACGCCCATGTTTGTGGGCATCAATCCGGCTTTGACCAGTTCCGGGCCCTACGCGGGTGCCTATCTCATGTTTGAAGAAAATGATTTTGGCAATCAGTTGTTCAATGACCTGAGTCCCGATTTGCAGAAAAAAGCCCGGCTCGGGCCCCACCCAATCGACGCCGATGTGATGACCCAAACGGGCAAAGAGGCCCATATGAAGGATCGAAAAGGAGTACGTTATACGGAGATGACCCCGAAGCAACAGGGTTTTGTGGAAGGCATCATCAAAGCCTGGGTCGAAAACCTGACGCCCAGCCTCGCGCAGGAGAAATTGAAGCGCGTCATGGCGAATAAAAATAACCTGATCTTCAGTTGGCAGGGCAGTTTCAATACGAATGAATTGCACTACTATTCGGTCAAAACGGACACTTTCATCATTGAGTTCAGCAACCGGGATGGCGGCGTACAGCATTACCATACCATTTGGCGGGATATTTCCGAGGATTTTTTGAGTAAATAGTGATCAGCTTTGTATAAGCCCATAAATCCATTTGAGCCATGGACAATCCACAACCCAACAACCCCCTGCACGGCATCACCCTCGAAAAGATTCTGCTTCACTTGGTAGAGCAATACGGCTGGGAAGAAATGGGGCGGCAAATCAACATCCGCTGTTTCAATCATGACCCCAGCATTAAGTCCAGTTTGACTTTTTTGCGCAAGACTCCTTGGGCTCGGGAGCAGGTGGAAAAGTTGTATGTGGAAAGTCTTAAAAATTGGTAAGACTGGTGGTTGCTTTTGAGTATTCCCAAAGCGACGTTTTATTATCACAAAGAAAAAAAACAAGAGCCCAAAGGACACAAAGCGAAGCGTCGTCAACGTCTAACTTTGTGTCCTTTGTGCCCTCTTCTTTTTCCTTTGTGATAAAGAAAGTGTCGCTTTCGCCTTTCTATCGTGATGTCACTCACTTTTCAAACTCTTCACCGGGTTAATGGTCGCTGCCCGAATCGCCTGAAAACTCACCGTCAGCAAAGTAATCACCACTGCCCCCAGCGCTGCAAACCCAAATACCCACCAGGAAATCTCCGTCCGGTATTGGTACTGTTGCAGCCAGCCGTGCAAATAATAATAAGCGATCGGCACAGCCAACAAACAAGAAATCAACACCAGCACCACAAAATCACGCGACAACAAACCCCAGAGGTTGTTGACCGAAGCCCCCAAAACCTTGCGGATGCCAATTTCTTTGGTGCGCTGCTCGGCAGCAAAGGAAGCCAATCCAAACAAACCCAGGCAGGAGATAAATACGGCCAGCCCGGCAAATGCTGCTGCCAGCGTACCTACTCGCTCCTCCGCTTCAAATTTTTCATTGAACGTTTCATCAGCAAATTTGTAGTCAAAAGGCACCGCAGGAATGTATTTTTTAAAAGCCTCCCTCACCCCAGCTAAGGATTCAGGGGCGCTTTTGGCAGGATTTAGCTTCAAATTCATCCAACTCACATTTTCATAACTCAGCAAATACACGGTTTGTTTCACCGGATCGTAAGGCGATTGCATCACCATGTCTTTGATGACGCCAACGATGGTAAAATCTTCGTCCCCCCAATGGATTTTTTTGCCAATTGGCTCTTTCAGGTTCATAAATTTCACCGCAGCCTCATTGATGACCAGTGAAGAAGAATCCGTGGTGAAATCCCGGGAAAAATCCCGACCCTGGGTAAACTGCCAATTCACCGTTTTGCCAAAATCGTGCGAAACCCAAATGGTCGCAAATTCAGCATCCAGGCTGGGGTCTTTTCCTTCCCAGTTGAAACCGCCATTGTTGGACCATACCCCGGTTAGTGGACTGGAAGATTCGGCCATTTCCACGATGGTGCCATTGGTTTTGAGCTCATTGCGCAGTAAGTCAAACTTGCCAGAAAAATCCGGCGAGGTCATCTGGATCATGAGGATGCCCTTGTTGTCGTAGCCGAGTGGGCGGTTTTTGGTGTGTTGAATTTGCTGGTACACGATGATCGTACCAATGATGAAGGTAACCGAAATGGTGAATTGCATCACCACCAGGGCTTTGCGCGGGATAGAAGCAAAACGCCCTGCTTTAAACGTGCCTTTCAAGACCTTGATGGGCTGAAAGGAGGAAAGGTAAAAAGCAGGATAACTGCCCGCTACAATTCCAGTAAAGAGCATAAAGCCCAAGCTGGACAACCAAAAGACCGGCTCGGCCCAAGGGAAATGCATCTTTTTATCCGCCACTTCATTGAACCAAGGCAAAACCAGCAGGATAAACACCACCGCCAACACAAAAGCAAAACAAACCACCAGGAAGGATTCACTGAAGAATTGCCGGATGAGTTGCCCGCGCACCGAACCAATGGTTTTGCGAATGCCTACCTCCTTGGCGCGTTTTTCGCTGCGCGCCGTGCTCAGGTTCATAAAGTTGATACAAGCCAGCAGCAGAACAAAAATTCCCACGATGGCAAAGAGCTTTACGTACTGCATAAAACCACCCGTTTGCACGCCCTCTTCCCAATTGGAACTCAGGTGCCAATCTTCCATGGGGTGCAGGAAGATTTCGGCTTTGAATTTTTTCTCGTCCTTGTCTACCTTGTCGAATTTGACATTTTTGATCTTGGCGCTGAGCTGGGTCATGTCCACCTGATCAGCGATTTCGGCAAACAATTGAAAGGAGTTGTTGCCCCATTGGTTTTGATCACGCGCGTTCCTGACCCATTCCTGCGTAGAGACATACAAGGCCCAGGGTGCAATGAAATGCAGGTCATGAAAAGTGGTGTTGTAGGGTAAATCTGCGTACACCCCGCTCACCCTGACCTCTTGGGTATTGTCGATTTTGATCATTTTTCCCATCGGCTCGGCTTCGCCAAAAAGGGCTTGTGCTGTCGATTGAGAAATCAGCACCGCGTTGAGCTCCTTCAAGCCATCTTGGGTGCCTTTCAACATGGCTAAAGACAAAATTTTGGTGATGTCCTTGTCCATGTAGTTGCCTTCCTGGGTAATCATTTTTTCCCCCTGGCTCAAAATATGTTCCCCTTGCCAACTGGCCATGGCCAGGTATTTGAAGTTGTGGCCGTATTTGCTGCGCAATTCTGACTCCAAGGGAATCGGAATCGAAGATTCGGTGCCTCTATGGCCATTGAAGGTTTGGTGCTGCATCACCTGGGCAATGCGCTCGTAGTTGGGGTGGTGTTGGTCGTAGGACAGTTCATCCCAAATCCACAAACCAATCAGCATCGCCACGGCCATACCTACGGCCAAACCAGCAATGTTGATGAAAGAGGAAACCTTGTTCTTGGAAAGGCTTCGCAGGGCGATCCGGAGATTATTTTTAAACATACTTGTTGGGTTGACAATAGTTCAGGTGATGATTTTTTATTCGCTTCGCAAGGATTTCACCGGATTGGCCGCCGCCGCCCGGATCGCTTGATAACTCACCGTCAGCAAGGTAATCAGCAGCGCTCCGACCACCGCAGCAACAAAAATCCACCAGGAGATCGTCGTGCGGTATTCGAACTGCTGCAACCAGGCATGCAAGTAATAATAGGAAAGCGGAATAGCCAATACGCAAGAAAGCAGCACCAGCGCTACAAACTCTTTCGACAAAAGACCCCACACACTTAGGATGGTTGCACCTAGGACTTTGCGTACCCCAATTTCTTTGGTGCGTTGCTCGGCGACAAAAGAGGCCAATCCAAACAAACCCAAGCAAGAAATAAAGATGGCTAGAATGGCAAAAAAGGTAGCCAGTTTGCCCGTTCTTACTTCATCGCCAAACTTTTGGGCGTATTCCTCATCTATAAACTGGAAATTGAACACTGAAGCCGGATCATTTTTAGCAAAAATGGTTTCGATTTTACCCAAAGCGTCTTTGGGACTAAGCTCGGGATTGATTTTTAAAATGGCCAGATTGGATTGATCCGTTTCAATGTGAAACAAAGAAGGCCGTACGGGTTGATAAGGAGATTGAACGATCAAGTCTTCGACCACTCCGATTACCCGATAAGGCTGATCATTCCACTCCAGGATGCTGCCAATGGGCTCTTTAAACCCGATGAATTTGACCGCAGCTTCGTTTAAAATGAAGGCAGAAGTATCGGAAGCAAATTCCCGGGAGAAGTCGCGCCCGGCCTTGATTTTCCAACCTACGGTTTTGCCGTAGTCGTGCGTGACGGCATTATTGGGGAAATCCACGCCCAGGTTAGGGTCTTTTCCTTCCCAATTGAAGCCGCCGTTGGTATTCCAAACCTCAGTAGTAGGACTGCCGGATCCAGTCATGGCCACGATGGCACCGCTGCTTTTTAATTCATGACTGATGGCATCAAAATGGGCATGGATGGGTTCGGTAATGCCGGAATAAACCAAGCCATCACGCTCGTACCCAATGGGGCGATTTTTGGCGAATTCAATTTGGCGAAAAACAATGACGGTGCCGATAATCAAGGTAATGGACACTGTAAATTGCATAACTACCAATACCTTACGCGGCACCGAAGCCCAACGCCCTACCCGGAAGGTGCCTTTTAACACCTTGAGCGGTTGGAAGGAAGACAGGTAAAAAGCGGGGTAAGTACCTGCAATCAACCCGGTCAGAAGACTGAACACAATGCCAATGGTCCAAAAAAGTGGATTGCTCCACAAAATGGACATTTTTTTATCCGCCACTTCATTAAAAAAGGGCAACATCAGCAAGACCAGGACGATGGAAAAAACAAAGGCAAAAATCGCTACGAGTAGGGATTCGCTGAGGAATTGAGTGATCAATTGGGTGCGCAGCGACCCAATGGACTTGCGAATGCCCACCTCTTTGGCGCGTTTTTCGGAACGAGCGGTGCTCAAATTCATAAAATTGATGCAGGCCAGAAGCAACACAAACAGGCCAATGATGCCAAAAAGCCAAACCGTCTGAATGCGACCGCCGATGTTTTTGCCGTTCTTAAACTCTTCGTACAAATGCCACTGCGACATGGGGTGCAGGAATACGACGGGTTTGTAGCGCGCTTCTTCTTTGTCTACTTTATTCAGTTTTACGTTTTTGATTTTGGCCGATACTGCTGCCATATCGGCATGATCGGCGATCTGGGCAAAGGTTTGAGTAAAATTGCTGCCCCAGGGGCCTTCCATTTCTTCCACCCAGGGGTTGCTGATCAGGTACAATTTCCAGGGCAGGATAAAGGTCATGTCGCGGAAAGTGGAATTTAAAGGCAGGTCTTCGTATACCCCGGTCACTTTTACATCGGCCTGATTGTCCACTTTGAACATTTTGCCCATCGGGTCAGCATCGCCAAAAAATGCCTTGGCCACACTTGCTGACAACATAATGGTGTAAGGCTCTTTCAGCCCATCCCGGGTGCCTTGGAGCATGTTGAGCGACAACATCTCCGCTACCTCTGGTTCAAAGTAATTTCCTGGTTTGAGCAATTTTTTATCTTGATAAGCCAGCGTATGGTTGCCATTCCAGGAAGATTGTAGGACGTATTTGAAATCACTCCCGTATTTGTCGCGAATTTCGCCCCCCATAAGCGCAGGATTGGATACCTGGGTTCCTACTTCACCATTGAAGGTTTGGTGCTGCATCACCTGCGCGATCTGCTCGTAGTTGGCGTGATAACGATCGTAGGACAGTTCGTCCCAAATCCACAACCCAATCAACATGGCTACGGCCATACCCACGGCAAGCCCGCCGATGTTGATTAGAGTAGAAGCTTTGTTTTTGAGTAGATTGCGAAAAGCAATTTTGAGATAGCTGCGGTACATAGTCGGGTGTGTTTTGATTGATTTCCCCAATTTTTGTGCCAATAATTCAAGTAATTTATTTTCAATTTTTTACAAATAAAACATAAATAGCTCTTGTTCAAAACTGAACAAGAGTGTACGGGTTGAACACTATTCCACTCAAGTCAGATTTCTGGATTCAAGCGGTTCTTCGCTCTTTCGATGACTGTATCCGGCCACGAATTCGGCTCAAGGATTCAGGTTTCATCCCCAGGTAACTCGCCAATTGATACTGCGGCACCCGGGTTAATAAATTGGGCCGGGTTTTTAACAGGTTCAGGTAACGTTCTTCGGGGCTGGAGGCGAGGTAAAAGGCCATCAGCTCCCGGAATTGCCCAAATTTTTTCTCCGTTTCAATGCGACACAGGGATTCGATGCAGGGAAAAAGGCGGTACATTTTTTCTTCCTGCGCATGCGAGAAGACGGATAAGGTGGTGTCTTCCAGGCATTCCCAATATTTTCGGCTAGGTTTCCTTTCTATTTTACCCAAATCATCGGAGATGGAATCCCCTTCCAAGTAAAATTCACTGGTTTTTTCCTCTCCGTCCAATAGGTAATATTCCCGAACACAGCCTTTAAATACGTAATAACAAACCTGTGGAATCTGTCCTTCGCGCAACAACAAGCTACCTTTTTTAAGGGTTTTAATGGGCGTTTCAGCTACAATCCGCTGGATTTCCTCCGTTTGTAAAGGGGTATAAAAATGCAAATTCTGGATCAATTTGTCGGTGCATTGATCCAGGCTATGGCAGGGGGCAAAAAAAGTTGGTTGGTTGACAGGTCGCATGGCAATCTCATTTTGTGGGATCGCCCAAAATACCATTGGCTGTGCCGACATGCGTTTAATTTTCGATGAAATCGGGACTTGCTTCGACTCAATGCAGGAGGTGTAATGTGTTCAATCTGCCAAGTCGATGATCACATTCCCGATTTTTTGCCCACTTCCTACGTATTTAAAAGCTTCGCTGATTTTTTCCAAGGGGTACGTTCGGTCAATCAAAGGGCGAAATTTGCCTGCTTCAATTAATCCTTGAACCACCAGCATACTCTTTTTGATGTCGGTCGGAACCGGGAAAATCACTTTTTTCCCGCCCAAAATGGGGGTACTCAAAGCCAAAAAAATGTTTTGCCAACCCGGCCCCAATTCCGAAGAGATGTACGCCCCACCTGGCTTCAACAAGCGTTTGCATTTAAAAAAAGTGCTCTTCCCTACAGCATCCAGTACAAAATCGAATTGTTCATTCAGTTGGGTAAAATCTTCGGCAGTGTAGTCGATCACTCGATCGGCCCCTAATGCCTGGATTTTAGCCAAATGGGGTGTTCCACATACCGCAGTAACCTGCACATCCATAGTTTTAAGCAACTGGATCGCGGCCGAGCCAATGGCGCCGGTCCCACCATTCACCAGCACTTTTTGACCCGCGTACAACTTTATTTTATTGAGGAAATTGACGGCGTAGTGGGCAGCTTCGGCACTGGCCACCGCTGCTTCATAACTGGTATTTTTAGGCATTTCTAATACATTGCCACTTGCGGCGATGCAAAGGTATTGAGCATGTGACCCCAGGCCATTGTCATTAAAACCCCATACTTTATCTCCAATTTTAAAGTTATTCACCTCCTGGCCAAGGCCCACGACCTGCCCGGCAAAATCGGTGCCTGTAATCGGCAATTTGGGCTTGCTCAAACCTGTAAAAGCCCTTATGGCCAGTGGCCAACCCGTCAGGACTGCACAATCGGTGCGATTGACCGTAGTGGCGTATACCCTGACCAAAATTTCGTGTGCCCCTGGCACTGGCTGGGGGACCTCCCCGACGCTCAATAGTCGAGGAGGTCCGTATTGGTAACGGATGGCTGCTTTCATGGTGAAATGGTTTAGGAGGGTTTAGGAAGGTTGAGAAGGTTGAGGCTATCGCAAAAATGGGTGTGTGTTTGTGTGTGATAGTGTGCGTGTGCCAATGGCGTTCGCGGTAGCCTCAACCTTCTCAACCTCTCAACCTTCTCAACTTGTTTTAAAAATATACCCGATACATCAAGTTGGGAAATACCCCAAATTGAGTAAGGTAGCCAATGTTATTGGGTTTTGATTCATCGTAAAATTCCGAAATTTTTCCCTTATTGTTGGTCACATTGTCGAGGTTAAGAAAAACTTCGTGGGTAGCACGGAGGCGGTTCCATTTGTAACTAGCCGATAAGATGACCTGGTAGGTATCTCCCAAGCTGCGGTCATAAGCTTTGGTGTAATCCCAGAAACGATTGTTGCCGGGATCAACGGCCAGTTGGCCATTGTTGTCGCGCAGCAGCGGGATGATCTTGCGGCCACCACCGAAGAATACCTTGGCGTTGAGTCCCAAAGTGCGGTTCTGCTTGGGGCCCAGTTTGGGGATTTCTTTGCCAAAAAGGAGGTTGACCAGATAGTTGCCGTTGTAAGGGGTATTGCGTTCTATGCCTTCCAAGGAGCGGTATTTGGATTGGTACAAGGAAGTGTTGAGCAAAAAATAGTAGTTGCGGTGGAAAAAACGCTCCAGCGTGATCTCAATGCCGTAGTTTTTACCTGTACCCTTGTTGACTAAATCCACGTAGCGAAACTCCAACCCTTCGTTGATCGTCGCGTAATAGCTGCTGTCGAGATTTTCCACGGGCAGATTGTAGAGGTCTTGGTAGTACAGCTCCACTTTGGCCATCAGGTGTTGACCAAATCGTTTTTCGTACCCCAGCACAAAATGATGGGCTTTGAGCAAGTCCAGATCGCGGTTTACTTCCGCAATGCTGCCATCGGGTTGTTTGACCCGGGCGTAGTAATTGTGGATACTTTCCATCGTGCTGTGCAGGCCATAACCCGCGTGGATGGCGCTGCCGGGGCTGAGTTGCCAGTTCAGGGCCAGGCGGGGCTCCAGGGTGCTTTTTTGATTTAGGAGTACATTCAGGTTGTGTACCCCCGCTACGATGCTCAGGTCGTCGTTGAGCAGGTGTTTCCAGTTCACGAAGTTGCGCAGGGTACCTACATTTTCATTAAAATCGATCAGCTTGAAGCGGGTAGAGCCGCCTTCGATGATTTGGCTTTGCTCAAATTCGTAGGCAAAAAGGCTGTATTTGCTGCCGATCTGGATTTTGTTTTTGGCGTTGAACTTGTGGTGGTAGGTGAGTTCCGCCCGGTAGGTGGGTTTTGACAAACGACCACTGAAATTCAGATTGCGGCTTTGGGCCGAATCGCGCAAATACTCCCCATTATCGCCGTAAATTTTGATGAGTTGTGACTCAAAAACATCGTCTTTAATCCCCTCGTTGGAATAGGCCAGACTGGTTTTGAGGTAGCTGCGTGGGCTGAGGCTCAGGGTGTGGTTGAGGCCCAGGTTGAGCAAATGGGCGCGTTTTTGGTAATCTTCGCGGATTTCGCGGCGCTGGCCATTGTTCCCCGGTGTTTCCCAAATGGCTGGAGTCACATCTTCAAATAAAAAACTGCTGGTGCCGCCTAGGCCAAATACTGAAAATACACCTAGTTTTTTGGTGGGCAGTACTACTTTGAAGGCCGCATCTTGAAAATTTAGGGACCCGTTGATGTTGTCGACTAGCCCAATGTCCTGGATCAGGGAAACGGTGGAGTAGCGATAATTGACCAGGTAAGAGCCGCCGTAACCTTTTTTGAAAGGCCCCTCCAGGGTCAGGTCGGTGCCAAGCAGGCCAAAACCAAACACGGATTCAAATTTTTCATTGTTGCCCGCCCGGAGTTTCACATCGTACACCCCGGAAAGCACATCGCCAAATTCGGCAGAGAAGGCGCCAGTATGAAAATCAGAAGTAGCCAGGATGTTGTTGTTCAGGGTACTGACCGAGCCACCTACGGAGCTTTGGTCAGCAAAATGGTTAGGATTGCTGATTTGGATGCCTTCTAGTCGCCATTGCACGTATTTGGGGGAGTTGCCGCGTACGATGATGTCGTTGCTGCCATCCTGGGTGCTAGTGATGCCCGCAAAATTGGAGAGGATGCGCGAGGGGTCGTTGAAGCCGCCCGCGTAGCGGTTGGTTTGTTCGGGCGAGATCGAGCGGGCGCTGATCATGGCCATGTCGTTGAGGGCTTCGCCTTTGTTTTTGTCTTCAGTAATGACAACTTCTTCCATTTTGATGGCTGATTCCTGCATGGTGAGGTTGAGCAGGGTTTCTTTACCCGAGTTGACCACTATATTGGGGATGATCGCGTTTTTGTAGCCCAAATAAGAGACTTGTAAGCTGATCCGACCAATTGGAACCTTGTCGAGTCTGAAATTGCCCTGCTCGTCGCTGGCAGTCCCCAACAAGGGATCACTGCCTAGAACGATCACTTGTGCACCGATGAGTGGCATTTTGCTGTCTTCGTCCAGGATGGTTCCTCTTACGGTTTGGGTCAGGTTTTGGGAAAAAATGGCAGTGGTACATAGCAGCAGCAATGCGGTAATTGCAGCGATCCTTTTCATACTTGTCGAGTTTTAGAAAATGAATTGATGCTGCAAAGGACGGGGGGAATTGGGTGGGGTTCATTGACTTTGGTTAAGAAGTGAAAATGCTCGGTGCCTGTGGCATATAAGTCCAAAGTAAGCAGAGCTACCATTTTCATTGCGGAAGACCAAGCACAAACCCCACTCGGTTTCGTCCATTTGCACCCCGGCAGTGATCATTACTTCAAAGCAAAACAGTGTCACATCTCCGACCTCATTGTAGCTCCAGAAGGAAGAGGCCAGGGCGTAGGCAAACTACTTATGGCCAAAGCTGAGGCATGGGCTGAAAGCGAGGGCTATGAAAGGCTTACCTTGAATGTTTTTGCCGGGAATGAGCGGGCGCGAAAGTTGTATGAGGAACTGGGATTTGGGGCGGATGTGGTGAAGTATGTGAAGGAGATTTAGCTCTACGGCTCTTTGTTCAGTCGTATTTTGTTTGCAACTGAATGATACCAATAAAAGGAGTGTTATATAAATTAGTTTTAAGGCATCCATGATTTTAGTCAATTTTATTTCGGAGATTACCATCTTATCTTAATTTCTACATCTTCTTTAAGAGGCCAGTTATAATCAGGCTCTTTTCCAAAAATACAAAATTTGCCTGTATGCTCTTCTACATATTCTTTTATTTCTTCTTCCAAATAAACATGACCGCACTGTGAGAAAACATTTGATTTTGTACTGAACATAAATAAGAACTCTTCACCTTTTTTAAATACTTGTTTCGCTTTGTCCAAGAAAATATCACCAGCAATTCCCCGTATTGGCAAATATGTATTTTTTATAGCAATAACATCTATCACAAACTTATGTTTTAATAGATTTTCGTAGTATGCTGGGAAATCTTTAAAATCCTGCACGAATTGCTCATAATTAGTATAGAGAAAGTAATCCGTATAACCTGCTGCTGGCCAGAGTTCTACTCTGATAAAAACTTCTCCCTGTTCCATAAACCATTTATGAACTGTATCTAAGGATTGACTGATTTTTCCTGATCTAGTACCCATTGTCGTATTTTATATAGATGCTTCTCTTGTAAATTTTGGTGTGATAACTCTTTAAAAAGAAAATTACATCATTTTTTGATTTATGTACTCATTTTCTTGCTTCGGTTTTTTTTTATTTCAGCGAACTTCAACATTGCCGCAACTCCTCTTCCTATGTCTAGCACCTTGCCGCAATTTTAATTGACGCAAGGCGCTTAAAACTACTAGAAAAAAAGCAAATGATGCATTTTACGTATGATATAGTTTTATTTCATCTTCAAAAAAGCAAGCCCCGCTCACTCACTCCTCAAACTCTTCACCGGATTCATCAACGCCGCCCTCACCGCCTGATAACTCACCGTCCCCAAAGCAATCACCACCGAAACCAGCACCGCCGCAACAAACACCCACCATTTGATTTCAATGTGGTACGAATACTCTTGCAACAATTGATTGGCCCCCCAAAAGGCGATTGGCAAGGCAATCACATTGGCCGCAACGACCAATTTCAAAAAGTCTTTAGAAAGCATGGAGCTAAGGTTCAACACCGTCGCACCCAATACTTTTCTTACCCCAATTTCTTTGGTCCTTTGCTCTGCAGAATAGGTAGCCAAACCAAACAGCCCGAGGCAGGCAATAAAAATGGTTGCCAGGGCTGCCCAAATCATCAAGGTTTGGCGACGGGCATCTTCAGCGTAAAACATGGCCAATTGTTCATTCAAAAAATGGTATTCAAAAGGGTCTTCTTTGTCGGCATTGACCATCACGGCCTTTAATTTCTCCAAAGTAGTTTGGATGGCAGTAGGCTCAATTCTGGCCGTGAAATAATCCACCCTATGGATGGGGTTCCTTATGTAGGACAATACCAAAGGCTCTATTTTGTCCCGCAGCGACTGAAAGTGAAAATCTTTTACTATGCCAACTACTCGCGGACTAAATACTGTATTTTCGTCATCAAGGGGGTCGAAAACCCCTTCGCTAGCTACCGATGGTATGGCTACGATTTGACCGGAGGCTTCACTAATGTTCAGCAGTTTTGCCGCAGTTTCATTGAGGATGACCGAGCTGGAATCCTGGAGCTTATCAAAGTTCCTGCCGCTTAAAAGCTGTACATCGAAGGTTTTGGTAAAATCTCTGTCTACCGCAAAATAATAAGCCTCTTTTTGATCAGGCGAGTTGCCCTGGTTATGGATTTTTACCCTGCGGTAAGTCTTCCATTCGCCGGGCACCCTGGACGTGAGGGACACACTTTTCACTGCGGGTATTTTGCTCATTTCCGTCTTGATGGTCTCACAACGCTCCCGTGCCGCTCGGCTATTTACATCAATGACCACCATGAGTTCTTTGTTGAATCCTAAATGGGTATTGTTCAAAAACCGGACTTGTTGGTACAGGATAATGGTCCCAATAATCATCAGCGTTGAAATGGAAAACTGCGTGATGACCAAACCTTTCCTGAGGCTCAGACTACTGCCACTTTTGACTTTAATGCCCCGCAAAAGCAAGACGGGTTTTAAACCAGAAAGCAAGAGCGCAGGATAAGTGCCTGACAATAAACTGATCAAAACCGTGGCGGAGATGGCCATCAGCCAAATTCGGTAATCAGTGTCAAAACCAAGCGACAATCCTTTGAGCGTAAACGTATTGAAGAAAGGCAGTAAAACATTCACCAAAAGAATAGCCAATACAAATGAAAAGGCCGAGACAATCACAGCCTCCAATAAAAACTGGGTGATTAAATTCCGCCTCTCCGCACCAATGGATTTCCTTACGCCCACTTCTTTGGCGCGATTGGTGGCCCGGGCGGTAGATAAATTCATGTAATTGATGCCTGCGATCAGCAAAATAAAACAGGCCACCAAAGCAAATATTTTGATGTACAAAGGATTTCCCTGCGGGATGGCTTCTACATTGCTGTTTCTAGCCCCATCTACGATGTTTTCAGATTTCAGGTGCATGTCCTTCAAAGGCTGTAGGCTGAAAGAGAAGGTCGTGCCAGTTTCTGGTGTGAAATGGTCCAGCACCATTTTTTTCAGTTTCCCGGCAACGTTCTCGGCATTTGCACCAGGTTTTAGCTGCATGTACACCGAAAAACTATTGGACAACCAATCAGAAGGACCTAATTGTCTTCTGAAGTTAGAATGCTCAAAAATGGCATCTGTCATTACGTTGTTAAAAGTGAAACTCGAATTGCTCGGGTGGTTTTTCAGGACACCCGTAATTTTTAAAGGGGTGTCCAGATGACTCCATTCCAGCATTTTGCCCAACACTTCAATTTTTCCAAAAAGCCGCATGGCCAAATCCTCGGTGATCAGGATCGAATTGGGCTCTTTCAAGGCTGTCTTTCTGTCTCCCACAACCAGAGGGAAATCAAATACGCTTAGAAAATTGGCGTCGGCAATGGTGATGGTTTCCTGAAAATTCACCGGGTTTTCAGGATTCACGAGGTTTGCTCTTCCAGTCCTTTGCATTCTCGTTGTATTTTCTACTTCGGGAATACTTATTCTGGCTTGTTCTGCCAACATCAAGCCAGCGGCGGCTACAGTGGTCGCTTCTCCTTTGACATTTTTGTGTTCGACCACGGGGTAAATTTGTTCCGCTTTGCCATGTTGTTGGTCAAAGGTCAGTTCGTCAAACACAAAAAGGGCAATGAACAAAAAGCAAGTCATCCCAAAAGTAAGTCCTGCTACATTGAGCCCGGTGTAGAGCTTATTCTTGAGCAAATTTCTCCAAACGATGGTTAGGTAGTTCCTGAACATAACCTGATTTTTTTGATCAAAAATGAATTACTTACTCCTCAAACTCTTCACCGGATTCGTCAGCGCCGCCTTCACACTTTGTACAACAATTGTCAAAAACGCGATCCCAATCGCCAGCACACCTGCCAGTACAAACATTCTAACCCCGATCCCCAAAAATCGCCCCCCATTCACCAATTCCCAGCACCCTTACATCCGTATCCAAGGGATAGCCATCAGCAACTGGGCAAATGATAAAATTGCGCGTTGTACCCAGGTCTGCTTTAGCAATGTGTAGGCTTTTGGTTAGTTTGGGGGTCGTGGTAAATTTGATTTCAACCAATATCTCGGCAATCCCACCTCTGACAATGACCAAATCCGCCTCGGTACCATCTTGCGTTCGATAATAAAACAGCTCAGCCCAGTTGGGTAAATTGCCTGCGATTTGTTCAATGACATAAGTTTCCCAAGATGCTCCAACAATAGGGTTGCCGATCATACTTTCAAAAGAAGGTACGCCCAGTAATTGATGCAAGATCCCGGTATCCCGCAAGTACAGTTTGGGGCTGCGGATCAGCCTTTTGCGCAGATTGGGTAGGTAAGGTTGTAACCTACGGATAAGGTATGAGGATTCAAAAAAATCCAGATAACGCCGCACGGAAGAATTACCAATCCCCAAACCTGAGGCGATGGTCTCCATATTTAAAACGCTACCACTTAAATGAGCGGTCATTTGCCAGAGTCGGCGGGTCAACGTCGGCTCCGCTTTTAGACCCAACGCAGGGAGATCTCGTTCCAGATAGGTAGTGATGAAATTGGTACGCCAAAGCCTGGCCAGTTCTTCGTCTGGCGCCAATAAAGAACCGTGAAAACCTCCTCGAAAACAATGTTGTCGCCAATCGGTCAAATCGGCTACCTCCTGCCATAAGAATGGCGTCAACTCGAAGTAGGCTATGCGGCCAGCTAGGGTTTCAGAAGCATCGCGGATAAGGTCGGGGGAGGCAGAACCGAGCAAAATAAAGCGCGCTGGCTTACGGTTTCGATCAATGGCACTGCGCAGTATAGGAAATAAATTCGGCAGGCGCTGTACTTCGTCCAGAATAACGGTTTTGTCTTCCAGAGGCTCCAGTAGCAACCGAGGATTGGCAAATTTGGCAAGGTCATCGGGGTCCTCCAGATCAAAATAGACAGTAGCCCGGGCACTGTTTTCTGCCAGATGTTTTGCCAAAGATGTTTTACCCACTTGCCGGGGCCCAACAATGGCTACTGCAGGAAAGTAATCCAGCAAACGGACAATTTCTGTTTCTGATTTTCTAGCAATGTAGCTCATTTTCCCTGCAATTTCGTTTTTCAATGGCGAAATTGCAGGGAAAAATACGATTTTATCAGCTTGTTGTCAACGATTGAGGTATAATTCCCACACAATTATTTCACTCACTCCGTAGCGACTTCACTAGATTTGCCACCACCGCCTTCACACTTTGCACCCCAATCGTCAAAACGCGATCCCAATCGCCAGCACACCTGTTCATTGCTCAAACCTTCCAAACATCTTCTTTAATTCCTCAATCAGGGTAAACGCATTAGAATTATACGGCTCCAAAGCCCCTTTAGGGGCGAAATATGGGTAGAAAAATGACAACCAGTGTCATTCAAAGCCCCTTTAGGGGCGAAATGTGGGTTATGTTTCGCCCCTAAAGGGGCTTTTGAAAAAAGGGGGGCTAATCATTCTACCCACATTTCGCCCCTAAAGAGGCTAAGTCGTAAAAACAAAATATTTACGAATTTTTAATGCATTTACCTTTAAATCCTCAATCCCCATGTTTTCGGGAACTGTTTTCCAAAATAACGCATTTATTTCTTCGTTCCTTCAACCTAATTTCCCCATAAAAACTAAAACTATGCGAGACCCGTTTGTAGTATCCAGCATCAGCTGGCGCGAGGTGCCCCTTGAAGTGGCCATCGATAATGTTGTCAGTATAGAAGAACTATTAAAAGCCAAAGTACAGCTCAGCGACTATGGTGACATTGCTGGAGTGGCTTTCATTTATGTGATTGAACAGGAGGAGGATTTCTACCAGGATGGTTTCAGTTACCGACCCAAGCTTAAAGAAATTCATACTCAAATACGCCTCCCCTACCACGAAGTCCAAAAATCTACCCAACAAGAAGTGCTGCACATGATGGCTGCCAAGTACATCGAAACCATGCAGCAGTGGCTACCCAGAAAGAAGATTGCCAATTTTGACTGGAAGCGTTTTGTCCAGGATGTGCAAGATGTATTTGAGCGGCAAGGGTGGTTAGCGGCGGTGGGGGCTTAGGTTGAGAACTTTCAATACATGGATTATGAGCCCAAAATCAATCCTTTTTTCTCCCCACTTTCCCTTACCTTCGCCGCGCAAATCAAAGCACCCGCAGCGCAGGCATGAAACGCGAATTCCTGGCCAATCTCCTTTTCCTCTTGTTCATCAATCTGGTGATCAAACCCACCTACCTCTTTGGGGTAGAGCGCGTGGTGCAAAACGTGGTGACCGAAAACCTCTACGGCATCTATTTCAGCATCCTGAATCTCACCCTAATTCTCAACATCATTACCGATTTTGGCATCCAGAATTACAATACCCGCTACATTGCGCAGCATCCGCATTTGTTGCCCAAGTACTTCAGTGCGTTTTTGCTCACCAAGGGTTTTTTGTCTTTGGTGTATGCACTGGTGTTGTTGCTGGTGGGGGTGATTACGGGCTACCTCTGGGAATATCCGGGCATTTTGCTGGGCATGACCCTGTGCCAGGTGCTCAATTCGATGGTGATGTATTTGCGCTCCAACATTGCAGGTTTGGGTTTGTACTGGATCGACAGTTTGGTATCGGTGATCGATCGCCTGGTGGTGATTTTGTTTTTGGGCATTCCCTTATGGATAGGGTATTACGAGGAGCGGAATTTTGACATTCAATGGTTTGTTAATGTCCAGTTGCTCGGCTATGCTGTGGGCGCAATTGTTTCCTTTGCCATTGTGCGTTACCATGCGGGGCCAATTGTATTTCGGTTCAACCGGTTGCGCATACTGGCGATTGTTAAAGCCGGATTACCTTTTACCCTAACCTTCATTTTGATGAGCATGTATACCCGTGTAGATGCCCCTTTGATGGAACGCATGTTGGTAGATGGCCGGGAACAAACGAATATTTATGCCTCGGCATTTCGACTCCTGGAAGCCAGTAATGTGATTGGTTATCTCTTTGCGAGTCTGCTGATGCCCATGTATGCTCGCTTGCTCAAAGTGGGAGGAGATGTTAAGCCTCTCGCGCATTTGGGTTTACAAATCATCTGGAGTGGGGGCATTTCCCTGGTGGCATGTACCATCATTTTCCGAGAAAGCATCATGACCAGTTTGTACACCAATGGCAGCATTTATTCTGCAAATATCCTCGGATGGGTGATCGTCAGTTTTATTCCCGTGAGTGGGGTCTATATTTTCAGCACTTTGTTGGTGGCGCAAGGCAGCCTTCGGGAGTTGAACCGGGTCTACGTCTGGGGTGTACTGCTCAATTTGGGGCTCAACCTCTGGCTAATTCCCTTACACAAGGCATTAGGGGCAGCGGAGGCGAATTGCATTACCCAAATCCTGATTTTTGCGGCACAGTTGTACCTGTGCAAGAAACTGATGGGGGTAGGTATTACCTGGGTACAAGCCATTAAATTTATCGCAATGGCCATTTTGTGCATTTGTATAGCCAGTTTGAGTTGGGTTTATCTTATGCCGACCCTCAAACTATGGGCTTTTTTAGTGGCCTTGGCGGGTTGTGGAATAATTGCTTTTGTTGTGCGTTTGATCAACATTCGGGAGGTATTGGGTTTACTTAAAACGCTTTAGGTTTTAGCCTTTAAGTTGAATTTAGCTTTTAAATGGAAAATAAAGACAATCTTTTTGGCGTGGTACGCACCTTGTACCAGTGGCGCAAACAAATTCTGGGGCTGTCGTTTCTGGCAGCGATAGGTACGGCGGGTATTTCCTTGTTGTTGCCCAATTTTTACAAAGCAACTACGGTTTTTTTGGCGGCCAGTCCAGATTTGGCGCGCCCCGACATCTTGTATGGTAAATCCATTGGGGGACAACCCTATGGTTCAGGCAACGACATCGACCGCATTTTGACCATTGCTGAGTCGAAGGAATTGGGGGATTATTTGATCGATACCTTCAATTTGTTTCAGCACTATCGGATTGCGCCAAATCAGCCCAAGTCATACGTATGGGCGCGGGAAAAACTTTTTTCGCGGATGGAAATCATCAAAACCAAACGTGATGCCATCCAATTGACTTTTGAGGATGTTGACCCCCAATTGGCGGCTCGGATCGCCAATGCCGCAAGGGAACGGATCAATTACTTGTCACAAGAAGTCATCAAGGGCAATCAACGCAAAAACCTCGCCTCCTATGAATCAGGTCTGGTTGTCAAAGAACGGATTTTGCAAGAACTGGCGGATAGTCTGAGCAAACTTCGGGCGAAGTACAAAATTTACAATACACGGCAAGTCTCTACCGATCTTTCGGCACGGTACATCATTGCCAAGGGCAGTTACTTTCGTTTCAAAGGAAGATGGGAATCGATGAAAAACAACCCACGAATACCCCGTGACTCCGTCGCTTTTACCGAAGCAACTATGAAAGGATATCAATCCGAAGTAGAAAGTTTACAAGAAGAGTTGAACAACCTGGCGGGCGGCGAAGCAGCCTTGATGATGATCGAAACCCGCTATTACACCTCCAACGGGCAGTTGGGCGACGAGGTAGAAAAAGCCAAAATGCTACGTACTGCGCTGGAAGCGGACGTCCCAACGGTATTGGTTGTGGAAGAAGCGGAAGTCCCCGTGCTCAAATCCCGGCCACGACGTTCCTTATTGGTTCTTGCTGCAGGAGCAATTGCCTTTGTAATTGGCTGCTTTGGGGTATTGTTGTTCGATGCCTATCGTGAAAACAAATGGGGAGAAGCCATCGATGCGCGCTAATCAACTGATGCACCAATCGCGGAAAACGTCGGAGCTTCAAGTGCTATTTTGGGGACTGGCGTTGATCACCCTTTTGTCCATTTGGGCAGGGGTGGCGCTCAATTTCATTTATTTGGCGGGTTTGCCGCTGCTTGTATTGGCCATTTATTGGACGATGATGGACATTCGCACCATCTATTTTTTGCTGATGGCCTGCATTCCGCTGTCGACCGAGGTGGTTTTACCCAATGGCTTTGGTACAGATTTGCCCGATGAGCCCTTGATTGTTGGTCTATTTTTGGTCAGTATACCCTTTTTGTTCCACAACATTCACCGCATCAGTAGCAAATTTATCCTGCATCCTATCTCATTGTTGCTGCTCTTGCACTTCAGCTGGATTTTGCTTTGCACCCTACAGTCCAAGCTGCTTTTTGTGTCGGTTAAATATTTACTGGCCAAAAGCTGGTACATCGTGGTTTTTTATTGCCTGACTGGTTATTTCATCGACCGCAGGGAACAATACCAGCGCTTGTTTTGGTGGGTATTTTGGCCCTTGATCTTTACTGTAGCAGTCATCATGTTGCGGCATGCTTTGACGGGTTTTTCTTTTGCTGAAATCAATTTTGTACTGCGCCCTTTTTACCGCAATCACGTTAGTTATGCGGGCTTATTGGCTTTGTTTTTCCCGCTGATGTGGTTTGCACCCGTTCAATTTCCGCGTTTTTCCCTCAAGTGGTACTTGTTTTTTGGGGCAATGGGCTTGATGCTGCTGGCCATTTATTTTACCTATACCCGGGCGGCTTATGTCGCAGTGGTTATGGCGGCGGGCGCTTATTTTATCATCAAATGGCGGTTGATGCGCCCGGTATTGGCCGTGGCGGGGGTAGCCTTAATTGTCGGATTTTTGTACTTAAGTTATGACAACAATTACCTCGATTTTGCGCCGGATTTCAACAAAACCATCAGTCACGAGAATTTTGGCAACCTCATGGAGGCCACCTACAAGATGGAAGACATTTCCACCATGGAACGGGTATACCGCTGGGTTGCAGCTTTTCAAATGAGTTTGGATCGCCCCTGGATGGGTTTTGGGCCAGGTAATTTTGTCAATTTTTACCAATCTTATACGATTACCAGTTTTCAAACCTACGTCAGTGACAATCCCGAAGGCTCCGGAGTGCATTGTTATTACCTGATGACTCTGGTGGAGCAAGGGTACGTTGGGCTGATTTTGTTCATTGCCTTGAGCTTTTTGGTGTTGATTCAAGCAGAAAAAATCTACCACCGTTGTACTGACCCGATCAGACAGCGCATCATCATGGCTGTGACCTTGTGTACGGTGGTGATGGACGCCTTTTTGTTGATCAATGATATGGTAGAAACCGATAAAATGGGTTCATTTTTCTTCGTTTGTATGGCGGTATTGGTCAATCAGGACCTCGAAAACAACAAAAAATAGACTTGCTTTATCTTTAAGTTTACAACGTAGCAACATGAATGTAAAGGAAGGACTGCAAAGGGTAGAACAATTGGCTTTGGGATCAAAAATTACCCGGTTAAAAGCACAACCCCTGAAGTATCTTTTGGGGATGGCTTTTATGAAAATTATTTACCCCTTTACCAAAAAAGGAATCATCGTTAAAGCCCACACTTTTTTTGGAACGGATCTTCAATTGGTTTTGCCTTCGGGGATGGATATATTTTTGACTGGCGGCAAATCCCATGCTTCTGAAATTCGCTTGGCCAGGTTCATGATCAATACATTGAAAGAAGGCGAGCAGTTCATCGATGTGGGTGCCCATCTGGGTTATTTTTCTACCCTGGCCGCACACCTGGTTGGGACAAGTGGTAAAGTGATTGCTTTTGAGGCTTCAAAAAACACCTTTGCTTTCCTTAGCAAAAATTTGCAGAACCTGCCACAAGCAAACTGCTTGAATCAAGCCGTTTCGGATGAAAATGGGGTGCTTTCCTTTTATGAATTCCCCATTTTGTACTCTGAATACAACACACTGGAAGTCAAACAATTTGAACAAAAAAACTGGTATACAAAAAACAAACCGAACAAGGCAAATGTTACCACCATTACCCTGGACAAATTCATTGCACAAAATCATTTGCAACCCAACCTGATCAAAATCGACGTAGAAGGTGCGGAATACCGCGTATTGCTGGGCATGCAAAACTTTCTAAAAACTACATTGAAGTGCCCCATCGTTATGGAATACCTCGGTGCGGAGCGGCACAATACCGCCCATCAAGATGCGGCAAACTTACTTCGCGTAATGGGCTATGAAAGCTTTAGTATTGATCCTGAAGGAAAGTTGATGGCCGTGCCTGACCTAAACGAGTATTTGCTGCGCAACAATCTTGAGTCCGACAATATCGTTTTTCAAAAAAATCAACCGTGAGTCTACTCGTGGCGAATCGCATCCACAGGATTCAATCGGGCCGCTTTGATGGCGGGAAAAGTGCCAAAAATCACTCCAATCAGGAGTGCAATCACCAAAATGACGATCAGGGTATTCCAGGTGTAAGCTGCTTGAAAAGGCGCTTGCGTGAGCGCCTTGATGATGGGAATAAAAATGCTGGTGCCCAAAATGCCCAAACCCAGTCCCATCAAACTTCCCAAAAAGGACACCGTAATGGATTCGGATAAAAACAGGCGCATGATGTCGCGTTTTTTGGCACCCAGGGCTTTGCGTACCCCAATTTCTCGGGTGCGTTCGGTGACCGAAATGAGCAATACATTCATCACGCCGATGCCACCCACCAATACCGAGATGCCCACAATCATGCCCATCACAATGCGGAAAAGCAAAAAACCTTTTGCCACCTGATCCACCCGAAATTCGTTGCTAAGGACTTGAAAATCCTGGTGCTTACTGGGGAAATGTTTTTTCAGCCAGACCTCAGTGGCGGTTTTGATTTTGGGGACATCCTCTACCACATTTACTTCCAGGATACAAATGGGGGGCGATTGTGCCAGTGTACCTGCGGGAAGGCTACTGATGGGAACAAAAAATGTGGGGGCAGGTGTCTTACCCGGCTTCAACACTCCGATGATGGTATATTCTGCCTGCTGATGGCGAATCAGTTGCCCGATGAGCTGGTCTACAGTGCTTTTTTTAGCCAAAAGCTGAGCCAATTGGGCGCTAACGATGGCTACTTTAGCTCGATTGGTATGGTCGGTGGGTGAAAACTTGCGCCCCAGCATCAATACTTCCGTCGCGGGTAAATCGGGCGCAATCCCGGTGACTACGGCAGCTACTTGAGTGGAATCACCCACCCGTTGGAGGGCCGCATTGTGCTCGGTGAACAACAGCGCTTTAGCACGATCTTGAAATTCGGATTGCAGCTCCCTGAGGTCTTGATACTGCAAATACCCAAAACTGTCTTTTTTGACCCGAATGTTGTTGATGATCTGCTGGGTTTGGGTTTGGATCATCACGTTTTTGAGGTCGGTGGTACTGCTGATCTGCTCCTTGGCGTATTGCTCCATGCCATCGATGAGGGATAAAATAGAGACCAAAGCCGCTACCCCAATCACAATGCCCAGAATGGACAAAAAGGTATGAAAAAAATTGGAGCGAATGTTTTCGAAGGCTTCGGCAAAGGAAAAGCGGAGTTGTTTGAACATGGTACGGTGTTGTTTGGGCTTGATGCATCCAAAGCATCAAGTCGATTGCCTGAAATTAAGTGGATTGATTGAGGCAAGGGTAGCTTTTTCGATGGAAGAAAAGAATGATTAGACTTATGTTTATGCACTCAAATTTATTTTACCCAATGAAAGCAGAAATTGAAGTTTGTGTAGATACCCTGGAAGCTGCTCTGCAAGCCCAGGCGGATGGGGCCACCCGGATTGAATTGTGCGGGCGTTTGGACCTGGATGGTCTGACTCCCGATGAAGATTTTATCCAACAAGCGCTTCAGGAATTGGCCATTCCCATTCATGTGATGATCCGCCCCCGCGGTGGCGATTTTGTGTACACGGCGGAGGAACTGGGGCAAATGGAACTCGAGATTGCCTACTGCAAAGCCCAGGGCGTGCCCGGGGTAGTACTCGGCGCACTGACTTCAAGCGGCGAACTCGACCTGGAAAATATCCTGAAACTGGCTACCCTCGCCAAACCAGAAATGCTGGTGGTGGTGCACAAATGCATCGACTATACGCCGGATCCGGTTGCTGCTTTTGAACACCTGCTGGCCCACCACAACTTGATTGATTACGTGCTTACTTCCGGAGGGAAACCCACTGCACGCGAGGGTTTACCCGTGCTGCGCCAAATGGTGGCCCTGAGCAAGGGCCGGATTAAGGTGATGGCGGCGGGGAAAATCACGAAGGAGAATTTGGAGGCGTTGGCGGCAGAGATTGGGGGCCCGGCGTATCATGGACGGTTGATTGTGTGAGGTAATCGGAAGTTGTCTTTTGATAAAATCTGTTAGCACCTTCTTGGTCATCCCGCGTGGGGTATAAAGAAAAAGCAGGAATACCAGAGGTACAGGTAGCTACAGTTTTTGATTTTACTTATCTATTTTGTTGACTGAGCAGCGATGTCAAATAATTTTATGGTGATGTCAGAAACTGACTGTATTGCCCCTGATGTATTGGAAAGCACCACAATTGTAGTCTTTTGTTTGGGTAACAACATTAAGAATGTTGAAGCTCCGGTTTGGGTTCCATTGTGTCCATAAACCTGTCCATAATTGGGGTTTTCACCATATAAATACCACCCAAAGCCATAACCATTTCCTTGGGTTTTAAGATTTGGATTTTCAACCATCATTTTAAAAGTAGATTCCTTGATCAAACTAAAATTTAAAACCGCATCCCCGAATTTTAACATATCGCTTACCGTTGAATAAACGCCACCTCCAGGGATTCTGTCGCTTAAATTTGTTTGGTTAGCCTGTTTTATTTTGCCTTTGGAATCTGCGTGGTAAATGAGTGCTTTATTGGGAATGCTTTTATCAAAATATTCAATCCCTGTACTGGTCATTTGAGCTTTGTCCCAAATATTAGATTGTAAATAGGATTCATAACTTATTCCTGAAACCTTCTCAACAATAAGCCCTAATACTACATAGCCATACGTTGTATAATTAAAGGCTTGTCCAGGTGTAGCGATTAAAGCTCTTTCTTTAAACAAAGCTAATGCATCAGTCAAGCTGGGATAATTGATTTTGTTCTCTTGCTCCTTATTGCCGTTGTACCCATCCAATCCTGATGAATGTTGCAAGAGTTGTCTAATCGTAATTTCTCCTTCTTTCTTTTTTGGAAAATTTGGCAAGTAAGTTTGAATAGGCTCGTCCAATTTCAATTTTCCTTGCTCATAAAGCTGCATGATTGCGATTGCTGTCATTGGTTTGGTTATGGATGCAATTCTTGTTTTGGTCGTAGTGTCAAAAACTGCTTTATTTTCTACATCCATATATCCTGTTCCCTGTTGCCACTTTATGACTCCATTTACAGAGAAACCTGCACCAATACCAACGGTTCGATTCTCTTTAACTGCGCCTTCAATGAGATCGCTTGCTTTGTTTTGGAAAGTCTTTTCTTGTCCAAAAAGACTGATGGTTTGAAAAAGGATTCCATATACAATCAATTTCTTCATGTTCTTTCGTGTTTGTTTTAAAATAATGAACGACAGCATGGCGATGTGGCGGGCTTTTTAGCCCTACCGTTCAATTTAAGCCGATAAGTTCAAATTTGCAATTGGATTTACCCAAAGCCTCTCACCCCGCCTGACGCAAAATCTTCTCCATCTTCCGGCCCTTCGCCAACTCATCCACCAACTTATCCAAATACCGGACCTGCTGCGTCAAAGGATTTTCGATTTCCTCTATGCGATACCCACAGATTAGTCCGGTAATGAGCGGTGCATTGGGGTGTAGCGAAGCTCGTTGGAAGAATGTTTCAAACGTTACCTTTTCTTGGATGAGTTCTTGTAGCTTCTGGTCATCAAAGCCAGTTAACCACGTGATGACCTGATGCAATTCTTCTTTGGTCCTCCCTTTCTTCTCTACTTTGGTGAGGTACATCGGATAGACCGAAGCGAAGGTCATTTTTGCCATTCGCTGATGGTGGGTGTCGGAAATGTTCATGTCTGTCTTCACTTTTATGTTGTTTGTGAATACCAGTTGGTTTTTGAATTTGGATGTCGATGTTTTTGGATCATAAGTATCAGCTTTTGTAGAAAAACTCCAACTGTGCCAGGCGTTTTTTAACCCGTTTGTTTTTCATGGGTTCAAATTTGATTAGCTCAAGGTCTTTCTTTTTCACTACAACCCGAAACGGTTGGTTCATTTTGTTCGTGAGGTGATAGATGGTAGCGAGTTCGGCTAGATCTTCAGACCAGCTTGCCATTCCATATAGAGAGGCAAAGGGTGTTTTGCGCAGGGCCTTGTAAATCTCTGGTGCCAGTGCTATGGGTAACGTTTTGCCACTGCGGAAACGGGTTTTCTCCAACAGGGAATCAATGAATGGTTCGGTGGGTATGTTCATCTTATACCAAATGTTTTTGGTATAAGGAGTAGGCTCTACCAACTCCCCTCTTTCTTGGGGATGGGGTGTAATGTTTAAAACCACATCTACCACATGTGTAGCCTCGTGCAATAAAATATATTGAATCGCATCCAATTCACCAGCCTCAATACTGATTGCTAAATCGGGATTTGCGGTTCGGTCATAACAGGTATATTCTTTCTGGGTGGCCCATTCAGAAATCGTTTCATTCAGTATGCCCGCTCGAAAAGTAATGTTGAACATTTTTATGGAATCCGAGCTTTCTACTGGTGAGGTCAGGGCAGTATTGGGCATGTTGTCCATAAAGCTGATGCTGTGTAAATGCCCTTTCAGGGTTTTTTGATAAAGCGGAGGTAAAATGGCAAACGCTTTTTCAACTTTTGCCCGTTCAATTTCCGTTAATTCATGGTTTACAGGGTTCATTCCTGCTTCCCGAAACATTTTAAAAACACTTTCTGGGGCCATTAAAACTCGTTTAGCAAGGTCTGAATTGGGTACCTGGGCGTAACCATGAACTGCTAAAAATAAGCTAAGGACAATGGTGGAAAATTTACTGATCATGGTTAGCAACGTTTAGGCTTGGTTTTGATTTCTACCAGTTTTGATTTTTTTTCAGCCATTGGACACGAAGTTATAGGTTAGTCGTTTGATGTTTTTAAGCGATACTTTTCTGGTTTAGTCCCCGTTCGTTCAATCACTTTTCTGGCTTCCAAATCCAATTTTACGGTCTCCCCATACCATTGAACTCCCCCTTCAAAGCTGTCCTTTACATTGGCATACAATTGCTCCATCAACTCGGTGTGGGTCAGCTCGGATTGGCCTAAAATGGACAAAATCTGCTCCTTGATTACCTCGTATTTTTCCAGGGCAATGCGTTTGTTGGTTTTGCCTGGAAGAGGGTGGAGCGTTTGGATTTGTTCTCCTTTCATTTTTGTTATTCTACCCAAAAACCTCCTGATACAAATCAAAACTATCCTGCAAAATCTTAATCGCCGTTTCACGGTCCAAAAACTCTTCAACCACTACCGTTTTGTTCTCTAATTTTTTGTAATCTTCAAAAAAGCTCCGCATTTCAGAAATAAAATGTGCGGGCAATTCGGAGATGTCTTTGATGTGGCTTACACTTGGGTCACCTGCCGCTACCGCAATGATTTTATCGTCGGCCTCACCGTTGTCGAGCATGCGCATGACCCCGATTATTTTGGCAGGAACAATACACATGGGCACCACATCAATTTGGGATAGGATCAATATATCCAAGGGATCCTTGTCGTCACAGTAACTCTGAGGAATGAACCCGTAATTTGCCGGATAATACACCGAAGAATAAAGTACCCGATCCAATATCAAAAGGCCACTTTCTTTGTCGAGTTCGTATTTGGCGCGGGTGCCTTTGGGTATTTCAATGATGCCGTTGACAATGTCTGGCAAATTGTCGCCAGGTGAAACATGATGCCAGGGGTTGAAGGTATTTTTCATTTGATATTGGTTTTATTGTTGATCAAAGTTACTCAAAAGAAAAACCTCGGGTTCTCATAAATCACATCCCCCGAATTCCTTCCATTGATGAAGTAGCGCAGCACCACCTCCAAGCTACCATTGTTGTACCGCCGCAATTCCGATAAGGTCGCATCGTAGGACATGCCAATGAGCAAGTTTTTGCCCATTTGTACACTAAATAGGCCTGATACCGATTCACCCACCCCCGATGCACTGGAACCACCCAAACGGTAGGATGCCCCAAAAGTGTAACGTTCGTTAAAAATCAGGCTGAGGTTGGCATCGGCATCAAAAGGTGCACCTTTGACATATTTGAGTAAGGTTTGTGGTTGCAATTTGATCTTCTCACCCAGCGGAATCATCACCCCGGTCATCAGGAAAAAATGCGGCGTTTCGCGCGAAATGGTGCCACTGCCGTCGGCCAGATCGATGCTCACGTTCAACAAGCGTGGGGAAGATACACCAATGTAAAAATTCTGCGCATCGTAATAAATGCCCGCGCCAAAATTGGGCACGTATTTGCTTTGTAAACCCGCCGGAATCGCCCCATCAATCGAGGTCGGCTGCGAGCCTTCTAACTCCGAAAAATTCATTTGAAAATTGCGGATCGAGGTCATCAAACCCAGATTGAGGTGCCCCCGAGGCACAGGTATGCGGTAGGCATAAGCCAACTCCGCTGTGTATTGCTTGGTTACCCCAATGGAGGCCAGCGCAAAATTGGCCCCAATGCCCACCCGGTTGTTGAGCACTGGCATGTTTAGGGACAAGAGTTGTACCATCGGCGCACCTTTGATGCCCAGCCATTGCTGTCGTACCAAGGCCGCGATGGAGATGCCTTCGGCGTTGCCCGCGTAGGCTGGATTAAAGCCCAGTTTGTAATGCTGAAATTGGGTGAACTGGTTTTCTTGTTGAGCCTGCACCCCGCAGCCCAAGCCCAGAATGATGAATAGGAGGTAGATTTTTCTCATAGCCTGTGTTTATCGCTGGATGACTAAAAATCCGTTTTTAGGCTTTTGTCCTTTGCCAAAATCAAGGATGTAGAAATAGGTGTCCGCTGGTAAATCTTCGCCATTGTAGGTGCCCGACCAGGTGTTTTTGTAGGGTTTGCCCGATCGGAATACTTCATCGCCCCAGCGATTGAAGATGATGACCTGGCTTTCAGGGTACTCGGTATCGTCCAACAAACAAGGGATCGTAAAGACATCGTTGATCAAGTCATTGTTGGGCGTGATCACCGAAGGGATCTTGCAATCCGCATCCGAACCGATCTCAATGGTCACTTCCGCTTGGGAACAGTCGCAACCCGCGCTACAGATTTGATACAAAAACTTGTCTTCGCCCACAAAATTGGTGCGCGGTGTGTACGTAAAGATGCCATTTCCGGTGGCAAGCAAGCTCCCATTAAAAGGCTGCCTAATGATGCTCACCTGGGTATTGGCGGGTACCGTATCGTTGAGGAGTACGTTGATCGGGATGTCCAAACCAAAACCTCCACTCACGAGGTCGTTCAGGGCTTTGGGTGAACGTTTGTAGGTGATCACCACCGTATCGCGGGAATCTTTGCCACAAATACCATTGTCGACCTCCCAAACAAAGGTATTGTCCCCGATCCGCAAATTGCGCACCTGCGCTTTCGGGTCTTCGGGGTTGGGTATGTTTATGCCTTGCGTAATGGCGGTCCAACGCCCCCGGCTGCCATCCGTAGGATTATCGGCATCCAGCAGGATCACGGCTTCGTTGTTGCAGATGGATTGATCCCCTCCCGCATACGGCCCGGGGTCAGAAATCAATACCAAAACCTCGTCGATAATGTTCCCACAGCCACCCGCCTTAAGCGTCCAGGTGAAGGCATAAAGGTTGCCCGGTTGCATGCCCGTCACCCCGCTTTGAGGGTTAGTAGGATCTAGAATCAGTACTCCCAGCAATCCCTGAACTTCCGATTGACTCCAAACCCCTGGGGCACTGGTGGAAGGCCGCGCATTGAGTTTGATCTCACGGGAAAAACAAGCCAAAATATCCGTGCCGGCAAAGGCCGTATCGGGTTTGTTTACAGTGAGTTTTATCTCATCACTGGAATAATCACTACAAGCACCACTGGAAAGCGTCCAGCGGAAAGTATAATTTTGACCCCCTTTCAGGCCATCGACCAAGGTTCTAGCCAAACTGGGATCAACGATGCGCACACCCGTTGTATCCCCATTCACCAGGCTCCAGGTTCCCGTTCCAATCGCGGGTGCTTGTGCACTGAGGGTAATCGGAGATTTTTCACAACCCAAAAGGTCTGCGCCAGCAAAGGCTTGCCCAGCGGGGATTTTACTAAACGAAATAGGGAAAGGTTCCGATACCCTGGAATTACAAACCCCCAATTTGGCCTGCACCGTAAAATTGTTGATGCCTTCGGCAAAACTGCTCAAATCCAAAATGTCAAAATCAGTGGTGGTACTCGTACCCAGGGCCCCGTTTGGCCCACTCCAAGTGTATACCGCTCCTGCCGTGGCAGTGCCAGGCCTTAACGACAAGCGCAAGCGCGCATCAGCCCCACTGATGCACAAGGGACTATTGCCAACTAAAGATGGGCGGCGGGCACCCGCTAGCACCTCCACTTTGGTTGTTACGATGTCCGATTTACAACCATTGAGGGTAGCAAAAACGGAATAGGTACCCGCGTGCTGAGTAGAGTCTGCTTCGGCAATAATTGGACTGGCCAAAGAAGAACTAAAATTCGGCCCGCTCCAATTGTAGGTAGCACCAGGCACAAACGTAGATTTCAACTCGATGGGCAAACCCTGGCATACTGGACCACTCGCAGAGGCCGTGAGAATGGGTTTGGGTGTAACCTGTAATATGACTTCGCCAGACTCACGCGAATTACATCCATCAATGCTCACAAATACTGAATAGATACCCGAATCATCAGCTACTGATTGAGGGATACTGAAGCAAGGAGTCGTAGTCAAGAATACCCCCTTGTTGGGCGTAATCCAATTGTATGTCACAGTAGTTCCTTGATACGAATTGGTACAAAGGGTAATCGCACCACCTACACAAAGGGGTTGTATGGTTGTTTCTGAAAGTTTTGGTACCGTGGGTATCGCGGGTGGGTCGCTCATGTTGACGAGAGTGCTCACTGCTTCCGAGGTGCAGCCCCCCGCTGTAGTGATGACCACCGAATAATTGCCATTGTTGGCCTGGGTGGCATTGGGAATGGTTGCCTGGGCGGTATTGGCCGCAAACCCATTCGGGCCGGCCCAACTGTAGCGGAAATTGCCATCGTCGGCTGGGAAAAAATTGGCCGATAAAATGATGTCCGTCGGGCCCGTCAAACATTTGGGCGCGTTGTTGGTCACGTTAAAAATACGAATGCTGGTGATGACTTCAACCGTTACAGAGTCCATTCCCACGCAGCCTTCTGCGCTGGTCACCTTTATCACATACCGCCCGGAGTTGATCTGGCGAACATTGTCGATGGCCACAGTACTACCTACGGAGTTAAAATTGTTTGGGCCAGTCCACTGGAAAGCCGCATTGGGCGTGGCCGGGGTAACCTTTAGTTCCAGGCGACTGCTTTCACAAATGGTAGCTGAGCTGGCCGAGGCTTTGGGTTTGGGTTTGTCATTGACGACGACTTCCAATGCTTGTGAGAGGATTGAACTACATTCCTGATTGGTCAGGTACAAACGCCATGGGCCCTCCTGGGCATTGGTAACGTTGTTGAGGTCAAAACTACTTACGCTGGTGCGGAACTCTTCCAAAGCTGGGCTTACCCAGGTATAAAATGAAGCGCTGGCATTGGTGCGCAGGGTGATTTTTCCTCCTTCACAGGCCGCGCCTGAAGAGGTCAACTGTGGTTGCGCCGGACGCATCAATACGCTGACTGGGATAAAGGTTTGATCCGAAGCGCAACCAAAGCGTGAAACCACCAGGGTGTACACTCCCGCACTTGCCATGGTAGCGGCGGTGATGGCAGGGGGAGATTGACTGGTGGAACTGTAGCCGTTAGGCCCCATCCATTGATAGGTGATGCCGGGGCCTGCCACCTCGGTGCCAAATACGATGGGTTCCCCTTCACAAACTGAAAAACTGGCTTTTTTAGGAATGGCCTGGGGCTTTTGGTAAATGCGGATCACTTTAGGCGCAGAAGGCAGTGATTCACAACCGCCCGATTCGATGGTCAGGTAGTAGTTGTCCTGGCTTTCCGCATGGGGTGCCCGGATCGTCAGGCTGGGTACAATGGTTTGACCGATTACCGTACCATTGGGGGCTTCTCCTTTGTACCAGCGGAAAAACACATTGGAGCCCGATGGCGCAATCGATGAAGTCAAAACGATGTCTTCAGCGGAGCAGTAGTTTTCTTTGGTCAACAATAAAGTGGGCGTCACTGGCAAGTCCTCAATCGAAACCTCCACCACACCCGTCGACTTGCAGCCCGTGATCCCGGTGATTTCTACTGAATAAGACCCCGCGTTGCGCGAACTCACTTTGGGGATTTTGGGATTTTGCAAGTTGGACGCGAAACCATTAGGGCCCGTCCAGCGGAAGGTGAAAACCGTGCCACCATTGGCCAAGGGTGGATTGGCAAACAAAGACAAGGTGTCGTTGCCACACAAACCAGAGTTGGCAGCAGGAGCTGGGCGCTCGTTTTCGATGCGCACGATGGTCGAGCAACGGGCAATATTCCCGGCGCGGTCGGTAACAGTTAATGTCACATTTTGTACCGTTCCAGCCTGAGCACAGGTGAAGGTATTGGGGCTGAGGCTCAGGGTGGGTGCACCGCAGTTGTCCGAACTTCCGGCATCAATCTCGGTAGCATTGATTTGTTCCGTTTCCAGTCCCGAAGGATTGACGAACAAAGTGGTGGCCTGACATTTGGCCACCGGCAATTCATTGTCCTTAACCGTCACTTTAAAAGTACAGGTATCGGCATTGCCCCCGGCATCCTGAATGACGTAGGATACCCGGGTTTCACCCAATGCAAACTGCACCCTCACACTATCTGGCGGTACGGGCATCCGAGCAGCAGTTATAGGTGTAGCACCTTGCGCAAAATACAAGGGCAATACACTTGGGTAAGCCAGGTTGGCAAAAATGTAACCTTGCCGATCGGTATCCCCGTCGTTCACAATCGCGGATGGGATACAAGGATTGACCCCCTCTCCGGGTTGCCCGGAAGGTGTACTGATGCGGCGTGGCGCTACCCGCAGTACAATCACGCCATCGGCTGCCCAACGGTTAAAGGTATCACGGGGAATGCTGAGGTTCAACTGCCCAGCCTGATTACAGGTGGCATCGCCCAGGTTGGAATTGCCTAAAAAGCGACCGTTTTCTCCAAAAACTTCCAAAATGGCATTGGGGGAATTGAAGTCACCTTTGTAATTGACTACAATGCTGGCATCGCCCGTTGCATTGGGTGCCACGTTGGTAAAATTCAGCACTTTTCCTCCGGCGATGTAGCTGTTCAAAGCCGCATTGAAGGAGTAGGTCAAAAATGCGCTGCTGCTATCCAGGGGTAAAGTTCGGTTGTAACTACCGGCCAGGCTACAATTGTCGGTTGCTATAGGGCGCGGCAAAGTCAGAGCAGCTGTACAAGCTCCGGTAGCCAGAATCAGTTCAATATCCGGCGGGCAAATAATTTCGGGGCGCTCCCGATCCCGCACGGTGATGGTATAACTACAGGAGTCGGTATTGCCCGCACAGTCTTGTACGTAATAAGTGATGCGGTTGGCACCAATGTTTAAACTCACTTGAACAGGTACAAACCCTGGTATGGTTTTTACAGCTCCATTGTTGATGCGGTAGCGATACAGAATGTCTTCGTTATTGGGTGCCGCAAAAGTACAGATCTCGTTTACCGTTGGAGGCAGTAAGTTATAATTGGCGGTACATTGGCCCTGGTCAGCATTGATTTCGGCATCACTGGGGCAATTGCTCAGTTCCGGGGCCTGATCATCAATGACTTGAAAAACGGCGATGGCCGTATCCCGATTGCCACATTCATCTTCCACAATAAAACGCACCCGCCGCTCCAGAATAATACTGTCTCCGGTAGAACAACGCAGGGTAGGGAAACTCACCGCCCCGCCGCTTTGGGCGTCCTGCAAAATCCATCGCAGGGCAGAAGCTGGGGTGGTACAATTGTCTACTGCGAGTGCGTTGCCCAGGCTGCCGATCCAGGCATTGAATCGTGCTTCGGCATCCAAATTGGCATCACAATTCAAAATCAGGTTGATGGGTGCACGGGTGATCTCTGGTGCCGTGCGGTCGATCACCTCAATGCGCTGTTGGGCCGTAATGAAATTGCCACAACTATCCGTCAGCCGCCAGGTGCGCAGCACGATGTAATTGTTGTCGCAACTTCCACCTTGTAGTACGTCATTGAAGCTCAAATTGGCTTCCGTAAGGGCGCTACAGTTGTCGCTCAGGTTTTTAGGTTTGCCCGAAAAGGCTGGGTCATCCCCAAAGCGGCAATCGATGATGGTATCGCGGGCTGGTGTAAAACTGGGCTTGACATTGTCAATTACGGTGATGATTTGGCGTTGTACGGCGCTGTTGCCACACACGTCTTCACTTTTCCAGAGACGCCGCAGCTCGTAGGTGTTTTTGCAATTGGGGTCAGTACCATAAACAATTTCATCCGTAAAACTGAGGATTGGATCGGGGTCACAATTGTCTCTTAAAATGGGGATTCCTAAAATTTCAGGAATTGTGGCCACATTACAGGTGATGCTGGTATCAAGGGGGAATTGTCCAAAGGAAGGTGCATCAACATCCGTGATCACAATCACCTGTCTGTAATCGCTGCGGTTGCCACATTTGTCGAAGGCCCGCCAGGTACGCACAATTTTGCGGCGGTAAATACAGTTGCCACTGCCCACATCACTTTGGTTGTACACGACATTGGCCAGGGCACAGTTGTCCGTGATTTTTACCGTAGAAGTGTCTGGGATGGGATCTTTACAACCCAAAATCAGCGAGTCGGCAATGGAAGAAATGATCTTGGGCGCTTCATTGTCGCCGACGATGAATACATAGGTATCGTTGGAGACGGGTTGACCGCCCTGGTTCGTCACGGTAAAAGTCAGCCGCAAGGTGTCAACGCATGGCCCTTTAAAAACAAAGGCCTCCGGCGGAGTGGGGGTAATGGTTACGGTATGGCCGCTTTGCTGCGCGGGCAGCGTCACCTGTAGTTGTAAGGTATTGAACCAGGTGCTGTAGGCAGTATCGGCGTCTTCACAGGCCACAAGTGTCGTATCTTCCACCAAGCGGGTCAAAGGGAAAAAACGATCGGGCTGCTTGGCCTTTCCCGACAAAGCAGTGTCAAAAAGCAGGCATGTGGCCAGTATGGCGAGGGAGTAAACCAAATGCTTCATACCAAAACGGAAGTTTTGCGTTTTACGGATACATTTAGCATCTTAAACACAGTGACTACAATATCGAAATAAATAAGGGATTCCTTCCGGATCAGGGTAGAACAAATAGCATACTGTTGGACAATGTACAATTGGTCCATGGGATGTGATCGGTTTTTGGTCAATGCCCTTTAGGCTGCTCTAAAGTAGCAAAATATTTTGAAAGTTAAGGAGTGATGAGTGATAAGTAATGAATGATGAGTGATATAGCAGTTGCCTTTCACTGCTTAGCTTAGGAGCAACACACTAAATAATTCATCATTCATCACTTTTCACTCATCACTTTTTAACTTACTTGATCGAACAAATCAAAGGCTCTTTCCATCCGCCGCCGACACTCAGCTTTGCCCAACAAAGCCATCATGTCGAATACTGCTGGACCTTTCATGGTGCCCGTAAGTCCTACCCGTAAAATGGGCAAAACGTCGCCAAATTTTAGTCCTGCAGCGTTGGTAAACCCTTCTACACAAGCCTGCACAGCGGCGGCATTGTAATCACTCAGGGCGTCAAGCTGCTCAAGTAGCGGCGTAAAAACCGCCCGGCTACCATCAGCTTTCCACTTCTTACGAATGGTTGCTTCATCAAAAACGGCAAAATCTTCAAAGAAGTACGCGCCATTTGTCCAGAAATCTGGAAACAATACTACGCGCTCTTTCATCATCCCGACAAAACTACGCAAATAGGCCTCTGTAGGCTGATGCCCTTGAGCTTCAACGATGGGGCGAACGGTTTTGGCCAGTTCTTCTTCGCTGCTGGCCATGATGTATTGTTGGTTGAACCACCTGGCTTTTTCAATGTCAAAACGTGCGCCAGATTTGCCGATTTTTTCCACCGAAAAAGCTTCGGCCAGTTCGTCCATGCTGAAAATTTCTTGCTCGGTGCCGGGGTTCCAACCCATGAAGGCCATAAAATTGACCATGGCCCGGGGATCAAAACCTGCTTCGCGGAAACCCACAAAAGAATCTTCGGGGTTTTCCCCTATCCAGGACAATGGAAACACGGGAATACCCAGACGGGTGCCATCACGTTTGCTGAGTTTACCCTTGCCGTCTGGTTTGAGGATTAGGGGCAAGTGGGCAAAACGAGGCATTTCGGCTTCCCAACCAAACGCGCGGTACAACAAGACGTGGTGCGCAGTACTCGGCAACCACTCTTCGCCCCGAATCACGTGGGTGATTTTCATCAAACGATCGTCCACCACGTTGGCAAGGTGGTAAGTGGGCATGCCATCGCCTTTGAGCATCACTTTGTCGTCGAGCTCATTGCTTTGGAAATTCACATCGCCCCGAACCAAATCCTGAATATGGACGGTTTCACCTTCGGGTACTTTGAGGCGGATAACGTAGGGCGCACCAGAGTCCAGGCGTTGTTGCACTTCAGCGGCACTTAGGGTCAGGCTATTGTTGAGGCGCGCACGGCTTTTGTAGTCGTATTTAAAGGTATCATCGGCCTGGCGGGCGGCGTCCAGCTCTTCGGGCGTGTCGAAAGCGTAATAGCCGTGGCCATTTTCAACCAGCTTTTTGGCGTAGTCGTGGTAGATGGCTTTGCGGTCGGATTGCCGGTAGGGGCCGTATTCGCCGCCAAAACTCTGGCCTTCCGTTGGAACGATCCCCGCCCAATGCAAGGCTTCGATGATGTAATCTTCGGCGCCAGGTACAAAGCGGGTTTGATCCGTATCCTCGATGCGCAGGATAAAGGTTCCGCCGTATTTTTTGGCCAAAAGGTAGTTGTACAATGCCGTACGGATGCCGCCAATGTGCAGGGCGCCGGTAGGACTTGGGGCAAATCGAACACGAATATTTTCCATGAAAAAAGAGCGATAGAATTATTTTTCAAAAAATTCTGAAAAAAAATGCGCTATAGAGCAGCCCATTTTTAATTTTTTGCGTTATAGCATAAACAGCACTTGCGCAATTTTGATCCACAAAAGTAAAAATTTAAGTGGCTCTATGCTGTAAAACCAGTGGAATTCCTTTTCTGACTGGACTTAAGTACTTTTAATGATTTGTTTTTTTATCCCGTGAACATTGGTATTGTTGCTTTTTAATGCAGCGATCCTAAAAAATTATGCTTATGTATTTGATCAAGACACCCCACTTTATTCAAAATCTATTCCCCCATTTCACCTGGAGGATTCCTACTGAGGAAAAACAAATTTTCCTCACTTTTGATGATGGCCCCGTGCCCGAAGTTACGCCGTGGGTATTGGAACAACTGAAACAATACAATGCCAAGGCCACTTTCTTTTGTGTGGGCGACAACATCAGCAAACACCCCGAAGTATTCCAACAAGTAGTGGATGCGGGCCACGTTGTCGGCAACCATACGATGAATCACCTCAATGGTTGGGTGACTGAAAACATCACTTATTTTCACAACATCCGCCAAGGTGCCAGCCAATCCAAATCCGTGCTGTTTCGCCCACCTTATGGTCGGGTGACCCCCAAACAAACCCAGTTTTTGCTGCGGCATTACCGGATTGTGATGTGGGATGTGTTGAGTGGTGATTTTGATACCAACATCACGCCGGAACAAGTACTCAAAAATGTGGTTCAAAATGCTGGCCCAGGCTCCATTGTGGTATTCCACGACAGCATCAAATCGAAAGAGCGCCTGGAGTACGCCTTACCACGGGTCTTGGAGCATTTTGCAGCCGAAGGTTATTCTTTTGATGCCCTACATCCGCAGGAAATGTTTGAAACGGAATTGGTGCACCAACGTGCTTAGAGCATGTCTAAATCCCTAGTTAAAATCGATTTACTTTGGCAATGCTTGATTTATTACTATAGAAAAGCCGCGGGGTTAGCTCTGCGGCTTTATGTTTTTAGGGCTTTCTAAACAAAATGACTTTAGTGGAATTTCTTGCTACTAAGATTGAATTCAATACCATTTTTTCCACCCGGGGTTGCTTTCCTTTTTTTTCCACCAAATCAAACAGGATAGCTGCCGCTTCGCGACCCATTTCATATGCAGGCTGGGTGATGGTGCTTAAGGAAGGATTCAAAAAGGCGGCGGTTTGCATGTTCGAAAAACAGATCACCTTCAGATCTTCGGGAATATTCAAATTCAATTCCGCACAAATGGCATAGGTCGAAATCGCCAACTTTTCTACTGAAGCAAATACGCCGTCGGGTCGTTTGGAGTTACCCAACAATTGTAGGATCAGCTCGTTGTTTTTGGCATCGTCGCCAGTACAAGACAAGATCAGACGCTCGTCTGGCTCAATATTGTGCTTTTTTAAGGCATCCAGGTAACCATTCATCCGTTTGTTGCTGATCGACAAGTTGGGGGCTATGGTCAAAAAGGCGATGCGTTTGCAGCCATTTTCAAGCAGGTGCTCGGTAGCCTTGATGCCGCAGTTGTAATCATCCGTGGTTACTTTAGGCGCATTGATGTCTTCTGCAATGCGGTCAAAAAAAACCAGGGGTATCCCCTTTTCTTGTAAGGCTTTCAGATGAGTTGTAGTAGAAGTTTGTTCCGATAAGGACATCATGATCCCGTCCACCCGTCCGTTTTGCAACAGTTTCGTGATCGCCACTTCCTTTTGCATGTCCTCGTGGGTCAGGTAAATCAACACATGGTACTCTTTTTCCTGGGCAATGGACTCAATGCCATTGATCACTGGGCCAAAAAAATCATTGACTACCTCCGGAATGACCACGGCAATGGTTTTGCTTTTTTGTTTGCGCAAACTGCTGGCGAGCGGATTCACCTGGTAGTTCAATGCTTTGGCTTTGGCCAGCACCCTGTTTTTGGTCTCAATGCTGATTTCATGGCTATCCCGCAGTGCTTTTGACACCGTTGAAAAAGACAAGTTCAGCTCTTTGGCAAGTTGTTTGAGGGTCATGATGTAGGATTGATGCACTATTCCAAAGATAGGCAAGATTTGGGGTAATTTGTTGGATAGTTCCTACAACGTTGTCGCAAATAAATCCCAGCCAAAATGCGGGGAGCAGGCCTTTTTTCTTGAATTTTACAGCAGCAGAAATGCCAAACTTAAACAAGCGCTCAATCGCAAGTCATGGATAAAATCATCAATCAATTGTTTACGGCAATCGAAACACTGATTCCCCAATACATGGAAATCCCCGAAGATGAATGTATTTCCCACGGGAATTTGGCGGTCTGCATCATTGATGACCAAGGACTCGTACACGGAAAAATGATCGGAACCAATCGCCCCAGGCTCCGGCAATCCTACAAAGTGGCCTGGACCAAAGCCAGCCAAGTTTGGCTCACTGGGGTAAAAACTGGTGCATACGAAAAGATGGTCTTCAACAAAGAAGTTGATGAAAATGCCAATGGCATTGAAGCACCCGACCTGATTGGTTGGGAAGGCGGCCAACCCTTGAGCTTGCAAGATGGAACCATCCTCGCGGTTGGTTTCAGTGGTTTCAGAGGCGTGACCGACCTGGAAATAATGGTAAAAGCGCTGGCGATGGTTGAACAAGTTTAGCCAATTTTAAAGCGCTTTTTGAATTCTAAAATTTTAAAAACGATTTAACTATGCAATATTTGCCAAGTGCCCAACGGTATCAATCCATGGAATACCGCCGCTGTGGCAACAGTGGATTAAAATTGCCAGCCATTTCCCTTGGCTTATGGCACAACTTTGGCCACATCGATGTATTGGACAATGCCCGCAATATTTTAAAGGTTGCTTTTGACAATGGCATTACCCATTTTGATTTGGCCAACAACTACGGTCCTCCTGCGGGCTCGGCAGAAGAGAATTTTGGCAAAATTTTCAAAGATAATTTTGTTCCATACCGGGATGAATTGATCATTTCCAGCAAGGCTGGCTGGGGCATGTGGCCGGGGCCTTATGGCGATTGGGGCTCCAAAAAATACCTGGTGGCCAGTCTGGATCAGAGTTTAAAAAGAATGGGCCTGGATTATGTCGATATTTTTTATCACCACCGTCCCGACCCAGAAACGCCGCTGGAAGAAACCATGGCTACCCTTGACTTGATGGTTCGCCAGGGCAAAGCTTTGTATGTGGGCATCTCGAGTTATCAGCCAGCGGAAGCGGCCCAAGCCTTTAAAATTTTGAAAGAGCTGGGTACCCCTTGTTTGATTCATCAGCCCAAATATTCCATGTTCGATCGCTGGGTGGAAGGTGGCTTGTTGGATGTGCTGGAGGAAAATGGCGTAGGCTGCATCCCCTTTTCACCACTGGCACAAGGGATCTTGACCAATAAATATTTGAAAGGTATCCCCGCCGATTCCAGAGCGTCCAGCCACCGGGGCAATGGGGCCATTGAAGAAGACTACGTTTCTGAGGACAAAATCAATAAGGTTCGCGAGCTCAATGTGCTGGCCGAAGCACGTGGGCAAAATTTGGCTCAAATGGCCCTGGCCTGGATCATGAAAGACCCCCGCATCACTTCGGTGCTGATTGGGGCCAGCAAACCTGCACAGGTACTGGATTCTATTGGCTGTCTCGCCAATTATTCCTTTAGCGAAGAAGAGCTGAACCGGATCAATACCATTTTGCAATAACCTTTTTCATCAGATCAATCCAGCGCAACCATGCACCACTACAAAAAAACAAGTCGCGTCAAATTCCTACGGGTATTTGTTTTTGCTACTGCTTTAATCACCTTATGGGGTAGCCATGCAGCGCTTGCGCAAAATGTAAAAGGAGTAAGCACAAAGTCGCCAGTAATCTTGGCGCTGAATGCTTACTCTTTTAATGACCTGCTTTTGGCTAAAGACCCCAGGGACAAACAGACCTTGTACAGCCTGTTCAATTTAATGGATTGGTGTGCCGTGCAAAAAATTGCGGCAGTAGACCTTACCGGCTATTATTTTCCCAATTTTCCCGCAGTTCCCTCCGATGAATACATTGCTAGGGTGCGCGACAAGTCAAAACAACTGGGCATAGTCATCAGTGGAACGGGTATCCGCAACAATTTTGCCTCGCCTGATCCGGCAGTTAGGGCTGCTGATGTGGCCTTGGCAAAAAAATGGATTGAAGTGGCTGCCAAGTTGGGCGCACCAGTTTTGAGGTTGTTTGCGGGTGAAATTCCCAAAGGCTATGAAAACAAATGGGACGAAGTAGCGGCTTGGATGATTGAGTGTTACAAGGAGTGTGCAGCGCATGGGGAGAAGTACGGGGTTAAAATCGGCATTCAAAACCACGGCGACATGCTACAAACCGCCGAGCAATGTATCAAAGTGCTAAAAGCGGTAGATAGCAAATGGGCCGGTCTAATCGTGGACACCGGTAATTTTAAAACCCCGGACCCTTATGTGGACATTGAAGCGGTAGTTCCGTATGCGGTCAACTGGCAGGTGAAAGAGAGTGCTTTTGGCATCGGCAATGCCCTCCGGACAGATTTTGTCCGCCTCATGAGTATTTTAAAAAAGACCGGATACCGCGGCTATTTACCCGTTGAAACCCTTTTGGTGAGGGGTAAACCTTATGATCCTTTTGCCTTGGTGCCGGAAATATTGAACGATTTGACCTTGGCAATGCAGGAGGTATATCAGGGATCGAAAGCATATCAAGGCAAACCCTGGAACCAGCAGGCCCAACAAATTCCTGGTAAAATTCAATGTGAATGGTACGACCTAGGCGGTGAAGGTATTGCTTACCACGACCAGGACAGCATCAACAATGGCAGTGGAAAACTGAACCCGGCCAACGGCACGGCGCTCAATGAATTCAGGATGTCTGAAGGGGTAGATATTTCGTACACCAAAGCGCGGGACATCGACAACTCTCCTTTTAACCTGGTTGAACCCACAATGGGAGAATTGTACACCGGGTGGACCAGCCCAGGAGAATGGATCAACTACACCGTCAACGTGAACCAATCTGGAAAGTACACCCTGGGATTGATGTATACCGCCAGTGGGGATGGGAAAATAGCATTGCTGTTGGACGGAAAACCATTGACCGCCGATCTCTTGGTCCCTTCAACCAAAAATGACCAGGAAACCATCGCCTGGCGACAGTGGCACCACTGGAACCGTCTGAGCGCCATGACTACATTTAAACTCAAAAAAGGTGTACATGTTTTGACCTTGAAGACGGTTGCAAATGGCAATATGAATTACGATTATTTGGAGTTTACTTTGAATGCGCGTTGATCGCTAGGCTATTTTATTTGGCTATGCCTTTTGCCGTTTTTGCACCAACAAATGTTCACATACCTTGCGAGACAAGGTTTCTTCCCGGTTATTTTCCAGGCGGACCTTCATCGACTCATCGTACTCGTGCAAATCCAGTACCTCTAGTTCTGCGCCCAATCCCAAATGCAAGCGATCCAGGTATTGCAAAAAAGCCGGGGCATGATCTTGGACACCTACCACGATCACGTTATCGCCCATTTTTGATTCCGACAGTGGTGCTTGTTTGCGAAAAGTAAAATTGCCCTCTGCATCGGGGATAGGATCGCCGTGGGGGTCAAATTTTGGGTATGCCAGGTAGGTATCCAATCGTTTGATCAATTCATCCGATTTGATGTGTTCCAGTTGCTCGGCAATATCGTGTACCTCATCCCAGGAAAATCGTAACTTATCTACCAAAAAAACCTCCCAGAGCCGGTGTTTGCGGATCAGCTCGGTGGCAATTCGGGCACCTTCATCGGTAAGGCTTACGCCACGGCGACTTTCGTAGAGAACCAGCCCTTTTTCATTCAGGCGTTTGATCATATCGGTAACCGAGGCGGCGCTGGTGTTCATATCTGCAGCGATAGCATTCGTGCTGGCTTTGGCACCACTGTTTTCCGAAACTTTATAAATGGCTTTCAGGTAGTTCTCTTCGGTTTGCGAGATATTGTCCATGATCATAAAAAGTTGAGCCGATTGAGTAGGGCCTGTTTGTGGCTGCGGCTAATGGGAATAACGGTTTCGGCGATGACCAAAGTGTTTTCCTCAATGTCTTTGATTTTGTCCAGGTTGATGATGTACGAACGGTGAACCTTGACAAAGCGTGGATCCTTCATTTTGGAATCGATTCCCTTCATCGTGCCGTGAATGATGTGTCGTTTGCCGTTGGCAATTCGGATGGTCACGTAATCGCCCAAGTTTTCGAAAAAAAGGATATCGTCCAAGCTGATGCGTACCAATTTCCCTTCTTCCCGAATGTACAAGTCTTTGGCTTCTTCTTTGTACTTCTGAATGCGGCGCTCAGCATCCAGCACTTTTTCCAAAGCCCGTTGAAAACGCAAAAAAGTAATTGGCTTTTTTAAATAATCAATCACTTGATATTCAAAAGCTTCAAAGGCATATTCCGTTTTAGATGAAGTAATGATGATGTGGGGAAAACTAGAGAGGCGGTCCATAAATTCGATACCACTCAGGCCGGGCATCTCGATGTCTAAAAAAATAAGGTTGACTTGCTCTGTATTCAAAAACAGTAAGGCTTCTTCGGCAGATGTAAAGCTGGCTGCAATTTCAAGGTTCTCGGCGCGTTTGCACAAGTTTTCCATTGCAGTACGGGACATCAGATCATCATCTACGATTATACATTTGAGCATGGGAACAAACTTAGGTGTAATGTAGGAATACAATCAACCGCAGAATATCAAAGGTAGCATTAAAGGCTGGAAGATGTTAGTGGAAAGAACAATAATGCAAAAAGGAATGCCCTAAAAAAAAGTTGCCCACTTTAGAACCGTCTCACCGGCCTGAAGTGGGGCAACCAAACTTCCTATTCCCAAAACCCTTGACAATACACACCTAAGTGTGTAAGTTGCCAAGAATGTCTTATAAAAATCAACTGCTATTTGAGCAGGTTGATGATCAGTGTCTATTGTCAACGTCACAACTTCATTGCGATAGGACAAATATAGTGGTAGACTCTGAAACTGCGCTATTTTTTTAGGTTTTTGGTTGTTTTTTCACGGCTTTTGGCGGGAATTTTTATTTTTTTGGAATTGTAAAAGTAATACTTTAATTGTTAATAGCAAAATTATCAGGCTTCCTGATAAGTTTTCAGGGCTTGTTCAAGTAATATCCCAGAAAGAACGAGGTCTTCGCAACACCACCATCGCCATGTAAATGGTGTGGGAAAAATAAGCGATGGCCAGCACAATTAAACACAGCCAAGCCAGGGGATTGAAAAAATGTAAACCAATGGGCAGTACCACTCCCATTCCCAAAAAGAACCACAAATAAGTTTTGGCGGGCCGATATCGGTGCCACCACCACAACTGTGCAGCACTGGTAATTTGGATACAGGCCAGGATCAGGAGCGCAACAATGACAACTGTTCGCCAGGGTTCCAAGGAAGTAGCTAAAGCAAGTATTGCCAATAAAATGCCCTGTAACAACAGGTCAAGCTTTATGCGTAAGCGGGACACCATAGTTTTAGCAGAATTGATTGGGACAAAAATAGCCCAAATAAATGATACTTTCAATATTTTTTGAAAATACTGAAAATTTATTTTTCAACTAAGGAATGAAATATTGCGTTAATTTAGTTGAGCGCTTAGTAAATTGTTATTAATTCGTTAAATGTTTGGATCAAAGCCCATGGAGCAGCACCAATTCGTTAAAAAAACATACTTTCAATCGTTTAAAACGATGATTATGAAGTTTAGAGGACCAATATTTTTGTCGGTAGTAGTAGCCGGTTTTTTACTGGTAGCATTTTACCCACGCAAGGCAGCAGAGAGTGCCGAAAAAGACGCGGTATTGATGAAGTTGCTCGTATCATTTTTGAACGAGTTGCATTTCGATCCCAAGACCATGGACGATAACTTCTCTGAAAAATTTTACACGCTGTATTTGGAATCGTTAGACCCCAGCAAACGCTTCTTGACTCAGGAAGATACCAAAAAGCTGGAAGCTTATCGCCTGAAATTGGATGACGCCATCAATAGCGGCAGCTCTGAGTTTTTTGATCTTTCAGTGAGTATGACGGAAGCCGCATTGCAAAAAACGCAGGGTTATTACCGCGACATCTTGGCTCAGTCTTTTGATTTCAACGTCAATGATGTTTATGAGACTGATCCAGAAAAGCGGCCATTCGCCAAAAACGATGCTGAATTGAAAGAAATGTGGCGCAAGATGCTCAAATACGAGACCTTGGCCCGCATTATGGATAAGGAAGAAGGGCTAAAATCGGCAAAATCGGGTGAAGAAGCAGCTCCAAGTACGCCTGAAGCCATCGAAGCAGAAGCTCGTAAGGCACTCTTAAAAAGTTATGATGACTGGTTCAATCGTTTGATCAAAACCAAACGTTCGGATCGTTTGAGCCTTTACCTCAATAGTTTTACCCATCTTTACGACCCACATACCGATTTCCTGGAGCCTGCCGACAAGCAGGATTTTGACCTGAACATCTCCGGTCGACTGGAAGGGATTGGTGCCCGGCTCCAAACAGTAGGCGATTATACCAAAGTATCTGAAGTAGTAGTAGGTGGCCCGGCCTGGAAAGGAAAAGAACTACAGGAAAATGACCTCATCCTCAAAGCCGCCCAAGGCGACAATGGCGAATGGTTGGATTTCACTGGGATGCTGAGCAACGAGGTCGTATCCCATATCCGGGGTAAAAAAGGTACCAAAGTACGCCTGCTGGTCAAAAAAGTAGATGGTAGTACCAAAGAAATCACCATCATCCGCGATGTGGTAGAATTTGAGGAAAGTTATGTGAAGTCTTTGATTTTGGAAGGAACAAATCCGGAAGAAAAAATCGGCTACGTGTACTTGCCCAAGTTTTACGCCGACTTCCAACGCGCCGATGGTCGCTTTAGTGCCCCCGACGTAGCCAAGGAGTTGGAAAAACTCAAAACAGAAAATGTCAGCGGAGTAATCATCGACCTGCGCAACAATGGAGGTGGTTCTTTGAACGATGTGGTAAAAATGTCGGGCTTTTTTATCGAGAGTGGCCCGATTGTACAAGTCAAAAGCCGCACTGCCCAACCCGAAGTCAACTATGACCGCAATCCTTCCGTGCAATACGGTGGCCCACTGGTCATCATGGTGAATTCCTTCTCAGCTTCGGCTTCCGAAATCCTGGCTGCTGCCCTGCAAGATTATGGCCGCGCGGTGATTGTAGGGAGTAAATCAACCTACGGCAAAGGCACCGTACAACGGGTATTCAGCCTGGATCAAGCCATCAGTGGCTATGAAGAATTCAAACCATTGGGCGACATCAAAATCACCCTCCAGAAGTTTTACCGCATCAATGGCGGCTCCACCCAATTGCGTGGGGTAACTCCGGATATTGTCCTGCCAGATTCTTACCATTACCTGCCCGTAGGGGAGCGGGAGGAAGATTATCCGCTCAACTGGACCGAAATTCCAGCGGTTTCTTATAGCCAGAATGCCTATAAAATCAAAAACCTGGAAGAAATCAAACGCCGCAGTAAGACGCGGATTGAACAAGACCCAGGTTTCCAAAAGGTGTTGAGCCAGGCCAAATACATCGAGGTCGAGCGCAAAAACTCTGCGGTAATGCTCAATATTGATCAGTTCCGCAAAGATGAAGCCGCCGAGGAAAAAATGGCCAACGACTTCCGCAGTGCTTTCAAAGATGTAGTGAACAAGGGCGTGCGCAACATCAGTTTGGACGACCAAAAAATGAAAGCCAGCCCAGACAATGAAAAAGCCCTGGCCCGCAATAAAGACTTCATGGAAGGGGTTTCCAAAGATATCTATATTCGGGAAACGCTGCGCATTATGCATGATATGATTGCGCAGAAGTAGATGGTTTGATTAAGTTGAGGAGGTTGAGAAGGTTTAGGCTGCCGCAGGCGACTCAGTGAAGTATGCGGTACCCTAAACCTTCTTAACCTCCTAAACCTTCTCAACTTTTTCCCTACCTTTGCCTTGTCGACAACCCGAAAACGCATGCAGCACCTGCTCCTATGCCTCTTTAGCTGTTTAAGCTGGCATTTTATTCAAGCCCAAATTTTTGTTCCTACATCTTTGATGCCCAGGGCGGGTGATACCTTATTGACCGCAGTAGACAATCTTCCCTCTTACATCAAAAGCATTGGCTCCGGCCGCAACCAGCGTTGGGATTTTGCCATGCTGGAAGCACCCTACACCCGTAGCTCGGTGTGGAAACCTGCCGCCAAGGGAAGTGCTCCATCCCTCTTCAAAAACGCTGAATATACTGCTCCGGTAGACGAACAAACCGAAGGCTATTACCGTACCCAGGGGAACGACCTGCTCTTGTTGGGAGCCGTTGGGCCAGATCCGCTGAATTTGAGCCGCAAATCCGTATTGCGCTACAGTCCAGGTCTGGTCGAGCGCCGGTATGGCTTGCGGTATGGAGATGCATTCCAGGCGGATGCCAATCTGGTGCTGACCTTGGGGGAGGATGAAATCCCGAGTTGGTTTCGCAAAAAACTACCCGTTAGCCCCGATTCTTTGCGCCTACGGGTGAGTTATGACCGCCAATACGATGTGGATAGCTACGGACGAATGATTGTGCCCGGCGGAATTTTTGAAGTGATCCGGGAACGCCGCATCGAAATCATCGAAATGCGCCTTGAAGTAAAAGTAGGCCGCAGACGTTGGCAGGAGGTAACCAAATCGATCAAAGACAAGGAACTCCTGCGCACCCAAAAGAAAATTTCCTACCACTTTTATGCCAGCAGTTCCAAAGAACCCGTAGCGCGGGTCTGGATGAGCAGCAATGAAAAAAAGGTGCTGAAAATTGAGTTCAAACCCCGAGAACGAGAAAATACCGTACAAAACATCGCCAGCGTACGCTCCGACATTTATGTGTCCCCGAATCCAGCCATCTCCAGCGTGCGCTTTGAGTTTTATAACCTCCCTCCCGGCACCTATAAATTATCGATCTTCAACATCATTGGCCAGGAGGAGTGGAGTAAAATGTACACCATCACCGGGAATTATGCAGAATTGGTCGACATTTCGCAACTCAAAAAAGGGGCTTATTTGTATAGTTTGAAGGACGAGCGAGGGCGGACTTTGAGTACAAAAAGGTTGATGGTGATTCGGCCTTAGGAAGCGGATATTCGTACACAGCCAACTAGTGCATTAACTCCAATATCCGCACCTCAAAATCATCCACCCAGCCCTCCTTTTTATCCTCATTCCACAAATAAACCTTCAAGCGAGAGTTGGGCTTCAGCGCCGTTTGTGCTAATTCCACCTCATAATTCACCGGCCACCAATTGTCATACACTTTGATGAATTTAACCACATCCAGCGCCTGCCAGAAGTAGGCCCCTTCTGGATTTTCAATCGAAATAACCAGTTTGCTTTGGGCGGCACTTGGTATATTGAGAAGGGCTTTGGCGGTAATGCGGATACCTGTTGCTTGTACTTGGCCTAAGGAATCCAGTGGATAATTAAAGGTAGCTGAGAATTCAGTAAACCGATAGGCTTGTTTTCCCCCATGTTTTAAGTTCCCTGCGCTCTGCTCCCAATAGGTAGCACTTCCTTCAAAATTATTTAAACTTTGCAACAAAGTCGCACCCACCTTGTAGGTCTTGGGCTTTGCTTTTAGTTCATAAATCGCCAGGTTCAAGGCCTTGTTTTGGTAAATTGCTGGATTGGCTAGCGTATCCAGGTTGCGCACATAATCCGGCAAATCTGGGCTGTTTAGACCACTCAAATACTGCGTGTGCCAGTTTAAGTACAAGTACTGTTTACGCCCATCCAGGGTGTCAAAATTAACCTGATCGAAACTCAAGAATTGATCCTTGCGATTCGGACTAAACCCACTGTAATACTCCCCCAATCTTTGCTGCACGGGATCGGTGATGATGTAGCAAGGTTCATTTTTATCAATAAACTGCTGATAAGTAATGGCCCGTTGGGTGCGGTATTGCACTTTGCGGGCGTACTGCATTTGTTGAATCGGGCCAATCAACAAGACGCCTAAAAACAACAGCGTGAAGAGCAATTTGAAAACTGGCGCTTTTGCGGGTAACCCATAAAAAACTGCGACCAAAATCAAACAAGGCAAATAGGGTTTGTCGAAAAGCTGCCCATTGATACGGTACAAAAATAGTGCCGCCAGAGCAAGGGTTATCAATATTTGCAATCCGTATTTTTTTCCTTCCAAAAATTCACCCATGATCCTAGCCGCAGGTATCGCCGCCACCGGAATCAAAAACAAATAATGCCGGGGGTCCAAACACATCGGCACATAAGCCTTGAGCGAAATGCTCATAAAGTTGGAGGCTAAAAAAAGCAAAAGCGCCGAACTCGCATAAAAACGCAGGGAGTCGGCTTGTCTAAACAGTTTTAGGCCCTGTTTGCGAAACAGGTAAGCCATTATAAATACAAAGCTGAACAAAATTCCTTCCGTACTCGTGAGGGCGAAAAAATCGTAGTACAAACGTTTGAGCAATACCTGGGTGGATTGTTGATCGTAGCTACAAGCATTCAAATAACTGTTGCGGGCAATGGCATCCAGGCGTTCTAAGAAGTTGCCGGTCAATGCCCATATCAGGGTAAAATATGCCCCTAGAAAAAGAAATCCATAAAGAGTAGTATACACCCAAAATCTGAGGTGCCGCCGTTGGATCACATCCACCAGCACCCAGGCCAGGAGCATTGGTAAGGTCAATACAATGGTCTCTTTGGCCAGCCACCCGAACCCCAAAGCTGCGACCAAACCCAGGGCATAGCGTCGAGGTTTGGAGTGATCACTTTGGTATTTGTACCGATCTACGATGAATACCGCCAGCATTACCGCCAAGGCCACATAGATGTCAGGCATCAGTTTGTCCGAATAGTACAAGAGCCAATTGGAACAGGCCGTAAGTCCCAGCCCAAGCGCAAGGGTATAATTGGATTGTTGCTGCAGTGCTGCAAAGACCGGGTACAAAATCAAAAAAGTGCAAAGCAGCGGCGGCAAGGCCGAGGCAAAATCGTTCACTCCAAAAAAAGCGTAAGCGATGGCGGTCGGTATCAAAATCGCAAAGCGATAGCTGTAATGATCACTATAATCTACTTCTCCCTGTAAAAATGCATTGGCCAAACGTGCATAATGCACATCGTCAAAACCATAATGGCCAAAAAAAGCATACCCGTGGTGGGCAATTGTGAAAAGAGTAAAAGCAGCAAGGATAAAATACGGGGTGAGTATATTCTTTCTCATTCTCTATTTTTTCTCATTTACTTTTGCAGCTAATTGGGTTAAATTTAGAACGTTTGCCGCTGGTTTTGTATACATTTAGCCAAGGAATTACTTTTTATGAAACGATACTTCATAGAACTGGCCTACAAAGGCACCCATTACTTCGGCTGGCAACGCCAACCCGGCAAGATTTCGGTGCAACAAAGCCTGGAAGAATCTATGGGCACCATTTTGGGTGCCGAACTGGAAATTACTGGCTGTGGCCGTACCGATACCGGGGTGCACGCCAAGCAATACTTTGCGCATTTTGATTATGAGGGGGAATTCCCTGCCGAGTTCCTGCGGCGACTCAATAAGTTTTTACCCAAAGACATTGCCGTATTTCGCATTTTTGAGGTGCAGCTTGATGTACACGCCCGTTTCAACGCCTACCAGCGCAGTTATGAGTACCACCTGAGTTTTCGCAAAGATCCTTTTGTCGAGCATTTGGCCTATTTCTACCCTTATACCCAACAGCCTGATCCGGTCTTGATGCAAGCCGCTGCTGAGCTTTTGCTGCAATACCAGGAATTCGCCCCCTTCTGCAAAAGCAACCACGATGCCAAAACGATGATCTGTAATCTGACCCGTTCGGAATGGGTGTTTTATCCCGAGGAGCAGCGTGCAGTATTCCACATTACTTCCAACCGCTTTTTGCGCGGCATGGTGCGCCTGATTGTTGGCATGTGCCTGGGCGTTGGAACGGGGCAAATTTCGATGGAGGAGGTCAAAGCAGCGATGGAGGAACAATCCCGTTTGCGAAAGGCCACCAGTGCGCCCCCTGAAGGGCTTTACCTTGGGGGGATTTTGTACAAAACCGGGGATGAGAATTAGAAAACTCCAGGAATTTTTTTGAACCACCTAAAACATCAGATTGCCATGAAATCAAGCATTACTATCTTGTTGTTAGCCCTATCGGTATTTGTGGAAAGTTGGCATAAACCTGCGGCCAAGGAAAAACTCCCCAATATCGTGATCATTTTTATGGATGACTTGGGTTATGGCGACCTGAGTTGTTATGGCGCACTGGATTATAAAACGCCCAACCTGGATCAATTGGCCGCGCAAGGGATACGTTTCACCAATTTCCTCTCGGCCCAACCCGTGTGCTCCGCTTCCCGGGCAGGGCTGCTGACTGGCTGTTACCCAAACCGCTTGAACATCTCTGGCGCTTTGTTCCCCAATGCCAAGGTGGGCATCAGTGCCGAAGAAACCACCCTGGCTGAGTTGCTCAAGCAAAAAAATTATGTTACAGGTATTTTCGGCAAATGGCACCTGGGCGATCACCAACAATTTTTACCACTCCAGCACGGCTTCGATGAGTACTTCGGCATTCCCTTTTCCAACGACATGTGGCCAGTGTGGTACGATGGCAAACCAGCTACACCAGAACAGAAAGGCAAATTTCAGTTTCCCACCCTAGCACTAATCGAAGGCAACAACAAAGTGGGTGAGCTCAAAACCCTGGAAGATCAGGGCTTGCTGACCAAACGACTGACCGAACGCGCAGTTTCTTTTATCCAAAAAAACAAAAGTAGGCCCTTCTTCTTGTACTTACCCCATCCCATGCCGCACGTACCGATTGCAGCGTCTCCCGCTTTTAAGGGCAAAAGTAAGCAGGGTGAGTACGGTGATGTGCTAATGGAAATAGACTGGTCGGTCGGGCAAATTTTACAGACCCTGGCCGCGAATGGACTGGATAAAAACACCCTGGTCATTTTTACGAGCGACAATGGTCCCTGGTACAATTTTGGCAGCCATGCTGGTTCAAATGGTGGTTTGCGCGAAGGCAAAGGCACTTCATTCGAGGGCGGTCTACGCGTACCCTGTATCATGCGTTGGAAAGGGCGACTGCCTGAAGGAGTGGTGTGCAATCAGTTGAGTTCGACCATTGATGTATTGCCAACCATTGCAGATTTGTGCAAAATTCCTCAACCTGCGAAAAGGATCGATGGGCGAAGCATGTTGCCAATATTGGAAGGCAATCTGGAATACGAGGTCCGCAAAAACTTTTACTACTATTACCGACGCAATGACTTGCATGCGGTACGCAGCGGGCATTGGAAATTGGTTTTGCCACACAAGGGCCGCTCTTACCTTAATCAAATGCCCGGCGAAAATGGTTTTCCTGGCCCCTCACCTGAAGATGTTACTTTTCCCATGGCACTTTACGATTTGCGGCGCGATCCGGGCGAGGCTTACGATGTGCAAAACAAATACCCTGAAGTGCTGAAGGCACTGCTGCAAGTCGCTGAAGAAGCAAGAGCTGATCTGGGGGACGACATCACTCAACGCCCACGGACGAATGCACGGCCTAGTGGGACTGTTGAGTAAGCTTACTTTTATAAATTCTACCCCTTAGAGCGCAGTCCCAGCCGATTCCCTTCCGTATCCAACAACACCGCCATGTACCCTTGTTCAGGCGAAATTTGCCGTTTTTCAATTAAAATTTCACCCCCAGCAGGGGTAACTTTTTCCAAAATACTGCTCAAGTCTGGATTGGCATTCAGGTAGACCAAAACGCCATCCGTACTGGGTTTGTACACGCCTGGATACTGACAAAGGGCAAAACCACCAGTGGTGAAAATGGCCATTTTGAACTCGCCCATGTCGAGCAATTGCGTTTTTTCCTCAAATACCGTTTCATAGAAAGTTTGCGCCCGCTGGATATCGGTAGCCGGAATTTCAATCCAGGTTGGTTTCATGGTTGTTGGTTTTTTATGCTACGGTGAAAATAAAAAAAAAGCCCAAGTTGCGCTAGGATCGGCAACTTGGGCTTTAAGAGCATGTCTAAATATAATGAGTGGTTATTTACACAAAATCTTCACCTTCTTTTTCCTCATCCGAGTCTTGAGAAGCAGGTGCACCTGGATCAATCTTTTTGCGAATGATCATGTAGATATAACCGAATGCAATGGCCGAAGCGACAAAACCTATTATCAAACCCACAACTGGTAAGTGAGATACCAAACGCAAGCCGAGGAACAAGCCAACTGCAACCATGGTAATGCCCCCACGGGTCCAGTTTTGATCTTTCAGTTTACGCCATTCGTATGCGGCAATGACGGCTGGCAGCGCTACCGAAGTACTCATCATGGCACCATATACCCCCATCCCGATTACCCCAATCGGGATACCAATAACGGTGATAAAAGCTACACTGGCCAAAAACGGAATCCCAATCAGCAACATCGTACCCAGTCCCAAAGCTGGCCCCACATTGCGGGAAGCTTGTCCGGCATAACGGCTGAACATTTTATCCCCAAAAGCAATCAGCAGCAGGGTCATCAGCAAACCGCTGAACACCTGGAAGAAACCAATGCCACGTTTTACTTTGTGGGATACGTCGCCCAGTTTGTACTCCCAATCGGCCCAGTCGGGCTTTAGGGAAGTATTATACGATGCTTTGACCCCGTCGGCGAGTTTGCCACTAAAACTTGGGCTGTGGCGTCCGGTCCAATATTTTACATTCCCACCAAAAAAGGCAGAAGAACCTAAGATTAGTTTTTTTGCAGCGATTTCACTTTCGCCATTGATGTGGCCATTGATTTCAATGAACTCGGCTTTGGCTTCGATTCCGCCTTCCACATTGCCATTAAGGTACAATTTACCACCAGCGATGTGAACTTTGCCGAGCACATTACCATTGAGTCTGACTTCGCCGCCAGCAACGATCAAATCGCCGCCAATAGTCACTCCCTCGTCAATGGTGATTTCACCGCCCGTTACGGTAAGGTCGCCTTTTACGTTTTCGGTCACCCGTACCTCGCCACCCAGGATGCGTACATCGCCTTCACTTTGGGCGTTCAGTCGAATTTCGCCACCCACCAGCAATACATCCTGCTGGGTAGCACCATTGACGCGGATTTTTCCACCCGCGCTGACCAAATCGCCATTGATCTTGGCATTGATATTCACATCGCCTGCGGCGACGTATACGTTATTGGGTGCATCTTTGGAAATGGTAACTGTTTTACCCGTTTTTACATCTGATGCTCCGGCGATTCCTACATTGAGCAGCAGGAAGCTAATGAGTAAGGTGCCCGTTTTTTTCATTCTTCAAAAATTGTGTCGGTGATGACTTACAAGTCGGTTATATGCCGGGCAAGTTGTTACCAAATCGTTAAGAAGTCCAGTTTTTTCTCTGAAGGTGGGGATTTTATCGACGGTGGGATCATTCGTCCACCTGTGGCAAAGGAAATCTATCCTTAATGAGTTCCAAATCTTTGGCGATCATGAAGATTAGTTGCTCAGCTAGCTTCCAGACTTGAGTGCTCCCAGCATTAGGCAAATACCCAACTTCTCCATAATTGTTTTTTGCATTTACAGTTGCAGTCGTGATTTCTACGGGATGAAAATCAGGGTTGAATCCTCCCTTAATCAGTTCATGAACCTTTGGCTTCCAACTTTTGCACTTGTCCAACTGATCAAAACTCGGCATTGAGGCTTTGACATGATAATAAAGCCAAACTTCAAAACAAGGATTACTTTGGGCTACTTGCCAATTTGGATGTTGCTGGCACTCCATACGCAATTCATGAATTTGCTCTTTCCACTTGTCGGTATCTATTACAAACCAGACTTGATCTTTATCTGACCGGTCATCCAATTCGGCTTCTTTGGCATTGGCATTGGTAATCAGCTGAATAGGTGAGCTTTGACCTTCAATACTTTCTATGGGCACTACTTTTACTCGAGAAGAAATGCCATCAAAAAATCGAAAGTAATCTGGTTCTCGGTTTTGCCCTTCACATACAATTATGAAATAAAATGCATCGCGAAAAGCCTCCTTTTTTTCGTAACTGAATTTATTGGGCTTCGGCATACTTGTCCCATTTTAAATCTTGAAGATTGCTCAAAAACGGTATTGCTCCATATCTGCCATTTAGGTAGCCTTTGCGAATATCTTTAGTATGGTGTTCTTTGAATTCACTCAACACGTAAAGCTCGGTCGATCCATTAGGTTTTTTCTCTGCAAACCAAATTTCATCTGGACGGAAAATATCCTGATCGAGCAAGTTTGATTCATGAGTAGTAAAAATTAATTGCCCTTTAGTTATCTCATCCTGTGAAAATTTTCGAATCAATTCCTTAATGAGCAAAGGATGAATGCTGCGCTCGATTTCATCAATAATGTATACTTTTCTGCTATTGACAATGGAATACATGGCAGGGATATAATCTAGAAGTCTTCTTGTTCCATCTGACTCTTCTTTGGCCGAAAAATGCGTAATACCACCATCTTCATCATGTAAAAAATACAAACGTTTTGCTACGACTTGTCTGTCTTTTAATGCAACTAATACAATTTCTTTATCATTGCCAATAATTTTTATCGTCTCTGGGTTTGCTTTTAATTCAGCGCTTATCCGGTCTATTTCCTCTTTGTCATCCTCTCCAAAAAAATCTTCTATAGGTAAGGTTTCCACTTTGATTTCCTTCACACCAGTTTTAAAAGATTTCATAATATCCAAAGCAAACTTGCAAAAGTTTTCATCCGTTTCTATCAAAAGAATAAGGTTTTTCAGTCTTGTGGAAGGGGAAAGTATAACTAAGTCTCGATCGAACCAGTCAAAGACCTTCATAAAGGGATCAAAAACTGGATTATTCCGATTTCGGAGATAATATAGAACAGGTTTATCTCGCTCTAAGACTTCATTTTGTAAAAATTGAGGAAAAAGAGCAGCCTCTTTATCTTGCATTACTTGCTCACTAAATGAAATTGACAACTGCTTATTGTCTACATTGTCGGTGCGCAAAAATAAAGTTTTGTCTTCCTTTTTTCCTAAACCGGATATTTGAAGTTCCTCCTCAACAACAATGCCTTGATTGATTGTGATGCCATAATAATAAGGGACATCATCTTTTATAAACTCTACACCCAAATAGATGTCTTTTTTTCGACCATCACTATCAAATTTAAATGTTTCCGTAATGAGTTCAATTGGGAGCTTTCCTTCAGTCAGAAATTTTTTTAACACCCATAATAATTTAATAAAGTTGCTTTTTCCAGCTCCATTTGCACCATACATGGCATTTAACTTAAGCACGGATAATCCTGCGGTATTGTACAAATGATGTGGCATTCGAATGCTTCGTCCTGGAAGCATATTAAATTCTGTGTAATCCTTGAAGGAGAATAAGTTTTTGACAATGACCCGGATCAGCATCTCGTGAAATTTTCACGTAAAATAAACTAAATCGCTATATAATACAATCTTTTACTAATTTTTTCTGGTTGTATCGTGAAAAAATAACGATACATGCTTTTTTACCCCCCCGTCTCCACAATCGACGTCTTCACCCCCAAATGAATGATCCGGCTCCCCGTCGGATTTATCGGATCTACACTTTTGCCGATGATGATGCCGTCTTCGGGCGCATGGTATTCCCGGTTGAGTTTGCCAAAAATGCTGCGGACTTCGGCGACCAGTTGTCCTTTTTTGACTTCTTCACATACGCGAGGGATCACCTGCAAAATTCCACCCTCATCGGTGTGCATCCAGTAGGAACGTTGGCAGAGCACAATCGGGGCGCTAGACACTATGATTTCCCCTTTCAGCATGTTGAGGTAATAGATGACGTTGTTGATGCCTTGCAGCGCATCTTCGATGACTTCGAATTGGAAAACGTGGGGATCTCGCAATTCCAGGGTGATGGCCTGAATACCTAGTGAACTGGCGGCGCCACGAAAGGTGCCATCGTTGGGTTTGTTGTGTAGAATGATCTCCGGGTTTTGCAGCCGTGCCATCCAGGCGGTGATCTCCGAATTCATATCGGCGCGAATGTACCAGGAGTTGACCCGCCCGAAACTGGCAGTGTGTAAATCGATCAGGTAGTCAAAATTTTTGAGGATACGCTCTACGATGCGGTTAATATATACCTCACTTACATTGCCATCGGGTTTGCCTGGAGCAATGCGGTTCAGGTCAGTGCCGTCGTTAAAGCGCCGTTGCTCTTTCAACAAGCCAGGAACGTTTACCACCAACACCCCAACGATTGTTCCATGCAATTTTTTGACATCGATGGTGCGAAACAAACGTTGAATCACCGGAATCCCATTGAGCTCATTGCCGTGAATGGCGGCAGTAAGTCCCAGTACTGGCCCATCGTGTTGACCCCGTGCTACCACAATGGGCAGCAACACGGGTTCACCAATGCCGTTGTCGCTGAGGTGCAGCCAATATTCGCCGATGGTACCTGGAGCGGTGGTGCCCAAATCCAATTGGGTGATGCCTTGACCAGCCAAACCCTTCAATTGCAGCATAGGGTAAATCGTTGTAAAAAATAAAAATGTTCTAAAGTGAATGGTAAGTATAACAAAAAAAAATGACCTCCCAAATGGAAGGTCACGAATTACACTCACTAGTTTATGAAACTTAAGCCGACTAAAATCATATTGTATGAAAGAATAACATCCGAAGTCTGGAAAAATTGCCTGTATAATACTTAAATTTTTCCTAAAATTCTAGCACAAGTGCTAAGAAAATGCAAAATCGGCAGTATTTCTCTCAAAAAATTAAAAACTTACAACTTATTAGACTCCATTTAGGTCAATTTGGTTGTTTGGATTTGAAAATTTAGCTTTTTTTTAACCACATCTTAATCCAAAACCAGGGTTTGACCAATTTTTCGCGCAAATCGAAGTCGGTGTACATCGCCGAAAAATACTCCAGGAGCTTTCGGTTGCCATCGATGATATTTGATACGAAATTTAGTAGCAAAGGGTTTCCACCGATCTGCTGCATTTTGTAACTGAGTTTCATCTCTGAGCCCAAAACTCGTTGAATACGAACGTCATATGCGATCAAAAATTTTTCAGAAAAATTTTTCTCCTGCAAACAAAGTACCGCCTGTTCCGCCGCAATGATGCCACTGTAAAAGGCATTGCCAATGCCTTCCCCCGTAAGTGGGTCAATCAGGTGCCCGGCATCACCCACCAACATAAAATGATCGCCAGAAATGTGGCGGGTTTTCGACCCCAGTGGCAGGCCATAACCTTCAAATTTGCCAATCAGTTCAGCGTTTTTGAAGCGTGGGCTGATGGCAGGATCTTCGGCAATGATGCGGGTGAGTTCTTCCCTAAGGTTTACCCCCCGCCGTTTGACGATATCGCTGCGCATGCCGATGCCTACATTGGCTTCACCGTTGGGTAAGGCGAAAATCCAGAAGTACCCGGGTGTGACACTTTTGATGAAATGCAGCTCGATAAAATTGTCGATGGGAATCTCACTCACGTTGCGGTAATAGGCGCGTACCGCAGCAGCATGGTGCTTGGGGTCTTTTTCCAGGCCCGCGTATTGTCGACTAAAGGAAGAATGGGCCCCTGAGGCATCGATCAAGAGCTGGCAATCGATGTGGATGTCTTTGAGTTTGCTGTGCAGGCGAAATCCATCCGTGGTTCGCTCGTAGGCATCAATAGGTGTTTCCAGCAAAAGTTGGATGTTATCCCGGCGTTGTACTTCCTCGATCAAAAAATTGTCGAATTCCAAGCGTTTACTCACGTAACCAGGTGCCATTTTTTCATCGCGGACATACCCAGCTTTAAATGGAATGTCCAGTTTTTTATGATTGGGTGCCACAAAACGCACCCCCCACACATCGGTTTGAATGGGTTGGGCATGAAAGCGCTGCATGATCTCGGGATCAAGGCGATTGAGTAAGGTGGTTACTTTGCCACTAATGGCATCGCCACAGATTTTATCGCGGGGAAAAGCGGCTTTGTCGACCAATATACAAGGAATACCCAGGTAGCTTAATTTCAGGGCGGTTGCCACCCCTCCGGGGCCAGCGCCCATAATGCAGACATCGGTTTTGAGATTCAAGGCGGTAGAATTTGCGGTAATATCGGGAAAAGGTTCCAAAGCACCATCTTCAATAACCCATGACTTTAGTCGTGGGAGTCACACCGTGATCTAGACCACGACTTCAGTCGTGGTAAAAACAGTTACGGCGCTTGGAGGACAAGCCTCCCGCGCCGATAACTTACCAACCATTATGAATCAATAGCTACTATAAAACTTTCAAAAAGCAGGATTAAGCTGCTTTTTCAGTATTTTTTCTAGCCGTCTTAAAAGCCTTTTTCGAGGTTTTACGCTCGGCCTTTGCTGTTTTTAAGTTGGCATCCATACTCGCTTTCGCTTTGTCTTTGCCTTCTTTTTTCTTCAGCTTTTTAAAGGCTTTTTTCAACTCTTCCACTTGTTCGATCGCTGTAATCCATTGCTTTTTTAGTGCTTTGATCTTCAGCTTGATGGCCTCCAGTTTTGCTTTTGAACTAGCTTTGGCTTTAGCCTTCTCTTTTTTTGCCTTCTCTTTTGCGTTTACCGCATCTGGAGTTGGCGAAATTGGTGTAGTCAAATTGGCTTTTGCTTTTGCCTTAGTTGAAGCTCCAGCTTTAGGGCTACTCACTTTTGCAACAGGTTTTTTAGCTTCCTTCGGTTTGGCAGATGCTCCTTTTTTGTGTTCAGGAGCAACTTCTTTGGCTTGTGTTTCTGGAATGGGCTCCATAACTTTTTTCTTTCCCATTAAAAATAGACTTTTACAAAAAATTAAACAATAGTTTACATTAAGTTAACACAAAGGTAAATGGAAAAACCCGAAAAGTAAATAGCCCATGAAAAACTTAACATTGGAATTCAAGGCTTTACTGCACCAAAAGCTTATTGTGCCAAATTCCTTGTGCAGAAAGCAGTTGTACAAAATAAGCACCTTTGCTCAAACCTTGTAGCGGAATATCCATATAGGGGTTATTGATGCTGCTGCGGAAAATAATTTGTCCCTGTAAATTGGATACCATTACCTGCCCCGACTTGGGTAAACCCTCCAGACGGGTAAACTCCCGGGCTGGATTGGGGTACATGCGCACTGGCAAGGTTGGTAAATCCCGCGTACCTGTTGCTATTTGTGCTTGCACCGTGGCAAAGAAAAACACGGTTTGTAATACAGCGGGTTGAACACATTGTCCGTGGTTAGCATTGCTTTGCACATCGGCGGATTTGACATCTTTAGCCCCTCTTACTTGCATGATAGAATCGGCCAATACACTATTCCGGTAAGTGACCTGATCATCTGCTTTGCAATAAAAAATCCGGGTAGGTGCCTTTGGCGTCCAATCGTATACATCGTTGTCACGCATGGCCAACAAGAAGGGGTGATTCGGGTTTTTGGAAACATTCTCCAACAAACTATCTTGAAACATCAAGCGAGAAATTGGTTTGCCATGGCGTTTAGTCAGCGTATCAATTAACATTTGATTGAGAGCAGACAGGTCAATTTCATGGCGATAGAACTGCATAGCCATACCAGCATAGGGCTGTTTGAGCAGTTTTTCAACGTTGTCGTGTATCTTGTACATCTGGTTGTACGAGAGCGCGACCCAGGCAGTATAGCCTACATAATTGTAAGGCTCATCACTGATCAACCGTTTGAAGGTTTCACCAGAAATGCTATAGGGGCCCGACAAGTGGGCAGCAGCGCTTACCGGGAAAATTTGGCTGTAGTTGCGTTCCAGTTCTCGATGCAAGGCCATTGAGGCATGCCCCCCTTGGGAATACCCCGTCAAAAAGAGTTGCCCGTTGAGCGGGAATTTTAGTTTTTCGGCAAACTCTTGGGTTGCATACAGCAAGTCGATGGCGGCGCTGGCTTCTGTGGCCGCGTGCACGTAGGGATGGAAGCCGCGCGATTCTCCAAGTCCCAAATAATCCGGTGCAAGGGCCACATAGCCCAAAGCTGCACCAACACCAGCCAATTCCCAGCCACCTCTACGCTCGGAAGGTACATCGCTGGGGCCGTTTACGGTACCATGTTGATAACAGAGCAGAGGCAGTGCTTTGTTTTCCACCACCGGAAACACCACCAATCCCGTAGCGGTATCAGGCTTACCGTCGATCCCGGTAGTGAGGTACCAAACTTTGTAAGTGGTGATGCTGTACTGTACAAAAGGGCCGTAGGTCAGTGCTAATTCATTTTTGGTGACGGTACCCATTGGGCGGGTTTTAATCAAGCGGTTTTGGGCTCGAACCCCGCTGGCCAAGAGCAGCACAGCGAAGACCAGGTTCAAAATGAGTAATGCTTTCTTCATGGGCTTTATGCCTTTATTTGTTGGTGAAAAATGGATTTTTCAGCAGAAAAGTCCATTGTGGGATACTTACTTTCCAAACATGTAATGTACTCAAGTTGTTGATGTAAAAATGTTTGATGAGTGACAGTATCTGGATGTAGGGGGCGATGTTGAACCGCCCGATGTAGTTTTTCCAGTTCCTGGATCTGTATTTGGGTTGCTGCATCGAAAAATGCGTTTTTGAAATAGCCCCAAATGTAATCAGTAGCTTGAGCATTCGGATGGGCTAGGTCTTCAGCATAAAAACGGTAATCACGCAAGTCGTCCATTAGGAGTTCATAAGCTGGGAAATAATGAACTTGGGCAAAAGAACGACACAATTGCTCCGTAGCCAATAATAAGGTGGCCTTACTACGGGCATTTTCCACGATGCCTTCGCGCAGGTAGCGCACAGGGCTCACGGTAATTATCACTTTTAAACCAGAATGCACTTCTAAACACGCTTCAAGAGCCCTGCCAAGTACCTCAACCGTTTCGGCCAAGTCCATACGGCGGCGCCGAAAAAGATGCCCAGGCAGTTTGTGGCAATTGGAGACGATGCGTTTTTCTGCCACATGATCCCACACATTTGCCGTACCCAAGGTCAACATCAATACACTCGATTTTTGGAATTGAGCATGCGCAGTTTGTTGAGCCAATTTAATTCCAGCGAGAGTTTGAACTGGGGAAGGGGCCGAAAAACTGCCATGGTGATCAAAACTATGCCAAAGCCCCTGGTATTCAAATAAATCAGCAACTTGGTAAACTTTAGGTTGGCTGGCTCTGTCCAAACTCAGCGCAACGGAGTAAGGATTAAAAGCAATCCCCAGAGGATTGTAAAAACTCGAAAATTTACGTGCCGCTAAGCGTTGCCCAATTTGTTCCACAAAACAAGAGCCAATGCCCAAAAATTGATCGGCATGGCTTAATTGAAAAGGATAAACAGGAGGAGGCAAAACGCTCCGAAAATGCTCCATTTTACTGCATTTGGTGGCTTCCACGAATGAATTCGTAGGTTTTTTGCCATTTGAATCAACAATTTTATTCAATTTATCGTAAATTTCCTCGCCAAAATCATTGATTTATCGCTAATGAGCCTATTTGATCGACTGTTCAGAGCTTCCAATACAGGTGTTTCCACAACTCAATTGGACATAAAGTTTGGCCGGTATACGGATTCTTACAAAACTCCCCTGAATTATCAGGCATGGGAGCAGTCACTGGCGTTGTTTGAAGAAGACAAATACCTGGATGCCTACCGCACATTTTTTCAGTACCTGCGCGATGAGCGTGAAGACAATGTCCGTTGGTGGACCGAAGATGGAATACTGCGTTTTGAATTGTATCAAGGTTCAAAAAAAATAACAGGTTATGCCAACGACGCAAAATTTCAGGCTGAATCCAGAATCGCTTACTCGGAAGCGCTGAATGTTGGGTTTATGCGTCGGCTCATTGAGCGCAATTTTATCTTACAGTTCAGCCGTTTTGCCCTCGACCCGGACAACAACCTAACGATTCTTTTTGACACACCTAAAGTAGATGCTTCCCCCCACAAGTTGTACATCGCGCTGCGTGAGCTGGCGATCAATGCCGACAAGCAGGATGATTTGCTACTCGATGAATTTAAAATGCTGCAAGCAGTGGAGGCAGATCACTTGCAGGAAATCCCACTCTTGGAAAAAGAAGCCAAGTGTAAATTTATCCGGGAAGCCGTCAGCAGTACCCTGCGCGAAGTGCTGGAAGGCCCCCTCAACCGCGAACAGTACCCCGGTGCCATTGCTTATCTGTTGTTGAACCTCGTGTTTAAACTCGACTACCTGGTCAAACCCGAAGGGTACATGATGGAGGAGTTGGAACGCATTCAGAGGCAATATTTTACCAAAGACAACAAGTCGAACATCGATAAGAACCTTCTTTTGGCCAAAGACCTGCAAAAATTGTCGGAACGCCCTAAGGAAGAGTTATTCAAAGAAATGTACCGGGTGCGCAGCACTTTTGGCATCACAACTCCAGTTACGCATGACAAACTCATAGCGCTTATCGATACCGAACTGCCCCAAATGGATTGGTACTGTGAAAATGGTTACCTCTCGGTTGCTTTGTCCATCACGGGGTATATTGTCAGTTCAGGTTTGTTCAATTATGCCCTGCCTAAGCCAGATCGCGATTTGCTCCACCTCTATATGCAGATCACCGAAGGGGAGTACTTTCGCTCATTGGGTTTCAAAAACGATTTTATTGATGCCAGCAGTGGAAGCATCAACCGGCGTGCCATTAAAAGGGCGATTGAAGACATTGTAGAAGAAAACAAAGGGCAGTTTCCGCGTTTTAACCCTCGTCTCGGTGAAGTGGATTTCAGTACCTTGGCTAAATTTTGCCGGACTTATTTACTTATGATCAAAGCGTTGGAGTTGAATTAGTTCCCCATGGCCTTTTCCCAACGCAACTTCGCCACCAGGTAATTGTACCAGGCACTCAGCGCATTGTTCTCAGCCTCGCGCAAGGAAAATTCGGTATTCAACAAATCTGCAAAAAGTAAATTTCCGCCTTCGTAGCGCTCCTTTTCCAGTTCCATAATTTTGCGCGCAGTCGCCAGGTTTTGCTGGGCGCTTTGCCATTGTACCACACTATTTTGTAGTGCGGTTTGGTTGGAAGCCACTTCGTAGCCAATGTCCTGCCGAATGCGCTCCAGATTGTGTTGGCTGAGCTGATTTTGCAACTTTAACACTTCTAGGTTTTTTTGTTTGAGGTTGCCATCGAACAAAGTGAAGTTGGTTTGTAAGCCAATGTATACTGCGGGGAACCACTTTTCCCATATCGCAAAATTATTGCTCAAATGTTGCACCGATCCATTGGCAATCGCACTCAGGTTGGGGCGATACTGTTCCTTGATGCGTTGCTGATCGAGTAGGTTGATGGCCAGGCGTTGTTCTTCTTCTTTTAGTTCCCAACGTTGACCTGTGTTGGTAGCCAGGTTCGCCGTCAGGTCATTGGTAGGTGGTGCAATGCTGCCCACTTCCAAATGGATATCCAAGGGGAGGCCTACGCGGTAGGCGAGATTTTGACGACTGAGGCTGAGGTTGTTTTTAGCCTGATCCCGCGAAGCTCGACTATTGTCTCTTTCCAATTGACTCCGCTGCACTTCAATGGGCAATAAGGCCCCCGCATTCAGGCGGTTTTGACTGATTTGTAAAAGGGACTCCGCTCGTTTGAGCTTTTCCTCGGCGATGGCCAGTTGTTCCTGCTTCAAAAATACATCATACCAGGCTTCAGCAATGGTGAGCCGAAAGTTAGCCTTTTGTTTCTCCAAAGTAGCTTCCTGCAAAACTCTTTGCCCATCTGCACGCAACTGATCGCTGCGCAAGGTGGGGTCGATGAGTGAATAACTGACATTGAGGCCCCCAGTAATGTTAAAGACAGTACCAAAGCGCAGTTTTTGATCTTCGCCAGTACCACCACCGCCAAATGCCCCGGCGGGGATGATGGTGGTGGGCAAAACGAGGTTGCTGCGCAGCTCACCATTGGCACTTACGATTGGGCTTCGGCGGGCCTCAATCTTGTTGCGCTCCCCCTGGGCAATTTGGACTTGCAAATTTTGATTTTTCAAATCCAAACTATTGCTTTGCCCCAAAGTAATGGCTTCTTCCAGGCTAATTTCGCGCTTGCCAAGCGGAGCGGAAGTGCTTGGTGTTTGTCCAAAAATGGATAAAGCACACAAAAAGGATATGGTAAAAAATAGTGGTTTCATGAGTTGAGAGGTTCTATGGGGCGAAAAAAAAATAAGTGATTCATTTTGTCAAAGGATTAGATGAGTAAACGGTTCATTTTAAGTGTCTTATCTAATCCTTTGACTCGGAAAAAATGAACACTTATTTTTGCCCCACTACTAGGTTCTAAATATTGCCGATGGTTCCAATCCCGTAATCCTGCGAATGGCAAACAGGCTGCCAAACAGCGCAATGAATAAGGTGAGGATTAAAAAACCAAAACGCATCCACAAGGGGAATTCAAAAATGGTACCGGCTTGAGCGACTCCGACTTTAAATCCATTGACAAAGAAGTAGCCGACCAAAAAACCGAGCACGGCCAAAATCATGGCCTGCATCAAGATGAGGCGAATGATGTAGCCGTTGGTAGCCCCAATCGCCTTGAGCGTACCATAATCTCGAATGCGGTCGATGGCCGCAGAGTACAGCGTCAAGCCAATGATGACAAAACCAACGATCAGTGCAAATACGATCAAGGTGCCAAAAGAAAGTGCAATGCCACTGGAACTCAGTACGGTCAAGATGGTCTCTCTGGTGAAATCTTCACTGGCCCAGGCCCTTACCCCTTTCAGGTTTTGGTTGATGTAAAAAATAACCTGCTCGCGGGAAACCTTGGGATCCCAGCTCAACAAAAAAGCACTGGCCTGATTGTTGGGGATATTGCCCAGGTAGCGGGCTCTTTCAATGGAGGTAAAAGTGTAAGTACCGCCAAATGACCGCACCCCTTTGGTGTTTCCGGCAATGAAGACCTTTTTGCCATTGATTTCGAAGTAGTCGCCAATTTTGGCACTCCCCAATGCTTCACGATCGAATACATCGGTAATGACCGCTCCATCTTTGAGCAGATCCGCGGTGGTTCCTTCGCTGAGTAACCATGGCCCACCTGCACATTCTGGGTATTGTACACCAATGAGCACGACCCCGGCATTTTTGCCATTGGCAAAACGGGCACCACCGGCTGCAAGGACCAGCGGGCTAACCAGAGTAACTCCAGGCACACTCGCCAACTCACGTGCTTTGCGCATGTCCAAAGTGGCTAAGGAGTTGACATCATTCGTGGTGTCGTCGACCACCCAGATGTATTGTTGATTGTTGCGCACCAGTGCTGACATGGCGTTGGTCAAAAAGATAAAAATGCCACACTGCTGCCCAATCAGAAACACCGAAAGGATCACGCCAAAGAGCGCACCAAAAGACTTGGCTTTGTCATAAAGCAAAAAACGAAGCGCAGTTTTGAACATGATGCTTTAATTTTCTAATTCAATGACACATTCTACCCGGCTACCGATGAGCACTTTACTATTGTCGTCGAGGCGTACGTGAACTTCGCGCACCCGGCGGTCTTCCAGGTTGTCGGCTCGATCAGAAAACAAGGATTTTTGCTTGAGGTATGCTCCGGTAAAGACCACGGTCCCGCGTGCCAGGATGTTGCTTTCTCCCTGTGGGCGGATGTAGGCTTTGTTGCCATTTTTGACCCGTAGCGCAAACAATTCGTCAATTTCACCAACGGCCAAATAGGCGCCATCTCTGGCAAATTCGCCCAAGACTGTTTCCGTGCCAATGTAATTTCCTGGTTTCACATCACAAGAGAGGAAGGTTCCCGACAGGGGGGCTCGCAGGCTTTTTTTGCCCAATTGAGTCTGGCTCAGACCGATGTCGGCCCGCAGTTCTTCCAATCTTGCTTCTTGTTGTTGGATGTTTGCTTGTTGTGCGACGAGTTGTTTTTGAAAATCTTCTACACTAAAGCGGCTATCATCTACACTTTGCTGAGTAGCTGCATTGCCTTGGAGTAGTTTGAGGTTGCGTTCGTAGGTATTCTGGGCATTGGCTAGTTTTACTTTGAGGGATTCCAGATTGGCTTTGGTCGCAGTGATGGAGGCCTGCTGGGTTTTGATGCGACTTTGGGTCTGGTGCAATTGGGCGTTTTCAATTGACGATTCGAGGACCACCAATACATCACCCTTTTTAACCCGGGCATTTTCAGCAAACAAGACCTCCTTGACAAAACCTGCTGTTTCTACATTGATGCTGATAATTTTGCCTTCGGGTTCGATGCGGGCAACGCCCACCACCTCTTTGACCTTCATGGTGGAATCTAGGGGCACTTCGGTAGAGGTAAGCGGCTCATTTTCCGCAGCAGCGGAGTTCGCTTCTTTTTTACCCCCACAACTGCTGAATACTCCGACTAGGGAGACGAATAGTAGATACTTGGTTTTCATGTTATCAAAACTAGGCTAGTGATCAAATTTTTGTACCTGGGTCACGATTCCATTATTGACCGCTACAATCCGGTGCGCGTATTGCTCCAGGCGGGGGTCGTGCGTAACCACGCATACCGCTTTGCCTTCATTAGCGAGATGGCGCAATTCCTGCATGACTACATCCAGTGAATCTTTGTCCAGCGAGGCGGTGGGTTCATCACAAAGGATCAATTTGGGATTGGTCACGAGGGCCCGCGCAATGGCTACCCGCTGTTGTTGCCCACCCGAGAGTTGTTTTGGCAATTGTTTGCGCCGATCCATCATGTCGACCATCTCCAGGGCGGCATACGCACGCTTGCGGCCTTCAGTGTTGCTGACGCCTTGTAAGCGCATGGGCATCATTACGTTGTCTTCGGCAGAAAGTGGGGCTAGTAGGTTGAAACTTTGAAAAACAAATCCAATGGTGTTGAGCCGCAGGCGGGCCAGTTGGTTCTCATTCAGGCGGTTGATTTCCTGCCCGTCTACCCAGAGCCGTCCCTCAGTGGGATAGAGTACACACCCCAAGAGCGAGAGTAAAGTAGTTTTGCCGGATCCTGAGGGGCCGATGATTAGCAACAATTCCCCTTCATTCACTTGCATCGTGGTCGGCTGTAACGCTACTATTTCCTGATCCCCGACTCGGTATACTTTATTGACATTTTCCAGTTTGGCAATCATCAGGCACGATTTACAATTTTTTCACAATGAAAAATTGTGTTTTCATTGTATTTTAATGTAAAACTGGAAAAAAGGGAAAAGGTTGAGGGAATTGGGAAAAAAATTATCTAAAAAGAAAAAGGGCAAGACACGAACCTTTCGCCTCTCGCCCCCTAGCGCAGAAAAAAATGGTAAAGCTCTTGATATTGGCTCAATCGTACTGATACAACTCTAAATCTTCAATCAAATGGATTAATTTTTGGGCATATTTTTTGTCGGTAGCATAACCTGCTTTGGACAAACCATGTGCCCAATCGGTATAATTGCCAGCTCCAAATTTTTTCAAGCCCCGATACCGCGCTCCTTGCAGCAACATACTGTGCGAACGAAAACTTTCCCAGGCTGAGGGAAAAACCCTGAAAAAATCCTTGTGCGAATCATCAGTAAAATTGCGGCAGTGCCCCCGGCCACATGTTCGAGAGAAGCACTTGATCCCAAAGTGGTTGTTGGCTTGAGCAGACAGTGGGCTTTCTCCCGCGTCACTTTCCAATAAGCCCTGAGCCAGGGTAATGCTGGTTGGAATGCCGTATTTTGCTTGTTCACTCTTCGCAATGTCAGCAAAACGTTGCACGTAGGCCAATTGCTTTTGGCGTTTGGCCTGGCGCTTGGTAGCGGGTTCAAACACCTCGTCTTGATCTGGAAAACTTACATTTTGAAAGGTGTTGGCCAATTCTCCCAGGGAATTGGTACGCGTGATGGTCGCAGCCCCTCGCCCGGGTGGGCGGCTCTCGACGGTTTTAGAAGCAGCCGAGGAGCGAGGCACAGCTGCCTCACCCTCGCTGCTAAAAGAGAGCATAGAAACGTTCATAGGATGTAATGGCTCTTTAGTGTTGGTGGTATTTTGGGTACTGGGTGTTGAACCTGGGCTCAGGCTTTGAATCTGTACCATGGGCTCTGCACTGTTCAATTGTAGGTTCACGCTGAGTTCACGTGAACTGAAGCCATATACCGCAATTGAGCAAAGGGCAGTTTGAAACCAATAACGATTCACTGCTCGGCGCAAATCGCGATGGGTTTGTTGTAATTTGGATTTTACCACAGTCAGGTGATCAAGTTTAAAAGCTTTCATAGTTTTATGTTTTGGCAACTGTATAATCAGGTCTTGTTTCAAAAACAACAATGCAAATAAAATAAAAACTTTTTGTTTTGTCAAACAAAAAATACTTTTTGTTTTTTATTTTTCATTAACCCCTGATACAACCTCCCGAGGCCACGATTGCTCTTTAAGTGTTGTGACCTTGTCACAGAATCTGCGTTTAATAATTGGGAGAGTTGCGTACTCCGTCTAACTTTGCACCTTAAATTTTGAAATCTGCTAAGGAAATGAAAAAAATCACATTGGCTCTTGTAGCATTGCTTGCCGTATTCGGTTCAGTTTCAGCTCAAAAGTATGGACACCTCAACTATGGCAATTTGCTGAATGCCATGCCTGCGGTTAAAGACGCAGATAAACAATTGGAAGATTTCCAAAAAGCCTTGGTTGGGAAAGGAGAAGAAATGAGCACCAAGCTCAAGGACGGGTATTTGGCCTATTTGAAGGACCAACAATCCGGCACCGTTTCTCCGGTCAAACTCCAGGAAAAACAAGCCCAATTGGAAGCTGAGCAAACTGCCATTCAATCGTATGAAGAGGCGGTGCGCAAACAGATTTCGGACAAGCGGGAGTTGTTGTTAAAACCAATTCTGGATCGGGTCAACAAAGCAATTGAAGACACAGCCAAAGAAAAAGGCTACACCTTCGTTTTTGACACCAGCTCCTTCAATGCCGTTTTGTTTGCCAAGGACTCGGAGGATTTATTCCCGGTGATCAAAACCAAACTGGGCATCCAATAAGAACGACAACATGCTAAAGGTCACCCCAAGGAAAATTTGGAATGCGGCGAAGGTGCTGAGCTCTTACTACCTCAGTCGCCTGCTCCAAAAGCCAATTCAATGGGGTGTCCCTTTCAGCATTTCTATTGAGCCAACCACGGCTTGTAATTTGCGTTGTCCCGAGTGCCCGAGTGGATTAAGGGCTTTTTCCCGACCCACAGGGAATTTGCGCTCCGATTTTTTTCGAAAAACCATCGATGACCTCCATCGTGACCTGTCTTTTCTCATCTTTTATTTCCAGGGTGAGCCCTACATCAATCCCGATTTTTTGGACATGGTACAGTATGCCTCCCAACGCGGCATCTATACCATCACTTCCACCAACGGTCATTTCCTGAATGAAGAAAACGCCCGCAAGACCATTGAGTCTGGCTTGGATCGGCTGATCATCTCGGTGGACGGCAGCACGCAGGAAGTGTACGAACAATACCGGAAAAGTGGAAAGCTGGAGGTGGTACTCCAGGGTGCCCGCAATGTGGTCAAATGGAAAAAAGAACTGAAGTCCAAAACGCCACACCTGATTTTTCAATTTTTGGTGGTTCGGCCCAACGAGCACCAAATTCCGGAAATTTACAAACTGGCCGAAGAAATCGGGATAGATGAGGTCAAGTTAAAAACGGCCCAGATTTACGATTATGCACAAGGCAACTCGCTTATCCCCATTCAGGATCAATACTCGCGTTATCGGAGGCAAGCCGATGGCAGCTATCGTATCAAAAATCAGTTGCTTAATCACTGTTGGAAATTGTGGCATGCCTGCGTGATCACCTGGGATGGCGTGGTAGTGCCCTGTTGTTTCGACAAAGACGCCAAATACCGCATGGGCAATCTACAGGAGCAATCGCTCCGCGAGGTTTGGCAACAAGAACCCTATCGGGAATTTCGCCAACAACTCCTTAAAGGCCGAGATAAAATTGATATTTGTACCAATTGTACCGAAGGTTGTAAAATTTGGGCATGATGTTGTATTGTTTTTTTCTCCGAATTATATTTGGTGGATTGCAACAATACGGACTAAGAATAGTCGCATCCATTTTTCTGCCCTTTCTAACAACATTTTTCAGCGTTTTTCCCAAAATTTCACTCCGTCATATTTCTGTCATTGTTAAGTAAAGTTTAAAAAAATAAAAAGAAAAAGATTGTATTGTTAGTTGAAAGTCGCGACCTTTATCCTCACGGCGCTGAAATTTCTAGCGTCTTTTCCACTTTGTGCAGTTGAAGTGTAGCATCCTAAGGCTACTAGCGGGATTTTTTCTTGAGAACCACTAGATTAATTATTGCTTTTGGTTTTTTTGATCTGTGTGAACCCTATCGCTTGTTGAAGCACTGCGATCGAGTAATGACGTACATTTGGAATTTTTAAGAGAACACCTTTAACGCATTTTGAGCTTGTGCAGTTGGTGTAGTGCATTACCTGTTGTGAATGTACAGCGTGATTTTTTAAGGGAAGCAATCGAACAGTAAGCAACCATATTTTAAAGAGGCTTTCAAAACTCAGCAAAATGTTATTCAAGATCATCCTGTCTGGTCATCTGGAGTTCGGATCCGACAGAACATTTGAGCTCGCATTAAATATGTTTTTGCAGCGTGCAGAAACGTACTATAAAAACGACATCCTGCTGAAACCCGACGAGGTTTTTATCTCGGAAAAGAGTATGCTCGACATTCCTCGTACCATCATCAATACTGCTGCCGAAAAATCCTGGCGCAATACTGTACATCTCTTGGACACCATGGCCCAATATGCCATCGCTGGCAATATCGGTGCATGGAAACTGGACAATGGGTCGATGGTAGAACATGCCTTCATTGAACCCAAAGGTGACAAATCCGCTGTACAAACCTTTCTGCGTGGTCGTGAACTCCTGACCCAAGGGCAACAAAGTGAAGCCAAAGATGCACTGAGCAGTGCCATTGAAAAATACACCCGCAACGCTTTAGCTTACGAGCGCAGAGGGTACGTCAATTACAAACTGGGCAACGTTGGTGATGCCATGTACGATTTCACCAAGAGTATTGATATTTATCCACATAGCCCCGACGCATACATGGGGCGTGCCATTGTGAATGTGCACCAGAAGAATTACGCTGCCGCTGCTGCTGATTTGGACATGGCCATCAGAACTTCGATTCCACACCAACCGATCCACTGGCGTGCCCGTCGGATGAAGGGGGAGTGCCACGTTGAACTCAATGAGTTTGCCAAGGCGGAATTTGAGCTCAAACTGGTGACCAACAAAACCTTCAAAGCGGAGGACTCCAATGCGGCTTGGCAACCAAGGGCGTATTACAACTACGGTCGGGCCTTGTTTGGCATTGGCAAATACAAAGAGGCTTTCCAGGCTGCCAGCAAAGCGCGCACACTTACTCAGGAACCTTCTGCCGATTTGTTGCAATTCGTGAGTGCAGCTGCCGAAAAAGCAGGTGTCCCTAACTAATTGCAGTACCAGAACCAATGGTGAATCTAGCGGGGAACTGCTACCTCAAGCCCAAGATTTTTGCTTCCATTTCTGACCTAATTGCTGCGGAAAGCACCCGACACGGAGGGCTTAGCCAAGGGGCTTATGCTGCCCTTAATGTGGGCATTTCTACCGAAGACGATCCCGCCATAGTGGCTGAAAACCGCCGTATTTTTTTTCATAGTTTGGGACTTCAGCCAGAACAGGTAGCCAGCTCTTACCAGGTGCATGGCGATGCTGTGCTCAAAGTGGAAGCTCCAGGCCGTACGGATGGCTACGACGCCTTGATCACCCAAGTTCCCAACGTATTTTTAACGGTGACCATCGCCGATTGTACGCCGATTCTCATAGCCGACCCATGCACGCGGGCAGTAGCGGCCATTCATGCAGGGTGGCGGGGTACTGCTGCGGAAATTGTGCACAAAACCCTCTCCCGGATGCAAGAAGAATACGGCAGCAATCCAGCGGATTGTTACGCCTACATTGGCACCTGCATCGATGAATGTTCCTTTGAGGTGAATGCAGATGTAGCCGATCATTTTGCCGCCGAACACAAACGTTGGGATGAAACCTTACAGAAGTATTTTGTGGATTTGAAAGTAGCCAACCGGGCGCAATTACTGGCTGCGGGTGTTCCCGTTGATCAAATTGAAGTGTCGCCGTACTCGACGGTGCTGCACAATGCGCATTTTTATTCGTATCGGAAGGAGATGGGGGTGACGGGGCGGATGGTGAATTTGATTGGGTTTAAAGCAGGAACTCCTTAATCCCTCCCCAATGAAACCGCTCCAAATCATTTTTTTCATCCTCTTGCATCAATCCTTTGCCTTTTCCCAATCCTTCGAAGGTAAACTGACCTATCTGTTTAAAAATATAGAACAGATGATTGACACCAACGTAGTTTTTATTCGAGGAGACTCCATCAGAATTGATCTACCCAGGCGACTCAATGTTTCAACCTACCTCTATTTCGTTAAGCAGAATGTATACCATGCTTACAGCAAACGAGATCAAGCCTATTCGTCCTACCCCATTATCCGACCTGATGCGCCTAAAGAAGTGCTTGCTTATGATTTAAGGGAGAACAAGGACTCAATTACCTTATTCTATCACGAGAAATCTCTAAACCTGACTCTAAATATTGAAACCACCACCAAAGCTTTGTTGAAACTGCATCCCAAGTTGCGCGTTCCCTTCTTTAAAGGCAGAATACTTCGCAAGGGCGCTTAGAATATGGAGAAAAAAAGCGAAAGTACTTTATGAACAATATCGAGACCTTTCCGAATTCGCTTAGAATTTTGCAAAATAACAATGTTTGGGACATGAATACTTTAAAAGCCAACCACGATAGAGTAATAAAAGACTTAAAAACCCACTACAACATCCGCTAAATTTGTAAAACAATAAGGTATCAAGAATGAAAGCGAAACAGCAGGAACTGCTGATCAAAATAATGAATGCAGACGAAGAATCAGGACTCTATGATTCATAGCTTTCGATGCTGAAACTCGAACCTTAAAACGAATACCACAAGTTTAACCACATCCCTTGCTTTTGTCGCAAATATCTACTAAATTTGCGACAAAACAATGAAATAAAAATGCAAAAAAGCATTGAAAAACAAGTGTTTAATAAGATAAAGCATACCCAAATGGGTACACCTTTCTTTGTGGATAGCTTTGCCATGATAGGCAACGCCAAGGCTGTAAACAAAGGTTTGGAACGTTTAGTAAAATCAGGCGAATTGCACCGTGTAGCTACAGGAATTTATGTTCGCCCGGTTATTGACGACTTTATCGGTAAGGTGTTGCCCAGCATTGAAGAAATTGCCACAGCTATTGCCAAACGAGATAAAGCCCGCATTGTTCCCACCGGAGCTTATGCAATGTACAAATTGGGTTTAACGACCCAAGTCCCTTTGAACGTTGTGTATTATACCGACACTTCGGCACGAAAAATAAAAATCGGCAAGCAAACCATTACCTTCAAAAAGGCAAGTTCAAAAAATCTTTCTTTCATTGGCGAAATCAGCAAGTTGTCAATTCAGGCATTGCGGACAATCGGCAAAGACCAAGTAACAGATGAAGAAATAAAACAGATAAGAACCATATTGAAAGATGAAAATCCCAAACATCTGCAACACGATTTACAGTTAGCACCTGTATGGATTAGAAAATTGATCACACCCACAAAAACCGATGCGCCCAGTGAATAAGTTTATACATTTAAAAGAATGGTTTTAGTTGCCCGACGAAACCAAAATCAGGTTGTATGGCGAAACGAGCAGGCAAATTGGTTTACCTTCTTCGTCAGCCGCAGAAAAAGATTGGTGGGTGGTACAAACCTTGGCTACAATTTTTTCAATGGAGTGTGCATCGGCTTTGATTTTCAAAGGCGGAACTTCGTTGAGCAAAGGTTGGAATTTGATACAACGCTTTTCGGAAGACATTGACTTGGCTTTGGACAGAGAATATTTGGGATTCACAGGCGAATTAACCAAAGGCGACATTCGCAGGTTGAGAAGAAAACCGTATCAATTCATCACGGAAACATTTACCGAAGAACTGAAATCCAAGTTTGCTGAATTGGGGTTTAAAGACGTAATGGTAAAGTACCGTGAAGTAGAAAACCACGATCAAGACCCCTTGATTATTGAGATTTACTACAACAAGTTGACGGAAACAGATGCTTATCTGAAACCTGGTGTTTTGGTGGAAGTAGGTAGCCGTTCGTTGAAAGATCCTTTTACACAAAGAACTTTCGGCACATTCGTTTCCGAAATTTATACAGAAAATCTTTTTACGGACAAACCAATAACTATTCCTGTAGTAAATCCTGAACGGACATTTTTAGAGAAGATATTCTTGCTGCACGAAGAATTTCAGAGAGACCCCGAAAAGATAAGGGTAGGACGCCTTAGCCGACATCTGTACGATATTGAAAAACTAAGCCACACGGAATATGCAGAAATAGCACTACAAAATGCTGACCTGTACAAGACCATAGTCGCACACCGTAGCAAGTTCACACCCGTTTCAGGAATTGACTATGCAAAGCATACCCCTGGAAACATTAATTTCATTCCACCAGACACGATTATAAAACAATGGGAGGTAGACTATCAGGAAATGAAAGAGAACATGATTTACGGTCAACCCCTAGACTTTAATGAACTGATAAGCCGACTTACAGCATTACAAAAGAGGATAAACACCATAAGCCAACACTAAAGCAAGCACATTTGCATTTTTCAACCGCACAAAACCGAACAGAAAAATGCAAATGTGCTTGCTTGCCAACAGGTAGACAACAATGAAAAAGAACGAGGTAGAATAAGGGCCTGACTAACCAAGCATCACTTCCCCCCAATCCGATACAACCTCCCCTGATCCGTCACCGCATACAGCGCTCCATCTTTCCCCTGCGTCACATCCCGAAAACGTTGATTTTCTTCCTTCAGCAGGCGCTCTTCGCCCACTACTTTATTGTTCTCAATCACCAAACGTGCAATGTGCATGCCGCTCAAGCAGCCCACAAAAAGGTTGTTTTTCCATTCAGGAATTTGATTGCCGCTGTAAAAAGTCATGCCACTGGGCGATACGACGGGATCCCAATAATACACGGGTTGTTCCATGCCTTCTTTTTGCTGGATTGCATCGCCGATTTTTTTACCACCATACTCGATACCGTAAGTGATGGTAGGCCAGCCGTAGTTTTTCCCTGCACGAACGTGGTTGATTTCATCGCCACCTCTGGGGCCAAACTCGTTGGAGAACAATTCACCAGTAGCTGGCTGAAAGGCCAAACCTTGCACATTTCGGTGGCCATAAGAATACAACTCAGGTCTTGCGTCAGCTTGTCCTGCAAAAGGGTTACCCGCTACTGCTTTGCCATCCTTGGTGATGCGTACAATTTTGCCCAAACCTGAATTCAGTTGCTGTGCCTGCGGACGCGTCACCATGTCGGAACGCTCGCCTGTGCTGACAAAAAGGTTGCCACTTTTGTCAAAAAGAATCCGGCCACCATAATGCAAACTTCCCTTGTGGGCCGGAGTTGCACGGTAGATCACCGTGGCATTCTCGATTTTGCTTTCATCTGCCGAAAGTTTGCCCTTGGCTACCGAAGTATGGGTACCGCCGTCTACACTTTCCGCGAAAACCCAGTACAACATCCGGTTTTGAGCAAAATCAGGGTCAGTGGTAATGCCCAGCAAACCACCTTGGCCGCTGGAGTTCACGGCGGGTAAACCCGTAATCGGCGAGCTCAGTTCACCAGTGGTTTTGGCGATGCGCAAGGTGCCATTTCCTTTTTCGGTGATGATCAACCTGCCATCCGGGAGGCTCGTGATGCCCCAAGGGGAGGATAACGATTCACTGAGTTTTTTGACTTCATATGGCGTTTTGGTTTTTACCCCACCAATTCTCGTTTGACCAGCGAAAGCGGGTTTGTAATCCGAATTCGGGGCGTTGGTCTCCACCGAAGTGGAGGCTTTGTCACTTGCTGTTGTGGCTGGGGTTTGCCCGCATGAAGTAAATGCGATGCTGCCTAGGACCAATAAGAATACTGCAGTTGTTTTCATAAAAGACTTGAATTTATCTAAGGTAACAATAAAAGCGTACACCTTTGTTCGAAGATGAACAATAGTGGCTTGGTAAAGTTGTCATAAACCATTGATAAACAAAATTATAAACCCTTGGCAAGAATTCCCCGGAATATTTATTTTTTCTAAATCCATTTGAAAGTTTTCCTCGTATTTAATGTGGGTAAACCCTAAATCTCCCTGGCACTTTCATTAGATTAAAAATTTTCATATAACTCAAAAACTCTTTTCATGAGAATTAAGTTACCATTGCGCTATTCTGCCCTGCAGAAAGCCTTAGTTACTATTGTCTTGGCTAGTGGTTTGAGCGCACTTTCCGCCTCCAGCCACCGCGAAGCCCCCCTTATTGCCAATGACCCATTGGCGGACAATACCGATCTGTACGTGTTTCGTAGCCCTGATGCCCCCAACACCATTACGGTCATCGCGAACTACATCCCCGCAGAACTACCATTTGGTGGTCCGAACTACTACAATTTTGGCGAAAACATTCGCTATGAAATCCACATCGACAACAACCCAGCAACGCCTGGCGATGACATCATCTATCGCCTTACTTTCCGCCAAACAAATGAAGATCCTACCACATTTTTCAATATCCGCCTGGGTAAACAAAACCTGAAGACGGTTTATACCCTGGAGCGCAGTCTCAACGGTGGGATGAGCTTTCAGACCCTGGAAGCCAATGGTGTAGTTCCTCCCAACAACATTGGACCTCGTTCCATTGAAGGTTCACCAGTGGGTTTAGGGGCGGCCAATTATCAGGCTCTTTTCCAGGCTGCCATTAAGACCGTTTCTACTGGTGAAAAGGTATTCTGTGGCCCGGTAGACGATCCTTTCTATGTCGATTTAGGTGGAGTATTTGATTTGGGCGACGCCCCGAGGCGTGGCAGTAAAGCGCGCGACGGCCTTGCCAAGTACAATGTACATACAATCGCTTTACAAATCCCCATCAATATCTTGCAAAAGGATGGCAAAAATGTAAACCAGGCTGCCAATATTTTGGACGGTGATTTTGTGATCGGGGTTTGGGCATCAGCCAGCCGTCGGGCAATTCGCACCCTTTCTACGGATGGTAGCGTTCCACGGGATTCTGGTGCATGGGTACAGGTATCCCGCCTGGGTATGCCTTTAACCAATGAAGTAGTTGTTCCGGTTGGGTTCAAAGACCGCTGGAATTTCCTGACGCCTTATCAGGATTTGGATCCAGCCAACCTGGCTATTTATGCTCCATTTTTTTACAATCCGGAGTTGGCTTTGTATATGGACGATTCCCAATTTGGCTCAGCGGTGCCTGCTTTCAGAGCTTTGCGCATCCAGTCCAATTCTTTGGGATCATTTGACTTCCGCAATGGAAAAGATGGCTTGTTCGGATTAAAAGGCCTTGCTGCCCTGGATGGTACAGCCTTGGCCGAAAACGCTTTTGGTGCCTTATTGTTGCCCGCAGCGAAGTCTCCCAGAGCTGTGGATTTGTGGCCAATTTTCTATGTTGGTGTTCCCAATATGCGCCCCTATCAATTGGCAACGGGTAAAAATGGAAATCCTCTGGCGGCAGGCAAACCCTTTATTAACAATTTCTTGCCCAGTGGCGATATGTTGCGCCTGAACATGGCAGTACCACCAACGCCTCGCAATGACCCGAACTTCAGCTCCCTGGGTTTGGTGCAGGCAGCAGTGCTGGGTTTGACCGATACGACTTACAACAAAACTACCGCTATTCAATTCATTCCCAATATGGATGGCTTCCCGAATGGCCGTCGCTTGGAGGATAATGTTACCCGGATTGAATTGCAGGCAGTGGGTGGAGTGGTTCTTGCGGCTGTTGGCTTGTGGTATGATGATTACCTTCCCGGTAAAACCCCTTCACCAGTAACCAACTTATTGCTCAATGTTTTGCAATACTCTACTGGTGTGGAAGCCAACGATGCGCCATTCAGCAACAGTTTTCCATACCTGGCAACGCCTTGGCGGGGAACTGAAGTTGGCCAATAAACCTCAATCCTTTTCCAATTTCATCATGTGAGCAGGCTCACTTTTTCAATTCGTTTAAAATGAAAAAAATAAACATAATTTTAACAATTTGCTTATTAGCGATGCACCTGGCCTTTGCCTCTAGCCACCGCGAAGCGCCTTTGATTGCCCAGGATCCGCTGACGGACAATACGGATTTGTACGCGTTCCGCAGCCCTGATGATCCCAACAGCATCACCATCATTGCTTGTTATGTACCCTTGCAATTGCCCCACGGTGGCCCCAATTATTATGGGTTTGGTGAAAATATTCGCTACGAAATTCACATTGACAACAATACTAATACGGTAGGAGATGACATCATTTATCGCTTTACGTTTAAAAAAGGATTTCAGGATCCCAGTACTTTTTTCGCAATTCGTTTGGGAAAGGAAAACCATAAAACCACCTACACATTGGAAAAAAGTACCAATGGAGGTGCATCTTTCCAAACCATCATCCAAAACGGTATTGTACCGCCTTACAATGTAGGGCCGCGCTCGATTGCTGGTGGGGCTGGCTTAAACAAGTCATACGAATCCTTGTTCAGCGCTGGTGTCCAAAATGCTAGCGGATCGGGTGGAGAGAAGATTTTTTGTGGCCCTACGGATGATCCTTTTTTTGTAGATCTAGGCGGGGTTTTTGATTTGGGGGATTTACCTCGTCAAACCAGTAAAGCACGAGATGGTGTAGCGTGTCTCAATGTTTCAACCATTGCACTGCAGATTCCAATTGCAACTTTGCAAAAAACAGGCAAAGACGTCAGTCAGGCTGCCAATATTCTCGATTCTGACTTTGTGATCGGCGTATGGGCCTCTGCCAGCCGCCAACAGATCAGGACCCTGAATACCAACGCAATGGAGGCTTATTCAGGCAACTGGGTACAGGTATCACGCTTAGGTATGCCTTTGACCAATGAAGCCGTCATTCCAATTGGTCAAAAGGATCGCTGGAATGCAGTATCTCCTTACAGTAGTGCTGAGGCATCCTTCGGGCCTTATTTTTTCAATCCAGAGCTCGCATTGTACATGGATGATAGCCAATTTGGAGGTGCTGTGCCTGCTTTTGCACCTTTGCGAATTCAGAGTAAAGCGTTAGGCACCTATGATTTCCGCAACGGTAAATCCGGTTTATTCGGCCTGAAAGGGAATGCAGCATTGAATGGTACGGCCCTGGATACGGCTATTTTTGGCAAATTATTGCTACCTGCGGATGGTTCACCGCGTGCTGTGGATTTGTGGCCCATTTTCCATACAGGTGTTCCCAATTTGAGGCCTTATCAATTGGCAACTGGCAAAAATGGCAATCCATTAGCAGCAGGTAAACCCTTTATCAACAACTTTTTGCCGAATGGTGGCGACATGCTTCGCCTGAACATGGCGGTGCCAGCTACTCCCCGCAATAGTGCTGACTTCAGCACACTAGGCTTGGTGCAGGCAGCTGTTTTAGGCTTGATCGACCCAAGATTTAATGGCAATTCCAATATCGAACTCATCCCGAATATGGATGGTTTCCCGAATGGTCGTCGCTTGGAGGATGATGTAACCCGAATTGAGTTGCAAGCCGTGGGCGGTATTGTGTTGGCTGCAATCGGTTTGTGGTACGACGATTTTATCCCGGGTACTACCGCGTCGCCAGTAACCCCTAATTTGCTGGGTGTACTCACTTATGATACCAAAATCAATAAAAATGATACCACTTTCAGATCTGGCTTCCCATATGTGCAATTGCCCTGGTCAGGAACTGGCAAATGTTCAGGAGAAGAACGGAACTATACTGCTCCGGCTTTATTGTCACCTACAACCGGGATTTCCGGTTTGAGAACCCAGGATATTTCCATTACCAATTATCCCAACCCATTCGTGGAAAATACCACCTTCAAATACCATTTGCGTACAAAAGCCCAAGTGGCTATTCGCATTTATGACCTGGAGGGTAAACTTCTGCAAACGGTAATGACTAAAAATATGCAGTCTGGTGACTACCAAACCGATTGGAATGGAGCTTCACTTCCGGCGGGCGTGTACATTGCCGAAATCAGCTTAGACGGCCAGACCGCCAGATCGCTGAAAATAATCAAGTCAAAATAAAATAGACATTTGATTATAATTGGAAGGCCTTTTTCAATCCTCAGCTTCTGGTTGAAGAAGGTCTTCCACTTTTATGCCAAATGCTTGGCCATTTTAAGCGCCAAAAGAGTAGAGGGAATTTAGGATAAAATTTCTTGATAATGGATAGCCTGTATAATCTATCAGCTTGATGAAGCTCGCAAATATATTTTCTCCAAAAACTAGGAAAGGTTTTCAACATCATCTAAAGCCCAAACAATTAGTTATACGGACATCACTGTTCAAAATCGAACATTTTTCAATCCTTAGGAAATCCATAAAAATTTAAAAACCAACAACTTACAGACTTGGTATAAAAATTGAGCTAGTACTTTAATGCTCTAAAGAAAACCAACATGTTTCAAAACTATTTCAAACTGATCACCCGCAAGCTCGCCAAACACCGCGACTACGCCCTGCTCAACATTCTCGGGCTGAGCCTGAGTATTGGCTGCAGCATCCTCATTTTTGCACTCATCCAGCACCATACCAATTTTGATACCTACCATCAAAAAGCCGAGCGCACCATGCGGGTGGTGATGGATGTCAAAACGGATGGGTTTTTCCCATTTCCGGGTGCACCAAGCCCCATGGCCAATGCGCTTCGGGAGGAATGTGCCTTTGTAGAAAAAGCGGCCATGGTTTCGGGCGAGGATGAAGTGCTCATTAGCATCGAGAATGCCAAAGGTGGCAAGGATAAATACAAAGAGCAGGCAAAATTTGCCTGGGTTGAACCCACATATTTTGACATCCTTGATCTGCCCCTCTTGCATGGTGACCTAAGGGGACTCGAGCAACCCAACACGGTACTGATCACCGAAAAACTGGCGCTCAAATACTTTGGCAACAGCAATGCCCTTGGCAAAATGCTCCGCAAAGACAATCGCACCGACCTGCGGGTTGCGGGTGTAGTCCAGGATTTGCCCCACAACACCGACTACAAGCACGAAATCCTGGCCTCCTGGGCAACCTTAAAACATGATTCCATTACTGGGATTGGCTTTGATTCCTGGGCTGGCGCACGCGGAGGCACCCATTGTTTTGTCTTGTTGAAGGAAGGACATGCTTTTGCAGAGATGAATCCGGTGATGGCGCGTTTCAGCAAAGACCATCCGCACCCGGAAGTCAAAGACCTATTTAACTACAAGGCTATGCCCATGCTCGGGCTGCACTTCGACAAAAACTACGGCTTTGGCATCGACAAAAAATTCCTTTGGGCCCTGGGCATGATTGGCTTATTTTTGATTTTTACTGCTTGTTTCAATTTTGTCAATATGGCCACCGCACAAGCGCTTACCCGTGGGCGCGAGGTGGGCGTACGCAAGGCGCTGGGCAGTACCAGTGGGCAATTGTTTTGGCAGTTTATTGCCGAGACTGGCCTGATTGTAGCTGTTTCTATCCTGGTCGGCGTAGTGTTGGCCGCCCTGGTGCAACCTTACCTCAATACCTGGCTCAAACAAGACATCATTTTTGATTCCCGTTTGTATTTGTTGTTGGCCGGTTTTACGCTGGTGCTGGGGATTCTGCTCACTTTTCTGGCTGGTTTTTACCCAGGGCTCATGCAGGCAAGATTCAATCCCATTATCTCAATGAAAGGCATGGGGGAAATGCCCAAAAGCGGCACATATTCCTTGCGGCGCATCCTGGTGACCACCCAATTTGGCATTTCGCAGGTGCTGATCATCAGCGCAGCGGTGATCACCGGCCAAATCCACTACGCTCAAAATGCCGATTGGGGATTCCGACCCGGGGCGATCGTGAACCTCCAAATTCCCGATCAAGCCAACATGAAAACCCTGCAAACGCAACTCTTGCAGATTGCCGGGGTGAAAAATGTATCCCTCTGCTACCAGGCACCTGCTGCCAGCGCCAACAGTCAAACTGGAATTGTCTACAACAACCGACCCGAACCCGAGCAGTGGGTGGTCAATGACAAACCCATCGATGCCCGATACCTCGAAACCTTCGACCTGAAACTAGCCGCTGGCCGCAATCTGCAAGCCAGCGATACCGTGCGCGAATTTTTGGTCAATGAAACCTTTGTCAAAAAACTCAATCTGGCCTCGCCGGAGGAAATTTTGAACAAAAACATCCAGGTGGGTGATTTCAAAGCGCCCGTAGTGGGCGTTGTGCGCGATTTTCACAACTGGTCATTCGAGCAGGAAATTTCGGCGATCGCTTTCAGTACTTATGCTCCCGGTTATTACACTTGCGCGGTACAACTCAGTCCAGGCAACCCCGCACCAACCCTAGCCCAAATTCAACAAACCTGGGAAAAACTATACCCGGACCACTACTACGAGCAACGCTTCATGGATGAGGAACTGGGCGAATTCCTGGAAACCGAAACCATGCTCCTGCGCCTGATCCGCATTTTTGCCAGTATCGCCATCTTGATTGGTTGCCTGGGCTTGTATGGTTTAGCTGCATTTATGGTCGCCCAAAAACGCAAGGAAGTGGGCATTCGCAAAACGCTGGGGGCGAGCATCGCTGGCATATTGTGGCTTTTTGGCAAAGAATACTTGCGCCTGATCCTAATTGCTTTTGTAGTGGCGGCCCCACTGGCCTGGTGGGCCATGAATGCCTGGCTGGAGGATTATGTGTACCGCATCAGCATTGGGCTGGGCGTATTTGCGCTATCGCTGTTGAGCACGTTTGCGATTGCGGCGTTGACGGTGGGTTTTCAAAGTGTGAAGGCAGCGTTGGCGAATCCGGTGAAGTCGTTGCGGAGTGAATAAAGTTTTTTAAGGCTAACCGAAAAGTTTAAATACTGTTAGTGCAATACCCAAAATGCTCCTGTAACCCCAGTTTCCTTTCTTTAGGTAAGTTGAAAAAATCTCGTCAATCGCGTTATTGAGGGTTAGATGGATTTGGCTTATATTTATGGGGGGGTGGGAAAAAAGTGCGCATATTTCTGTGTTATCCACAACCAAACCAAAAACCATGAAAAACCTCTTCAATCAAATCAAGAATCACATTGACGATACCGGAAAACTGATTTCAAGCAGTGAAGAAATCAAGAGTTCAATTTTAGCAGCGGAGCAATTAGCCGAGTCGCTGTTAGGATGTACTTTGAATGTTCGAGGAAAGGAATTTATAATTCGAATGTTGGAAATATACTATGGTGGTGTTGGTGACGATGCTCATGATTGGTATAGGACAAGATTTTCGTACAAAACATCGAAGTATAAAGAGCAAACAAGCATTCAAAGCCAAGATGGGTTTAGCGTTTATTTGAGCTCCTTAGATGTCTCGGACACTTACACGAGAATGGACATTGTTGTGGGCCATACCGGAGTTCCAATTAGCTTTTTATTGAGAAGTGCTTGGGACTCGTCATTTAATCTTATTGGCGCTAAGAATGGCAATCCAAACATCGTTTTGAATGCAATTGGATTTAGACCCGAAGACCACGGACAAGCAATAGACATTGAAAATAAAAATGCTGAGCTGTATCTTGAAAATACTCATGAGCAAATTATCAATGACAGAGGCTTTCAAATAAAGAGGCAACGAAGGATAAATCTAAAGTCTGAGTTTGAAGAAAAAAATCAAGTTCAGTGGAATTTAAGTTTGGAATAATTGCCTGTGCAAACAGCACTATCAACACGTCTCTGACGTGTGTTTGCTCAAAATTTCCGCATTGCTCGTGCGGCAGAGAACCGAAAATATGGGTTCAAGTCTCGAGACTTGAACCAGCGTTGATTTAGAGCAGTTGTGAAAAAATCCTGCTATCCACCAGGGGCCGCAGGCAAAATCACTAATAATGCGAATAATGGGTTAAAAGAACGAAAAGAGGAGAGCTGCTGCGATAGCACCAAAGACATGAGCGATCAAACCTTTAGTTGCTCTTACTTTAGCGGCTCTCAGAATATTGGATTTTTCAATTAGCCAATTAAAAAAGCTT
>NZ_JBGSLK010000056.1:0-10770 GCF_041740695.1 Haliscomenobacter sp. | reverse complement strand
GACCCGACAAAATACACTGGCAGAGGTGTTCGCCTGTGAAAGCTGATGACGAAGATCATAGGAAAGCCGTATGCGGGAAAACCGCACGTACGGTTTGACGAGGGGGAGAAGCGGCGGCGCCGCTTCTCTCTACTCTACTGTCCTCTTTTTTATTCTTTGTGGTAATAAAATGTCGCTTTGGTGGTCAAAATAATGCGGATTTATTTTTGAACCAAGAAACTTTGAATCCACACCTGCCATGCTTAATATCCAACTCAAAGAAACCGCCCTCTCCGCTCAAGAATGCATCAACCTCGCTGCCGATCCGGCATCAGGTGGGGCAACGGTATTTATTGGTACGGTACGCAATCAGACCAAGGGGCGCCCGGTGCTGCGCCTGGAGTTTGAAGCCTATGCGCCCATGGCCATATCGGAAATGACAAAAATCGCTGCGGAAGTGGAACAACGCTGGCAGGCTCATCATGTGGTCATTCATCATCGGGTGGGTAGTCTGGCGATTGGAGACATTGCGGTGATCATTGCTGTTTCTACTCCTCACCGTAAGGCTGCTTTTGAGGCTTGCCAATACGCAATTGATACGTTAAAAGAAACCGTGCCGATCTGGAAAAAAGAGATTTTTGAAGATGGGGAGGTTTGGGTGGCGGCACATCCTTAAAGTTTATTTGAACCATCTAGGACATCTAAGGGCCATCTTAGGAATGATGCGGCTTCAGCGTTTAATCATCCATCGATCTAAAAATACCATTGTGTCGAATAAGCGTGTGGATTTGACCGAAAATCCCGATCTTGAAGCACATTTGTGGCGACAATGCCTCTGCTTGTCATACACTACGGAAAACCTTTGCCATTCCATGCGCTACGTACTTTTCACCTTTGCACTTTTATTTTCCATTGGCTTCCTGACTGCACAAAAGTCCGGAAAGACTTACACTATTGATCGGGTACCTGACCCCAAGAACCGCAACAGCAGCGTCAGTGACCCTGACGACTACCTCAGTGCCTCCGACGAAGCGGTTTTAGATAAGTTGATCAATGCGATGGAAGACTCCACCACGGCGCAAGTCGCGGTAGTGGTACTGTATTCGATAGGGGAGGAGGTCCCCAAGGATTTTGCCACCAAACTCTTCAACAAGTGGGGCATTGGCCAGGCTGAAAAAGACAATGGCTTGCTCATCCTTACGGTGATGGACCAGCGGCGGACTGAATTTGAAACGGGTCTGGGTACCGAGAGTATCCTCACCGATGCGCTATGCTATCGGATAATTACCCAGGAAATGAATCCTCATTTTAAAAAAGGGGATTACGGGGTTGGTTTGATCTCCGGGGTCAACAAATGTAAATACTACCTGGAGAACCCTAACAGCATTTCCGAAATACAGGATCAATCACAAAGCTCAAGTAAAAAAGGTGGCTGGTTGCAAGTCCTCTTTGGCCACTCCATTTTTAACGGGATTTTTAACCTGCTGGCCCTGGTTTTTGTCTACAATGGCCTCAGCAGCAAGCAGGATGCCTACGATAAATACATGGCCTTGCGCAAATCGCGGAAGTGGGTTTTCCTCATTCTGTTTCCCATTCCCTATATTTTTATCTGGTGGTTTGTGGGCCGGAAAATGAAGGAATTGCGCTATGGCAAACGCTACAGCAAAAAAACGGGTGCTGAACTGCGTTTGATTCCCGAGGACCAGGAGGACAAATACATGCAACAAGGCCAAATCACCGAAGAAGAAATTGGCGTAGCGGACTACGACGTTTGGGCCAACGACAACGACGAGGCGGATCTCCTCATCCTACGTTACAGCAAAGGCAATCTAAAGTACCGCCGTTGCCCCAAATGTAGCTACATCACCTACTACAATTCTCATAGCCAAACCATCATCTCAGCAACTTATTCCTCTACCGGACTCAAAGAAGTGGTCAACGATTGTAAAAGTTGTAACTACCACGATGTGAAACGGGTAACGATCCCAATGCTGACGCGGAGCTCCTCTTCGGGTGGTGGCAGCGGTGGCGGCGGCGGTGGTAGCTGGGGCGGCGGTTCTTCTGGTGGTGGTGGGGCTGGTGCAAACTGGTAAAAAAAGCCGGAGATTGCTTGACAGGCAGGTCGCTTTTGTACTATATTTGCAGCCCAATAATTGTTTAGCCGCTCTAGCTCAGTTGGTAGAGCAACGCATTCGTAATGCGTAGGTCGAGGGTTCGAGTCCCTTGGGCGGCTCCTTGAAAAGGCTCGCTATGGTGGGCTTTTTTTGTTTGTACCTGGATTTGGTAAATTATTTGTTTGGTTGAAGTTGAAAAAACAACCTAATTCGTATATATTTGTAAGTGACGTAGAAAATTTTCCCATTAATCATGACCAAAACACTACAACATAAGCTTGAATTAGGAGATGGAATTTACACTGTAGCAGATATCTCCGAAATTCTCCAACTGCCAACAGCCAAGGTTCGGCGTTGGTTGGCGGCTTATTGGAATCAGTATTCATGGACCATCGATCGAAGTGTTGCTGTTAGTTTTCAAGCTTTGGTAGAGTTTTATGTGTTGTATCATTTGGGTGAAGCAGGCATCCCCACCAAAGCAGTGATTCGCGCCAAAACGGCCTTGTCGGAGTGGTTCAATACTCCATTTCCTTTTGCCCAAAAAAAGATAGTAGAAAACATCCAAACCGATCAATATCGGATATACCTGGAATTCGAAGGGCATATTGTATCCCTCGATGGAACCAAACAGCTGAATCTGGAATTCATCCGGCAGTTTTTCCACAAACTGGATTTTGACCAGGAATCAATTGCCTTGCGCTTTTGGCCACGGGGTAAGGAGAAAAGCATTGTGGTGGATCCCCAGCGTCAATTCGGTCATCCAGTCATCGGGACAAGCAATATTTACCCTGAAACGATATATGGTCTTTATCAGGGAGGGGAAAGTATCCCTTTTATTTGCTCTGCGTATGACTTGGTTGAGAAAGAAGTTCAAGACGCAATAGAATACTGTAAAGCGGCATGATTATTTATCTTGACGAAAACATATCTTACCACATCGCTCATGGGCTGAATCAGTTACAAATACCCCGCAACGCCAGCTTGTCCGAGCAAATTGAAATCAAAGCTACCGTTGATGTATTTGGCCGAGGTGCAAAAGATGAGGATTGGCTGCCTCAAGCAGGTGCTGAAGGTGCTTGCGTAATCACTCAAGACATCAACATTCATCGCATTCGGCATCAGCGGGAATTGTGTGAAACACACCATCTGGGTATGTTTTTCCTCAAACCTCCATCTAAAACTGGCTTTTTGTACTGGGAATCGGTGATGATCATTCTGAAACATTGGCCTGAGATGGAGCAAAAGGCGCTGCGGGAAGAACGGGCGTTCTTTTATCGAGTGGCGGCGAAGAGTGGGAAGTTGGAGAAGGTGTGATGATAATAATATTGCCGAAGTATTGCTATATCAAGAAGTAATTTTTATATTTGTTAGAGGAAGGTATATGAATTGTTTCGAGGTGAGCTATAGCGTTAATAGTTGATGAGGAAGATAATATCCGGTTTGAGTGGTATTATTTGAAACGACTATTCCCGCCTGGGAAAATTTTAGGCCTAGGCGAGCCGAACGTCAGGAATAACCTATAAATAATTAAACGATGAGTGAGAAAGAAAAGCCAAAACAAGATCTTCCGAAGCCAACACCGCCTCCAAGTGATCGGCCGTCCATTCCATCATCGGATCCAACCTTAAAAAAAGGCCTGGATTCTGAGCCAATTTCAAAGCGAACAAAATGAGCAAAGACAACAATCCGAAACCAGAACCTAAAACAACTCCATCCACAAGTGATCGGCCGTCTATTCCAACCTCTGATCCAACTTTAAAGAGGGGCTTGGATTCACAGCCAATTTCAAAACCAAAGAAATGAGTAAGGACAACAATCCAAAACCAGAACCTAAGCCGACTTTACCTCCTAGCGACCGACCTTCCATTCCCTCTTCCAACCCAACTGTAAAAACAAATGATGTTACTCCCACCACCAAATTATGAGTGAGGTGATAAAAAAAGATAGTGGAGAAATGAACGTAGCTAGGATAATCGCAATGTTATTTCTAAGCGCTGTTTTTGTGTTGACGCTATGATTATGGTTTATTTTACTCTGTATGGCTTCGCAAATACCAATCAGATATAATATATACTGTGAATCCTTAACTATAAATTCAGGTTTAAGCATGTCAATTGGGTTTGACCCTAAGCTGTGTAGCGTTTTATGGAGGATGCTAAGCATTAAGAAAAAAATGGCAATAAGTTGAACTGATATAAATACCATTGCTGGTAACATGATCTTCCAATCATCATTCCATTTTTTCGAGAATAGATATCCAATGGCAATGGATATAATTGGCAATAGTACGGTGAACATCTTGTGAGCAGTTTCCTGTGTATAGTTACAAGCATCTATAATTTCTTTGAGGCGTTTTTCTGATTCAAGATAAATGAAATTGGCAGACTCAGTGGTTAATTCTCTCCAGTTTGGAAGTTCTATTCGGGTGTGCTCAATCTCATTATTTTTATTCTTCCTTTTACCTTTAGGGGACGGACGTACTTTTTCTTGTGACAATGGCAAATCAGTGGATTCCTCTGGTCCTGCTTGACCTTCCAATTTATCCTGAGGCAATAGCAATGAGTCCTTGGACTTTTCTAGTTCGGCTTTCTCTTCTCCTTTTTCTAACATGATAGTTTTTAGAGTAAAAATAATAAATTTGGGAACAACGTGCAATCGGGAGGTCATAGAGAAATTTATCATTATGACCAACTTATAGAAGAGTCTCTACGCATTTACGGCAACTATTTAGAACGAGAAAAAATAGTTGCAAGGCTAAAGGAGTTACTCGAACAGATTTAATTTAATATGTAATTTATTAGCTATAGAAATTTGTATTCAATGATGCAATTATTATAATTTTTACTAATTTACTAATTTTAGGTGCTATTCGATTTATCATTCTTCCTAGTTCTACGACTTCTTTAAAAAATGTTTTATCTTCTTGCTTATTTCTTATTTTTTTCAACAAGGCACTTGCTTGAGATTTGATTTCAACAAATTCATCATCAAGTTCAACAGGTATTTCAATTACTTTGGATCTATTTTTTATCAGTTCTTTATATATTGAACTCAAAACATTTTCAGCAACCATAAATATGTCTTCTTCGATCATTGTGCCTGGATCAAATTGAAAGACATCCCCCAATACAGTGAGGTCTTTTCCGATGGTAGGTAATGTCTTATCAGACAACCCACTAGATAATTGTTTTATATCATTTTTGTTCACATGTATTAGTTGCTAGAAAATTGGTTGCGTAGTTTGGACAATTCATCAGCTAGTTCTGCAACATAGTATTCGAGTTTTGGTATTTCTATTGTTTTAATGCGATCGAGATCCCCGTTGCTAAATGCTCTTAGCAAAGATTGCTTAATACTTTGTTGCTTGCCATCAATGGATCCAATAATAAACTTGATTTCTTGGGGTAAGGGATTAACGTTTTCAACCAATTGTTTTATATTGGAAGCTAATAGTTCTAGCTTTTCAAGAATAAGGTTTAATTTTGATTCAAAATTGAGATATTGCACATTTAGTGAGTCCAATTGATTCCCAATTTGGCGTAAATCAGAGATGTAGCGGTCCATGTCAAAATTACCATTGGTTAAAAAATTATTTTCCCTTCTTTCTTCTTGCCCTTCCTGATTAATCGTAGAGTTGTCTTCTGAATCTTTCTCTTCAAGTTGCAATGAAACAGAAATTGATTCAACTAACTTCTTGATATTTTCTGAAATATTGACCAGTGCTTCATCTTTTTGGTCTGCCCCCCATTGTGTGACTGATTTTCCATTTGATGGGAGGCATTTAAAATTCTTATACCGATCATAAGTGCATGGTTTCCATATTATTGGAACTATATGCTTAGCAACTTTCTTTAAGATATCGACTTCTTGGGTAAGTGTATCATTACCTAAAAAATCACTTGTTAAAATAAGTAAAAAAACGCGTGAGCTATTAATGTTTTTTTGCTTTTCTTCAAAAACTGAACTACCTGGAAGCATTTCAGATTCATCCCAATAGTTGATAAAGGATTCTTCTAATGGTTTGAGATGCTTTCTCAGTACGTTTTTAAATTCTACATCTTCTGGGGCATAGAGCACGGAGATTTTAATTTTTTTGTTTTGGTTTGATGTCATGGCAAATGTAATAATTTTTTTTGTTTTAAAAAAGAATCTATAAACTTTTAAATGATTGTAATGTATGAAACTATTATTGCATTAATAATGGATTGGCAATTTTTTTGCTTATCATTCAGCCTAACATAAGCTAACGATATTTTACCATTGACAAAATAATAAAATTTCAGCTAAATCCTTTTACCAAAGGATTGGAGCAAGAGAACTTGTTTTCGCCTTTCCTTATACAGAACAAGAATGAAATTCCCAAATACAACTCAAAGACAAACAGGGCAAAATTCGGATCAGGCTTCTGGTGAATGAGAAAGATGAAGCCAAATTGGAGTTTTTGAATGAAAAAGGGGAGGTCACCGCGGTGTTTCCACAGTAAGCCACATGAGGTACTATTATCAGATCAAATAGAATTCGCCCTAAGCTAAAATTAAAAATAAGACCTATCCCCAACCAACCAACATGAGTTCATCATCCCGAATTTTGAACCCCCAACCGCGGCAGCGGTTGAATCTTGAATAGCCGCGGTCGTCCGCGGGTTTAGCGTGTTTGTGCCGTTTCACAACCGCGGCAGCGGTTGAATGTCGCCCGATTTGTTCAACCACTGCTGCGGTTGTGGTACATTCCGCTGGGCATTTTACCCTCTTTTGCTGCCGCCTGCGGCGTCAAGCTCGACGGCCGCAGGTTTTGGAGCTTACCGCGTGTCCGGCATTTTACACCTGCTCGACCAGAGGTAGGATCAGGTATGTGCGACCGTCGAGCCCGCTCGCGCAGCGAGCATTTTGGGATCGACGAGCGCCCACGCAGTGGGGGTAGGGAGTTCAGCTATACCGGGGTTTTTATGCTCGCGCTAAGTCGATCATCTTACTTACCACTACGTGGGCGCTCGTCGATCTTTCACCGACGCCTGCGGCGTCAGCTCGACGGTCGCAGGTTTTGGAGCCTACCGCGCGTCCAGCTTTTTACGCCAGCTCAACCAGAAGCAGCCTTTAAACAACAAAACCCCCGATTACCGAAGCAATCGAGGGTTTTGATACCATCTAACAACCCACGAACATCCCACGAATAAATTCATGGGTTCAGGGGTTGGCATGGCTTATTCCACAATAATCATCTTCTTGGTAGCCGTATGCTCCTCAGCTTCCAGGGTGTAATACAACACACCAGTAGCGTTAAAATCACTAGCTTTCAGCACCACCTGATTGGCACCCTTGGCGTAATCGGCGCGGATGCTCTTCAGTACGCGTCCAGTTACATCACTGATGGTCAGGGTAGCGGCACTGGCCTTGGGCAGGTTAAAGCTGATCACCGTTTCCCCATTGAAAGGGTTGGGCGTGTTTTGCTTCAACTCAAAACCATTGGCCAAGGCTTCAGCTTTGCCAAACTGCAGGGCAACACCCAGTTGCTCATTGTTTTGGCTGTAGGCTTCGGCAGATACCACCCGGTTCAGGCTCAGGGCACTTCTCAATTGAGCGTCAGCCTTGGCGCGGAGTACCAACGTAAACAAGGCACCTTGCTTCGCTGTTGCTGTCGCAAGCCCCGCTTGATTCCAGGAAGTGGTGATCAAACCTTCATTTTGGAATACTCCAAAGTTTTCGGCTTTGGCTACACCATACACGAGGTCAACCAATTCTACTTTGCTCTTGTCCAGGTTCAGGGCGAACTGGTAACCTTGTACACTTTTCAGGTCTGCAGCATTGAATTCAATGCTGTATTCCTGACCCGCTTTCATGGCAGCTTCCGCTGCCTGAATGTTCAAGGTGCCATTGGTCCGTACTTCAGCACTGGCCGCAGCACTCACGCTTGCACTGGCATTGACATCCCCAATTTTGATGGCGACGAAATTGGCCGTTGCATTGGCAGGGATGTCGTTGATGCTCACCACTTCAGGGAAGCTAGCCGCCCATGGGTTGCTGGCATTGGGGAAGTTGTAAGCGGCATCGATGAATCTCCAGGAAGTATTGTTCGAAAAGTGGGTATCGATATTCAGGATCAACTTGCGCAGGGCAATCAAATCCAGGGTCGAAATGGACTTGGAGTTGTTGACGTCAGCAGCGATCATTTTGTAAGGACTGTTCAGTGCTTGTACTCCCAGGATGTGCTTTTGGATCAAGACCAAATCGAAGGTAGATACCCCGTTGAGGTGGTTTTTGTCCAATTGTGGTACAATCGTGAAGTCACCACCCTTTGTCAGGTTGACGAAAGAGTAAGCACCATTGGCGGCAGTCGTTGCATTCTGCGAAGTGGAGCCACTCAACGTGATGTTGGCACCTTGGAGGTTACCTGCACCTTCAGTGGAGATGGTACCTGCAATGCTCACATCACCAGTAGCGGAACCTGGGCATGCGCTACGGTTGTCCTGAACTTCGATGTAAGTTACACAGAAGTCGTCCTTGCCAGCATTGTCCCATGCGTGCAATTCAACCAGCACGACTTTGCCTTTATCGGCGCAAGTCAGGTTGATGCCCGTTTGAGTAGACACCACTGGGCTACCTACGCGGTTGATGGAGTACTTGGTTACCAGTTTCAAACCGTTCAAGGTTTCTGGTCCCTGACCGTTGCAATCGTAAATTTTCGATGCAACAAAATCAGAAGCCCAAACGGCCATCATGCCACCACCAGCGCCATCAGGCATCAGTTCAGTGCTCAATCCGTTGATACAAATTGGAGCTGGACCTTTGCAGTCTTCAACGGTGAATGGAATCCGGGTTGCCACACTCAGGTTACCACACTCATCACGTACCACTACGATCAGGTCGTGCTTGCCTTCTGGGATGTTGGCTACGTTGATCTCGAACTGGCCGCCAGTCAAGTCTTTGGTGCTCCAGCGTGGAGTGGAGTACAGGATCATTTTGCTGGCATCCAAAGTTTGGAACGGTGCAATCATCAGGAACTGAGTTTCCAAAGTCACATCGTCGGTACAGTTGTCCTTGCCAGTGATCACCATTTTCAGGTTGGCCAAACAATCGCCACCCTCACGGATGCAGAATTTGCCTGGGTCACCAGTTACTACTGGACGAGTGTCATCGTATACTTTGATGATCTGGGTATAGATGAAGCTGTGGTAAAATTCACCAGCGATTTCGCAATAAGGAGGTTTGAAGCGTACGTCATTAGAGTTGTTAGCAATCAAGTCCTTAGAAATGTAGAACTCTTCGATGCCATCACGACGGTTGTCTTCGCGGTCACGCACCAAAACATAGATTGGGTCTTTGCCATAGTTGCCAAATACGTCCCGAGGAATGATCGTAACGTTGGTTTGCAACAGTGGGTCACCACAACGATCATCGTAAGTACACCAGTTGATCACGGAGTAAGTACGGAAGATTTTGTAGCACTCATCGTCAGATGCATCGTAACGCTTGTCGGTAACGTTTACAGCCAAGATGTCACAACCCAATTCGTCAGTGATAACGGTATCAATGATTGGAGTCTTACAATCAGAAGCTACATCTTTAGGGAAACAGATGTTGTATTCGTGTACTGGCAGAATCCAGATGCGCTGAGTACAAGTCACGCTGATTGGGCCTTTAACCGTTTCTTTGGTCAAAGTCCAGTTGCGATCGATCCAGCCATAACCACACTTCAGTTTCTTCACAGTAGAATAAACCGTATCCAAAGCAGCACAATCGTTGCCTGAAGGAATGATTACATCGCCAAACGCAGCAGCAGAAGCTACTTTGTCATCAATGAAAGCCAGGTTTTTGTCATCACAATAAACCGTAACCGCCCATGGAGCCAAACAAGTTGGAGCCACTTTGTCTTCGATCAACACATCATTCCAGCAATAGTTGGTGTTGCCATATACGTCAGCACCCCACAATTCGATCGTTACGCGCTCTGCCAAATCGCAGCAGAAGAACTCAACGATGTCTTGCAGCGGAGTCATCAACTTACCACCCTTCAGGATGAAAGTTTCACCGAAGCCATTCAATGTACCGTCGCCATCGATGTCAAAACCGTCAGCTTTGGTCCAGTCGCCATCAGCAGGCAGAGGATCCAATTTACCGTTGTTGTTCGTGTCGTATCCTTTAGCAATGAAGCTAGCAGCACAAGCAGTTGGTACGTTGCGACGTACTGCAATCCAAGCCAGTTTGCAGTTGTCCCAAGAACCTTCGTCGATGTCGTCAGCACTTACTTGTGCATAACCGTTGGTGTAACCATTGGCATTGCTCAACGTGATGTGCAGGTCATCGTCACACTTCATTACAGGTGCAATCTTGTCCTTCACTTCGAAAATGAAGCAGCAAGTAGAAGCATTGTAGCAACCATCGAAAGCGTCAATCACCATCAGGTGTTTGCCTACTGGAAGACCGATCATCATGCCGTTCATTACAGCATACTCCACTTTATCCCAGCAAATGTCGTCTTTGTCGCAAGCACCAAGACGGTATTTGTCATTGTCGCCACGCAATTCGCCACCACGGGCGTTGTCATTACAAAGAGGATCAGCAGGTCCAGTGTAAACCAAAATACCTTTTACATAACGATCTTTGGTGTAAACACTTACACTTACGTTACCCAGTGCACAATTGTCTTTGATGGTTACACCAAAGGCAGACTTGATGCCAGC
>NZ_JBGSLK010000055.1:0-8951 GCF_041740695.1 Haliscomenobacter sp. | reverse complement strand
AAAAAAAACATTCTTTCACCACCTAAGGAACCTAAGACACCTAAGGATTCACCTCAGCAGTTATGCGCCTATGGTGCTCCAACGAAACCCTTTAGTATGTCCAAGATTTTATATTACCTACCCGAGCTTACCTATTTCATTACCGCTTGGCTACTATTGGACTTATTAGGCAGCGGCCTCTTTCGTTTGCTGGTACGCCCGCGCGCCAAACAGAATTGGGAAGCTGCGCAATCGCCCGTTGATGCCCCAACCATTCAACAAAATCAACCCCCTCAACCCTGGCTCGACTACCTCACCCAAAGTAGCCAGACCCACCCAGAGCCCAGTGCCCGAGTACGCCTCCGCATGAAAGGCGTAGTGCGAAGCAGCCCCAAAGGCAAGTGGCACCCTGCTGAGATCAAGGCTTTTTTTACCCTACAACCCTTGACCATGGTTTGGTATGCCGACATCACCAGGGCCTTCATGGTATCCGTCAAAGCAACAGAGCAGTACGGCAAATCCCAGGGATTCAGCACCCGCTGGCTCTTGTCTACCTTTCCTTTTCGTTGGAAAAAGGAAGCGCTGCCCCAAATTTTGGCACAACGCAATGCGTTTTATACGCTCGCTGCTGCCGTTTGGCAACCATATTGGTGGTCGTATTATGACCTAACCTGGGAAAAATTTGAAGCAGACTCACTTGAGTTTACCTGTAAAGTGGAAGGCCATACCTTTTTTTTAAAGGCCAAAATCAATGATCAACAAGAATTGGAGGAGCTGAGTCTGTGGAGCGAAAATTGGCAGGAATGGCAGGCCGCACTCCGCTGGAGCGACTATCGGCTATTTCAGGAACAAAAAATGCCCTTTCAGGTGGAAGTTTTGCGGAAAGACAAAGTTGGCGAGGCATTTATTCAGGCCAATTTGCAAGTGACAGATGTGGTGCAAAAAGGGAAATATGCCTGGTGGTAGGCTATTTGAATAGGTCAGTTAAGATCACTTCAAAACCAGGCAAAACAGTACCTCCATTCAAAATTTGATCAAAAGGCACTTCAACTTCCAGCCCGTCTGCTTGATATACCGTGGTTTTTTGCAAAATGGGATCAATCAGCCAGGCGAGTTGGCAACCACATTCTATAAATTCGGCAATTTTTTCCTGGATTGACTCCAATCGATCATTAGGTGAGCGCAATTCCATAATAAAATCGGGTACAACCGGTGCAAATTTTCTTTTTTGAACAGTGCTTAAGGCGTTCCATTTCTCATGTGGCATCCAAGCCGCATCGGGGCCATAAGTGGCACCAGTAGGTAGTTTGAAGCCAGTGGAAGAGTCAAAGGTTTTTCCAAATTTATATTTTCTATTCCAGATACCTAACTCTATATTAAATTCGGAGTTCCAACCTCCTGTTTCAGTTCCTGTTGGTGACACAATGATGATTTCTCCGGCCGAGTTGCGTTCTATTTTTAATTCCCGATTGAGCTGGCAAAATTCAAAAAGCCATTTATCACTGATTACATTCTCCGGAAAGTTCAGTCTGAGTGTTCCTTCAAATTGACTTGTGTGCATTGTGAAACTTTTGAATAAAAATAGGCATTTCAACTTACTTAATCAAGCTAAGCGTTAGAGGCCAAAAAATAGCCCTTACAAATCGATGTGTTCAACTTTTGAAGTATTTTACCTCCGATCACCTCTCAAATCGACAAAATCATGCGGCGAATCCTGCTTTTGGTTTTTTTCCTATCCTGTTGTATGGGTACAGGGCTGTGGGCACAATCCCCCCAAATCCTCAAAACTGAAATCTTGATCGCAGGTGGAGGTGCTTCCGGTACTGCCGCAGCGCTACAAGCCGCCCGGATGGGCCGCAAAGTCATCCTGGTAGAAGAAACACCCTGGCTTGGCGGTATGCTCACAGCTTCAGGGGTAAGCGCCATTGATGGCAATCATAAAATGCCTTCTGGAATTTGGGGAGAATTCCGAACCAAATTGGAACAACATTACGGCGGCCCAAAAGCCCTGGCCACGGGCTGGGTGAGCGAAACCCAATACGAACCAGCCGTAGGCAATCAAATTTTTAAGCAATTGCTCGATCCATACCCCAAATTAAGCCGCATGCATGGCTATTTTCCAATCCAGGTACTGAAATCGGGGAATGCTGTACGCGGAGTGGTTTTTGAAAATGCAGTAGGAGAAAAGCTGGAGATTCGCGCCAAAATCACCATTGATGCCACCGAATTGGGTGATGTGCTAGCCATGGCAGGCTGTGAACACTACATTGGGCAAGACCCGCGCAGTTTGACCGGAGAAGACCTGGCCCCTCTGGAGCGCCAGGCCGACAACATTCAAGACCTCACCTACGTAGCCATTCTGAAGGATTACGGCGCTGGAAAGGCACCTTTGTTGCCCAAACCGGACTACGATCTGAGCGATTTTGAATGCACCTGCAAAGAGGTTTGCCCCGACCCCGCCAATGCCCGCCATGCATGTGCCGCCTTGATCACGTATGGCAAACTACCCAACAATAAATACATGATCAACTGGCCGCTCAAAGGCAATGATACCTACCTGAATTTGATTGGACTAAGCCCCTCGGAACGACAAAAAGCATTGCAAAAAGCCAAAACTAAAGCCTTGGCTTATGTCTGGTTTTTGCAAAATAAAGCAGGTTTCACCCACTTGGGTTTGTACAATGAGTTCGGCACGGTGGACAGCCTGCCTTTTATCCCTTACCACCGCGAAGCCCGGCGAGTCAAAGGGCTACAGTTTTTTACCATGAATGACCTATTGGATCCTTACGCTCCCGGGGGCAAGGCTTTTTACAAAATCGGCATCGCCGTGGGCAATTACCCCATCGATCACCACCACGAAGAAAACCTGGCGGTGAGCAACGAAAAGAACTACTACCAAATCCCGCCCTTCACGGTGCCTTATGCCTGCTTGATCCCGGAAAAGGTGGATGGACTGATCGTGGCTGAAAAAAGCATCAGTGTGTCACATATGGTCAATGGCTGTACCCGTTTACAGCCCGTCGTACTGGGCATCGGGCAAGCGGCTGGTGCAGCGGCAGCCATGGTGGTGAAAAAAGGCATTCAAGCGCGGCAGGTGCAGGTTCCCGCCTTGCAGGAAATATTGCTCGCTGCGGGTGCTTATGTGTTTCCACTAACCGATATTATGCCCCAAGACCCCGATTTTCGTGCCATCCAAAGGGCCTGTGTACGCGGCTGGATCAGGGCTGAGCCTAAAGCAGTCGATTGGGCAAATGAAATGTTTTTTTACCCGGATAAATTCATCACGCAGCAAGATTTACAACTAGTACTGGATCAGCTTCGTCCAGGTTTGATGGTGCTTGAAAAAGGTGTTTTGAGTGCAGCGATGGTAGCGAAATATCTAGATGAGTTGGGTTTTAAGGTAAAAAAATCAGGGTTGGAGAAGGCAGGGGTTACGAGAAGGCAGCTGGCGGTTTGGCTGGATCGGGAATTGGAGATACCGTAATCCCGCTCAGTAGATCATAAAAACTTTTCTGAACAATGTTCTTTCTAGCTAAGTTGAATGTAAAAGCAACGAAACATGAAAAAGAACTGTTTGATCGCATTAGTATGGTTAATCGGGCTCAGCACACTCAAGGCCCAATGGACGCCAGATATCGCCACCTTGAATTATAAAACAGGTCTGAACGAGGACAGCACTAGCACTCGTGCACTATATGCCATTCGCATCATTCCAAACGAAAATTACCACAACGAATTCCTGATTTTTGTACCTGAACGCCTGGATCGGCAGTACCTTCGCAAGGAATTCTTCAACCTCTCAACGCTACAGTCTGTCAAACCTCACATTGAGCGGGTCAACAGCAATGTGTATCGGATTTCCAAATTGCACTTACCTGTTGGGGAGTATTTCATACATTTCAGGTACAAGGGCGATGTTGCGGTGCATCGCTTCCGGATAGTGATGTAGGTTTTATCTTGGATTTGTTGCGACTCAAAATTTAAACCCCTACAGCAGGTAGTGTTTCAAGCATCTAACTTATCGCATTCCAAACAATCCCGAGATTCTTACAATTAGTTGAACCAATGTATTTGTCATGCGTTTTAATAGTATTGCTTCTTTTTTTGATAGCATTACAATCTTCTGTAATTATATTTACTTTAACAAAAAAAATACAACACATGACAAAGCTAAGAAACACCCTGCTGATTTTGGCAGCCATATTCATGACCAGCTGCGCAACAGTCATGCCGGATCAGGTTGGAGTAAAACGCACTTTTGGCCGCATCCAAGACAATGTTAGACCTCCAGGTTTGGTTTCGTTTAATCCATTTACAACCATGCTGGTCAGGGTGCCGATTCGGACGATGAACCTAGCCATCACCGAAAATTTACCGTCAAAAGAAGGCTTGACCATTCGCTCGGAAAGTTCAATTCTCTACCGGATTCAACCGAGTTCAGTACCTCAAATCCTCAAGGAAACGGGGATGGCTTTTGAGGAAATGTTGATCCTTCCCGTGTTTCGCTCAGCTGCTTCAGATGTATGTTCGGAATATGACGCAAAGAACATGCACAGTTCAAAACGCGCTGAGATCGAAGAAGCAATCAAACAACGCTTGATCGAGGTATGTGGCCCAAAAGGATTTATCATTGAGTCCGTGTTATTGAAAAGCATCACATTGCCTGCTGGCCTTTCAAAATCCATCGAAGCCAAACTTGAAGCCGAACAGGATGCATTGCGCATGCAATTTGTACTCGACCGCCAAAAGCAAGAAGCACAGCGCCAAATTATCGATGCCGAAGGCGCTAAAGAAATCGCCAGAATTCAAGCAGAAGGTAAGAAAAACGCGGCAATCATTGAATCCGAAGCAAAAGCAAAAAGCAACGAGATCGAGGCGGAAGGCATCAAAAAAGCCAACGAACTGATCAGTTTGAGTCTCACTCCCAACGTACTAAAATTCAAGCAAATAGAAGCTTTTCAAAAATTATCCGCGTCTCCCAATACCAAAACAATCGTCACTGATGGCAAAACGCCGATTGTGAACATGCTGGGAAATGAAGGAAACTAGTGCACTAACGCTAAAGAACACAACCCAAACAAGCACTTAATATACGGTGAAGTAAAATGTCTAAAAGATTTTTTATTGTAACCTTGGGGTAGCAGTTAGGACCAAGTTCTGCCTCCTGCTGCTACACCCTTTTTTTCATTTTACTAATAGACTTGAGGCGAGTTGATCAAGAAATTGATACAATATATGATGATTTTGGCTTAAGGCTATTGAAATTTCTTCAACTATTGACACCCGTGATTTATAGGAATCAAGTTCAATGAGAACTTCCCCTACATCTTCAATGAGCTTATTTTTCATTTTATTTGTGGATTTGAAGGTAGAGTCTGGCGCTGTAGAGACGCACGGCCGTGCGTCTCTTATCTTTTCCTGTAGTGCAACTGTTCGTTTTTATCTCGAAATAACAAATCATAGGGTGAATGAACCTATTGTAAATTAGAACCACTTCCCCTACCTCGGCACCTCAATCTTCCCCAAAATATCCTTAATCACATCCTTCGTGCAAAGCCCTCCATTTCCCGTTCACCTACATGGGCGTCAGCGTACACAGTGAGGTGTGCACCAGCGATGGGCGTTTGGATGCCCTGGTGGAAACGGATACGCACATCTACATCCTTGAGTTCAAACTGGACGAAAGTGCTGAAGTGGCTTTGGCGCAAATTCGACGGAAGGAGTATTATCAGGCTTTTTAGAGTAAGGGCAAGGCGGTTGTGGGTATTGGGGTGAATTTTTCTAGTGCGACGAAGAATGTGGAGGAGTGGAAGGTGAAGGAGATGGGATGAGCACTCCAACTATTGGCACATTTGGCTGGAAATAAAATTTTATTCTCAGCCAAATGTTTAACTTTGTTGACGTTTTGGCTGAAAATAAAACCCTCAATATGGAAAACCTAGTTGGTAGAAAAACAGAAATTAGAATTTTAACCGATGCTTTAGCTACTCCTTATGCAGAATTGATAGCAGTTTATGGGCGGCGGCGCGTTGGCAAAACCCATTTGATAAGGACAGTATATGAAAAAAACATTGTTTTTGAATTTACTGGGGCAAATAGCGTTGATTTTGCTACTCAATTAGAAAATTTTAGTTTGACAGCACAAACGGCTTTTCGCCTTAACCTGGCTGTTCCCATGGCAATGCCACAAAATTGGTTACAAGCCTTCCGATTGTTGATTAACCTTCTTGAAGCGTATCCTCCTACTGGAAAGCAGGTCATTTTTTTAGACGAATTTCCGTGGCTCGACAATAAAAAGTCTGGCTTTTTAGCCGCATTTGACCATTTTTGGAATAATTGGGCTTCAAAACAGCGCAATTTAGTGGTAGTTATTTGCGGGTCCGCCGCTTCTTGGATGATACGAAATATTGTGCGAAACAAAGGCGGTCTACACAATCGCATTACACAGCGTATCCGTTTAGAGCCTTTTACACTTCACGAAACATCTTTGTTTTTAAAAAATAACCACATCAATCTAACGCCCTATGATATTTTACAGCTCTACATGGTAACAGGTGGTATACCACATTATTTGAAAAATATTCGTACAGGTGAAAGCACGACGCAAATAATTGACCGACTTTGTTTTACAAAAGATGGGATCTTACAAAATGAATTTAAAGACCTGTATCCTGCCCTTTTTGGCAAAGCCGATAAGCATATTGCAGTCATTCGATGTCTGGGTAATAAATTGAGTGGTTTAACCCGAAATGAAATTCTCGAAATCTGCCAATTCAAATCGGGTGGCACGGTCAGTAAAATTTTAGATGAATTGGAACAGTCCAATTTCATTACGGGGTATTCGCCATTTGGTAAAACTACTAAAGAAACTGTTTTCAAATTGACGGATGAATATTCTTTGTTTTTCCTAAAATTTATTGAAAACAGTAAAGCAACGGGTGCTGGCACTTGGCAATCCAAATCCACAGGGCAGTCTTGGATATCGTGGTGCGGCTTTGCTTTTGAAAATATTTGCCTGAAACACGTTCTGCAAATCAAAAAAGCATTGGGCATTTCCGGAATTTACACCGAACAATCGGTTTGGCGTTACAGCCCAAAAGCCGGTGAAACGGGGGTTCAAATTGATTTATTAATTGATAGGCAAGATAATTGTATCAATTTATGTGAATTAAAATTTTATAAAACAGAATTTACACTTGATAAAAATATGACTGATAATTTAGAAACCAAACGCCAGGTTTTTACTGAAAAAACGGGGACCAAGAAGACTATATTTATTACCTTAATTTCAACTTTTGGTGCAAAACAAAATGAATATTACCTACAAAGTATTCAAAATCAATTTAGCATGAAAATTTTATTCGAGCCTTTGTAAATTTCTACCCTTGCTGAACTCATTTAGAAGATGCGCTTGCCCAGAGGGAAACTTTACACCTGATCAACTTACTGCGGCAAAAAGGGATTTACAACCTCCGAGTTGGTGCCCCGCTTCTCTGTGTAATGGGTTTTTGGAGTGATGAGAAATTGTCCACCAAGCTGGTGGACAATTGGCGATTCTTTATAAAAAAGGTGAAACTTGCGCATGGCAAACAAGTTGGTGCGCGAAAAGCCATCGGTGTCCGGCAATTCCTTTTTCAAGTCTTTTGCCATACGTTCTACTATTTTGCTTCCCCAATTGCAAGCTCTATTAAAAACTTTTGTCGTGTGTAGGATTGCGCGGTTTTTAATTGTGCTTGCATAATGCGTGGGCTTATGTTGTCTTTTCTATTATCCAATCCAAGTATGTTTTATTGTCCACTAATTTTGTAAGGTCTGCATTATTTTCTTTCTCGTCTTGCTTGTGCCAGTCCAGTCGCAAAATGTTTTTAGCAATCATATTATCTTTTTTCCAGTCAGCCTTTGCGAGTTTTCCAAGTTCTGAACTGTCACGAAGCAGAATGAATGAGTTGAGTAAAAAGTCCTTTTTGTGTATTCGCTTTAATTCCTTTTCAATGTTATTCAGTGTCGGGTTAGTAGCTTTGTCTGCAATGGTAACTTTCTCTTTATATTGTTCTGTTGCAAAGTCCTTCGTTCCCATTTGCCCTTTCGGGTCAATGAAATTGATGTAAACTTTGTCTTTAGCTATAAGCCACATAATAAAGTCAGGATAAAAAACTTCTGAATCATCATTCAGATAAATTCCGATTGACTTTAGTGATTCTACATTTCGCATCAGATAAACATCAAAGTCTTTAAACTTTTCGGGCTTCTCCTTAATGAATGTAGCAAAGTCCTTTACAAATTTCTTTTCTCCATCATTAAGTTTGTCAGGCGTTAATTTAACATCGTCTTTTAAAACCAATTTGTTTTCCCGAAGTAACGGTTCATAAATATGATTGCCAAGTTTGTCAATGATTAAAGCATTTTCAATGTCTCGAATGGTTTTTGTGAAGTCTGCAATTTCTTGATTTAGTTCCTTCTCAGTTTTCTGCTTGGTAGTTGCTCCAACTTTCTTTGATAGCTTGAAAGACTTTACCAACGTGTATTTCTCAATAAAATCGCCCTTGATTTCTCCTTGACTTTGTTTTAAGTCTTCTTCGTATTGGTAAATACTACTGTTTAAATGCCAATTGATTTTATTGCGGACTTTCTTCACAAATTCTTCTCCGATTTTGATATTTACATTTTCAATAAAGTCAAAATCCAATGCAGGCATTTCGTCTTTGTATTTGATTTCATCAATGTATGCTAATACATCATCAATGTTGATTTCAGAAAGTGTTGCACCTGCTTTGTATAAATTAATGTTGGATTCGTCAGCCTGTTCAGTGATTGTCTTAGTAAATGGCTGATCATACTACTGGACATTTTTGAAAAATGCGAGGAAAAGCGCGAAATTAGAGTTTACCAAGACGCTAAGAACGTATGCTTCCCTCGCACCTACGCAAATTTAAAACATTGTACACTAGGTTTGGCCTAGGAGCAGTAAAAAA
>NZ_JBGSLK010000054.1:0-19579 GCF_041740695.1 Haliscomenobacter sp. | reverse complement strand
TTTTTTACTGCTCCTAGGCCAAACCTAGTGTACAATGTTTTAAATTTGCGTAGGTGCGAGGGAAGCATACGTTCTTAGCGTCTTGGTAAACTCTAATTTCGCGCTTTTCCTCGCATTTTTCAAAAATGTCCAGTAGTATGTACATCCACACAAAATTTTTATATTTTTAGAGGGCTAACTTTTCATCCCTAACCGCATTCACTTATGAAAACCCACCTTGCCCACCTAATGCAGCGCAGCTTTCAACGTGCCTTGCAACGTTCCTCTCCCGACTATTGGCGGAGCCGCCGCCAGTTTGTGCGTCAGTTTTCGGGGCTATCTGCCGGAGTATTAATGGGGCAGTCCTTATGGCCGGAATTGGCCAATAAGCATAAGGTGCTCATTGTTGGGGCGGGAATCGCGGGTTTGAATGCGGCACATCAGCTCAAAAAAGCAGGCATCAAGGCTCATTTGTACGAGGCTTCGAACCGTTTTGGTGGGCGGATGATGACCTTGCGCAATTATTTTGGACCAGGGTTGACCACGGAGTTGGGTGGCGAGTTCATCGACGCCTATCACGAAGACATGCTGGCCCTGGCTACAGAGTTCAACTTGGAAATCTACGACCTACGCAAAGACGAAGCTTCGCTACAGCAGTCCTTTTATTTTGGCGGAAAACGTTACACCGAAGCAGACTTAAGCCAGGCCATTGAGCCCTTTATTCCTCAATTCCGGGCCAGTTTGGAAAAACTTCCGGAAGACTTTGAACAAATCTCCTACCACAACGCCGAATCCTGGAAAAGCCTGGATCAGCTCTCCATTCCGCAATACCTCGACAGCATTGGTGTAAAGGGCTGGCTCAAAGATTTTTACCAGAGCAACATGTCGAGTTATTACACCATGGATGCCGCCGAACAATCGGTGATTAACCTTTTCCTTCTTTTGGGTTTACCCGCAGTTGGGCATGAACACGAGGAGCAGGAAGACTTGGCAGAAATTTTTAAAATTCGCGGCGGTAGCCAAGCTTTGACCGATGCAATGGGCAAATCGCTGGAAGAGCAAATCGAACTGGGGCATTCATTAACTGAAATCATTAAAAACCCAGATGGGAAATACACTGCCATTTTTGAGCACCACGGCAAATTCAAAAAAATCAAGGCAGATTACCTGATTTTGACCTTACCCTTTACCAAACTGCGGGAGGTGAAAACCACCGGATTCCAGTGGTCGCCCGTCAAAGGCAAATGTATTCAGGAACTGGGTTATGGCAATGGTGGCAAAATCCTGTTTGGCCTTAATGAACGCATCTGGCGCAAACATGGCGCCCATGGAGGATTCAATTCGGACTTGCCTGCTTACAGTGGATGGGACAGCAGCCGGATGCAACCTGGTGATTTGGCCAGCCTGACCGTTTTTGGCGGCAGCAACATCGGCCATGATGCGGCCAACTTGACCCAAAATGAACTAATCAGTAAATACCTGCCCGGCCTAGATCAAATGTGGCCCGGATTCAAAGCAGCCACCAATGGCAAAATGCACAAGTTCTCCTGGAAAAATCATCCCTTCAACCTCGGCTCATATACCGCTTATAAAACCGGACAATGGGCCAGTTTTGGCGGAGCGGAAAAAGAAGCCGAAGGCAATATCCTGTTTGCTGGCGAGCATTGCAGTGTGATTTTTCAGGGGTATATGAATGGTGGAGCGTATTCGGGACGGGTGGCAGCAGAAAACCTACTATTAGGCCTAAAGAGTAAAAAAAATGGATAAAAACGTGTTTTTTTACACTTGACACTAATTAACCTCAAAAACACCACCCAATGGCAAAAACATCCTTAATCAACATCCTCAAAAAGGCGTATCGCCTTGCGCAGTTCAGCGAGCAGCCCAATACCCCCGGGATTGACGAAATTTCCGAATGGTACCAAACACAACAGCGGAAAAACTGGTCGCGCCGCAGCTTCCTTGGAACCTCTTTTCAAGCGGGAATCGCCATCGGAGGGACCAGCCTCTTGGGAGGTTATGGAATGTTTAAACCCGGGCAATCCTTTGATACCTCAGCGCGGGTAGTGATCATTGGGGCTGGCATAGCGGGTTTACACGCAGGACATTGTTTAAAAAAAGGAGGTCTCCCCGGAACTGCGCTGCAAATTTATGAAGCGAGTAACCGCACTGGAGGTCGGATGTTCACCAGTAAACTTTTTGGCAATGACATGACCACTGAATTGGGCGGAGAATTTACCGATAGCGACCACAAAGACATCCTGGATTTGGCCAATCAATTCAATATCCCCATCCTGGACAAAGAATCGGACAATCTCCTCATCGGTGACGCATACTTTTTTAACGGCCAACACTACACCTTAGGTGATGTGGTGAAAGCGTTCCAAAGTTGTAGAAAAAAAATAGGCAAGGACGCCAAATCCCTCGGTAAGAATTATGACACCCCCCTTTGTGAAAGTTTGGATCGGACAACCCTTAAAGCTTACCTGGATGGGCTGGAAGCCGATACCTGGTTCAAAAAAATGCTCGAAGTAGCCTACGTCGGTGAGTATGGCCGTGCAACCGAGGAGCAATCCGCCCTGAACCTGATCGATATGATTGCAACCAAAAAGAAAGGATTCAAGATATTTGGTGACAGTGACGAGCGGTATAAACTTCAGGGAGGCAACCAGCAAATTTGTGACCGCCTGGCAGATGGTTTAAAGGAAAACATCCAGTTGGGGCATTCCCTGGTGGCGGTTAAAAACAAAGGCCAGGGTTTTGTACTTTCCTTCGCTGCGGGTGGCTCGACCAAAGAGGTGGAAACTGACTTTGTCATCATGACCATTCCTTATACGGTGTTGCGGAACGTAGAGGGCATCGATAAATTGACCGGAATCACGCCACAAAAACTCAAATGTATTCAGGAATTGGGATACGGCTTGAACGGTAAAATTTTTCTTGGCTTGAACAACCGCCCTTGGCGCTCCAACCAACCCGCTTACCAAGGATACATTTACACCGAGAACATTCATACGGGTTGGGATAGTTACCACTTGCAACAACAAAATCAAGGGCCTTCGGTATTTACTATCTTTTTAGGCGACATGGCTGGTGCCACGGTTGCCCCCCAAAAGGCGGCGAGTTTTGTACCTGAATTAGGAAAGGCTTTTCCCGGCTTTCAGTCGGCCTTTTTGCCCAGTCAGACTGCTGCGATGAATTGGACCACCAATCCATTTCAAAAAGGAAGTTACGCCTGTTACAAACCGGGTCAATGGACCGATGTTTCAGGTCAAGAAGGCGAATCCATTGGTAACATGCTTTTTGCCGGGGAACATTGCAGTGTTGACTTCCAAGGGTACATGAATGGCGCTGCGGAAACTGGTAGAATTGCTGCGGAGCAGATTTTGGCCAAAGTCAAGAAGTAAGATAACGTGAACGCTGTATCAAATGCATTGACAATGAATAATGTGCGACTTCGTAGAAGTCGCACATTTTGCGTGGTTAATTCAAAATTCATGATAAAATAGAGTTATACCATGCAAAAAACCTCCATTGCCCTTGTCCTCCTTTTATTGCTTGGTTGTAAGCACCCTGAACCCATTGAACCGCCCCTCTACCGTCAGGCCGCTGAGTTTGAACCCACTGAAGCCATTTGGCTCCTGTGGTCCAACTATGACCACCGCGCAGACATGCCCAATGAACAAGCCACCTTGGACATCATTTCCGCCCTGGCACCTTACGTCAAAGTCAAACTCATTGTCGCCAACGATTCCTGGTACCAGCTCGCCCGCAGTAAAATCCGCCCGGATTGGCTGGAAAAGCAGCAGGTCAGCATTTTTAAAATGCCTTATCAGGAGTTTTGGGCCAGAGACATGGGGCCATCCTTTGTACTGAATCGGCAAGGCAAACTGGCCATGGCTGATTTTAACTTCAACGCCTGGGGCCTTGGCAATTTGCAGGATTCGCTGGTAAAAACAGATGAGACGCTGGATGAACGGGTAGCCAAAATGATGAACCTATCAATCATTTCATCTGCGCTGATCACCGAAGGGGGCAACCACGAAGTGAATGGCCGTGGTACCCTGATGTTGACGGAAAAGGTAGCCAGGGGTCGCAATCCTAAGCTGAGTTTGGCCCAAATCGAAAAGGAATATCAACGTTTATTGGGAGTCCGAAAAATCATCTGGCTCAAAGAAGGACTTTACGAAGACGATTACACGCAGCGCAGCCCCTTGCCTGGGCCAAAGGGCGAAAAATTATACACTCTACTCACCACCAATGGCCATATTGATGAAATGGCGCGTTTTGTGGATGCGCGCACCGTGCTGCTTGCTCAAGTAGATTCCACCGAGCTGGATGAACCCATCGGGCGCGAAAACCAGCGCCGCTTAGCGCAAAACCTGCGGATTTTACAAGCGGCCAGAGATCAGGATGGCAAAGCCTTCAAAATCATCCGCATGCCTTTGCCCAAACTCATCGTTGATACCTTGCATCCTGGTGATGGGACTTACGATTTGATCAGCATTAGTGATTTTGAAAATGGACACCAATTTCCCAAGGGTAAGCCAGTACTGGGTATCGCTGCGGCCAGCTACCTCAATTTTTTGATTGCAAATGGTTGTGTTTTGGTGCCTGCTTATTACCGTCCAGGCGCTGATCCCGAAGTGAAAAAGCGCGATGAACAAGCGCAAGCCATCTTGCGGTCGGTTTTCCCCCAGAAAAAAATCATTCCAATTGACGCCCTGGCTGTAAATTTCGGCGGTGGAGGCATTCACTGCATTACCATCAACGAACCCAAAACGACACAATGAAAACCTACAATCGCCAACTCATCTTTGCGGCAGCCTGTGCTGGACTTTTCCTTTTTGGAGTAGGAGTCATCACTTTTGGCTCCATTGCACCCGATTTAAAAGCCAAGTTTTCGCTCGATGAGTTGGAGATCGGTGGATTGTTCTCGATGTTTCCCCTGGGCATTCTGGTGGGGTCTTTGAGTTTTGGACCCATCACCGACCGTTCGGGGTATCGGCTCCTGCTGGGGGCCTGTAGTGCAATGTTGGCGCTGGGTTTTGCAGGCATTGGCCTGGCTACCGCGCTTTGGATGGTGCAGCTCAGCATTGTCCTGATTGGTATAGGTGGCGGGGCCATCAATGGGGCAACAAGTGCCCTGGTGGCCGACATCAGCACTGAGAATAAGGGGGCTAGTCTAGCCCTGTTTGGATCATTTTTTGGATTGGGTGCCCTGGCCATGCCATTTGTCCTGGGCCTATTGAAAGGGATGGTGAGTTTTGAAACGATTGTGCTCATTATCGCCGGATTCACCTTTTTGCTCACCCTGGTCTATTTGGCACTCCGATTTCCGGAAGCCAAACATTCCGAAGGCGTTTCACTGGCCCATGTAGGGCAAATGCTCAAAAATCCAGTTTTGCTCCTGATTGGTTTTTTTCTCTTTTGGCAAAATTGTTGCGAAGCATTGATCAACAATTGGACGACCTCTTACTTGTTGGAAATACAGCAACTGGATGGCCGTTGGACCTTGTATGCCTTGTCTTCCTACGTCGCCGGGCTCAGCCTCATGCGGATTTTGACGGGGAGTGTGTTGAGCAAAATACCAGCACCCAAGATTCTCCAAATCAGCATGGTTTTTTTGGTGCTGGGAGCCATTGTTCTGGGCTGGATGTCGGGCTTGGCTTGGGTATTTATAGGTTTGGTGTTGTTGGGTTTTGGTTTGGCCTTGGGATTTCCAGTGATGTTCGGGCTCAGTAGCTCCCTGTATCCCAAAATGAGTGGTACCGCGATTGGGATCATTTTGGTACTGTCCCTGTTTGGCAATTTGTTGACCAATTACATCATGGGCTTTTTGGCAAAATCCTGGGGCATTGGGGTGTTCTCCCTGGCCTTGCTGGTTGTAACGGTGGTGCAGGCTATCTTTTGCGTGATTGTCCTTAAGAAGGCCAATTAAAGGAACACTAGACTTTATGACCAAGTAACTTTGTGTTCATAAAGTCTAATGGTTAACTTGTGCATTGATTATTGCTTTCACCCAATTGAGTGCTTGTGCCAAGCTTGCGGCGCAAGTATCTAAACAAACAAGTGCATGAATCGAATGCTCTCCCATGCCGGAAGGGATGTCCCTGCTTCTATTGTCGTCTTTTTGGTTGCTTTACCACTCTGTTTAGGGGTGGCATTGGCTTCGGGAGCGCCGCTGTTGAGCGGAGTCATTGCTGGAATCGTTGGCGGAATTGTCATTGGTGCCTTGAGTGGTTCACAACTCAGCGTGAGCGGACCCGCGGCAGGTTTGACCGCGATTGTTGCAGGGGCTTTAGGCGACCTGCCTTCGTACGAGGTGTTTTTACTTTGTGTTATCATTTCCGGGGTACTACAAATCATCCTTGGGTACCTAAAGGCGGGCATCATTGGTGATTACATTCCCAATGCGGTGATCAAAGGAATGTTGGCGGCCATTGGCCTGATTTTGATCCTCAAACAATTGCCCCACCTTGTTGGATATGACGCTGACCCAGAAGGAGACGAGTCTTTTTTCCAAATCGATGGCGAGAATACGTTTTCAGAAATTTTGCTTTCACTGAATCATTTTGCACCAGCCGCCATCATCATTGGCTTCGTTTCCTTGTTGATCTTAATGCTGTACGAGTTCAAGTTTTTTAAACACAGCCGCATTTTTCAATTGATTCCAGGGCCGTTGATTGTGGTTTTGGCGGGCGTTTTGCTGAATTTGTATTTTCAAAGTCAGGGCTCTAGATTGTACCTGGATGGTGATCATTTGGTTGGGCTTCCAATTACGTCAAATCCGCTCGAATTTTATAACCAGCTCAATCGCCCCGATTGGAGTGGAATCGGCAATGTTCAGGTCTGGATTACGGGGGCAACGCTGGCCATTGTAGCCAGTTTAGAAACCCTACTTAGTTTGGAAGCCATCGACAAGTTGGATCCCGAAAAAGGATTTTCTCCTACGAATCGTGAACTAAAAGCACAGGGCGTGGGAAACATAATTTCTGGATTATTGGGCGGCTTGCCCCTTACCTCGGTGATTGTGCGCAGTAGTGCCAATGTCAGTTCCGGAGCAAAAAGTAAATTGTCTACCATCTTGCACGGCACAATGCTCCTGGCGGCGGTGTTGTTTATTCCGGGTTTGCTCAATCTGATCCCCAAGGCAGCATTGGCGGCCATTTTGATTTTTACCGGATACAAACTGGCCAAAATTTCTATTTTTAAAGAGGCCTGGCAAAAGGGCTACAACCAGTTTTTTCCCTTTGTCATCACCATTGTCGCCATTTTGTTTACCGACCTGTTGATCGGGATTTGTGTGGGCATGATTGTGGGTTTTTATTTCATTTTCCGCAGCAATTTCCACAAGTCTATTATCATCATGAAAGACGAGCATCGCTACCTGATCCGCTTCGCCAAAGAAGTATCTTACCTCAACAAAGGTTACTTAAAAACGGTACTGGAGAACATTCCCGATGACCGGGCAGTGCTGATTGATGCCTCAAAATCTTCCTTTGTGGATCAGGATGTGGTAGAGGTGGTCAACGACTTTATCGTCAATTCGGAGTCGCGCAACATCCGCATTTACATCAAACACAGACCAGGAGAAACCAAAGAAATTTTTAACGATCCGCACAAGCGGGAAATGATCTAAGCATGAAAGCATACGAACGATTACTCTTGGAAAACAAAGCTTGGGCGCGAGAAAAAGTCAAAGAAGATCCCGAGTGTTTCAAACGTTTGGCCAAAATCCAAACGCCCGAGTTTTTGTGGATCGGATGCAGCGACAGCCGCGTACCTGCCAATGAAATTACCGGGACCGAACCAGGTGAAATTTTTGTGCACCGCAACATTGCCAATATGGTCATCCACACCGACCTCAACCTGTTGAGCGTGTTGGAATATGCCGTGACGTACCTCAAAGTACGCCACATCATTGTATGCGGGCATTATGGTTGTGGTGGGGTAAAAGCGGCGATGAGCCACAATAATTTCGGCATCATCAATAAATGGATTCGCAACATCAAAGATGTTTACCGCATCCACGAAGCAGAATTGACAGCGATAGAGAAAGAGGAAGATCGGGTGAACCGCTTGATCGAGCTCAATGTGGAAGAACAGGTACTGAATTTGGCTAAAACTTCAATCATTCAGAAAGCCTGGAAGGAACGCGAGGCGCCTTATCTACATGGCTGGGTTTATGGCTTGAACAATGGGTTGATTAAACCTTTGAAGGAAATGGCGCCGGGGGCTGAGCTGGATCACATTTATGAGTATGAAGATCTGTAGGGAAGGCTTAGAAAAACACTAAAGCAGCATTTTTTATCACAAAGAACTCAAAGGCAGCACAAAGGGCACAAAGTTAGACGATGACGACACTTTATGCCCTTTGTGCTGCCTTTTGTTTATAATCGCAGGGCCATCGTCAGGGCCACGCCGCGTGTTTGCAATACCGGACGATTGTCGTTGGTGTTGTCGGCGTCGTTGTCCAGGATGTTGTTAAGTCCGTAATTGTAGCGCAGATCGAGGGTTACTTTACCAAAACCAAGGCCTGCTGCAGCCACCAAACCATAGTTGATCCGCCGGGCATCGTCTTCATCATCAAAAGTGAATTTGCTTTCGGTGACTATTTCCTGGCTGCTACCTACAGTCGTCACCGTTTTGGTTTTTCCACCCAGCGCATAACCCAACCATGGACCTGCCGCGATGTGAAGGCCCACTCCTTCTCCATTGTTGTTGCCCAATTGGAGCTTGGCCAGCAGTGGGAGTTCGAGGTAGCTGATTCTGTAGCGGTTATCGGTAGAGGTACCCAACAATTGGTAAGTATTGCGGCCACCGCTTTGCGAAAACAGCAACTCGGGCTGAAAGACCAATAATTTACCGGGGTTGAGTTCAAAGGCTAGGCCTATTACAGGGCCCAGTACCGATGCATTTTCCAGCTGGTCTTTGGTGACGTTTTCTCTTTTTTCGGCAACAGTGGAAAGGCTGGCACCGACTTTGATGCTAACTTGAGCATGGCTGTTGATGCTGAAACAAATGAGGAGGAACATCCCCAAGATTACTTTTTTCATAGTCATTTGGTTGATTGGTGATAAAAGAAAAAATTATATAAGCACCAGTGATCTGGCAGGGGGAGGCTGAAAATGATTTGAGCTACTATACACCGTACGGGACCGGGCAAGTGTATAAAGGAGTCATTACAAAAAAAAATTATCATTCGTTCCGTCTATTTGAAACAAGGGGTAAGCTTTTAAGGTTGCATCAATTGGCTTTTCCTACAAAATAGTACGAACAAACAGACTTCATTGGTTTGGATTTCCTGCTTTTCCCTATTCACTGTTCGCATTTTTCGTAGTTTCGTGTGTACATCAACTCTCTACACATGAATCGCAAAATTTTACTTTGGTCCATTACAGTTGCATTGGGTGGGTTTTTATTTGGTTTGGATACCGCCGTGATTTCGGGGGCTGAGCAGGCCATTCAAAAACTCTGGTCGCTGAATGATTTTTGGCACGGTCTGGCAGTCGCTATGGCACTTTATGGCACCGTGTTTGGAGCAGCCTTGGGGGGCTGGCCAAGTGACGCCTTGGGGCGCAAAAAGACCTTGTTTTGGATTGGAATCCTTTACCTCGTCTCGGCCTTGGGTTCCGCGTTGGCGCAGGATGTCAATACTTTTATGGTTTTCCGTTTTATCGGTGGATTGGGTGTCGGAGCCTCGTCGGTTGCTGCGCCGCTGTACATTTCTGAAATCTCTCCTGCCAAATCGCGGGGGCAATTGGTCGCCATTTTTCAGTTCAACATCGTTTTGGGTATCCTCATCGCCTATGTGAGCAATTATGCCTTGCAAGGGGCAGGCGGGGCAGAATCTTGGCGTTGGATGCTGGGTGTTGTCGCTTTACCTTCGCTGGCCTTCATCATTTTTGTACTTTTTGTGCCCGAAAGCCCGCGTTGGTTGATCATCAAACGCAATGATGAAGCGGGAGCAAGAGGAACCCTCGAAGTCATCAACCCTGGAGCAGTGGACGCATCCATTCAAGCCATTCGGGCGTCGGTGCATCAGGAAGTGGGCAAACGAGTAGAGCCGTTTTTTTCCAAAAAATATTCCTGGCCGATTTTGCTGGCCTTTTTATTCGCCTTGTTCAACCAGGTTTCAGGCATCAATGCGGTGATTTATTACTCACCCCGGATTTTTGAACTGGCGGGCCAAGGGGCGAGTACGGCTTTGTTGTCATCGATGGGGATTGGCGTGGTCAATTTGATATTTACAATGATAGGCATCGCATTGATTGATCGTTTTGGACGCAAGTTGTTGATGTACATTGGCTCGATTGGCTACATTGTGTCCTTGTCTTTGATTGCCTACGCCTTCTTTACGGAGTCCTATGCGGGCATTAGCCTGTTTTTGTTTATGTTCATCGCTGCGCACGCGCTGGGGCAAGGCGCGGTGATCTGGGTGTTCATCTCCGAAATTTTTCCTAACCAGGTGCGGGCAGCCGGGCAATCCTTTGGTAGTTTTACCCACTGGATTTTTGCGGCGCTGATCACCAATGTGTTCCCTTATTTTGCCAATAACTTTGGTACGGGTTCGGTGTTCCTGTTCTTTACGGCCATGATGGTGCTGCAATTGTTGTTTGTAGCCTTCCTGATGCCGGAAACCAAAGGGGCAACCCTGGAGGATTTGGAGAAGCAGATTATGGGGCATTGAGGAGAGGACAGTTCGTCATCCCGAATTTCTTAAAACACTACAAAAGCGACATTTCTTTACCACAAAGGAAAAAAGAGGACACAAAGGACACAAAGCGAAGCGTCGTCAACGTCTAACTTTGTGTCCTTTGTGTTTCTTTGTGTTTTCTTTGTGAAAATTATGTCGCCTTGGAATTATTTTGAAAACTCGAGATGATTCATGTTTTTCACATATAAAGCAGATATTTTTGTGGTGAAAAATAGCGAAGGATGACAGCGACCGCATTTTCTATGGATACAATCAACTTGAATTATCTAACTGATGAAGAGGGTAAAAAAACAGGTGTTTTGATACCCATTGAAGATTGGGAAGAGATAAAAAAGATGATTGAATATAGTTTATTGAAAGATAGCCTTTTGCAGGCCTTTCAGGAGATGAATGAGATGAGAAAAGGTTTGAAACCAAGACTTAGTCTTAATGATGTGATCAATGAGTTATAAAGTTATTGTTTCAGAGAGAGGAATGATTCCCTACCACACCCTCTTCCTCGACCGCGACGGCGTCATCAACGAGCGCCTTCCCGGCGACTACGTAGCCCAATGGTCCGATTTCCAATTCACTCCCCGTGCGCTCGAAGCCCTGGCTTTTTTCGCCACCCATTTCCAACACATCATCGTGGTCACCAACCAGCAAGGCATTGGCAAAGGGCAAATGAGCGAAGCTCAGCTAGCCGAGATTCATCAAAAAATGATCCAGGAAATTGAGGCAGCGGGTGGACGCATCGATGCCGTGTACCATTGTGGGGACTTATCCAGTGTCCCCAACAATTGCCGCAAACCAGCGCCTGCGATGGCGCTCAAAGCCCAGGCGGATTTCCCAGACATTGATTTCCAAACCTCGATCATGGTAGGCGATTCGGTCTCTGATCTGGAATTTGGCCAAAACCTGGGTATGTACAACGTGCTCATCGAAGGCAAAAGCGATGAACTGGATAAATTAGAACAAGCCTTGGCCAATGGATTGCAAATCCATCAGCGCTTTGCCTCATTGTGGGAATTTGCTGAGTATTGTTACACTTCAAACTTTAGCTTGTAGTTGTGTCGCTGCGGTAGCCTCAACCTCCCTCAACTTTCTCGACCTCCCTCAACAATCAATTGAACTCCACCTCCGTAGCCCCATACCCATACCGTGGATGGTATTCATTTTTAAAGGTTTTGACATGGGGGTGTTGAAACAGGATGGTGGCGATGGCATTTTTCAGTTTGCCTTCCCCTACGCCGTGGATGATAAACACCCGGTCGATACCCGTCCTGACTGCTTCATCGAGGTATTGCTCAAAACGGCGGATTTGTAGATTGATAATATCCGAATTGCTCATTTTTCGTTGATCCTTCACCAGATTTTCGATGTGAAGGTCCAATTCAATTTTAAACTCCGCCAATTGTTTGACCTCGTGTTTGGGATCACTGGAATGGTGAATCACTGTGGTATGTGGCTGTACATTGCGTTCGGTATAGGATTTGAGGTCTTCCGTACCTGTTTCCTTTTCTTCACTCGCGTCCAACTCATGTTTTTCAAAAACGCGAAAATGGTGAACCGGCCGATCTAAAAATGGCGCAGTGATGATTTTGGTGAAAAAAGTCTTGGGCTTGATGTTGATCTCCTTGCGCAGCTTTTTGCCATCGCCATCGGTCAACAAGCGCCAGCATTCCATTTCCACCGACGGACTATCGTTGAGTTGGTCGAACAAAAGTTCTCCAATCCGCTCATAGTGCAGGCTGTTCAATTTGCTGCTGTGTTCTATGGCGGCCCTTTTTCCCAAAAACAAAGTGAAATTGTAGACCACGTCCATGCGGGTGTCGTTGATCACATAAATTTGGTATTTTTCGGGAGAACTGTCGTCTTTATAAATGGGGTCAAAAGCCAGTTGAATGCCCATACTTTTCAGGATGGCATATTGGGCATTGCCTCCTTTGACGGGCACACCTATGGCTGGTGGCGCAATCTTGGGCCGTGGCGGAGGAACGTTCATTTGAGGCTGAGCTTTGGGTTTGCCCTTCATGACGGGTGCTGAAGCGACATATTGATCAGCCATCACGATGTTTTCAATGTTCACCGGAATTTCCATGTCTTCACCACTGAGCCGTACATTCACTGTTTCCGCATCAAGCAAAGAAACCACTGTACCTTCGTCGCCAGTATGAATAAATTTTACCTTTGTACCTATTGGAAAACGCATATTTGAGAGTTTGAAGCAATCAGCTGTCAGCTATGAGCCATCAGTCATCAGCAGCGCACTATTCGCTGATAGCTAATTGCTGATCGCTCATAGCTGACAGCTGACCGCTGATTGCTGACCTAAAATTATTACTTCTTTTGGAAAATCAAACATATTCCTGGCGCTGGAGACTGGCACAATTCCTGGAGTTGCGCTGGTGGCGACGTTATTTGCAACAACTGAACTGGCCCGACTATGTGGAGGCCAAACGAGTCCATTGGCGTAAGGTGTTGATCCAAATGGAATTACAACTACTGCCGGGGGAGCAGGTTTTGGATGCGGGCTGTGGACCTGCGGGTATTTTCACCATTTTGGAAGCACAAAAAGTAGACGCCATAGACCCTTTATTGGAGGCTTATGAAAAAAAATTGCCAGATTTTCGGCTAAACCAATTCCCTTATGTTCATTTTCAGGGCATGATGCTGGAACAATTGGACCAAAGGGAAGTGTACGACCACGTATTTTGCCTCAACGCCATCAATCATGTAGCCGATTTGGAAAAAGCAACGCAGCGTTTGGTACAAAGCCTTAAACCGGGTGGGACGCTGCTCATAAGTATAGATGTACACCGGTTTGCGCTGCTCAAGTTTATTTTCCGCATTGTACCTGGCGATGTACTCCATCCGCAGCAAGATGATCTGGCCGATTATGTGCACTTATTGGAAAAATTAGGTTTAGACCTAGAAAAAAAGCTGGTGCTAAAACAAGGCTGGATTTTTAATTATGCAGCCATAAAGGCCAAAAAAAGGAATGGCTCATCAACCTGAGTTGGTTGCGAGCCATTCCGGGAACAGTGTCAAACGATAACGTAACAGAATAAATCAAGTACACCTATTTGGGGTGCACAGGTGCTTTTCTCACAGTATGCTATTGTAGAAAAAAAGGTTAATGAATGATCAATTTGTAAACCTGGCTAAGAGGTTTGCCATTGGCATCTGTCCAATGCACAAAGTACATGCCCGCAGTCAGGTTCGTCACGTCTACTTGTATACCACTGCTGGTTTCCGCAGACAAGTTTTGAGATTGAATCAGTTGCCCCTGAATATTTTTAATCAATAATGTTGACGCGATAGCTGGATCAGCTTTGTCATGAACTCCAATTTGTAGTTCCGTATCTACACTTTCTTCTGCCTGAGCATTGAAATAGAATTGGCCACGAGTAGGATTGGGATAAATGGCTGGAAGGCCGTTGGTAAGGGATCGTTCATTGCTGCGGGTGACAAACACCACTCCCGCTGCGGCACTGGTATCTCCAGTTTGGCAAATGGAACGCACCCGCCACTCATAGGTACGACCAACGCGTACCCCACTTACACTGGCACTGGTATTGGCCGTCACTACACTGGCCCATTTGGTTACACTAGGTTTAAGTTGACGAATTTCGGCCAGATAAGTGGCGGAGCCAACTGCCTCCCAACGCAAGGTGACTTTGCTGATCACATGTACTTGATTGATGCTAAGTGGCACCGGGCAATTTATTTTGCTGGCGCAAGGAATACATGAGCCGCCACAATCAATGCCAGTTTCATCGCCATTTTGGAGGCCATCGCCACAAGTTTCCCCCTGTTTGATCTCAGCTAAAGTTTGTAAGCCATGAGAACTGAGAAAACTGTTCCGAAACCCGCTGGTAGCAAAAAGTGCCTGCATGCGGCGAGCCTGGCCTTGAGTGAATAAATTCATACACCCATCATCGGTATAGTCCATGAAGTTTTGAACCATCAATTTACCCCCGCAGGAATAAGCATCCTTAGGACAACCATGATTCGCCTCATCAGAATCGGGAGTATCTGGCACCATGTCATCGATGCTACAGTCACCATCACCCCAGATGTGAAAGAGATTGAGCCAATGCCCAACTTCATGAGTGGCGGTACGGCCGCGGTCGAAAGGCGCCTTGGTATGGCCATAGCGGCCAAAAAATTGATAGTCAATCACCACGCCGTCGGTCGCCACCGGCCCACCCGGGAGCTGGCCGTAACCCATGATGTCGCCTTCCAGGTTGCACACCCAAATGTTGAGGTATTGCCCGGTTGGCCAGGCATCAATGCCGCCCGATTTGCTGAATTTGACATCGTCGTAAGTAGAAAAATTAGCATAGGAAGTGTACCTGCGGCGAATGCCATTGGTAGGTGTTCCATCGGGAGCCTGTTTTGCCAATTGAAATTGGATGCCCGTATGTGCAGCTTGTGGCCAGGCTGCATCCGCGTCTGGATTTAGCCGACCGAAATCTTCGTTCAAAACACGGATTTGTTCCAGTATTTGCTCGTCGGAAATGTTTTCAGTAGGGTTGTTGTGTACGATGTTGACTACGACCGGAATCAAAATGTTATCTCCGTCGCGTAATTGTGGCGCTTTTGTAAAAAGCTGAGTATGCCGCTCGATGAGCGCCCGGTTTTGTGCGGTGTTGGCATGCTTGGACAATACGTATTTCCAATGATCTAATGTGGCACAATTGCGCTGCGCATAGGCAGCTGAAACCAATAGAATTGGGAGCAGGAAGCATGTGAGTGTTCTGGCAATCATGATTTGTTTCGATTACAGTGTCCAAAAAATCAATAGAATTAACCCTTTGGCACTTATTTACCCCTAAATTTTTGCGTCGCGGTGGCAGAGATTTTAAACAATGAGGTACACTACTCTCTGGCAAGGAGAGGCCACCATGGTCGTCTCATTGTTCGTTTTTGGGCGCAAACAAGTTATTATTGGTGCAAAGAAGACATTGGGTGCACAGACGAAGTCCTAATCCTCAGATGATGCAACTCAAGAGCAAAATCGTGAAGGCAGACCAATTGCAACCAGATAAACGCTGTGTAAATGATGTTGATTAAACCTGATGGAAATTTGAAGTACCTAAAACCGGTTATAAATGGGAACTATCACAAGGGGGGACGTGATATTTCGACAGTAATATTACAATCATTTTTTGAAACATCCTTATATTGAGGCGACTTTTTTCATATTTATGTCATTTTTTTTGTAAAAATGCTGCCCTGCCGGAATTTTCAACCTGTTTTTGACCCTATTTCAAAGTCCTTTTTAGTCCGAAAAACAAACCAAATTACGCTTAGTCTCTGACAGTGAGTTAAATGCAAAACACAAAACTACTCATTCATATTCTTTTGTAAACTGACATGTACATGACAAGTTTAAACCAGCAATTCCGGAAGATTTTGGTAGCCAATCGCGGGGAAATAGCCATACGGGTATTACGCGCTGCTGCTGAGCTGAAAATTTCTACCGTAGCGATCTACACTTTTGAAGATCGTTACTCCTTGCACCGCTTCAAAGCTGACCAGGCCTTCCAAATTGGAGCGGATGATGACCCACTCAAACCTTACCTTAATATAAAGGAGATCATCCGGGTAGCCAAAGACAATCAGGTGGACGCCATTCACCCGGGTTATGGCTTTTTGTCTGAAAATGTAGACTTTGCCCGGGCCTGCCGCGATGCTGGAATCACCTTTATCGGCCCTGATCCCGAAATTATGGATCAGTTGGGGGATAAAATTGCGGCCAAAAACATTGCACGTAAAACCGGAATTCCACTCATTCCCGACAGTGAACTCGACCTCAGTACTGCTGAAATTGCCTTGGCCGAAGCGCGGCGCATTGGTTATCCCGTAATCATCAAAGCTGCGTCAGGCGGCGGTGGTCGGGGCATGCGGGTGGTACGCGACGATGACTCTTTAATGAAAGAATACAAGGAAGCCGGAAGTGAGGCTTTGACGGCTTTTGGCGACGGAACCCTCTTTTTGGAAAAATTCATCGAACGCCCCAAACACATCGAAGTACAAATTCTGGGTGACCGCCACGGCAACATTGTTCATTTGTATGAACGCGACTGTTCGATTCAACGTCGTTTCCAAAAAGTGGTCGAAATTGCACCCGGGGTCAGTATCCGCAAAGAAGGCACCAAAGAAAAACTCTACGAATATGCGCTCAAACTGGCGCGGGCAGTAGGGTACAACAATGCTGGAACCGTAGAGTTTTTGCTGGATGAAGAAGAAAACGTCTACTTCATTGAAGTAAACCCCCGGATTCAGGTGGAGCATACCGTTACCGAAGAAGTAACGGGCATTGACCTGGTGCGTTCCCAAATCCTGATTGCCCAAGGTTTGCCCCTGACCGGCGAGGAAGTCGGCATCCCCAGCCAAGAATCCATTGAATGCTCCGGTTGCGCCATCCAGTGCCGGATCACTACGGAAGACCCCACCAACGAATTCAAACCCGATTACGGTACCCTGATCGCTTACCGCAGTCCGGGTGGTATGGGCATTCGTCTGGATGCAGGTAGTGCTTTTGCTGGTGCCCGCATTTCGCCCTTTTTTGACAGTTTGTTGGTGAAAGTTACCGCCTGGGGGCGTGATATGCCTTCGGCAGCACGCAAATTACATCGGGCACTACGGGAGTTCCGGGTAAGAGGTGTCAAAACCAACATCGGCTTTTTGTTGAATTTGCTCGAAAACGAGGATTTCCAAAACCGGAACTTCACCGTTAATTTCATCAAAGAAAATCCACAGCTCCTCAAGTCGCGCAACTGGCAGGACAGTGGCACCCGCATTCTGCGCTACGTGGCGGAAGTCATTGTCAACAAAAACCCCGATGTATTATTTAAAGACCCAAATGTGGTCTTGTTGAATCCGGTGGTGCCCAAATACAATACCGACGAAGCTTTCCCCAAAGGCAGCAAAGACCGTTTGAAAGAACTAGGGCGTGAAGGTTTTGTCCAATGGTTGAAAGCCGAACCCCGCATCCAATATACCGATACCACCTTCCGCGACGCCCACCAGTCGCTGCTGGCTACCCGGGTGCGTACGTACGACCTAATGAAAATTGCTGAAAGTTACGCCCGACACCACGGAGATCAGGTGTTTTCGATGGAAGTATGGGGTGGCGCTACATTTGATGTGGCCCTGCGCTTTTTGCACGAATGCCCCTGGGAGCGTTTGGAACAAATTCGGCAGGCGATTCCCAATGTACTTTTACAGATGTTGATTCGGGGTTCCAATGCCGTAGGGTATACCGCTTATCCCGACAATGTGATTGTCAAATTCATCGAAGAAGCAGCTAAAACCGGTATCGACATTTTCCGCATTTTTGACTCGCTTAATTTTGTAGACTCCATGCGCACCAGCATCCGCACGGTTAGGGAGCGCACCGAGTCACTCGCCGAGGCTTGTATCTGTTACACCGGAGACATTAGTGACCCTACTCGTACCAAATTCAGCCTGCAATATTACCTTGATTTGGCCCGCAGACTGGAAGACGAAGGGGCTCACATCCTCTGCATCAAAGACATGGCGGGATTGCTCAAACCTTATGCTGCGGATTTATTGGTGAAAGAGTTGAAAAAAGCAGTCGACCTACCGATTCACCTACATACCCACGACACTTCTTCGATCCAGGCAGTTTCTTACCTCAAAGCTGTCGAGGCTGGAGTTGATGTTGTGGACTTGGCGCTCGCTTCGATGAGTGGCCTGACCTCTCAGCCCAATTTTAACTCCTTTGTAGCAATGATGGAGGGCAACGAACGCGAAAACCCCATCTCTTTGCATAGCCTCAATGAATTTTCGAATTATTGGGAGTTGGTGCGCCGGGTTTACCATCCTTTTGAGTCGGAATTGCGGGCTGGCTCTGCGGATGTGTACGAGCACGAAATCCCCGGTGGACAGTACTCCAACTTGCGGCCACAAGCGCGGGCACTGGGCCTCGAAGACAAATTTGAACTCGTCAAACATAATTACCGTGTGGCCAACGACCTTTTTGGGGACATTGTCAAAGTAACACCTTCCTCCAAAGTAGTGGGCGATATGGCTTTGTTCATGACTTCCAATAACCTCTCTGCCGAGGATGTCATCAAGCGGGGCAATTCGCTGGCCTTCCCGGATAGTGTGAAGGCACTCATGCGGGGTGACTTGGGTCAGGTTGAAGGTGGATTTCCCAAAAACATCCAGGACGTGGTCTTGAAAGGGGAGAAACCCTACACCATGGCTCCCAATGCTAACATGCAGCCTTTGGATCTGGATGCTGCTTTTGCGGACTTTCAGGAAAAGTTTGGCCTCAACACCAAATTCCGGGATTTCCTTTCCTACCAGATGTATCCCAAGGTATACGAGGAATACCACGAATCCAGAAGCAAGTACGGTGATTTGAGCCACCTCTCTTCCAAAGTCTTTTTCTTTGGCATGGAGCCCATGCAAGAAATCATCATTGAACTGGACAAGGGCAAAAACATTGTGGTCAAATACCTCAATAAAACCCAGCCCGATGAACTCGGCAACCGGGTGGTGTTTTTCCAATTGAATGGCCAATCGCGGATGCTTTCAGTGCGGGATAAAACGGCAAAGACGGAAGTGATCGTCCACCAAAAAGTGAGCACAGCCAAGGATGTAGGTGCGCCACTGCAAGGTAGTCTCGCCAAAATCCTGGTCAAAGAAGGTGATGCTGTACAAGCCAACTCGCCGCTCTTTATCATCGAAGCCATGAAAATGGAAAGCACCATCATTGCCCACGAGGCGGGAACGGTGAAGAAGATCCATTTGAAGGAAAAGACGCTGGTGGAGCAGGATGATTTGATTATTGAATTGGAATAGTAGTTTAGGGAGGTTGAGATGGTTGAGGGAGGTTGAGGCTACCGCGAACGATTTTGA
>NZ_JBGSLK010000053.1:0-155687 GCF_041740695.1 Haliscomenobacter sp. | reverse complement strand
TTTCAAGACTAACCTTTAAGTTTTCCACATTTTTTTGTGGAATTAACAAAAGAAAAAAGAACCAAAAAAGAAAAACTATACATGATTATTATCTTAATGTATAAACTTTTTCTTTTTTACAAACCTAAAGGTCGTCGTGTTGAAAGATTTGGCGAAGCCGAATCCAATCCATTCGTTGTATTTATGCAACTAATAAGTCTTTAGATAAAGAAGTAAGTGAGGAGTTACCGCACCAGCGTAACGCCCCCATACCGCACATGTTCCCGCCCATCCGCCAGAATGAGCGTAGCCACATAGGTATACAAGCCTTCGGGAGCGGGTTTGGTGCGGGCAGAACCGTCCCAAAACGCAGCCTCATCCCCCGGTGGCACATCACGGGCGGACCAGACCAAACCACCCCAACGGTCAAAAACATGAAAGGAGGCAATCCTTTGTAGTTCTTCACCGCCATAAAAGCCAAAGCGGTCGTTTTTACCGTCGTCGTTGGGACTAAAGCCCGTGGGGAAGAATATTTTGTAAAAATCAAGGTGAAGCAGCACCGTACTGTCACAACCAATCGTCGATTTGAGGGTGGAGAGAAATTGCCCTGGGGAGCCGTATAACCGACTGCCTACCTTAAATTGTTCTCCCTCCAAAATGCGGGCCTGAACGGTATCCATCAAATCGTCTTCAATGCTCAAACTCAGGCGTACAATGCTGTCACAATTGTAAATGGTCTTGACGGTGTCGATGTATTCCCCCGCATTGCGGAGCAACCTTTGGTTAAAATTGTAACTGGTCCCCGGACAGATTTTTTCAGCGATAAAATTGGTGGAACGGGGAAACAAATGCACGTAAGGCACTGTAACCCGGCAGCCTTCATCGTCACTAATGCGCACCTGATATCGCCCCTCGCCAGTTTTGACCTGAAGGCTGGCTTTGGTTTCGCCAACCAGCGCTACCCCTTCTTTGTACCATTGGTAACTGGAGCCTTCTACCACAGGGACTTCCAGAAAAAACTGATCATTGGTACAAGGAAAACCTTTGGCGCTGATGCGGTAATCGAAATTCCGTCGTTCGTCAAGGACTAAGTTGTCGAAAAAATAATAGGGATCGGTGGCTTGAGCAGAAACCGCGCAGTCTGGCCCAATGGCCATGGCATGAATATTTTGCTGAGGAGTGACGTTGATTTCATATTGGATCCACTGATTGACCCCCTGAATGGATACCCGTCCCAGTTCAACCCAACCAGGGCCATTGAGCGGACAACCATAGGCCGTGTTGCCTTTGCCAAAAGGAAGTACCGCACAATCGGTAGCACCGTAAAAAACAATATTGGTAGCTGGTGATTGACTTGCAACAGTAAAGCCAACCCAAAATTTAAATTTATAAGCCGTTTGGGCTTTTAATGGACCCAGCAAACAAGCCCCTGCGTATTCTTTCCAGTTTGGATCGTCCATTTGTTGATTGAACCGGCCATTGCGAAAACCCACTACGGCGTTGCCATCTGGGAAGGGGAGCGGAACGGGCAAATTTTCCCACCCCATCCAGCCACAAGTGTGTAAATAATCGGTGGTGGCTTCGGAAGCCTGGATCCAGGTTTCAGCACAATTGAGTTGACTACGGGTTTGGGGGCAACAGCTGAATTCTTCAAAAGAGGGATTGGGAATCAGAGACTTGGGTTGAATGAGCGCACAGGCGCAATCGGGATCATTGAGGTCGACGAGCCCGTCGCGATCGTCGTCGCGGCCATTGTCACAAATTTCACCTGCCGATTGACCAAAACAGTTCAGCGGTAGATGAAACATACCCAGGCAGAGTAGCAAGACGATACAATAGGGCAATTTTCTCATGGCAATCGCTGGTTTCAATGTTGACATCACTAAATTAAGGTACAACAAAACTTGGATAAACTTGTTGCAAACAATTGATTTTCAGGCAAAATGCGCCACTTTGTTATTCTCGGCCTTTTGTCATATACACCCATTTGACCATTTTATTGTATCCAAAAGGTTTACTCACGGGAAATGTCGGCAACTCCCCCTGCAAATTGCCATCACTACTTTTTGAAACCGCAAGCCGCGTAAAAGAATACACCCCTTTTTCATAATCAAAACTCACCCCATCATCGTCGTACAACTGAAAACTGCCCGTAGACTCACCATAATGGCGAACCTCTAGCTGCAAAATTTCACCAGCTTTGGGTGCCTGACGACGAGTCGGAATCATCGGAATAATTCCTCCATCTTTTACAAACAGCGGAATTTTGTCCAAAGCGGGGCTGATGCTGATTTTTTGGTTTTCACCAACAAATGCACCAGTGTAAAAATCGTACCATTTCCCAGCAGGCAAATAGACCTCCCGACTACTTTCCCCGGCAAACATGGGCGCAACCAGCAAACAGTCGCCCATCATGTACTGGTCTTTGATGTCTTTTTTGATGCTCATGGCATAGGGATTGGCCGTGGCATCCAATTGGCCTGCGGTATTGGTAGCAGTGAACCCGAATCCCTCCACGAGGTTCATGGCCCGAAAAGGTGGTTTGCCTTCAAAATGGTACTGCGCAAAGGTGGAATACAGATAGGGTAGGAGCTGCATGCGCAAACTGGCGACCTCATTCACCGCTTTTTCTACCTCAGGGAAAGACCAAGGCTTGGTGCCATCCGCCCAGGCATTGAGCATGGCCATGGGGGAAAAACAGACGGACTGCATGCGGCGCACCCATTCCTCGGCGGTTTTGGATGCGCGTACTTCGGGCGTCCACAATACGCCAATGAAGCTGCTATTGACCAGCGCCGTGATGAAATCCTTATGGCTGTAATAATCGTTGTAAATCACGTAGGGAAAATTGCTGGAACCCGCGTTGGAAGCGCGCACCAGGCCATAAGTGCGTTTGTTGATTTCCTTGTACCAGGAGGCAGTCATACTTTGTACCAAATTGCCATAGACCTGCCGCATTTGTTCGGCACTAAAACCGGAAGGGAAGGTTGCTACATCGGGCCATACCCAAAAATCGTAACCATCTACTTCGTCCACCTTGTAGCCGCCCACGCCAATCGCCAAGTGGTTTTTCATAAAATGGTCCTTAAACAGTTGCCGGGTTTGGGGTAGGGTAAAGTCGGGCACAATGCCATTCCAAACCGTATGCGAGCCCGACAAGGGTTTGATTTTAGGATACAAACTGGCTTTGGGCGAAACATAAGGGTTAAGCCAAAGATTGGCACTGAGCCCCTTTTTTGCCAAGGCATCCAAAAAACCTTTGGGGTCGGGAAAACGGCTTGGATCCCATTCAAATGTACAAGGGTAGGACATGCTGTGCCAGCCGGGCTCAACACCGATGAAATCGAGCGGAAAATTGTGTTCCTCAAAACTGGTTGCTTCTTTCAAAATGTCATCCTGAGTATATAAAGTAGGTACACGTTGAGTGAATCCCAAACCCCATTTGGGAGGCAAGTAGCCGCCGCCATTCATCAAATTGTAGCGCTGAACAGCTTGCATAGGGGTAGGGCCGGCAAAAACATAAAGAGTTACGCCCTCGGCAGGCACCAGGATTTCGACTGCGTCAGAATAAGGCTGGGCGTCCCATTCCTTATTGGTGTTGCGGTCGTACAACACCGGTGGATGTTGGCTCTCCCGGCGCACACCCGTACCCGCGTATACGGTCAGGTAGCGCGCAGCATCGATCAAAACGCCGTAACCTTTGGAAGAAACATAAAAGGGGACTGGTGCGTGAGTGCGGCCATTGTCTTTGCCGCCGTAATGGTCGACGTGCAGGTCCAGGATACGTCCACGTTGGTTAACGGTTTGGAAATTGAGCCCCAGCCCAAAGAGTTGTTCAGCCTGATCTAGAGGAAAACGCAGGTAGACTTTATGGTCGATGAGTTTGACGCCGATTTCGGCTTGGTTCAGCGGGAAACTGCTTTTGGGCAATTTGGCCAGAGCTGCTACATTGGCACTGGCCCCAGCAGCGCTGAGCAGACTGATTTTTTCAGGTTGTCCAACCGTGGCTTTCCAAATTCCGGGGTATTGCTCCCGCCATTGCAGTTTAATTTGGGCAAAATTATAGCATGGAAAAAGGAGTAAGCAGAGGAGAATCTGAATGAGTTTCATGTGTTGATTTTTCATTTGGCTACATCCGTTTTTACATACTGCCAGTCTTGATCAAAAAAACCAGTCGCTTTGATGGCTTTGGCTCCTACTCCGGGCATTTCAGCGTTAAAAATGAGGTAATCAGGAAAACCGCTGCCTGCGGCAAAATACTGATTTGCCCAGGCCGCTTTCATGCCCATTGCCCCCGTACCTGCCACCACCGAAACGGAAGCAGTCTCACTATCTGCTCGAGGGTAAGTAAAATACACCCCCAAGTCAGAGCCCGAATAGGTTTCATCTCCCAATTTGATGCTGCCTCGGGTGACTTGTAGTGGGCAGTTGGTCAACAATTTAGACCAGGCTTTATTGGTAGTGGCATTGCCAAAAAGAATGACGCCCCGATCGGGGTAGGCGGCTGGATTGAAGTCCTTGTCCGCAATTAAATCCACTGCGCCATTGCCCCGATAATACCAGCTTTCAGCATCAAAAACCGCTTTTTGGTAAGCCCATTCATTTTCCTCCTGATTGCCTCCTGTGCCGTAGACAAACAGCATGTGGTGGTTGAACGCTTCCTTGAAGCTGCCATTGCGTTGGGCATTCCGTTGTTGAGGTCCAGGAGTGGAAGTCGCTTCCCAATTTGTATTTTTGGTAAAAAACAAGGGCGTATCACTCGTTTTACAATTGCTACATACCTCTTGACCATCAATGCTCAATTTGAAGGGTTGATCTTTGGGAAATGCAGCGGGTAGGAGTTTGAGGATGCGCACATTATCTGTTTTGATGGCAATGCTTTTGGCAGCGGAATTGCGTTTGACCGAAATATTGCTGTACACCAGTGGGGCAGTTTGCTGCTCAATGCCAATCCAGTGATAAGTAGCCGAGATGGCTGGGTTGGCGGTGGTGAAATTTAGACTATCCACGTCCTGTGCTTTGGGGATGCTGTGCCATTTGAAAAAATCAAACAATGCAGGCCAATCTACGCTGTGGTCGCCGTACCAGTGGGCACCATTGGGGTATTCGTAGTAGGAAAAATCATTGTGAAAAGTGCCCAGCACCTTGCGCATTTCGCGGGCGTATTCCACCGAAACGGTGCGGTCGGCGTCGCCGTGTAGGATGTAAATGCCACTGGCTTTGTAATTGGGTGCCAGGGCCAGCACGTTGCTGGGATTACTCGCCCGCAGGAGCATCCGTTCAGCTGGATTTTGGCTGCTTTCGGGAATTTTACCATCGGCTGAGCCATAGCCCATCAAGGTGGGATAGCCAGCACAAGGGGCTACTCCGGCCCACTTTCCCGGATAAGTAGCTCCCAGGTACCAGGAGCCGTGGCCCCCCATCGAATGCCCGGTCAGGTAGATTTTTTGGGGGTCGGGTTGGAATTGTTTTTGCGCGATTGCCAATACTTCCAGGGCGTCCAAACGACCCCAGTCTTCCCAGTTGAAGCCACGTGGCCGCCGATTGGTGGGGGCGACCAGAGTACCCCAATCTTTGGGTTTGTAGGCGCGAGCTTGCCCGATGGCTTCTACCTCGGCTCCGTGCACGGATAAAAACAGGGCCGAACCCGGCTTGTTGCCACCTACCTGAGGCGCCACGGCATAGTATTGTACACTGCCATCAATGTCGCTGATGAAGGTATTGCTGTGGTGTTCGCTGGCGGAAAGGGCAGCTAAGGTGATGTTTTTTTCATCGATTGGCTTTCCATCTTGTAGCAGAGTAAGGGTACAGGTTACGTTGCCTTTTTGGGTCACAGCGGCAGGATTCATCTGGAAAGGCACTTTGCGGGAGGTCATCGCACTGATCAAAGGTACATCGCTCAGCACCTTATTGCCGCCGATATTGGCTTGCAATTTGAGGTTTTTCAAGGATTTATCACTCAAATTGATCAAAACAATACCACCCCAGAGCGGATCTGTCGTTTTTTCAATCAGGATATGGGGCAAGGTTGCGTCGGGGGTACTGATGGCCACTGGTTTTTCGGGGAAAATCAATTTCGCAGTGATGCCTTGAAAACGGCCTCCTTGCCCGACCCGTACGTACAATTCATTCAGCCCTTTTTTGAGCTTGATGGGGTGAAACAACCAACCGTAGCGGTACATGTCGCCGGAAAAAGGCACGCCATTAAAAAACAAACCACTGTGCCCAGAAATCTGTAGCAATGCTGTTTTTTCTTCACTTGAGGGGTAAGTCAGATACAAATAGCCATTGGTCAAACTGGCGTCGCGCAGTCGATTGGCGGTATCGGCCTGGACGGATTTCCAGAGGATGGCTTTGCCCGTTTTATCTGTGGCTAGGGTGCTGCCCTCGTTGGGGGTGTTGAGTTTGCCTTGAATGAGTTGATGCACCAAAAGGTCGGTGTAGAGGGCTTCTCGGCCGTATTGATGGCAGGGCCCTGCTGCAAGGCCTTTGGTGAAGATGTAATTACTTTGAGCTAAAAGGGTGTGGCAAAAGAAGAAGAGGAAGACAAAGTAGCGCGATGTTTTCATTTGGCTTTATTTGTTTAGGCGGATACAATTGGTAGTGGGGCAAAAATAAGTGCTCATTTTTCTTGAGCCAAAGGATTAGACAAAACACTTGAAATGAATCGTTTAATTGTCTAATCCTTTGGCAAAATGAGCACTTATTTTTTTATCGCCCCTTGGCCAGTAAAGTAGCGAAAAGAAGCGGCACTTCAATACGATAAGAGTCAATTTTTTGGCTGTACTTCTCCTTTTTTCGGGCTAAGCAACCCTGATTCTTAGTTGCTTTTTAGAAAGGTTTCGATTATATAATTTTCAGTAAAAGATTTGTTTTGAGCTATTTGTACCAATTTAGCCTTAACCTGTCCATTTAAAAGCTGTCGATTTTCAGCCAGGTAATTCAAAAAAGTGCTCAATTGGTTTTTGGACATTTGTTCCAGGTCATTCACCAAACTATTTACCACGCTGGGATGGGCATATTTTAAATTATTGAGCAACAAAGTTCGGGTGTTGATGTCAACACCTGCAAAGGTTTGAAAAAAAGACTGGCTTATTTTTTCATCCTTCCATAGCTCCTTGGGTAATTTCTTGAGGATGTACAAACGAATACCAGGAGAGGTGCGGTTAAAAATTTCCTGGACTTGGGGAAGCAGCCGCACTAAGGTATTTTGATCCAATTGTTTGAGGGCAAACAACTGGTAATCTTCAGCAGGGGAACCCAAAAAGGTCTCGGCCAATGTCGCATCATAATACGTGAGTAAGTTTTGTTCAATTTGTTCTTTGATGTTGCCATGGGCCAAATGCCAGGCGGTAAAACAGGAATACAAAGCCCCTTCAACGACGGACTCTTTGATCTCTGCCCGGGTGGCACCGGATACCGCATCGACCTCTTCCCCGTTAAAAGTGATTTTTTCTTTGGCGGCGATACTTTGATCGAATAAGTCGGCCATGGTTTTGCGCTCCAGGATCGAGTGTTGATCCAGCAAAAGGGTGTGGAGTTTGGCATAATCCGTCGGGGTAAAGGCTTCATGGTCAAATTTGGTCAACAAATTGTCCTGAAATACCCCATACCCCACGTAATGCCCCACTAAATTCCAATACAGGGTGATGTACATCGGTTTGCAAAGGCCGTCGATGCACACCGGAGTGATCACGTCGGAGCAATACAATAAGGGCCGCTGCTGCGCATCGGACAACAACCAGACCTGGTGTTGCAGGAGGCTATCGGTTCCTGGCAGTGTAAAGACCATTTTTTCATGTACCACGCGGGCATACTCCTGGGGCATGGCCATGTGTAGCGGTGCATTTTTGGCCAATTCAATGGAGCTGGAGTAGAGCAATACTAGCCCTAAGCTTGTCAAGAGTACAAGACGGGACAGCAAAGCTCCAACTCCGATTCCTCGCAACATGGTTTAAGGTTTTATAACTTGTTGTGCTGTGATTGTGCCCATATACTCTTGCAAATGTTTTTCATACACGGCCCGTGGTTGCACTTTGTACTTGTGGCAAATGGCTGCGGCAAATCCTACGGCTGCACCCATTTGCCCGGTCGTGCGCATGACCCTGGGGCCACCCAAACCGATGTGAGAGCAACTAAAACAACGACCCGCCATAAACAGGTTGCTGACATTTCGGGAATACAAACTGCGGTAAGGAATGTAGTAGTTTTTAGTTTTGTAAAACAGCGCTTCAGACAAAAAATCCGGGTTTTCTTCGTCTTGCAAGTTGCGTTGGAAATGCACGTCAATGTCTCGGGTTTCTACCACTACCGAATCGGGAAACTGGGTATGGTTGACCACGTCATTAAAGGTAAAAACGTGATCGCCGATCAGGCGGCGCGATTCGCGCTTGCCCAACAAATACGAGACCCATTGGAGGCGGTATTTTTCATTGCCAGGCTGTTGTTTGGCATTGGAAAAGGAACCGTAAATGGCGCGAAGCAGATGGTCACGGATTTCTTCTCCATCATCAATCTGGTGCAAGTCATTGCGAGAAAATTCCCAGTACCATTCGCCAGCCGTAGCTTTGTGTTCTTTTGCAACGGTTACAGCCCAGGGCACTGCCTGGAATGTTTGAGCTTGTTCGGCCACTTCTGTGCGCCAGAGGATGGAAGAGCCCATCACAAAATTGTCGGCTTCTTCGGGGCTCCAGAGCTCGCCCCACTTGTTCCATGCCTCTCCGTATTTGTGCACACTCTCCCGTCCGTACGAGTACTCCGCACCGGCCCAGTAGCCGATCCAACCATCTCCAGTGGCGTCGGTGAAGAGTGGGGCTTTGAAGCGGATACGTTTCCCATTGGAAGTATGTTGAGCGTCAACGTATTGGATGACGCCACTGTCCGCTACCGCATTGTAGGCCCGCCAATTGTAGTGGATGTCGATGTTGGTATACTTTTGGACGTTGCGGTCCCTTTTTTCCTGGTCTTTTTGCGCTTCCGGGGAACCGTTAGGATAATGCTCGGTATCGATCATGCGCAGGATGCGTTCAAATTTGCCGTAGATGCCCAGGGTGTGGACCCGGATCTCGCTACTGGCATTGCCACCCAAAACCGGGCGGTCGTGGATCAAAGCTACTTTTAACCCTTTCTCCGCCGCTGCAATGGCTGCTGCACAACCTGAAATCCCACCACCACAAATGACCAGGTCGTAGGTTTTGGTTGTTTCAGGAGCGAGGGGTTCGCGCAGCTTTTTTTTGCGCCATTCCACCAGTTCAGTCCCACCTTGAGGCGGTGCTTCCTTGATTTTACTCAAATAAATTGCATCACAACGGGCATTGAAGCCGGTGAGGTCAATCAATTCGAGGTTGAGCTCCTTGCTGCGGAGTTGCACTTCTCCGGCATATTCCCAGGTCCAGTTGGGGATTTTCCCAAAGACATGGTTTACCTTTTGGCCATTGACGGCGATTTGAAATTGCCCTGGAGCGTCCCAATTGCCTGGTGCCCAGTTTTTGGTTCTGGCCCACAGGTGGTATTTTCCTTTGGCGGGCATGGCTACTTTGGTTGACGCATTTTTAACCGGAATGCCCATGCCATGTGCCATCAGGTAGGATGAGCCCATCTGTTGCACGAATTGGGGGTCGGTCACCCAGTAGCCTTTGTCGATGAAGCTCTCGGCTTCAATGAGGGCGTCTTTTTGGGCAAAAGTTGTGCATGGCAATAAAAAAAATAGGTAAAAAAAGGAGCGACAAAGGTTTTTCATGGCTTGCGATTGAGTTGATCGATTTTGCCCATAAGAGAGCAGCTTACTTCTGCGGGATGAAGTAATTTGAAGCAAGATGGATAAAAATAATTTCACTTCGGAGGCCTGAATCGGAATTAAATATGGTTTTCCTATCGGGAACCTTCCCATTTTGTAAGAAAAACTACGAATGCAATATTATTTTTAGAAAAAAAGAAAAAGAGGCCACTAAAGACACGAGTCGGAGCGCTGTCAACGTCTAACTTTGTGTCCTTGGTGTCCTCTTTTTTTCCTTTGTGCTAATTTTCTTCGTTTTGGTTTTACCTTGAAAATTCGGGATGATTCGTACCTACAATTCCATCGGCACTTCCATCAATAAAAACTCAGTGTCACTGCTCGCCTCAATCGAGAATTTATCGGTATCCCAAATACCCAAGCCATCGCGGGTATTGAGCGCTTGACCGTTGATGCTGACATCTCCCTTTAGCACAAAGGCGTAGACTCCATTGCCAGCCTTGTGTACCTGGTATTCCGCCGTTTTTCCGGCATCAAAATCGGCCAGGTGAAACCAGGCATCCTGATGAATCCAGACTCCGGCGTCATCTGCATTGGGCGAGATGATTTGTTGGAGTTGGTTTTTACGGTCAGCGGCATTCAAGGTGATTTGGTCGTAACGGGGCTGCACGTTGCGTTGATTGGGGTACACCCAGATTTGCAGGAACTTGACCAAATGGTCGCGGTTTTTGTTGTACTCGCTGTGTTGTACGCCCGTACCTGCACTCATCACCTGGATGTCGCCATTGCGGATCACGGTGGTATTGCCGATGTTGTCCTTGTGTTCCAGGTCTCCTTCCAACGGGATGCTGATGATTTCCATGTTGTCGTGGGGGTGGGTTCCAAAGCCCATACCCGCTGCAACAGTGTCGTCGTTGAGCACCCGTAGCGCGCCAAAATGCACCCGCTCAGGGTTGTAATAATTGGCAAAACTGAAGGTATGATAAGAATTGAGCCAGCCGTGATTGGCGTGGCCTCTGGTTTCGGCTTTATGGAAAACGGTATTGGCCATTTTATTTTTTGTTTGAATGAACAATCAAATTGACAGTACAAAGATCGGGGCAGTTGGGGGGTGATGCCAATAACCTAGATTAAGAAATGCTGATTAATTACTTTGCTTGCCAAGCATAAACACGATCTACACCTACGTTTTCTAATCGTTTTACCCCCGCCTCACTAAGCTCCGTCTCATTCAAATTCACCGCTTCCAGATGTTTTAACCCCGCCAAAATTTCCACGACTCCGTCCCCAATTGGATTCTTTGCCAATTTCAATTTCTCCAGGTTCTGGCAGGTTTTTAACCACTCCAAATCTTTTTCCGAAAACCCATTATCCGACAAATTCAACCAAACAATACTCGGCGCTACCGCTTGTAAGGCTGGCATGAGTTCTGAGGCAGGTTTTCCCGCTTGGGCAGGCAAGGTAATGTCCAGCATGACGGGCCGTTTCAACATATACCGCACATTAAAACCCAATTTGCGCAATTGTTCAACCGCTTTAACATCCACTTCCAAGGGCAGATCGGGATTGACTTTGGGCAATTCTAAGGCGGTGCTATCCACTACAGTAACCCTGCGGATCGGTATTGCTGGTGCATTCGCCGCCCGCCAGGAGAGGTAATCACTGCCATGGGTCAAACTACCACCTTGGTGCCCGGTATAGGCAATCACTCCGCCCAGAGCCAACAACAAGGCACTCAACCAGCGCGAGCCTGCCTGGCTTTGTTTCCGAAAAAATACGCCGCTGAGCAACCAAAGTACGCCACTCGCACCTGCTACCATCCAGCCTCCTTGTTGATGTACTTGCAAACTCGCGGGCTCATAATCGCCCGAACTTGCCAGCAAATATCCCGTACCACAGGACAAAAGCGCCGCCACAAAACCAAAAAATAAAGTACTGGGCACCGCAGCGCGGTACTGAACAAACGCGCTGCGGTAAGCCAACAGATCCATCAAAATGGCCAGCAGCAAAAAGCCGATGGGCAAATGAACCAATAGTGGGTGGAAATAGCCCATTTAGACTCTGGTTAGTTTAACGGGAGTACTATGATTGGCATTCCACTGACAGACGTAGACGTTTTTGTCATTGTCCACACAAACATCGTGGCCGTGGTGGAATACCCGCTCGCTCAGCGCCAGTGAAGGCTGCAAAACGCCATTTTTGTAAGTAGGCGCGGTGCCGCCAGGGTTGGAAACCACCTTGTTGTTGGCATCCAGAATGGTTACAAAACCGGAACCATTCTGCCGATTGCCTGTCGCGTCCTTAGACCAACACACCCCAGCATACAGGTTTTGACCATCCAGCACTGGACGGCATACGTATAAACCAGGAAGGTCGATCCGCTTGATGTATTTGCCATCGAGGCTGAACACTTTGAAGCAGTTTTCTTCCCGTGAGGTACAAACCAACACTGGATTTTTCGGATCACGGGTATCGACTACAACGCCGTGGGCATTGACCAGGTTGTGTTCCTTGTTGGCGTTGTTGCGGCCACCAAAATGGCGGATGTATTGCCCCTTGCTGTTGTATTGGATGATGTAATCGGAGCCATACCCATCGGCTACGTAGAGGTCGCCATTGGGGGCTACTGCGGTTTCGGTGGGTTGAAAACGCTCCTCATCTTTGTAAATACCGATGGTGCGGGGGTGACCGATGCTGAAGAGGATGCGCCCGGTCAAGTCGGTTTTGATGACTTGTCCAGACTGGGCTTTCCCAGCGCCGTACTTGTCCTGGTAATACCCACAGTCGACGATCCACAAAAAGTCTTCGCCCCCTTCTTTGCTGATGGTCAACCCGTGGCCACCGGGGTAGGAATGCCCCCAGGAATCGAGCAAGTTGCCCGATTGGTCAAAGATCAGAATGTTGTTGTTGGTATGGTCGCCAATCATGATTAAACGGCCTTTGCTGTCCTGAACCATCTCGTGGCAGTTGATCAGTGGGTTGGAATTGGCGCTGATTTTAGCCCAACCTTTGTTGACTTTGTAGGTGAACTCGCCATGCCCGATGATGGTGTCCTCAGGTTGAAGCTCTGGATGCAAAATTGAAAAGCCAAAGCTGGGACTGGCCACTGCGGCAGCGGAGGCCAAAGCGGCATTGCGAATAAATTTTCTGCGTGGATGCATAACTGATGTATGTTGGTGTGAGGTTGAGGAAAGTTGAGGAGGTTGAGAAGGTTGAGGCTACCGCAACGATTGTGACAAAGCCGTCTAAGTCACTGCGGTAGCCTCAACCTCCCTCAACCTTCTCAACCTTTCTCAACCAAAATTTAAGCCAAAATTCCCTTCACCACTTTCCCCTGCACATCCGTCAAACGGAAGCGCCGCCCCTGAAACTTGTAGGTCAACTGCTCGTGGTCAATGCCCAGCAAGTACATTAAAGTCGCATGAAAATCATGCACATGCACCGGGTCTTTGACAATGTTGTAACTGAAATCATCGGTTTCACCAAAACTAAATCCCGCTTTGACCCCAGCACCTGCCATCCACATCGTGAAACAACGCGGATGGTGATCCCGACCGTAATTGTCAGCTGTAAGAATACCTTGAGAGTACACCGTACGCCCAAATTCCCCACCCCAAATCACCAGCGTGTCCTCCAACAAACCCCTCCGTTTGAGGTCGGTGATGAAGGCCGCCGTAGGCTGATCGATGGTTTGGCATTGCTGCTTCATGCCGCCAGGCAAACCGCCATGGTGGTCCCAGCCTTGGTGGTACAATTGTACGAACTTAACATCTTTTTCCAAAAGTTTCCGAGCCAAAATACAATTGGCGGCGTAAGTTCCCGGATCCCGGCTCGTTGGCCCGTACAATTCAAAGGTTTCGTCCGTTTCTTCGGAAATGTCCATGACTTCGGGTACCGAGGTTTGCATGCGATAAGCCATTTCGTATTGGGCAATGCGGGCATTGACTTCAGGGTCGCCATAGGCCTCATTTTGCAGTTGATTGAGTTGTTTGAGGTAGTCGAGCATCTCCTGGCGATCGGTACCGTCGTAACCTTCGGGGTTGTTGAGGAACAAAACGGGGTCTTTTCCCGATCGAAACTGCACACCCTGGTGTTCGGAGGGCAAAAAACCATTGCCCCACAAACGGGCATACAGCGGCTGATCGCGCGGAGCATCTTTAGACACCAGGACGATAAAGGTTGGCAAGTTTTGATTGTCAGAACCCAGGCCATAACTGATCCAGGAACCAATCGAAGGCCGCCCCGGGAGCTGATTGCCAGTTTGGAAAAAGGTCAAAGCTGGATCGTGGTTGATGGCTTCGGAAAAAACCGATTTGACGATGCACAAGTCGTCGACTATTTTGGCGGTATGGGGCAACAAGTCGCTGACCCAGGTTTGGTTTTGCCCGTGCTGATTGAATTGGCAAAAAGCAGGAGCGATGGGTAAACTGGCTTGATTGGCGCTCATTCCGGTCAGGCGCTGGCCTTTGCGCACCGAGTCGGGCAAGTTTTGGCCCAGCATGTTTTGGAGCTTGGGTTTGTAATCAAAGGTTTCAAACTGCGAAGGGCCACCACTCATGAACAGGTACACGATCCTTTTGGCTTTGGGGGCAAAATGTGGTAATGCGTCCAACATCGCTTTTTGAAAATCTGCGCCTGGATTGCTCGAAGCTCCTCCTGAAATCGAGCGGGTGCCCAATAAAGTCCCGGTGGCTATCGCCCCCAAACCCAGCGCCGTTTTGAGCAAAAAATTGCGCCGATCCCATTGTTTGTTCAAGGAATCAAATTCGGGGGTATGGAGCCGAAATGGGTCGTGGTTATGGGTGGACATTTTAGTTGTTTTGAAGTTGAGGAAGGTTGAGGAAGGTTGAGGAGGTTGAGGCTACCGCAGTGACTTAGACAAGAGCTAAGTCAAAAACGCTTGCGGTAGCCTAAACCTTCTCAACCTCCTAAACCTTCCTAAACCATTTTATCGTTTACTCAGGGTCGCATCCGAATTCATAATCGTATTCGCCACCACCGCATTCGCCGCCAGCATCGCTTTATCCAGTTTGGAATTCAGTTTGTACAAACCCGCATCAAGCCAGCCCTTCGCTTTTTCAGGATGAAGTTTGAAATTTTCCTGCTGGGCACGTTGCATTTTTAACAACAAAGCCAATTCCGCCTTCGAAGGCTGCAAACCCGTCAACTTCCGGTATACCGTAGCAATGGCCTTCGGCGCATCCGAAATCTTGCACATTTGTTCCCCCAATACCTTCGAAGCTTCAATAAAAGTTGGATCGTTCAAGGTCACCAGCGCCTGCAAGGGGGTATTGGTCTTTTGCCGCCTAACCACGCAATAGCTCCGCGAACCTGCGTCAAAAGTCGCCAGGGTCGGATTGGGCACGGAACGTTTGATGAGGATGTACAAACTCCGACGGTACACCGCATCGCTGGTATCCGCGGTGTAGCTTGCACTGTTGATTTCCCACAGGCCCGCAGGTTGGTAGGGTTTGATACTTTTGCCCCCAATTTTTGGATTCAACAAACCACTGGCCAACAGGGCATTGTCGCGAATTTGTTCTGCTGAAAGCCGAAAAGCCGGGCCTCGCGCCAGCAGGCGATTTTCGGGGTCTTTCTCCCGCAAGCTTTTGTCCACCCTCGAATCCTGCCGATAAGTGGCCGATAAAACGATGAGTTTTTGCAGGGCCTTGACATCCCAACCCGATTCAATAAAACGCAGCGCCAGCCAATCCAGCAGTTGCGGATGGCTGGGCATTTCGCCCTGGTTGCCAAAGTCTTCCGTGGTTTTGACCAGCCCCGTGCCAAAGTAGTTTTGCCAGAATCGATTGACCGCGACCCGAGCTGTTAGCGGATGTTCAGGTAGGCACAGCCATTGGGCCAAACCCAGGCGGTTTTTGGGTAGATTTTTAGGCCAGGCCAAAATGGAGGCAGGAGTATTGGGAAAAACCTGCTTGCCGGGCATGTCGTAGTTGCCCCGATTCAAGAGGAAGGTCTTTTTGGGGTGTTTCATTTCCTGCATCACCATCAATTCTTCGATCTGCTCGCTGGAGTCGGAGAGTTCGGTGCGGCGCGACTGGAGGGTTTTGCGGGCTTCTTGTAGAGGGGGCGAAACGACCTGCTGGTAATAAGCCAATAAATGCCCTTTTTTAGCTTCGCTCAATTGTGCAACGGGTTTGTTCGAGACCTTGGCCCAAGTCTGTTTTTGCGCCAGCACGCCCACCTCAAAGGGCGTCAACTCACGCTTGTACACGCTGATGTCGTCCACCTGCCCACCTTTGAAGCCGAGGCCGCGCCACCAGGCACCGATTTGTAGGCCAGGTTGGGGATTGCCAACCAGGAGGATGTCTTTGTACAGTTGATCCATGGTCGTTTCCATCGCGAGCGCTTGTCCATCCAGGTACAAGTTGAATCCCGAAGCGCGTGCCGAGCCATCATAAGTGAGGGTCAGGTGCAACCAGCGATCGCGCGGCACAGGCGCTCGACTCACCCGTGTAATCGCATTGGAGGGGGCGGTATGCGCCATATTGATTTCGAGGCGATCGTTTTTGAGGTAAACGTGAAAGCCCCGGAAATTGTACAAACGTTCGGCGCTGCTTTTGTGGAACAATACGCCTTCGTTCAAAGACTTTGGAATCAAAGCCTTGATGCCGATGCTGAAGGGTTCGGATTTGCGGAAAATGCCCACTTCGCCAAGGTCGAGGTACACATCGCCGTCGAGTGCGAGGGCTTTGCCCGCGTTGGCGTTGATGAAGTTGGGTTTGTCTCCGGTCATGCCTGTTTCCCGCTTCATGATGCCGACTTGTTTGGCGTTGACCTGGTTTTTTAAGTCCCTGGCATCGAAGCTATAGTGGGCTTGCAGGCCGGATTGGGGGATTTTTTCAGCGGCCAGTTTTTGCTGCTGACCTTTGTTTAGCCATTCCTGAAATGCCGCTATCGTTTGAGTGCTGAGTTTTTCCACCTGCTGTTCTTGCTCGACAATGGATTTTTGGATGGTGGCCAGCATTTTTTCCTGCTTTTTGGTGGGCAAAAGCAAAGTTGGTGTAGGCAAGGCGCCATCCCAGGAGATCTGACCGGCCTCTTTGACGTTGTTGAAAAAGGAAAAAATTTCTTAATAATTCTCCTGCGAAAGGGGATCGTATTTGTGGTCGTGGCATTTGGCGCAGCCCAGCGAAAGTCCTAAAAAAGCGTCGCCAAAGGTGTTGGTGCGGTCGATGACGTATTCGGTTTGAAACTCTTCTTCGATTATGCCACCTTCCAGGTTTTGGGGGTGGTTGCGATTAAAGGCAGTGGCGATCAACATGTCGCGACTGGGTTTAGGCAGCAAGTCGCCGGCCAATTGCCATTGGATGAATTGGTTGTAAGGTTGGTTGCGGTTGAAGGCCTGGATGACCCAATCGCGGTAAGGCGACATGTCGCGCAGGCGATCCACAGTGTAGCCATGAGAATCGGCAAAACGCGCCAAATCCAGCCAGTCCACCGCCATTTTTTCACCGTAATGGGGCGATTGGAGTAAGCGATCTACCTGTTTTTCGTAGGAATTGGGCGATTTGTCTTGTTCAAAAGCGTCGATTTCGGCCAGGGTAGGAGGGAGCCCGGTCAGGTCGAGGGACAAACGGCGCAAGAGGATGGCTTTGGGGGCTTCTGTGTTGGGCTGGAGTTTTTCGGATTCCAGTTTTTGCAACACGAAGTTGTCGATGGGGTTTTTGACCCAGTCCTTACTTTTTACGTTGGGAATTTTAGGTTGTTTTGGTGCTACAAAAGCCCAGTGGGGCTGGTATTCCGCCCCATTTTTGATCCATTGGATGAGGATGGCTTTTTCCCGATTGCTCAAACTGAGGTGGGACTCGGGCGTGGGCATGAGGTATTCAGGGTCATCGGAAATGATGCGGTGAAACAGCTCGCTGCGGCGCAGGCTGCCTTTGCTGATGGCGACTTTGCCGGGGCTTTCTTCCAGTTGAGCGTAAGCACCTTCGGGTAGGTCGAGACGCAGGCCCGCTTTTTGTTTGGCTTTGTCGGGCCCGTGGCAGGCGAAAAACTTGTCGGAAAGGATGGGTTTGACGTGGAGGTTGTAGTCCAGATCAGGGGGGAGGGCAGCGAGCTCTGCTTCCAGTTCCGGCGGGAGCTCGGTGGAACAGGCACAACATATGAGCGCGACGATGAGGCCAAAAAACCATTTTTTTTCTAACATTCTAAATTTCCTTGATTCAGCTATGCCAAAATAAGAAAATTTAGAATGATCCAACCCTATAATAAATGAATTATTTGTTTTGTTTTTTTATTGAATAAAACTAATTTTGGGTTTTGGCAAAACAAAACACCTGTCTTTATGGCCAAACCCATTGATTATGACGCTTTATTAAAGGATTTCATCAATGATTTTTTCCCAGATTTCATTGCTTTCGTAAATCCAGCACTTTTTGAAGCCATCGACTGGAGCCAAGGATATGAGTTTTTGGAACAAGAACTCATCAATGCCATGAGGGGAAAGTTCAAAATACGTGGCAAAAGAAAACAAACGGATAAACTGGTCAAAGTACACTTAAAAGTTGGTGGCGAACATCATGTTTTTGTACATGGAGAATTTCAGCACAAACCGGAACCAGGATTCTCCTACCGAATGTACAACTATCGAGCTTTAATTGGATTGCGCTACAATATTGAAAACATAACCGCAATCGCTGTTTTTACAGGTGCTCCACCCCCTCAAGAAGAACGAAGCTATAATAATTTGACCTTTGAAACGACCCTAGAGTATAAATTTAAATCTGTTGTTGCGATAGAACTGGATGAGCAAGATTTGATTAATGCATCTGATAACCCTTTTGCCATTGCTATGTTAGCCGCTCAATATGCCTTTCGTAGTCGCAATGATTCCAAACTTCGGCTTCAATTGAAGGTTCAGCTCTTCAATTTGGTTCGATCCAAGCAACGCCTTTACATTGACAAAGTTATCAAATTGCTTATCTTTGTAAGAGATTTTGTAGATTTACCTAAGGACTTGGAGAATGAATTTCAGCAAACTCAATTTTCATTGGCATTTCCAAACGAAGAAAAGATGATCATCAGTGAAGGAACCAAGGACTTTGCATTAGGCTTGTACGAACACATCTTCGGGTACAATCCAATTCAGGCATTGAAAGAAGAACGCCAAAAGGCGGAAGAAGAACGCCAAAAGGTGGAAGAAGAGCGCCAAAAGGCGGAAGAAGAACGCCAAAAGGCGATTGAAGAAGAGCGCCAACGCATCAATACCACGATTCTCAATCTCCATCAATTAGCCAAGATGCCTGCAAGCGAAATAGCCACTATCGTAGTAATGGATTTGGAGTATGTTGAAAAATTGATCGCGGAGTATCAAAATTCAGTGCACAACTCGTGATTAGGGCTGCTTTCCTGAAATTAAAATTTGGGCTGATCTCTATTTTTTCAAATCCAAAACGACCACCGTATCCTCCGCCAGTTCAGTAAAAGTGTAAATTTTCACCTTCCCAATGTGCATTTTGCTTATAAAACCTGGAAATGCATTAAAAGCCTCGACCAGCTCTTGAAAAATTTATCGGAGCATTCATCAAAATTTTACTCGCCACACGTGGGCGCTCGTCGATCTTTTACTGACGCCAAAGGCGTCAAGCTCGACGGTCGCAGGTGCGAAATCCTACCTCGCGCTCGATATTCGGAATTGCGCTAAAAGGAGTAAGTTCTATCACCGCCCATAAAAAAACTCCAAACCCCGCAACACTTTCCGAAACACCCGATCCTGAATCAGCATAAAATCCCCTGAACTATGATCTACAAAATAGCGCTCCACAGTAGCTCCATCGGCGCTGATCCATTGCCCTGTTTTGGGGTCAAGCGACAGGATGGCGTCCGGGAAAATGGGGAACAATTTGGCTTGAGTGGTTTTGCCCTGTTTGTTGGTCAAGGTAATCACGCTGAAGGGGATAATTTGCCGCACGGAATCTTTGGCTGGGGTTTCGTTTTCAAAAGCTTCCGCCACCAGGCTTTCAAAACCAATCAAAAAAGCCTCCGCGCTGCCCTCGCGATAAGGCAAACGAAGATTGGGCGTGATTTCGTAAAAAGGCCGGATGTCAAAACTGCTGCCGCCCTTGCGCTCTAGTTTAAAGGAGCGATTTTTTTGTTTTGGGTATTCAATACTCACGCTTTGGATGTTTTCGGGATCTTCGGCGAACACTGTTTTGTCGCGCCAATCATCACCCCGTAAATTGTAGCGGTAGCGCAAATTGCCTTCCCAGCCGGGGATGTGGCAAACGAAGGGCTGATCAAAACCATCCATTATCATGTACACGCCGCGTTCGTCCTGTGTGCCACTGCCGATGTAGTAGGTTTTGATGGGTTGGTCGCCCGATTCGTACAATTCCACCTTGATACCTTCCCCTGCCAGGTTTTTGACGATGTTTTTGATGGCTGCTTTGGCGGGGATGTGGTCGATTTCAACCCGTTGAATGGCATCGAGTAAATTTTCCATGGCATTGGGACGGGCTTTGAACTTGCCGTTGTAGAGCCACTCTGCGCCTTTTTTTTCCAATAGTGTCGTCTCCCCATCGCGTTGAGCGATGAAGATTTTTTGCAGACGGCTAACGTCTTTGACGGCAAAATTGCGCTCGGCTTTGAGGCCACGCATAAGGGCGTCTTCGCGGTTGAAATAGATATAACCCACGGCAATAACGCCGAGGATAAAGAAGGAGAGTAAAAGCCAGGTGGTACGGTTCATGTAAACAAATTAGTTAATTAACGCAGAAAAATTAACTTCCCGATTTTGGGTTTTGAATAGGAAGTCGAACGTTTCATTTCAAGTGAGCTTCCTATTCAAAAGCCTCCTAAAAAATCGGGAAGTAATTTTTTGCGTCATAATAATCCGAAATGGTGTGCAAAATTGGAAAAAATCTACATTGGGTTTTAGCTTTTGGCAGTCATTTAATGAAATTATTTGCTTTATTTTGAAGAGGAGGGAACCCATGTTTAGTATTTCACGTTAAGACGGCATTATGAAAAATCAAGACATATTTGAGCAATTTGACGCAATTCTAAGTTCTAAAGACCCTCAGAAAGCTTACGAATTTTATCAACTAGACTTTTCTGGATGCACTGAAGATGAGGTTATCCAGATGGAAATGAAATTATTTGATGAGACTTGGCATACCCTCCACGATGAGTTGGCTAACGGCTTTCAAATTAAGCGGAACCCAGCGGTAGTTCAACTACTCTGCAAAACGGTATTAGATGGCAAGATTCCAGAGTTAGAATACAAACCTATTTCACGGAAATGTACGTGGGCTTTAGCCGATATTGGTACAGAAGAAGCACTGGAATGTTTAAAAGCCATTGCCCAATCAAAAGATGAAGTCCTTGCCGAATATGCGCAAAAGCGTATCCGACTATGGGAAGATGAATTAGATCGAAAAGGGCAAATGATTCGAGCTTCAAGGGTGCCATTTGGGAAAAGAATACGCATTGAACCTTATTACTCGTACCTCGATCGAATTCCCAAAACGGGTAAAAGGATCATTGGTTTCCAAACGGACGATGAAATGGTGGTGTATCAGGCTTACAAACCTTCAATTGCCGAGTATGCAGTTGAAAAGCAAACTTTGGGAGGGCTAGGTTTTAGTTTCAAGCGTATGTCCTGGATCAAACCCAATTTTTTGTGGATGATGTTTCGCTCTGGCTGGGCAGAGAAGATAAATCAGGAGCGTGTTCTGGCAATTTGGGTGAAAAAGAAAGCTTTTGAACAAATTTTAAATCAGGCCATACTTACCACTTTTGATGAAGAAATCTATGGTATGCGTGAAATTTGGCAAAGGCAACTATCTGTTAAAAGAGTAAGGGTACAATGGGATCCTGATCATGACCCCCAGGGCAATAAATTAGAACGCAAGGCCATTCAACTGGGTTTGGCGGGCGAGGCTTTGCATTTTTTTGCAAACGAGGCCATTCAATACGTCGAGGACATTACTCCCTTTGTCAAAAAGCAAAGCTTGTATGTGAAACGGAATGAATTGGATAAACTGTGGGTTCCAGTGGAAAGTGAAAGTGATTACACCATCAATTTTCACTAGGCTTATCTACACATGATCAAATTGTCCACTGGTCATGGACGATTGCAACCAAATATATTTTGTCATCCGAAACCTTGTAGACCAAACGGAGGGCTCCCCAATCCATAAAGCTGTATTTGTCTGAGCCTTTACAGTAGTATTCTATAAAATCGTAACCAGGAAAAACTTCTTCAAGATTATTAACCGTATTACCTACTGCGGTAGTCTCATTGATTGGGTTGGCACCACATTTTAAATAATCTTTGTCCGTTACAAATTTGTCGAAATATTCAGCTAGATTTAATTCAATCGGATCACCCGTTCCATCGTACTCGCCCCAATTGATTTTCTGTTGCTGAGTTGCTGCTTGTTTTAGTTTTTCTTTGGAAAATCTAATTGCTGAGGTAGTGTCGATATACCCATAAGGGGAAAACAATAAATCCTGCCCCATTTCAATTTGTTCAGCCAGAGCAACGAAGTCTTTACGAATTAGGATATCCATCACCTTAGCGGCATGCTTTTCAAGGCTTACATTTTTATCCTCTATTTGGTTTGTTTCAGCTTGAGTTTTTTGAGTCCCCTGGTTTACACAGGAAAAGCTCAGTAAAAGCATGCTATAAATTAAGTTTTTCATTGGTGTAAAATTATACGATTATAAAACACTTACACTCGTGCATACTTCCGTTTCCGCCACCAGCTATACCCAAAACCAAACAAAGCAATCAGTAGCAAGGGGAACACAATATTCACCAACTGCCACCAAGTTTTTTCATCCTGAGCACGAGTCGTGTCCAACATGCGCAAGCGCACCTCTTTGCCTCGCGCTGCTATGATGCCATTTTTGTCCAAAAGGTATTCCACTGCGTTTTGCAGGAATTCCTTGTTGGCGTAAATGAAGTTTTCCACGTCGTTGTAGCCGAGGGGAACTACTTGTTCGCGGGTGGGCAAATACTTGTTTTTGGCCACGTCCCCATCGGACACGACGATCTGGCGGGTCGGAACACTCACACTTTTGTATTGTAAGCCCAATTGGGTCAGGCCACTTACCATTTCTGGTGTCAGGCGGTTTTCGTACATCGAAGGAAAAGTACCTTCCATGGCTACTGCTACCACTTGTGGCCCTTTGTTGAATTTCTCAGGGTCGATGTAGCGCAAAAAATCCAAACCCAGGCGTGCAGGCAGGTATTGCAGGCGGGTGCGGGGAGTGGTGCTCAGCAGCGCCGTTTTTTTAACCGGAGTTTTGGTACGAATGGCCGTATCGATGGTACTCGCGAAGAGCAGATTTACCGGAGCGACCGATTTGGATACCGGATGATCAGGGTTGGACAAAGTTAGGATATGGTAAGGGAAAGCAATCGGCTGGCGCTGTTGCTGCGTGCCTTGTTTGCCCGTTGCGATCCAGATGGGCGAGCATTGTAGGTCGAGCACCAGATTGGGCTGCACCCGCACGCCGTAACGAAACAGCAGGTCATCCAGATTGAGTTGGTAGTCGCCGGGGATGTATTCGGGGTGAGCGAAGAGGCTGTCTTTGTCCATCCTCACCATGTCGAGCAGCCAGAGGATTTTTCCGCCGCCCATCACGTATTGGTCAATTTTGAACTTGTCTTTTTCGGAAAATGGGCGGAGCGGTTTCGCGACAATCAATGCCGAAATCTCGGGACTGATGGAAGTGACGCTGTCCAAGAACAGAGTGCCCGTATTGCAAAACTTGCGCAGCGAACCTTCAAAATCTTTGCGCTCATTTGTACCTATTTCACCGTGGCCCATGGTGAAGGCCACATTTGGTTTGTTGGTTTCTTGTAACTTTTGAATGGCATTAGCGATTTTGTATTCAAGCAGGGATACAGCGTTGTTGAGCACTACATCCGAGGATTGGGTCATGTCCTGATTTTCCATCAGGTTCACTGGATAAGCTCGGCCTTTGTAGTTGACTATGGCATACGGGAATATCGGGGTCTCGTCGCGTTGGGCTCCTTTCTTCACGGTAAAGGACATGGGGAACATGCCTTCTTTGCGCAGTTGTTCCATCCGCGCATTGACCTGTTCTGGTTTACCAGCCATGGGATTTTCAAAGTCGTAATCCACCAAACTGGATTGACCACGAAAATCATCCAGGATGTCGATGGTGGAGGCCCGCAGGCGCTTCAACTCGGCGGGCAGTTTGCCATCCAGCATCACTTTGACATAAACCACCTCATCCAGATTGCGCAACAGATTTTTGGTGCCATCGGTGAGGGTGAAACGTTTTTCCTCGGTGAGGTCAAAACTGCGGTACAAGGCGAAATTGCCCAGTCGGGCATTGGCCAGGATATTTATGAAGACTACAATCCCCAGGAAAAGCCCCATTTGAATCAGGGATTGTGTTTTTTTACTTTTACTCATGTTTACCATTTTCTTCTTTCCAGTGAAAAGAGCGTTAAGGCCAAAAATAAAGTGCTCACGGAAAAAAAGTACACCACATCCCGCGTATCCACAATACCTCGACTGATCGAGTTGTAGTGGTAATCGATGCCCAATTTTTGAATCAAATCATCAAAACGCCCTACAAATACAGGCAATTTGCTGAAGTAATAAAATCCGTAATAAAACAAAAAACAGAGGAAGGTGGCCAGCAAAAAGGCCAAAATCTGATTGCTGCTCAGGGAGGAAGCAAAAATCCCAATCGCTGCAAAAATGGCGGCCAACAAAAACAAACCAATGTAAGAACCCAGGATTGCTCCGGCATCCAGATTCCCCTGCGGTGAGCCCAATTGATACACCGTGTAGTAGTACAAAACGGTGGGCAATATTGAAAATAACACCAGCGCCAGGGCCGCAAAATATTTCCCCAAAATGATGTCAATGTCGCGCACGGGTTTGGTGGCCAGGAATTCGATGGTGCCCGTTTGTTGTTCTTCGGCAAACATCCGCATGGTGACCGCCGGGATGAGGAACAAAAACACCAAAGGTGCCGTGTCAAACAAGGGGGCCAGGGTGGCAAACTTGTTTTCCAGAATACTGGTGTCGGCAAACACAAACACAAACAGCCCCAAAATCACCAAAAAAACGGCGATGGCAATGTACCCAATCAGGGAGCTGAAAAACGTGTTTACTTCTTTTTTAAAGATCGTCCACATAAATGTTATGGTATGGGTTGAGGAAGGTTGAGGGAGGTTGAGAAAGTTTAGGCTGCCGCAGCGACTTTAGCTAAACCTTCTCAACTTCCCTCAACCTTCCTCAACCATTCATTTTAAATAGAACGGATTTCGCTCATTGTAAGACAGTACCATCCTGGGCAGTTGCTCGGCAGTTTTATCTGGCGCAATGGCCTTGACCGCCTTTTGCAAATCGGGGTAATCCGCCACCCATTGGGTCAAAGTTTGTTGACTTAAAGTGGCCCATTCGCCATTCTCCAAGCGCAGCATCTTTTCCTTGATCAGCGTTTCGCTATTCCGCACTTTGCCTTTGCGAAAAGGGATGCCAGTATCGGGAAAATAAGCTTTGATTTCGACCAATCTTTCTACCTCTGTTTCGTAATTGAACAAACAGATGTTGCCAACCACCTGCAACTCAGCAAAAATAGCCAATTTACGCTGTACACTATCCGCCGGAATCCGAATATAAGGCCGCCCACGCCAACAAATGCCCCAAATGGAATCCAGATGCAAAGTATCGCCACGTTTGTGCCGAATCCATTCCACCTGCACTACCTTTTTTTCTTCGTTCACCACGGCTGAAAACTCCACATTGAACATAGAATACTGCGGTTTGTCCGCTTGGAATGCCGCCAAATTGGGGTATATCCCGTCCTTGAAGGTGTAATTGGGTTTTACAGCAGTGCGGTTTTGAGCGCTGACCGTGGAACTCCCCAAGAAGCAAGCAAAGATGCAGAGGTAGGTTAAAAGTCGAATCATTTTGTTTGAGTAGCGGGACAAAAATGTTATCGCCCCTTAGCGGTCAATTTTTGGAAAACATCTTCTACGGAATAAGCCTCCTTGTGCATTTCAATCAAGGTCAAACCCTGATCAACTGCAAAACGGAACACTTCCGGGCGAATATCTGCTTTGGAGTCGCTTGACAACTGCCAAATGTTTTGGTTGATTTTTTTGACGGAATTTACCCCTTTGATTTTTTTCAACAACTCGGCTTTGACTTCTTCCAAAAACGCCACACTGACCATGGCTTCCCCCTTGATCAGGTTGGGCAATTGTTCGATGCGGTCATCGGCCACAATTTTACCATTGTTGATGATCAAAACCCGGTTGCAGATGGCTTCTACCTCCTGCATGATGTGGGTGGAGAAAATCAGGGTTTTTTCTTTGCCCAATTGTTTAATTAGGCCGCGGATTTCGACCAATTGGTTGGGGTCAAGGCCGGTGGTGGGTTCGTCGAGGATGAGGACTTCCGGGTCGTGCAACATGGCCTGAGCCAGACCCACCCTTTGGCGATACCCTTTAGAAAGAGCGGCAATGGGCTTGTGTTGTTCTTTTTCCAGACCAGTCATGTCAATCATTTCCTTGATTCGTTGCATGGGTTTTTTCAGATGGTGCAAACCCGCCACAAACTCCAGGAACTCCTTCACATACATGTCCTTGTACAGGGGATTGTGTTCGGGCAAGTAGCCGATGCGTTTGCGCACTTCCAGCGGGTTTTTGATCACATCAAAACCACATACTTCAGCATCACCTTCCGTTTGAGGAATAAACCCGGTGATGATTTTCATGGTGGTGGTTTTCCCGGCGCCGTTTGGCCCCAAAAAACCTAAAATTTCACCCTTTCCCGCCGTGAAAGAAACCTGATCAATGGCTTTTTGCTCTCCGTAAATCTTGGTCAACCCTTTGACTGTTACCGACATGCTCTGTTGTTTAACAAACTCTGATGGATTTGCGCGCAAAACTATAAAAGTACAAGCATTTCCAACTAACTTATTTTGAACTTGATCCTAAGGGCGATAAAAAAATAAGTGCTTCATTTTGTCAAAGGATTAGATAAGTAAACGGTTCATTTTAAGTTTCTTATCTAATCCTTTGGCTCAGGAAAAATGAACACTTATTTTTGCCCCACTACTAACGGTGAAATTGGGGGTGTTCAGTATGTGGCAGCAATTTTTTGTTAATGTCCGGTTGACTACTTTTTTAGCCCACCAATTGTAACCCCGGGAACATTTCTGCCGTATAAAGCTACCTAGTTTTGCCCCGGTTATCAGCAGTCAGCTGTCAGCAATGAGCGATCAGCCAACTCTTCACTAATCATTCATCACTAATCATTAATAAAACACCTAATCATGCCAAAAATTTCAATTTCCCTTATCCTTGCCCTGGTCGCTGCGGTCATCATGCTGCAAACCTTGTATTTCAAATTTACCGCTCACCCGGACAGCGTCTACATTTTTACACAATTGGGGATGGAACCTTACGGTCGCATTGGGATTGGGGTAATGGAACTGATTACCTCTATTTTGCTGCTGATACCCCGTACCCGGCCTTTTGGGGCAGTTATTGGGGTTGGTATCATCAGCGGGGCCTTGTTTTTTCACCTGACCAAGCTGGGCATCAACGTCAACAACGACGGGGGGAACCTTTTTGGCCTGGCTTTAGCTGCCTTTATTTGTTGTGCCATTCTGGTGGTTTTGGAACGCAAAAAACTGCCGATTCTCAACAAGTTATAGAGTAGCGAATCAAAAGGATGGTTGGATTCCGGGTGAATTTTTTTTCAACCATCCTTTTGACCACCAAAACTGACTTTTTGTAGGGCTACATCAAGATGTAGTTGTTGAGATTGAATTATTCTCTATCTTTACTGACCGCTTTCGAGCATAAACGAGCGCTTATAATCCTGCAATGATGAAACCCATATTGATCGTTTTTAGTCTTTTGTGTTTTTCTCATTTTTTAATTGCCCAGGATGTTGTTGCCATTGCCGAAAAAAAAGTACAACTCAACCAGTACCTTTCTCAAGCTCAACAACTCTCTGCCCAAGGCAACCATTCGCAAGCCGCTGAAGTCGGTGAAAAAGCGGTAGCGATTGCCTCCGAGCTTTACGATTTCTCCTATTTGGCGACTGCCCTCAATGTGTACGGCAAAGCCCTAAACGGCATGGGTGGAAAGCAAAAAATCAAAGCCATTGCCAATTTGGAAAAAAGTTTACAGTTGGCGAGAGGCAAGAGGATGATTGAGCTGCAAAAAGAAAACCTGGAGGTTCTCTCGATCATCGCGCGTGAACGGGGCAAAGACCGGGATTTGAAGGAATACACCGATCAATTGATGGCCTTGAATGGGGTAGCTATGCCATTGCCACCTAAAGCTCCCACCGTTATTTTGGACAACAAGTCCATTCTCAAAGATGAAAACGCCAAATTGTACGAGCAGGTAGCGGTATTGTCGTCGGAATTGTCCAATAGCCATCAAAATAAATCACAAAGCCAGGAATCCATCAATCGCGAACGCCAAAAATTGGTGGACATCATCAGCACCCAGCAGGAAGCGATCAAATACATGAATGAAAAGCAGGCCAAAGATGCCTTGCTGCTGATGCAACAAAAGAAAATGGTCGACTCTCTATCCTTTCTCAAGGCATTTGACTCCATCCAGTTGGCCACCAATAAAATGGCTTTGAGCCAAAAAGACGCTGAATTAAAACTCAAACACAGCGAACGCAACCTCTTGCTGGCCCTTGCCGGGGTCATTTTTATCATCGCAGCAGGCTTGTACAACCGCTTCCTCAATTTCAAGCGCAACAACGCGGTGCTGGAAGAAAAAAACCGCATCATCCAGGAAGAACGCCAACGTTCAGAAAACCTCCTGCTCAATATCCTTCCTTCCTCCATCGCCGAAGAACTGAAAACACTTGGCCATGCCAATACGCGTCGTTACGACAGTGTGTCGGTGCTCTTTGCCGATTTTAAGAACTTCACCAGCATCGCGGAAAAATTGACTCCGGAGGAACTGGTTTCTGAACTCGACTTGTGTTTCAGAGGTTTTGATAAAATCATGGGCAAATACGGCATGGAAAAAATCAAAACCATTGGCGATGCGTACATGTGTGCGGGTGGTTTGCCCGATCCTTATCAGTCCAATCCCACCAAGGTGATTCAGGCTGCATTTGAGATGCAAAACTTCCTGGAAGTGCTCAAAGAGCAACGAATGCGTGAAGGTCGGCCTTTTTTTGAAGCCCGTATCGGGATTCATACTGGCCCCATCATTGCCGGGGTAGTGGGCGAAAAGAAATTTGCCTACGACATTTGGGGCGATACCGTCAATGTGGCTGCACGGATGGAATCCAACAGCGATGCGGGAAAAGTCAATATTTCTTCCTCAACGTATGAGTTGGTGAAAGACAGCTTTAAGTGTGAATACCGGGGCAAAATCAGCGTGAAAAACAAGGGTGAAGTAGAGATGTATTGGGTGGAGAATTGAGAGCCGCCAAAAATCGCTCATATTCGCCATTATCATAATTTTTTACAGGCTCTGAACTTAATTATCATGCGCCCGCCCCTGAATTTTTCCCTTTTTTAAAGTAGCCTCCAGCGCCTTCATTTCTTCCAGTTCCTTTTCATCAGGCTTGAAACTGAGCTTGCGCAAATCCGGCTTGCCCGCATCTACCCAGGCACTGTACCAGGCACTGCTCACCGCCTGAATGGATGCCCGCCAACGGGCTTCAACCATGCCCCGCATTGCCTCCTGGTACGCCTGTGCAAAGGCCGTACATTGGGTGCGAATGGTCACGCCGAGCCGTTCTTCAAAACAAAATTGCTCATCGGGCCGCAGGGTTTGTTTCAGGCGTTTTTCAATCAGCAAAACTGAATCGACCAAACTGTTGCTAGCCAAGACCATTTTCCAATAATGATCTTGCGGATTGGAGATGTACTCGGCGACCCCCACAAAGTTGTCATACACTTTATCTGCAAACAACTCCGGAATGCGGCTTTCCCAAAAGGCATGGATGCCGTTTTGATCAGTTAATTGGCCGTTGTAGTTTTTGGTGGTGTGCAGCGGCACATGGGCATCGCCGATGTAATGCCCAATTTCAGCGGACAAACGTAGGATAGCGGCTACATTGCGCGTATAAAATGCTTCGGTCAGGCGGCGCTGCATGTGCAGAAGGTTGTAGGGCAAGACGCCGTGTTCGGAAAGCCGATCTTCAGCAAAAACGCTGCGGCAGGGGAGTGGCGCGCCTAATAATTTGGCTAAACTGTCGGGGGCGACCTGCCAATTTTCTTCGTAGTATTGGGGAAAGATGTTTTCGTTGTAAAAACTTTGGTAGTCTTTCCAACTGATACCCCTATTGTTGATGCTCCGGTTGTTGTCGAGGCCAATCAGCCGTTGGTTTTCGAAACGCGTGGCTCCTGTTCCAATGATTTTGATGGTGTCGCCCTGCAGATCAACAAGAAAAACATCGGTATAACGAGCCAGTGCCTCGTTCCAGCCCCTGGGTAAATCCGGAAAAGGCGCTTGACCATACTGATCCAGGTCGATAAAGTGCCGAGGCCCCTCGTGGCGGCTGGCATAGCGCCGTTTGTCAGGATCCACGGCGTGTTCGGTGATGTACTCGATATTTTGTTTGTAAAATGGAATCAACTCTGGTGGCAGCGCAAAAACGGCCAGGCGATTGATGCGGCGGTGGCCAAAAAAGCCCCAATCTGGCTCTGGACCAGGATCGGTGCCATTGGCGAAGCAAGTGATGGACAAAAGGAATAGGCAAGAAAAAAACTGAATTTTCATGGTGGATAAGCTTGGGACAACAATTCTGCCTCAATTTAGGATGTTCTGCGCTTATTTTGCGCAAGTCGGGATAAGCTTTTTGTAAAAATAAGGCTGGTGCATGATTGCAATGCACCAGCCTTAGACATACTCTTAGTTATCTATTTTAAGGTAAACCCAGCCTCCTTTACCTCACTGCTACTCGTTCCCACAAACACCAGGAACTCACCTGGCTCGGCTACGAATTTTAGTTCTCCGTTGTAAAATTTCAAATCTTCCACACGAAGTGCAAAAGTCACGGTCTTGGATTCCCCTTTTTTCAAAGCGATCTTTTGGAAACCCTTCAGTTCTTTTACGGGTGGCGTAATGCTGCGCACCTTGTCGCGAATGTACAATTGCACGACCTCTTCGCCGTCGTAATTGCCCGTATTGCTGATGGTCACACTGACATTAATGACGTCCTTGGGAACCGCCATTGCCAGGGTATTTTTGCTCAAAGTCACCGGGCTGTACTCAAATTTGGTATAACTCAAACCATAGCCAAAAGGGTACAAAGGGCTATTGGGCACATCCAGGTAATTGGATTGAAATTTTGCAAAATCCACCCCGTTGCCGCCATAAGGACGACCGGTGTTTTTGTAGCTGTAATAAATCGGGATTTGCCCGGCATTGCGCGGGAAGGTAGCCGATAATTTACCCGAAGGATTCACATCGCCAAACAACACATCAGCGATGGCATTACCCGCTTCAGTACCGCCAAACCATACGTTCAGAATGGCGGGAATGTTGTTGTGCTCCCATTGAATGGCCAGTGGGCGGCCGGTGAAAAGTACCAAAACGACAGGTTTGCCGGTTTTGATGAGCGCTTTCAACAAGTCGCGCTGGTTTTCCGGGATCTCGATGTCCGAACGGCTGGAAGCTTCCCCACTCATTTCAGCGGCTTCACCCAGAGCTGCTACCACCACATCCGCTTTCTGAGCAGTGGCTACGGCTTCCGCAATCATGTCCGCATCGCTGCGGGGATCGCGGTTGGTTGCTTTGCCAAAGATGCTCACGTTGGCATCCAGGCGGGCATCGCTGTAGATGTTGCTGCCACGAGCTTTGAGGATGGTGACATTGCCCGCTACACTTTTGATGCCTTCTTCGAGGGAAACACACTTGGTAAAGTCACCAGATACGCTCCAGGTACCCGCCATGTTTTCCTTGTTGTCGGCAAGTGGGCCGATCAGGGCAATGGTACCGCGTTTGGCCAGAGGCAAGGTTTGTTTGTCGTTTTTCAGCAAGACAAAAGATTTTCCAGCGGCTTTACGCGCTTCGGCGCGGTGTTCGGCGGTGAAAATTTCCGTTTTGGCCCGGTTTTCATCACAATAGCGGTAAGGATCGGTGAACAAACCCAGGTTGTATTTCATCTCCAAAACCCGGCGGCAGGCCAGGTCAATTTGAGCTAGAGTTACCTTTTGCTCCTTCAGCGACTTACCCAGGGTATTCACGTAACTTTCACTGACCATGTCCATGTCGTTGCCAGCCATCAGGGCTTTGGCAGCTACGGTTTGTGTATCGCCCACTCCGTGGTAGACCATCTCGGGTATGCCCGTATAGTCGGATACTACCAGCCCTTTGAAACCCCATTGGCGGCGCAGCAGGTCGGTCAGCAACCACTTGTTGGCGGTGGCAGGCACGCCGTCAATCTCGTTGAAAGAAGCCATGATCGAACCTGCTCCTGCATCCAGTGCGGCTTTGTACGGGGGCAAGTATTCGTTGTACATGCGCACCTTGCTCATGTCGGTGGTATGGTAATCACGGCCAGCTTCGGCGGAGCCGTAAAGGGCAAAGTGTTTGACGCAAGCCATAATGGTGTTGGTCTGGTAAAACCCATTGCCTTGATAACCTTTGACCATCGCTCTGGCGATTTGGGATCCCAGGTAGGGGTCTTCTCCTGAGCCTTCGGCAATGCGGCCCCAGCGTGGATCCCGCGCAATATCGACCATCGGAGAGAAAGTCCAACAAATGCCATCCGCTGAAGCTTCTACGGCAGAAATCCGTGCCATTTTTTCAATCAAGCCCAAGTCCCAACTGCTGGAGATTCCCAGCGGAATGGGAAACAAGGTTTTATACCCGTGGATCACGTCCATCCCAAAAAACATCGGGATTTTGAGGCGGCTTTGGTTGACCGCCAGCTCCTGGGTTTTGCGGATGCGGGTGGGGGTGGACATGCTGAAGATACCCCCAATTTTGCCTGCTTTGATTTTGGTTTCCACATCGGTGCTAACCGCAGAGCCAGTGGTGGCTTCCCCTCCAGTGACGAGGTTCAATTGGCCCAGTTTTTCGTCCAGGGTCATTTTTTTCATCAAGCCAACTACATATGCCTCACGTTTGGCAAGATATGCGGCATTAGGTATTTGTGCAAAAAGACTCAGCGCGGTGCTGAATGCTAAAAAGAGTGCGAGTTGATGCTTCATGATGTAGTTTGTATTTGTGAGTTGCTAGGTTAGCAGCTCTGAAGGACAATTTTGGGGAATCAAGTTAAATCAAAGATTGATGAGCGTAGTCTTTATGGGGAGGTTTTTGTCAATGAAGTAGTCAGAGTGAGGTGCCCTCCAGGCCATGACCTTTCTATTAGTGAAATGGAACGCCTCAATAAAATGTTCTTTTTGTATCTGTATTTTACGAAATAGTCCTTGTATTGCATTATTATTCCTATCAATTTTGTGCCTTCAAGCATTCACAATCAAGCTCAATATTTAAGGTTTAAGCGACTCAATGGTAGCCATTCGAGCAGATATGGCTATTTATTTATGTTGCTTTAGTATCCACGATTCTCTAATTGAAACCACCTGTATGAGAACTTCGATTATGTGCATGCCTTTAGTCCAGTTTTTGGCGGGAAAGAACTTTGGATTGCCCTGGGATTTGGGCTGAACACAAATCCTTTTTCTTCAAATTTCAAAACCAAAAATCATGAAACCCAATCCTTTTCTTCAACTCGTTCTATTAATGGCCATCATGCCCATTTTTCTTGGTTGTCAACCACCTTCAGCCAATACCTCTTTTGTTCAGAAAAAATTGCTTGATGTTGCTTACGCCAGTACTTCCGCAGCCCAAAGAATGGACATTTATCTCCCCAATGAGGGTCCGGGACCTTTCCCCGTGATCGTTCACATTCACGGAGGTGCGTTTAAAATGGGGACAAAGCCGATGGCCAATTGACGCCTGTATTGGAAGCACTCAAACGTGGCTATGCCATTGCCAGCATCAATTACCGTTTGAGTGGCGAGGCCATCTTTCCTGCTCAAATTTTTGATGTGAAAGCAGCTATTCGTTTTATTCGCGCCAATGCCAAAAAATACCAGCTTAATCCTGATAAAATAGCAACCTGGGGTGGTTCAGCAGGTGGACATTTGGCAGCCATGGCAGGTACCACAGGAGGTGTTGCTGCATTGGAAGACCTCACGCTGGGCAATGCCAACGAATCAAGCAGAGTACAGGCGGTAGTTGATTGGTTCGGCCCCATCAATTTTAATACGATGGATTTGCAATTTAAAGCATCGGGCAAGGGCCGCGCAGATCATGATGAGGCTAATTCCCCAGAATCCCTTTTGGTGGGTAAAAAAATCACCGAAGCTCAGGATTTGGTCGCCAAAGCCAGCCCCGCTAGCTACATTACGAGAGATGATCCCCCCTTTTTTATTCAGCACGGCACTGCTGACCAACTGGTTCCATTTGAACAATCGGTAGATTTTGCCAAAATTTTGACCGCAAAATTGGGCAAGAAAAAAGTGCAATTTATTCCACTGGAAGGTGCCAAACACGGAGGGCCTGCCTTTGGTACACCCGAAAACCTGGCAAAGGTATTTGTCTTTTTGGACAAGTTGCTTAAATGATTTCACTGCCCCTTTCCTTTGCCCGGTACTCCATCGGAGAATACCCAGTGTATTTCTTGAACAGCCTGGCAAAGTAATTGGGGTATTCAAAATTGAGCTGATAGGCAATTTCCGAAACCGAGTAGGAAGTATGGGTCAGGTATTTTTTGCCTTCACCAACCAAGTGTTCCTGCACCAATTGGATGGCTGGCTTGCCAGCAACTGCTCTACAAATGCGGTTTAGGTGTACCGTAGTAATGGCGAGCTCGGCGGCGAACTGCGGAATACTTTTGGGGAAACTGGCACTCTTGATGTTTTTTTGAAACTTCCGAAAGTAGCTCATCATCAAATTGTCTTTTTCATGTGCAGCATGATCAACGATTTGTCGGTAAAACTGGATGAAAAAAGTTGCGAAATGAGCATGAAGCAATTGCTCGCGGGCAGGTTTTTCGCTGAATAACTCTTGTTCAATGGATTGAATGAGCTGAATGAATGCGGAAAAAGGAAAATCTAGCTCGAAATCCTGGAGGATTTGAGCCTGCTGAAAAGTTTGCCACAAAGGGGATGATGTTGGAAAAATAGCCTCAACGATGCTTTCTGAAAGCGTCAGAATATGCCCGTGTACATCTGGACTATAGACCAGCCCGTGCAGTACAGTAGGTGGGAAAAGTAGTATGCACGGAGCGTTCAAATCCAAACTCGTCGTTTCACTTTGAAAACACACCTTCCCTTTTTCAATGATAAAAAATTGAAACAGATGGGTATGCAAATGTGGGGCAATGTTCCAATCAAAATCCTTGCTCCGGGTAGCAATGAGCTCCAAAAAGATGTAATCAGCTGAATACTTGGTGCTCAGGTCACCGTACAAGCCTTCAAAATTGAGCAAGGGTTTGATTTTGCCCATCTGATGTTCGATTTTTATCTACAATACTAAGGATAGTTTTCGTGGATTCTGAACAAAGCTGCCGAAATTTGACCTTTACATCAGCAGCAGTTACACCAACTTATGAAAACCATCATTCGCGATTTGGCCCATTTGGCGCATGTAGAAATGTACACGCCCAAGCTGGATCAAAGTGCCCGTTTTTTTACCGAAATCATGGGCATGTCCGTCAGCGAGGCGAGCGGAGACTCTATCTACCTGCGGGCTTACGACGACTATGAGCACCATACGCTCAAACTTACTGCTCATCACCAGGCGGGCATTGGCCATTTTGCCTGGCGTACCCAAAGCCAGGAGGCGCTGGAGCGAAGGGTAGCCGCCCTGGCCAAAAGTGGAGCAGGAATTGGCTGGCACGAAAGTGAGGGGCATGGCCCCGCCTATCAGTTTCGTTACCCTAGCGGCCATCTGGCAGAGTTGTATTTTGAAAGCCACAAGTACAAAGCCGAAGGAGAAATGGCATCGGCTTTAAAAAATACTGCCAGCAAGTTTCCTGCCAGGGGCATCAACGTGAGGCGCATCGACCACCTAAATTTATTGGCACCGGATATCCGCGCTTTCCGCGATTTTCAGTTGGAAACCCTGGGGGGAGTCCTGACCGAAACCATCATCGACAACATGGAGGATGAAAATCCCTTGGCGGTTTGGTTTCAAGTCAATTCTAAATCCTACGACCTGGCCGTTACAGGCGACCACCTCGGCTTGGAAAATCGGTTGCACCACGTCACTTACGCCGTGAACAGCCGCGAAGAGGTGCTGATCGCCGCCGACATTTGCCTGGAAAATGGCATTTTTATCGAAACGGGTCCCCACAAGCACGCTATTCAGCAAACCTTTTTCCTGTACGTATACGAGCCCGGAGGCAACCGTGTCGAAATTGCCAATACCACCGCTCGTCTAGTCCTTGATCCCGACTTCGAAACGGTCAAATGGACCTTGGAGGAGCGGAAAAAGGGGCAGGCCTGGGGCTTGGCTACGGTGGCGAGTTTTCATACACGGGGTACACCAATGCCTGATATTGAAGGTTGATTTACCACCTTAGAAATTATGCGCCTACGGCGCGTGTAGCTGTTAAGAGTTGAGGTATTTCCTAAACAATCACCTATGAAAAAGAAACTATTGGTCGTCGGAGCCCACTCCGGCGATTTCGTGTGGCGCGCTGCGGGCACCCTCGCCAAAACCATCGAAGAAGGGGCCGAAACCCTGGTCATCGCCTTGTCTTATGGAGAGCGTGGAGAATCCGGCGAACTCTGGAAAGAAGACCCCAAGCGCAGCGAAGAAAGTGTGAAAATCATCCGCCACGAACAAGCCCAACGCGCGGCGGACGCCATTGGAACTCCCATTCAATTTTGGGATTGGGGCGATTATCCGATGCTCTTGTCAGACGAGCGAATTGCACAATTGACTGCACTGGTGGGCGATTTTGAACCAACAGTCATCTTGACCCATTCGGAAAAAGACCCTTTTAACCCCGACCATCCCCTGGCTTTTCAGGCCGTGCAACGTGCCCGTCTGCTTTCCTCCGGCGCCGGGGTGCCCAGCGCTTTCAAAAACATCGACCCGCCCGCCTGGTACAGTTTTGAGCCGCACCAACCAGAATTGTGCGGCTTTGTACCTGATACTTTTATCGACATTACTTCAGTGATGGACAAAAAGTTGGCTGCGATGGCCTGTATGGGTGCTCAAAACTACCTGCGCGACTACTATGCAGAACTGGCGGCTCGTCGGGCCAACCACGCCCGCCGGATTTCCGGGCAAAAACAGGTTCAATTTGCCGAGGCGCACCAAAGTATGGTGCCCCGGATCGTTTCAAGCATTTTTTGACATGGATGCCATTCAACAACTCAGTCAATTTTCGGCAGCGACCCTGCACGAAGCCCTGGGGCGAACGGGCAATCTGCCCTCGGCCATCAGACCCATTCAGGCTGGCATGAAGGTCTGCGGCCCCGCTTATACGGTACAAACCATGCCGAGGGACAATGTCCTGCTGCACCGCGCTTACGCCTATGCCGGGCCAGGATCAGTGCTGGTCGCCAGTTGCTCCGGCTTTTACGAAGCTGGCTATTGGGGCGACTTGATGAGCCTGGGTGCCAAAACCAAAGGCATCGCTGGCCTCGTCATCGATGCTTGCGTACGCGATGCCGACGACATTGAAGCCATGGGTTTTCCGGTGTTCAGTCGGGGCCTTTGTATTCGTGGAACTACGAACTATGGCGAAGGCACCCTCAACGAACCTATTATCATTGGTGAATGCCTGATCCATCCCGGTGACATCATTGTGGGGGATCGCGATGGGGTAGTGGTGGTACCCCAAAACCGGATTGATGAAGCCATCGAAAAAGCCAGTGCCCGGGAGGCCCGGGAGGAAGCGGTAAGGGTTCAATTGCGTCAAGGTAAAACGTCTATCCAAATTTATGGCTGGGATGAAAAATTCGGATACTAACCTGCGCATCGCCATTTTAGGGTTAGGGGAAGCGGGTAGTCATTTTGCCCGGGATTTGGCTGCACTGGGTATCCAGGTGCAAGGTTGGGATCCCAATCCTCAACGACCCTTGCCTGCCGATTTTATTCTGGCAGAAAATAATGCCGCTGCAGTAAAAGGTGCTGATCTTATTTTTAGCGTCAATCTTTCTACGGTATCTGAGCAGGTCGCTCGGGAGATTTTGCCGGTATTGTGGCCCGAACAAGTGTTTTTGGAAATGAACACCTCAGCACCGGAGAAAAAACAGGCCATTGCAAAAATCCTCAATCCTTCTGGAGTACAGTTTGTGGACTTAGCGATTATGGCTCCGGTGCCACCAACGGGCATTCGAACGCCCATGTTGGCTGCTGGACCCGGTGCAAGTTTGTTTCAGCAAAAAATGACGGATTACCCCTTACAAATGGAAGTGTTGCCGGATGCCGCCGTTGGTGCCGCTGCCGAACTCAAACTCTTGCGCTCGATTGTCTACAAAGGTATTGCTGGGGTGATTTATGAAGCGGTTGAAGTAGGTCTAGCCTTTGGGCAGGAAAGGTACATCCGGGAGCAGATTAGCTCCATCATTGGCGGCAAAGATGAGTTGATTGATCGTTTTGTAACAGGGACTTATATCCACGCTGCCCGTCGCAGGGAGGAAATGGCCGCGGTGGTGGAGATGCTGGAAGCACAACAACTCGACCCTTTGCTGAGCAAGGCTACGCGGGATCAGTTAGAAAAATTGGTGCAACAAAAAATTTGACATGCTAAAAGCCATTCCATTCATGCAATTCAGAGGTGGCAGCTCAAAAGGCCTGTTTTTTTTGAGCCAAGACCTACCTGAGGACAAAGAAGCCATCAAACGCACCGTTTTGCTGGCTATGGAAGGTACCACCGAGGGAGATCCCCGCCAGATTGATGGCTTGGGCGGCGCACATTCACTGACCAGCAAGGCCGCCGTCGTTGGCCCTTCAACACATCCTGATGCTGATGTGGATTACCTTTTTTTGCAGGTGGTGGTGGGCAAAGGGCAGGTTTCGACGGGACAAACTTGTGGGAATATTCTGGCCGGGGTGGCCCCATTTGCGATTGAGACGGCTTTGGTCAAAGCGAGCGAGCCAGTTACTCGGGTGCGCGTAAACATGCTGAATACCGGGGGGATTTGTGAAGTGTTGGTAGAAACGCCTGATGGACAAGTAAATTACGCGGGGATAGCAAGTATTGATGGCGTTCCAGGCACGGCAGCTCCGATCATTTGTAATTACCTGGATGTGGCCGGAAGCACTTGTGGGGCTTTGTTGCCGACGGGGAATGTGCTGGATGTGGTGGATGGGCATCAGCTGACCTGTATTGATAACGGCATGCCAGTGGTGCTGCTCCGCGCTGCTGATTTTGGCCTGAGTGGCTATGAATCGGTGGAGGATTTGAGCAAGAATTTGGAATTGAAAGCCAAAATTGAACAAATTCGGCTCAAGGTTGGCCCTTTAATGAATTTAGGTGAAGTGGCGCAAAAAACGGTGCCCAAAATGTGCCTGATTGCTCCACCACTCCAAGGCGGCATACTGCATACCCGCATGTTCATTCCGCATGTGGTGCATGATGCCATTGGAGTATTGGCAGCGATTTCGGTGGCGACGGCGGTGGTGGTTCTGGGGAGTATTGCAGAAGGAATTGCACGGTTGCCGAATTCGGACACCCAGCTTTTTTCCATTGAACATCCTTCGGGGGAATGTAGTGTGCAGTTGGATTATGAGTTGATGGAGGGGAAAATAGTGATGAAAAAGGCGGGGGTGTTAAGGACGGCGCGGTTGTTGAGCAGGGGGGAGATGTTTTTTTAAATTTTGGGGCTGATGTTGTTGGACTATTCAAGAGTATGGTTACTTTGCAATGTTTTTAAGACTAAACGACAAAATAGTTATGAGTAATGTTCCTTTAGTGGTGGGTCGAATAAGTTGGCTCGGCTTGGCAGTACAATTTGCCATTATTTTTGGGTTGTATTGGCTTTTTAGACAGATTTCCATTTTTGATCCGATTTTACTTGCTGCAATTGCCCATGCAATTTTAGCCAGGGTATTGAGAAGCCTGGTAGCTAAAAACCATCGTAAAGGCATGCGTTTGGTGCATGCTAGTCAATTTGAATCGGCAATTCCTGAATTTGAAAAGAGTGTTGAAAAATTCAAAAAGCACAAATGGCTGGATCAGTATCGGGTGATTACAATGTTGAGTTCAGCGGGAACTTCCTACCTTGTAATGGGGTATACCAATCTCGGGTTTTGTCATAGTCAAATTGGCCATAAAGAGGAAGCCAAGCAATATTATCAAGAGGTTTTAGCGCTTGATCCAGGTAATGGTAGTGCAAAGGCAGCGCTGAATATGTTGAATTGAGGCTGCTTTGGGCATAGAAAAAGAATTCTGCGCTTTCCTACAGCGGCAGCGCCGCGAAACGTCATTAGAAAGTATAGTTGCGTTTTTGGATGGAGGTGCAGCGCACCGGAACAATCCTATTCGCATTTTCTGGGCATTGTTCCGGTGCTGCACCTCCTATTTAATAGCTTACCTTGAATTCTAGTGACGTTTCGCGGCTCTGCCGCTAGCCGTTCGTGCAAAACACTTCAACTCACTTCGGATACACCCAAGGCTTCCGATACTCCCTCACCAACAATTTATTCGCCGCCTTATCCCCCACAATCATGTCCTTCTCATGATCCCACTCAATCGAGCGACCCAATTTGGCGGAAAGGTTGCCCAGCAGCGCCATATTCGTCGCATGCCGGCCCCGCTCAATGTCTGCAAAAGGCCGTTTGCCGGTCGGGATACAATCCAGTAAATCCTTCCACACCAGATCGATGTTTTGCTGATCGGGCTCGTTCATTTTGGCCGCTTCTTTGATGATTTCCTTTTTGGTATCGTTGGGGTAAAAAGCCCAGCCTCTTTGCCAGCCCATGTGGAAGACGCCCTCGGTACCGTGGAAATAAACCCCTACGTTTTCTCCCTGGCGTTCGGGGTGGTTGCTGAGCAGGGTGTGCTCCCAGGTGCAGATGAAGGATTCAAATTCGTAAACCGCCCGTTGCTCCTCTGGTGCATTGGCCAGGGAGTTGCGGATGTCCGATTTTTGGGTGGAGTAAATTTTGCGCGGCATTTTTTCCTCTGTCCACCACAGGATTTGGTCAAACCAGTGTGGCCCCCAGTCGCCGATGTTGCCGTTGGCAAATTGGGTGTATTGGCGCCAGCCGCGCGGGTGCATGCCGGGATTGTAGGTACTCAGTGGGGCTGGGCCACAGTAGAAATCCCAATCCAGGCCAGCTGGCGGGGCACTTTCTTCCTCTTTTTTACCGGGGCCATTGTTGTAATGCACAAATGCTCGGACGCTGTGGATTTTACCCGCTTTGCCCGACTTCAAAAAATCCATGCCACTCACGTTGTGGGGGGAATAACGGCGGTGAAAATCGACGATGCAGACCTTTTGGGCGTCGCGGGCCGCTTTTTCAATGGCGCTGCCTTCCTTGACGGTATGCGAAATGGGTTTTTCCAAAAAGACGTGGGCACCACTGTGCAGAGCCTCTATGGCGATCAGGGCATGCCAATGGTCGGGGGTGGCATTGATGACAATATCGGGGCGCTCGGCTTTGATGCATTCGCGGTAGTCTTTGTACACTTTGGGTTGGTCGTTGCACAATTTGTCGACTTCAGTTTTGCACTTTTTGAGTTGGTTTTCATCCACATCACAAAGGGCTGCTACCGTAACCTGTCCACTGCGGATGGCTTCGCGCAGGATATTGAGGCCCCACCAGCCGCTGCCGATGAGCACGGTTTTGTATTTGGCGGGTCGATGAGGAATGAGGTAAGGCGGAGTCATCAGTACGGCGCTGGCCATCCCGGTCTTTTGAATAAACGATCTGCGATCCATGCTTTTGATTTGTTTACGTTGAAGCGAAAATAGGGATTAGTCTTTGAAAAGCGGACTGCCAAAATTGCGACTTTTTGGCATGAGGTTTCAATATTTGCATGACAGTGTGGCTGAAAACAACATTTGGAACCAGATTTGTAATGCAAAGACTAAACTAAACCGCATCATCAACCCGAATTCTACAACTATGACTGTACAACATTTCACGGAAGGAAAAATTTACTTCGATGATGAGCTGAGCAAAAACGCCTGGGAAATGGCGCAACAACTCAACCCTCCATCGCTGAGCCCCAATCCCGCACTGAACATCAAGGAGAGCACCAAAGCTTTTTTGATTGAGCTAGTGGTGCCTGGATTGACCCACGAAGACCTGAACATCCACTTAGGGGACAACAACATGTTGGTCCTGCAATACAATCGCGATAATAATACCTTCGAATCGGTTTTGACTCAACGTCATTGGCGACAAGAGTTCAAAATGCGCTCTTTTGAGCGGCAGATTCCGGTTCATCCCGAGATGGTGGAGCTGGATCAGATCAAGATCACTTCCAAAAATGGCATCGTATCGATTCGTTTGCCCAAAACGGAAGCATTGAGTGGAAAGGTGATGCCCGTCATGCCTTTCTCCAATAACTAAAGAAGTATTTTTGTAGATTCTTAGCCTTAGGTGTCTCTTAGGTGTCTAAGGTTTCTTAGGTGGTGAAAAATACGCTGCCTGCTCCGCAGGCTTTTTTCCTCACCACCTAAGAAACCTTAGACACTTAAGGGGCACCTAAGGGGAGCGTTATTCTTGAAATAGCGGCAGGTCAAAATAGAAATTCGCTCCCTGCCCAAGCTGACTGGCTACCCCAATTTTGCCCCCCATCGCCTCCACAAAATCCTTACTGATGGCTAGCCCCAAGCCTGTACCACTGGATTTGCTACCCGGGGCTTTTACATATTTTTCAAAAATTTTCTCTTGATATTCCGACGCAATGCCTGGGCCTTGATCCTGGATCGAAAAATGAATCTGTCGATCCGCCGTTGCTTCAATTTCCACCCTCAAATGATCTCCCTCAGAGGCATGCCGAATGGCATTGGACAAGAGGTTGATCAGCACCCAAATGGTTTTTTCAGGATCCGACCAGACCTTGGGCAATTGGGGCGCAAACTGCGTGTTGATTTGCAATTTTTTGTCCTGACTTTGCGGATAAAGTGCTTGTAAGGCGGTACGCACCAAATCGGCGGGGTCATTGGCCTGCAAAGTCAAGTCAATTTTCCCGGTTTCCAATTGCGTCATGTTCAACAACTCGCTGGTGATGCGCAGCAGGCGGTCACTTTCACCGTGAATGTCGTGGAGAAGGCGCAGTTGATCGGGGTTGAGGGCACCCGTTTTGGGGTTTTCCAGCAATTGTAAACCCAGTTTGATGCCCGAAATCGGCGTTTTGAGTTCGTGCGAAATGGTTGCCAGGAAATTGGTTTTGGCCACATCTTTTTCCAAAAAGGTGGTGATGTTTTTGAGTACATATACCGTGCCGGGCTCTTCATCTACCTGGATTTTATATGAATCGAGCAGAAAGTAATTCTCTCGATTGTCCATCACAATTTTGAAGGGTGAGGTGCCGGAAGGATTGTCAAGTATGAATTTGAGTAAATCATTGTGTGGAACGATGTCTTGGGCGGCTTGCCCAATGGTGTTTTCGGCATCTAAACCCAACAATTGCAAAGCTTTTTGATTGGCAAACAGGATGGTTTGGTTTTTGTCCATGCCGATGCTCGCGTCATCCAGGCTGTTGATGACCGCTTCGGCGCGTTTTTTTTCAAACATCAATTGGGCCAAATTGCTGTGTTCGTACTCGTCCAGTTTGCCCGCCATTTGATTGATGGCCCCGGCTAGCTCTCCAAACTCATCGGCTGTATCGATGTGCATCCGGTAAGTATAATTTTTGCGACTCAGCTCTTGAATGGCTTCGTTGAAACGACGGATTGGCCCGGCAATCAAACCCGGAAAATTGAGGACAAAAGTGAAACCAATCAGGAACAAAAAACCGGACAGGGTTGAAATATAAAATTTAGCCTGTTGGGCGGCACGGATGGCAATGTCGTTTTTGCGTCGAATGGCCTGGAGGTTGATTTGCAGGATTTGCAGGATGTTTTGGCGTACTTGCAAGATGGCACTAGTGTCAAGTTTGAGCTGATCGAAAGCTTTGCGCAGCGCGACTGTTACGGCAGCCTCTCCCTTTTCAGTGACGTTTTTTTCTTGCAAACGCAAATAGGCATCAAACCTGTGATGGGCTTTTTGTTGAGCCGGATTTTCCCGATTGATCACGGCCAGCATGCCGTGGCAATAATTTAGACTTTCATAATTGTCTTTCAATACCTCCTGCGTGACACTCTTTTGCTCTGAAATGTAATACATGCTGATGCCGCCAATCAAGAGCAACATCAGGAACAAAAAAGTGGTGCCGAGGGCTATTTTGTTTTGTAAGGTCATATTTTGGGGGAGGTTGAGGAGGTTGAGAAGGTTGAGAAGGTTGAGGCTACCGCAAGCTACTTAGACAAGGACTTTGTCAAAATCGCTCGCGGTAGCCTCAACCTTCTCAACCTCCTCAACTTTATGATAAAATTACCACATCCACTTCATTTTCTTTTAAAGCTCGCAGCAATTGATTAAAAATGCCTGTGTGCAAGACGATTTGCCAAAAACTCAAATGCGGCTTGCCAATACAAATGGTGGTGATTTGTTTTTCTTTAACTACCTCCAAAATGGCTTTACCAATGTCGGGCACTGCTACGTTGATGGCTTTGAGGGGGATGGCAACGGGCACCAACCAACGATTCAAACGATTGGCTGCCTGGGCCTGAAGCACTTCCGCGCCAAGTTCAACGGCCAATTGGAAATTGTTGATCAGGTGCCGCTGCTTGTCCAGGGGGATTTTGTCGAGGCTTTCATTGGGGGTTTGGACGTACAAAACGTACCATTTGCTCTGATAATACCGCGCCAGTCGGGCTGTTTTGCGGATGATTTTACGGGCGGTGGCCTCATTGCTGCTGATGCAGGCCAAAAACCGTTCGTGGCGTACTTTGGCGTTGCGTGGCACTTCCTGCTCCACTTTGCGCTCTACCTGGGTCGCCACTTCCTTGAGCGCCAACTCGCGCAATTGCAGGATTTTTTCAGGCTGAAAAAAATTGCGCAGGGCCGTTTCTACCTTGGCCGGATCGTAAATTTTGCCCTCTTTCAAGCGGGTAATCAGGTCTTCGGCACTCAAGTCAATATTGACAACCTCGTCGGCTTTTTGCAAAAAATCGTCGGGCACCCGTTCCTGCACCTGAATGCCCGTGATGCGATGCACCTCATCGTTGATGCTTTCGATGTGCTGGATGTTGACAGCCGTGATCACATTGATGCCTGCTGCCAGTAGGTCCATTACATCTTGCCAACGTTTGGGATTTTTGCTCCCCGGGATATTGGAATGCGCCAGTTCGTCGACCACCACCCAGGTTGGATGCAAGATCAGAAGGGCATTGAGGTCGAGCTCGGTCATTTTTTTTCCCTTGTAAAACACTTCACGGGGGGGCAGGATGGGCAAATCTTCCAGCAGCGCTTCGGTTTCCTTACGCCCGTGCGTCACCACCAAGCCGAGCACTACCTGAATGCCTTGTTGTAGCATTTGTCGGGCCTCCTGGAGCATCCGGTAGGTTTTGCCCACCCCGGCACTCATGCCAATGTAGATTTTGAGTTTGCCTCGCCCAGCGCTACGGAGCTGGGCCAGGTATTGATCCGCCAGTTGAGTGCGTTCGTCATTCATGCCTTAAAAAGCTATGGCTAAAGCGGTGGTGAAAAAGGTGTTACTGGAACTGCGCTGGCCATCCCGATTAAAAAAGTAGTCTAGTGCATTAACTCATAGGTTGTGATACACTAAAGCGTAGCAATTTTGAGATCAGGCTAGGCGTAAAAAAATGCGCATAGCCAAAGCTCTGTAAGTTTTTTTCAACGAAGCCTGGCCTCGAAAGAGCAAGCTAGAGTGTGGCAGAACTTATGAGTTAATGCACTAGAATCATCCATCAATTCTTGCGTTGCCCCGATTTTATCAGGCATTCATTTGAGTTGATCTAGTGCAAGGTTCAAAGTTAGCACATTTACCTTTTCTGGACCGAACAAACCGAGTAACGCTTGTTGGGTGTGTTGTTCGATCAGCTGCTCCAATTGTTGCGCTGGAATACCACGGGCTGCACTGATGCGGGCGACTTGAATTTTTGCCGAGGCTGGGGAAATGTCCGGGTCGAGGCCACTCCCGGAGGCGGTAACCAATTCCGCAGGGATGTCTTTTTTGGTTACTTGAGGATTGTGGACCAAAAAACTGTCAATTCGACTTCGTACCAGCACGAGGTAATCGGGGTTGGAAGGCCCTTTGTTGCTCCCACCTGAACCTGCACCATTGTAATCGACGGCGGAGGGGCGGCCCCCAAAATAGCGGTCTTGGCTAAAGCTTTGCCCCACTAATGCTGCGCCTACGGCTTTGCCATTGTGGTAAACCAATTCGGCCTTGCCCTGGGCTGGGCCAATGAATTGGGCAAAACCCCAGATTAGCAAGGGATACAATACGGAGACCAAAATTAGGCTCACCAGGGTGAGTCGGATTGCAGGAAGAATATCTTGTTTCATGGTAAAGTTGAATTTTAAACCCCGAAAGGGTGAAATGATTATAGAAAAAATCAATGAATTAGGATTTTCCAAGAGAAACCCCGAAGGGGTGGTATTTTTGGATTGTTTTTCGGCGTTTTATAATGCCACCCCTTCGGGGTTTCTCTTGAAAAACGGTGGTGCCTGCTCAATTGCTATAATCATTTCACCCCTTCGGGGTTTGTATTGAAAAATGATTAAAACCAAATGGCGATCAACAAATCGATCAACTTGATCCCGATAAAAGGCAGAATCACGCCACCTACACCGTACACCAACAAATTACGCCGCAAGAGCGCCTCCGCACCAATTGGGCGATAAGCCACCCCCCGCAGCGCCAGTGGAATCAGCATCGGAATGATGATGGCATTGAAAATCACTGCCGATAAAATGGCACTTTCCGGGCTGTTCAAGCCCATGATGTTGAGCGACTGCAAGGCTGGCAATGAAGCCATGAACAAAGCCGGAACGATGGCAAAATACTTGGCCACGTCGTTGGCAATGCTGAAAGTGGTCAGCATCCCTCGGGTGATCAGCAACTGTTTGCCAATTTCAATCACCTCAATGAGTTTGGTAGGGTCATTGTCCAGGTCCACCATGTTGCCTGCCTCTTTGGCCGCTTGGGTACCGCTGTTCATGGCTACCCCTACGTCGGCTTGCGCCAGGGCGGGGGCGTCGTTGGTACCATCGCCCATCATGGCTACGAGGCGGCCATCGGCTTGCTCGCGGCGGATGTAAGCCAGCTTGTCTTCGGGTTTGGCTTCGGCGATGAAGTCGTCTACTCCCGCTTTTTCGGCAATGTACTTGGCGGTGAGTGGGTTGTCACCAGTGACCATCACGGTTTTGACCCCCATGCGCCGCAGGCGTTCAAAACGTTCGCGGATGCCGGGTTTGATGATGTCTTGCAACTCGATGACACCTTGCACTTGACCATTTTTGGCGACTACCAGCGGGGTTCCACCATTGCTGGAGATGTCTTTGACCGCTTGGCTAGTCTCAACGGGGAAAGCATTTCCAGCTTGTTGCACGAGGCGCAAAATGGCATCTTGGGCGCCCTTGCGGATGTCGGTCTGGTCACGCAGAACGACCCCACTAGTGCGGGTTTCAGCAGTGAATTTGATCAGTTGTGCGCCAGTGATGCTGGCACTTTTGACCACCTGTTCACCCGCCAGTTCCAGGATACTTTTGCCTTCGGGTGTATCATCCGCCAATGAACTCAGTACACAAGCTTCAATGAAGTCGGTTTGATTCACGCCAGGAGCGGGGTAGAAGCGCGTTGCTTTGCGGTTTCCGATGGTGATGGTTCCGGTTTTATCCAATAGCAATACGTCGATGTCGCCAGCGGTTTCTACTGCTTTACCTGATTTGGTGATGACGTTGGCCCGCAAGGCGCGATCCATACCCGCTACACCAATGGCCGACAACAAACCTCCGATCGTGGTGGGGATCAAACAGACAAACAGGGCCACAAATGCGGCAACGGTAATGGGCGCGCCTGCATAATCCCCAAAAGGTTTCAGCGTTACACAAACCATGATGAAGATGAGTGTAAAACCAGCCAACAAAACGGTCAAGGCGATTTCGTTGGGCGTTTTTTGGCGGGAAGCCCCTTCGACCAGGGCGATCATTTTATCCAAAAAAGATTCGCCTGGTTGGGTGGTGACTTCCACTTTGATGCGGTCAGAAAGCACTTTGGTACCCCCGGTAACGCTACTTTTGTCGCCACCCGCTTCCCGGATCACGGGTGCAGATTCTCCAGTGATCGCCGATTCGTCGATGGTGGCGAGTCCTTCAATGATTTCGCCGTCCATGGGGATGGTGTCCCCTGCTTCGCAGATGAAAACATCTCCTTTTTTGAGGACTGACGAACTGACCATTTCCTGTTTGCCATTGCGCAGTACTTTGGCGGGCGTATACTCCCGGGTTTTGCGCAAGGATTCGGCTTGGGCTTTGCCGCGAGCTTCGGCGATGGCTTCAGCAAAATTGGCGAACAAAACCGTCAAAAATAGGACGATGAAGACCATCAGGTTGTATCCAAAACTACCCTGGCTGCTGTCCCCGCTGAGCAAGGCGCAGATGCTCATGACGAGCATAATGGCTGTGCCAAGCTCTACGGTGAACATGACTGGATTGCGGTACAACAGGACCGGGTTGAGTTTTTTAAAAGCCTCCACTAAGGCCGGGCGCACGAGCTCAGCGGCAAAGAGCGAAGGATTTTTTTGATGCGTTGACATATGATTAGCGAATTAATACATGGAAAAATACTCGGCCAGTGGACCTAGCGCCAAGGCAGGGAAAAACGACAAGGCCGCTACGATGAAAATCACCGCAAAAGTCATCAGTCCAAAAGTTGGGGTATCCACCCGCAGGGTGCCCGAACTTTCCGGGATGTATTGCTTTTGGGCCAACAAACCAGCGATGGCTACTGGACCGATGATCGGCAAAAAACGCCCCATGATGAGCACAATGCCGGAGCTGAAGTTCCAAAAGAAATTGTTGTCGCCCAGCCCTTCAAAACCACTGCCATTGTTGGCCGAAGCAGAAGTGTATTCGTACAACATTTCGCTGAAACCGTGATTGCCGGGGTTGTTCAGCCAGTTGCCTGGTTTTACGGCCCAGGCCATGTCTGGATGATGTACCACCAAATAACTACTCAAGGCTGTACCAACCAGAATCAGGAAGGGGTGCAAGAGGGTAATCAGGGTGGCAATTTTCATTTCCCGGATCTCGACCTTTTTACCCAACAACTCCGGTGTTCGCCCCACCATCAACCCACTGATGAATACAGCGATGATGATAAAAATGTAGTAGTTGAGCAAACCCACGCCGACTCCACCATAAAGAGCGTTGATCATCATGTCCAACATTTGTAAAAAGCCGCTGAAGGGTGTCATGCTGTCGTGCATGGCGTTGACCGAACCATTAGACGTGGCAGTGGTGGCGATCCCCCAAAGCGCGGAAGCTTCGGCACCTAGACGAACTTCTTTGCCTTCCATGCTACCCAAGCTTTGATCAATGCCCATGGCAGTGATGGCTGGATTGCCAGCGGTTTCCGCTCGGATGGTACCGACTACAAAGCTCAGAAAGCCAATCGACATCACCCCGAAAATGATCCAAGCCAAGCGTCGACGCCGCAGGTAATACCCCAGGGCAAATACTATCGCCATGGGGATGAGCAGAATGGAAACGGTTTGCAGGATGTTGCTGAGGAAATTGGGGTTTTCCAGCGGGTGAGCCGAGTTGACCCCAAAAAAACCGCCACCATTGGTTCCCAATTGCTTGATGGCAACCATAGCCGCCGCGGGGCCTTGAGAGATGCTTTGCTGCACACCTTGCAGCGTGGTGAGGTTTATTTTTCCATCAAAAGTCATCGGTGTGCCAGAGGCAATGAGCACGATCGCCAGCACAATTGACAGGGGTAACAACACCCGAGTGATGCTTTGTACGAAGTACACATAAAAATTGCCGATGGTATTCGACTGCTTTTCCTGCATGGCTTTGTACACCCCCGCCAGGGCCGCCATCCCGGTCGCTGCGCTTACGAATTGCAGGAACATAATCACGCCCGTTTGGGTGAGGTAGGTAAGCCCGGATTCGCCGGAATAGTGTTGAAGGTTACAATTGACCACGAAACTAATGGCCGTATTGAAGGCCAAATCGGGCGTCATACTGGCATTCCCGTCGGGATTGAGTGGCAAAACGCCCTGAAGAAACAACATCAGGAACGCAAAAATGAACCACAACATGTTGATGGTCAACAATGCCCGAATAAAGCGTTGCCAGCCCATTTCTTCGCCAGGATTTACACCACCTAGGCGGTAAATCAATCGTTCCAGCGGTTGCAAAAAATCGGTCCAGACCCGCTCGCCCTGATAAACTTTGGCCAGGTAGCGGCCCAGTGGAATGGCCAGCCCTACACTCAGGGCCAAGGTGGCAAGCACGCCAAGTAAGTTGGTATTCATTGGTTTTGAATTGAAGGATTAGAATTTCTCTGGCCGTAAGAGTACGTAAATGAGGTACCCAAACACCAGCAAACAAAGGATGAATAGTGCGCTGAACATGGTGATGGTTTAGATGTGATCAAAGCGATTGGTGACCCAGTAAAAGAGGGCGAAACAAATCAAGCCCCCGAAAAGCAATGCTGCTGCAATGAGCGTGTCCATATGTTTGGATTTTGATACGCTGCAGTAATGCCAAAATTGGTGCCGAAAAAATGGTGGGCGATTTTTGGGTTGAAAATCAGAGAGATGTGGAGAAATGGGAGGGAATGGGGCGAGGGGAAAGTATGCAGAAATGGAAAAGGGTATGCGGAAATGGAAGGGTGGGGGATAGGTTAAACATTGAACTCGTATGCTTGATAGCCATGCTTTCCGAACTTGTCAATAAGTTGGAAAAGTAGTTAATGATGTATTTTGCTGTTTAGTTGTCCACGTTACCTCCGTTAGGGTTGGTAGCTAACACCTGTTAGCGGCTGCCCTTTTTCGTACTTGGATTATATTTAGTCAAACTTAAAGGCACTCATAGAAAGGTTTTTCCATTGAAATGCTTCGTAAATCTTCGTTGGTTGTCCACCGAAAGCACTTGCAAATACTAAAGGTAAAAAATGTTCTGATGTTGGGTGTGATTTGAAAAACTGCTTATGATTGTATGCTGAAATTATTTTGTCAGCATAGTTTGTGTTTGATTTGTCGGCCAGTTCCTTTGTAATAAAGTCGTCAAACTCTTTTGCCCATTTATCTGGCTCAATTTCGTGTCCACCAAATTTTTGAATTTCGCTGCGATTATGCACTAAACCGCCACTGCCAATGAATAAAATATTTTCATTGCGAAGTGGATTTAGTATTTCGGCAATTCTTTTGTGAAATTCTGGGTCAATATTATAGTGTTGTGAAATTTGCAAAACAGGAATATTGTCATTTGGGAAAAGTAGCATTAAAGGAATTAGAGCACCGTGGTCAAGTCCACGATTATTTTCTGCTTTTGCTTTAATGCCATTTTCTGTAAGCATTTCAAGGATGCGTTTGGCTAATTCAGGGTTCCCAACTGTTGAATAATTCGTTTGAAACTCTATCGGAAAACCTTCGTCCATCTGAATCATTTTTTCAGTTGTTGTTATAGAAATAGTTTCCGTCTGCCAATGTCCCGAAAAAAGAACAATTGCAGAGGGAGTATTTTTTAGATGTTCCTTACGAAGTTTTAGGAAGTTTAATTTTAACTGATTGCTTTTGAAGGCTTCATAAATTGTTCCGTGAGAAACAAATATGCTTGGTTGCTTTAGTTGCACCATAGTTTTTGTTTATGAAATTGTGGTGGTTTAAAGAATACCTCCATTTACTTGTATTACTTGTCCATTAATCCAATTCATTTCAGGCATACATATTTTGTTGTTTATTTAATTGCGAGTTGCAAAAGTAATTCCTTCACTATATTTTTGCAAGTGGTTACCATAAAGTATACTAGTATACTTCTAGAAAGTATCGTTTATAATCAAAGGTTTAGTAATGGAAAAAAATAGAAAAAATGTTTGTGCAGTAAGTCACGCTATGTCGGTAATAGGTGGTAAATGGAAAATTGTTGTCATAAGCAATTTGGTCAACAAAGGAATGCACCGCTACAAAGAGTTGGAAAGGGCAATTCCAGAGGTTACACCCAAGATGCTTGTCAAGGTGCTAAAAGAATTAGAAGAAGAAAAATTGATTTTGCGTAAAGTCTATGCAGAAGTTCCTCCAAGAGTTGAATATTCTGTCACGCCTCTTGGTCTAACTTTAAATGATTTGATTTTAGAAATAAATAAATGGGGTGAATATCATTTGTCCAACAGTTAGTTCTCGGTCGGGGTCTGTCGGTAGGGTTCTATTGATTCAGGGTGGACAATCTATACTACAAACCGGGCCATTTACAACTTTTGAACCGCGCTAGCGGTGGCAAGATGAAGCTGTTTTTCAAGTAGAATCTCTGATATTGGGCCAAATCAGTGTAGCACCCCCTTTTTAACCCCAACGCACCCAATTCGTCATTCGTCATTCGAAAAACTCGTCATTTGCTCTAATGCAGCGGCCGCTTCTTAATCATCCCCCCCTTTGTATCATTAATACTATGCATCAAAATAAACGCATTGGGATCGATTTTTTCAATTTCAGCTTTGAGGTTGCTCAATTCCAGGCGGGTAATCACGGTAAAAATAATGTCGATTTCACTGTCGCGGTGGCCCGTTTTGCCAAAGCCCCGTTCACCTTTGTAGATGGTCACACCCCGGCCAATGTCGTGGATGATCATTTGGCGGATGTCTTCGGATTTGGGGGAAATGATCGTCACTCCGGTATATTCTTCGATGCCTTCCACAATAAAATCAACCGTTTTGGAGGCAGAAAGGTAAGTCAAAACGGAATACAAGGCCGTTTCGATAGACAGCAAATAGGCCGCAACCGAAAAGATGATCACGTTAAAAATTAAGATCAAATCGCCAACGGATAGTCCGGAACGTTTACTGATGTTGAGCGCCAGTACTTCTGTCCCATCGATCACGCCGCCGCCGCGCATGGAAAGCCCAATCCCGGCCCCCAGAAAAAAACCACCGAAGACTGAGACCAACAATTTATCCTCCGTAATTTGTGGATAAGGAATCACTTCTACCGCAATTGCCAAGGCGATGATGCCAATGGCTGTTTTGATAGCAAAATCAACCCCGATTGTGCGGAGCCCTAGTACAACAAAAGGAATATTGACCAGGAGCAACAACAAAGAAAGTGGCCAGTCGGTAACCACGGAGATCAACAAGGAAATCCCCACTGCTCCTCCATCGATGAAATGATTGGGCAACAAAAATCCTTTCAGGCCAAATCCCGCCGACAAAACCCCCATACCCAACAAAAAGAACTGAATGAGACGCCGTTTGAATACGATCTGGAATTGCTTCAAACCTTTGGCGAGTACATAATTGCTGTATTTACTCAGCTTTTTTTTGCGCAGGGTGGTGTTGAGGATGATTTTGGTCCATAGTGAATTCATGTTTGCGATAAGTTTGGTTCAGAGCATGTCTAAAATTTTTGTTTAAGCCTTATCTGCGATCCTGCTAGAGGTGGGTTTTTAAAACTTAACGCCCCCGGCTTGGGAAAAGTTTGCATAAGGCACTGGTCAATATCCTGTTTTATAACTGGTACTCCTTGATTTTGGCATAAAGTGTGGTTAATCCAATGCCCAATAATTCCGCGGTTTGGGTCTTATTGCCATGAGTATGTTCCAGCATGCGCGAGATGTGCCGTTTTTCTCCTTCCCTCAAAGACATTACCCTGGTGATGTCGCTGTTGACTTGATGTAAAAAATCCCAGGGCAAGGCATCACTTTCCAGTTGCGAGGTCTCGCTGAGGATACAAGCGCGTTCAATGGTATTGCGCAGCTCGCGGATGTTGCCCCGCCATTGGTGCTGTTGCAGCGCTTTTAAAAAATCGGGATGGGCACTGCTGATCTTTTTATTGAGTTTTTGGCTGAATTGTTCCATAAAATGCTGGACGAGTAGGGGGATATCTTCCGGCCTTTCGTTCAAGGAAGGCAAATGAATGGCAAAGGTGGCCAGGCGGTAGTACAAATCCATCCTGAACTGGCCATTGTTGCTGTCTTGTTCGAGGTTGCGATTAGTGGCGGCAATGATGCGGACGTCCACTTTTTGGGTTTTGGTTTGGCCGACTTTCAGAAATTCTCCATTTTCCAGCACCCGCAGCAACTTGGTTTGCAATTCCAGAGGCATTTCCCCAATTTCATCTAAAAAAAGCGTGCCTTCATGGGCTTCTTCCAATAAACCTTTTTTGTCTTTAATCGCCCCGGTGAAGGCACCAGCTTTGTGGCCAAATAATTCACTTTCAATGATTTCTCTGGAAAAAGCGGCACTATTGAGCGCAACAAAAGCTTTGTCTTTGCGCAAACTAGCCTGGTGGATGGCCTGGGCAAAAATATCTTTTCCCGTGCCCGTTTCTCCTGTAAGCAAAATGCTGGCATTGGTGGGCGCTACCTTACAGGCCAGCGCAATGGCCTTTTGAATGGTTGGAGATTGACCAATGACATTTTTGAAATCAGCGAGAGCTTTGGCCTGAGTACCTGAACTGGAACTTGCCCTGGCCCGCAGCGCTTTTTCAGAAGCCTGAGACAATAGGGTGATGATGCGGTTGTTGTCGTCACCTTTTACCAAATAATCAAAAGCGCCATTTTTGATCGCTTGCACCCCGTCGGGAATATTGCCGTAGGCGGTGAGCAGGATAACCTCGGTAAGCGGATATTTTTGTTTGATTTCTGCGGTAAGTTGTACGCCATTGCCGTCGGGCAGTTTGACGTCACAAAGCACCACCGGGAAATCTTGCTGGGCCAGTTTTTTAAGCCCGGATTGGCAATCACCTGCCTCACTTACTTCGTAATCCTCCAATTGCAAAAGGCGGGAAAGCAAACTGCGGAGTTTGACTTCGTCGTCGATGATGAGTACTGCCGTTTTCATATCCTTGATCTTGACTCAAAAGTAAGGCAGGAAGTGGAAAAGAAATCGAAAATAAAAGCAATTAAAAGTGTTTGTTTTTGTGTTTTATAAATTTTTTATTTTTATTTTAGCGCTTGGTATAAAAAATTGTCCTGACACAAATGCCTAATGCCATGCCTACCGTCAATGAAGTCATGCAGGTGCTGCAAGAGTACAACAGCCCCAGTACCAAGAATACTTTGATGAATCACGGCGCCCGTGAGCCTTTTTTCGGCGTAAAAGTGGGCGACTTAAAAACCATCACCAAGGAACTCAAGCTCAAAAAAGAGTACCAACTCGCTCTTGATCTTTATGATACTGGCAATTCTGATGCCATGTACCTGGCGGGTTTGATTGTGGACGAAAAAAAAATCAGCAAAGACGATTTGCGCCATTGGGCCAAGGCGGCTTATTGGCACATGTTGCACGATTATACGGTAGCTTGGGTGGCCGCAGAATCGCCACATGGCCTGGAATTGGGCTTGGAGTGGATTGAATCGCCAGAAGAAACCATTGCTTCGGCAGGTTGGGCAACACTGTCTTATTGGGCACAACTGCGACCGAATGCCGAATTAGACCTGCCTTTGTATCAAAAACTATTGGAACGGGTGCAAAAAAACATCCACCAGGCCCAAAACCGGGTGCGCTACACCATGAATGGTTTTATCATCATGGTCGGCTCACAATTCCCCGAGCTAACCGAGCACTGTATTGAACTTTCAGAATCCTTGGGTACCGTCTATGTAGATATGGGGGGAACCTCCTGTAAAGTACCCGATGCCGGAGAATACATTTACAAAGTCCAAGAAAAGGGAACCATCGGGAAAAAGAAAAAAATGGTAAGGTGTTGATTATTTTGAACCCGTTCCTCAGTTGGATTGCCGTGGTAGTTACTTCCGCTTAACCATTTTCATCAAACGGCCTTTACCCGCATCGCTCATCCTGAGGTGTAAGGAATCGGGAGTCAATAGCAAGATTTCCACTGCTTTTTCCGTAGAAGCCCGATTGAGGGTGTCCATGGTAAACAGTCGTTTGTCGAGGATGTAATAAGTACCTGATTCGTGGTAATTGAGGGTGCTTTTGAACGTGTAGCCTTCATTTTTGTTAAAGGTAAATTGGACTACCTTAGGGTCTATTTGTAGGGAGTCTCCTTCTTGTGAGATGGCTATGGCCTGCCATTCACCAACCAAATCACGTTGGCGATAAGGTGAACAGCCCAGCAATAGGCTCATGATAACGATCAAAACGGGACTAGCAAACGATTTATACATTTTCTGACTACTTGTGAATAAACATGCACGAAACAAAGAAAACACAAAAGTAAAGCCCCAGGTGTGTATCCTCACTACAATTAACAGGATTTTAAGTAAAATTCCACAAATTGGAATTTTTTTGAAGCCCGATTGGTTAAATCAATCTATTTTTGCCCCACTTTATAATGCACAAAAGGGATATGGTAAAAATTGCGCAAGTTGAATTGGGAGAATTTCCCCTGCTTTTGGCACCCATGGAAGATGTGAGTGATCCACCTTTCCGGGCTTTGTGCAAAAAGCAAGGTGCAGATATGATGTACACCGAGTTCATCTCGGTGGAAGGTTTGATTCGGGATGCGACCAAAAGTTTGCAGAAACTCGACATTTACGATGAAGAACGCCCCATCGGCGTACAAATCTTCGGCGCAGAGCTCGACTCTATGATGCGCGCTGCCGAAATCGTCGAGGCGGCCAAACCCGAAGTACTGGACATCAATTACGGTTGCCCGGTACAAAAAGTGGTGTGCAAAATGGCGGGGGCAGGCATTCTGCGCGATGTCAAAAAGATGGTGGAACTGACTGAAGCCGTGGTTAAATCGACCAATTTGCCAGTGACCGTAAAAACCCGTTTGGGTTGGGATTCCAATACCATCTTTATTGAAGACGTAGCTGAGCGACTGCAAGATATTGGCATCAAAGCCCTGTCCATCCATGCCCGTACCCGCGTGCAGATGTACAAGGGAGAATCTGATTGGAGTTGGATTGCCAAAGTCAAAAACAACCCACGTATTCACATCCCTATTTTTGGCAATGGTGACATTGATACCCCGCAAAAAGCCAAGGAATACCGCGACCGCTATGGAGTGGATGGCATCATGATTGGGCGGGCGAGCATCGGTTACCCTTGGATCTTCCGCGAAATCAAGCATTATTTCGCCACGGGTGAGCTTTTAGCTCCACCCGATATTCACGAGCGGGTAGATGCGGTACGCCAGCACCTGCAACACTCCATCGATTGGAAAGGGGCCAAACTAGGGGTGGTAGAAATGCGTCGGCATTACACCAATTACTTCCGGGGATTCCCGGGTATAAAGGAGTTTCGTGGCCAATTGGTTACCGAAGAAACGCCCGCGATTTTATTTGAAATACTCGACCGTTTGGAAGATCAGTACAGCGCAGTCGAGGCCGAATCGGTATTTTAACCTAAAACGTAGTGGTCTTTAAAATTCAAGATAACGAACGCAAGATCCTGGAGATCGTTAGCCATGCTGCCTCAAAGATGCAGGTGCCTGCTTATGTGGTGGGTGGATATGTGCGAGACCGTTTGTTGGCGCGTACTTCCAAAGACATCGACATTGTTTGTGTAGGCTCTGGTATCGAATTGGCTGAGCGGGTGGCTGGCGAATTGCATCCAGTACCCCGGATTGCGGTTTTTCAACGTTTTGGAACGGCAATGATCAAACACCGCGACCTGGAAGTGGAGTTTGTGGGCGCGCGCAAAGAATCTTACCGCCACGATTCGCGTAAACCGGCGGTGGAGAATGGCTCTCTGGAAGATGACCAAAACCGCCGTGATTTTACCATCAATGCCCTAGCGGTTAGTTTGAATGAGCCGGATTTTGGCAACATCATCGATCCATTTGATGGGCTAGGAGATTTGGAGCGAAAAATCATTCGTACCCCCCTGGAACCAGGCAAAACCTTCTCGGACGACCCCCTAAGGATGATGCGCGCCATTCGTTTCGCTACTCAGCTGGATTTCATCATTGAACCGGATACGTTTAAAGCCATCAGTGTTTATAAAGAACGCATCAAGATCATTTCAGCGGAACGCATTGCCATTGAATTGAACAAAATCATCCAGGCGCCCAAACCTTCGGTCGGTTTCAGACTCTTGTTTGATTCAGGGTTGTTGCACATCATTTTTCCAGAAATGACCGCCTTACACGGCGTGGAAATCCGCAATGGCCGGGGCCACAAGGATAACTTTTACCACACGTTGCAAGTACTGGATAACCTTTGCAAAAAAACTGAAAACCTCTGGTTGCGTTGGTCGGCCATTCTGCACGACATTGCAAAACCACCCACCAAACGGTTTCATCCAGAGCAAGGTTGGACTTTTCATGGGCATGAAACCTTGGGTGCCAATATGGTCCCGATCATCTTCCGCCGTTTCCGCCTGCCGATGGATCACAAGATGAAGTATGTGCAAAAGTTGGTTCGACTGCACCTGCGCCCCATCAGCTTGACCAAAGAAGAAATCACCGATTCCGCCATGCGCCGCCTATTGGTGGATGCAGATGAAGACCTGGAAGACCTAATGCTGCTTTGTGAAGCGGACATCACCTCCAAAAATCCCGATAAAGTCAAACGTTACCTCGAAAACTATGAGTTGGTGCGCCAACGCCTGCAAGTAGTGGAGGAACGCGACCAGCTGCGCAACTGGCAGCCACCGATTACGGGCGAAATCATCATGGAAACCTTTGGGATCGGCCCTTCACGCGAAGTGGGCGATATCAAAAACTATGTGCGGGAAGCCATTTTAGATGGGGTAATCCCCAATGAGTTCGAGGCAGCGTATGGGTTGATGGTGGAAAAAGCTGGGGAAATGGGTTTGGTGAAGGTGGGATAATACTTTAAAAATAATGCCAGCTTACACCTCCTTCATCGCCAAAATCGCTGGATACTTCGCACTCGTATGCATCACCAACTCTCCAAATAAGGTATTCGCCCAGGCAAACCACTTCCGCGTAAAATTGTTTGCATCATCCTTGTGGAAAGCTTCGTGCATGAAGCCAGTGCCCGCGTGCGTAGTCTTGAGCATGTGCAAACATTGCGTTACCTCAGCCGCATTGTTCGAGGTCAAACCACGCATGGTTACACTCAGTGGCCAAATCATGTTCATCCCGGCGTGAGGGCCACCGATGCCCTCGGCTGCTTTGCCTTTGAAAAAGAAAGGATTGTTGGCAGACAACAAGTACTTCCGCGTATTCTGATACACCACATCGGTGTTTTTGACCGCGTCCAGATAGGGTAGGGACAAGAGACTGGGAACATTGGCATCGTCCATCAAATTGAAACTGCCGTAGCCGTTGACCTCATAGGCGTACAAGCGCCCATACGTTTGATGGTTGATGATGGCGTGTTGTTGCAGGGCTTTTTCCACTTCCATGGCCAGCACTGTACATTTTAGGGCGAGGGCCGTATTGTTGAGCACTTTATTCAACAATTCAGCAGCTTGGCGCAAAGAGACCACTGCAAAGAAATTCGCCGGAATGAGGAAGGGGTAAATGGTCGCGTCATCACTAGGGCGGAATACCGAACAAATCAAACCCACTGGTTTCACCGGATATCCATAACCGGAAAGCGGCACCCCATCGGTTGCCCAGTAGGTGTTGCGCTGAAAAGTATAAGGGCCATTGCCATCCTTGCGCTGCTGTTCTTTGAAGGTTTGTAGGGTCAATTCGATGCTGCGGACCCAATCGGCGTCAAAAACGCTGGTATCCCCCGTCGTTTTATGATAATGATAAGCCAGGCGAATGGGGTAGCACAAGGAGTCAATTTCCCATTTGCGTTCGTGGATGCCGGGCTTCATGGTGGTGTAGTCCTTTTTCCATTCACTCTCCTTATTGACATCCTTATAAAAAGCATTGGCGTAAGGATCGAGGAGGATGCATTTTTTCTGGCGATTGATGACGCCAGCAATCAGCTCTTGCAATGGTTTATCCTCCTTGATCAAAGGCAAATAAGGCCAGACCTGGGCGGTGCTGTCGCGCAGCCACATGGCGTCAATGTCGCCAGTGATGACATAGGTATCGGGTTTGCCATCAATGGTTTCAAATTCAACAGTGGTATCCAGCGTATTGGGGAAACAGTTTTCAAACAACCAAGCTAGTTCAGGATCGGCAATTTGTTTTTTTAATCTATCAATGGTCGCTTCGACCGCCACACTGCTGAATTTCCGGTCGCTCAACGCAGGGCGTTTGCTTTCAAAACTATGGTTATTCCAAGCCCAAGCGTGGGACTGACTGAACAAAACCCCACTGCTCAATAAACCGGCTTGTTGGATGAATTTTCTTCTGGATTGCATGATGGAAGCGATTTTGCCCCCAAGATAAGACAGCAGCAATGAAAGTGATTTTTCTCCAAGCTGATTATTTTTTTATCGCCCCAAAGGAACTCCTTCGCAGGAAGACTTGTACCTTTGATTTTTTAAATCAATCATTGACAATGGCAATTCTCGACGGGAAACAATTGGCCCAAACCATTAAAGCGGAACTCCGCATAGAAGTGGATCAACTCAAAACCCAAGGCGGCAAAATTCCTCATTTGGTCGCAGTATTGATAGGTGACAATCCAGCCAGCCAGGCTTATGTGCGCAATAAAGTGCGCTCCTGCGAAGAAGTAGGCTTTCAATCCACTTTGATTCATCGCCCAGCGGACACCACGGAAAAAGAATTGCTCGAAATTGTAGAACAGCTCAATGGCGACAGTTCAGTTGACGGTTTCATCGTACAATTGCCCTTGCCTAAACACATTGACGAGCACAAGGTGACTTTGGCCATCGAACCACGCAAGGATGTGGATGGATTTCATCCAGTCAATTTTGGTCGGATGGCGCAAGGCTTACCATGTTATTTGCCTGCTACTCCAATGGGAATACTGGAGATTTTGCGCCGTTACGAGATTCCTACTTCCGGGAAAGAGGTGGTGGTGGTGGGGCGCAGCAACATTGTTGGTACACCCATCAGCATCCTATTGTCGCGCAAAGGCTACCCAGGAGACGCGACGGTTACGGTTTGCCACAGTCGTACTGCTGATTTGGCTGCACATACCCGCAAGGCCGATATTCTGATTGCGGCCATTGGTGCGCCCGAATTTGTCAAAGGAGACATGGTCAAAGAAGGGGCAGTCATCATTGATGTGGGCATCAATCGGGTCGAAGATCCAACATCCAAATCGGGTTATAAACTCGTAGGGGATGTAGATTATGCAGCAGTCGCCCCCAAAGCAGCCTGGATCACCCCAGTACCCGGCGGCGTAGGGCAATTGACGGTAGTCGCCTTGCTGATCAATACGCTGAAGTCTGCCCGCAACGAAGTGTACTAAGCCAACCCACAAGAAAGGGTGTGGGTGTGAAGTGTGAAAGTGTGGGTGTGGTAGAACCGCCTTCCATTCCCGCATGATACCCCGCCAACCCACGGATTTATCCGTGGGAGGCCACCCAAAAGATCAACCCATGGATTTATCCGTGGGAGAACCACGGATAGGTCCGTGGGAAAAAGCACAAAAATGAACGGAAAAGAAGGCATCATCAACATCGTCAATCAAATCAACGGTATCCTGGCCAGCATTGAGGACCAACTCTACAAAGCCCCCCTGGCCATTTACAACGGATCCTCGATTGGCCAGCATTTTCGGCACATTCACGATTTTTTTCGTTGTCTGGCAATTGGAGCATCAGAACAGGTCGTAGACTATGCCCAACGCGAACGCGATTTACGGATTGAACAGGATCCCCTTTTTGCCATGAAGGCTTTTGTACAAGAATTGGAACAACTGCTGTCACTAGAAGAATACACACCAGTAAAGGTGCGTGGTGATTTTTCAATCCAAAACGACGCTACACGCCCCGAATATCCTTCTTCATTGGGTCGCGAAATCACCTTTCTGCACGACCATGCGGTGCATCATTTGGCGATCATCAAAATTGGTTTACAAATTGAAGCCCCAGAATTGATCAAAGACCATACCTTTGGGGTTGCTCCATCAACGGTGAAATTCCGTAAACAAGAAGCTTAGGCACGATGAATTATTTACAATACTCTTTTCCTGCATCAGCAGAACTACAAGAAATTTTGGTCGCCTTATTGGGCGAACTTCCTTTTGAGATTTTCGAAGAAGGTAGTGAGTTTCTCCAAGCCTTTGTGCCCTTACCTGCGGATGTCGCTGCGTTTAGTGCTGAAGTACAAGAAATTGTGGAGCCGTTTGGCGTCAGTTTTACGGTTGAAGAGATTCCTTATCAAAACTGGAACAGCATCTGGGAATCCAATTTCCAACCCATTACGGTCGGTAGCTTTTGTGGCGTAAGGGCTGATTTTCACGAACCAATGCAAGGCGTTGAACACGAGATCATCATTAACCCCAAAATGGCTTTTGGTACCGGGCACCACGAAACGACCCATATGGTAATGCAATTGATGGCTGATCTTGATTTTCAGGATAAATACGTATTCGATTTTGGCTGTGGAACGGGGATTTTGGCCATTCTGGCGGCGAAATTGGGTGCGCGATTGATCGATGCCGTGGACATCGAACCCCCATCCTACGAAAATACCTTGGAAAATGCGAAAATTAACGGAGTGTCGGGAGCTATACATGCACTTTTGGGCGATCTGAGCGTTGTAGTGGGGAACGGTTACGATATTATTTTAGCGAATATCAACCGTGGTGTAATTTTGGATGCTTTTCCAACGTTACATCAAAAACTCAAACAAGGCGGTATTTTGCTCATTTCCGGGATTCTTAAGACAGATCGGGAATTGGTCGAAGCGGAAGCACGCCAACATGGTTTTTCTCCGGTACAATCTTTAGAGAAAGGCAATTGGTTGGCGCTGAGGCTGCATTGAATCATAGTCTGACGTGTTTTCGCGAAGGACCCCAAGTTGAAGATTTCCTGTAAGGTCCCGGACAAACACGGTTTCATGAAAATCTTTTTTCGCCATTCGATTGCCACACTTTTTTTTCTAGGCTTTTCCCTGGCGCTATTTGCACAACGACCAGAAAAATTCGCGGTAGAAACACCCGAATTTTTGTCCCAGCTAGGGGCATTCATGACCTCTTCTAAAAATGAGGTACTGGAAAAAACCTATAAGGAATTTGATGGGATATTTCGGGCTGGAAGTTTCAGTACCGTGGAAGGGGAACGCGTGATCCGCACCTGCAATTATATGCTTACCAGGCGGCTTAGCCCCAATCCCCATTTTCAAGCCTACCTCAATGCTTTGATGGCCTTCAAAGGTACTTTGCCCGATGAGCAGAAGTTTGGTGAGTGGCACCTCATTCTCGATTCTTTGCTATTATCCGGGAACCATCAAACTACGCAATTCAGCGATTTTATTGGATTTTCCACTCAATTTTTCAAAAATAAGGCTTTTAATAAGGCTGAACCTGCCAGCACAGTCTGGAAAATTTACTCCGACAAGATCCATCTCCGCTACAAAAACAAGCAGCCCTACTTGATGATGGAAGAAGGAAATCTGGTAGCATCGCGTAAAAACGACTCCATTCGTCTGGCCAATACCAGTGGTACGTATTATCCACTCAAGGGGGAATGGGTTGGGAAAGGTGGCCAGGTTGGCTGGCAAAGGGTTGGCCTGGACTCCACGGTAATCACCGAGTTGGGCAACTACAAACTGGATGTCAACAAAGGCATTTACGAAACCGATCAAGCCTTTTTGGTTTACCCGCAATATTTTGGCAGTCAAAAAATTCCCGGGCAGTTCAGCGACAAGGTATCCGTAGATGGCCAGGGTTCCTATCCCCGGTTTAATTCGGCCAATAAGGATATGGAGATCAAAAATTTTGCCGACGGGGTAAGATTCAAGGGTGGATTTAACTTGGAAGGAACTACTATTTACGGCACAGGTTCAGATAGCCGAAGGGCCGTTCTGGAGATTTACGATAAAAAGAACCAACGCATCTTCAAAGGCAGTGCCCGGCGTTTTTCAGTGCGCCGCGGGCAACAAATTGGAGGAGAAGGGGTAGAGGCAGTATTTTATTACAAACAAGATTCACTTTATCACCCCTCCGTCAATTTCCGCTACACCATCAAAGATCAGGTGCTGCATTTATACCGGGGTGAACGGGGCAGTGACCGCAACCCATTTTTTAGTTCCAATCACCAAATCAATTTTGACGCAGATAATTTCAAGGCGTATTTGTCTAAAGACTCGGTAGTTATTGGCGACAAATCAGTAAGTTTTGCCCGTAAAGAACCCGTCAAGTTTGAATCCTTACAGTATTTTAACAAGAAGGACTACGACCTGTTGCAAAGCATTTCTACCTCAAATCCATTGGCAAAACTGAAACAACTGACGGATGAAATCGGAGTAAAAGACATTTACGCTGATGAGTTCGCAAGAAAGCTCAATCCAACGTTTAAGGTGGAAAACATCACCTCTTTGATCTACGATTTGGTCGGTCAGGGGTTCATCCGTTACGACGCTGATAGTTTACTCATCCATGTACAAGACAAGGTTCAGCATTACTACAATTCCTATATGCAACGTTCGGACTACGATCAATTGCGGATTTTATCCAAAACTGATAGTGCCAATGCGACCTTGAATTTGAAGGACAACTCTATACGGATTATTGGTGTGAAATGGCTGGAATTCAGTCGTTTACAACAGGTTGGGGTGGTGCCAGACAGTGCCACCATTGTCATGCGTCAAAACCGCGACATCGACTCCAAAGGTATGCTCAAAGCGGGTTTCAGTGAAATGCGGAGCAATAAACTGCATTTCGATTATGGCAAGTTTTCAGTCACCAGTGATTCCATCAAATACTGGCGCTTGTTTGTCCCCGACAAATTGCCGAAGACGCATAAAATGGAGGAAATCAACCCCTTCGCTTTGACTTCCGACATCGAAAATTTTAAGGCTACCTTAATCATCGATGCAGAAGGCAACCGCAGCGGGAAAAATGATGTGCCCATTTTCCCGAACCTCAACAGCCGATCCACTAGCTACGTGTATTACGATGGCAAATATTACGATGGCAAAAAGAACCCTTTTGTCAAAGACACTTTGTACAAACGTGATTCCTTTTACTTTGAACTAAAACCCTTCTTTTTCAATAGTTTGGACAACTACGTCAAAGAAATGGTCAACTTCCGGGGCAAAATGGTTTCATCTCAAATTTTCCCCGATTTTGAAGAAACCCTCAAGGTGCGGGAGCACGATTATTCGCTGGGCTTTGTACATAAAACGCCCGAAAAAGGTTACCCAGTTTACAAAGTGAAGGGTCGTTTTTCTGGCGAAGTTGACATGAGCAATAAGGGACTTTGGGGCAAAGGCAAAATTCAATACCTGGGCGCTACCCTTGAATCCGAAGATGTCCATTTTTTACCCAAACAAATGTCGGCCAGTGCCAAAGACTTTGACCTCGCCGAAAAACGCAGCAAAGAAGAGGAAGTACCCCAAGTACATGGTGAATTGGTACGCCTGAACTGGAAGCCTTACCGCGACAGTATGTATGTGCAATCGGAAAAGAACGCCTTCCAGATTTTTAAATCTGGTGAACATACCCTCACAGGCACATTAGCTCTGACTCCAGGTGGTTTGAAAGGTAATGGTTTATTGGACTGGCCACAGGCAGCCATGACGTCCAGACAATTCAATTTTGGCGCGTTTTCGGCCAAAGCTGACACGACTGCCCTAAACATCAAGGCCGAAGAAGTTGGTGCAATTGCCATCCAATCCGATCGCTTGCGCAGTGACGTGGACTTCGACAAACAAGTGGGCCGTTTTAAAGCCCTGGACGAATACCTCGAAACCAAACTGCCACTCAACCAATACGTCACTTCGATGAACGAATTCATCTGGGAAATGAATAACTCGATGATTCGCTTTAAATCGGATTCGACCAAAATGGGGACTTTTACCTCCGTTCATCCTACTCAAGATTCACTGCGCTTCAATGGCAAAAGAGCATCCTACGACCTCAAAACCTATTTACTCAAGGTAACCGAGGTGCCTTTTATCAAATCAGCCGACGCAATGATTATTCCAGATAGTGGCACGGTTTACATTCAGCCCAAAGCAATCATGGATTCTTTGCACAATGCCACCATCATCTGTGATACCTTGAACAAAAACCACAAGATCAATCGGGCTACAGTGAGCATCAATGGCCGCAAAGATTATCGCGCCCACGGTTTTTATGAATACAATGTGGCAGATAAAAAGCAGGAAATTGAATTCAGCAGCATCGTGGGCCAACGCATTGGAAAAGGGAAAGCCAGTGAAAAAGCAACTGCCACCCGTGCAGAAGGAACCGTTGCAGAAGAAGACAGTTTCATCATTGACCGTAAAACCTCATTTTATGGAACCATTAATTTGTCCTCCGAATCCAGAAACCTGAAGTTTGATGGTTTTGCCCGTTTGGAAGCCGATAAATTGCCGGTGAGACATTGGTTTACCCTAAAAAGTGAAGGCGATAAGAGCAATCTGGCCATCAAGTACGATTCTCCCAAAAGTATGGATGGAGTACCGCTGGAAACGGGTTTTTACCTGAGTAAAGAAATGAGTTTTGCCTATCCTACTGTGATGATGCCCCTGTATTTCCGCAAAGACCGCCCTATTTTGCCGACCAAAGGGGTATTCAAATACGATGCTGTCAAGGACATTTTTACATTTGGTGATTCCACCAAAGTGATCGCCAATACCTTGCATGGCTCCCGCTTAACTTTTAACAACAAAACAGGCAAAGTTGAGGGCGAAGGAAAAATCAACATCGGCTCAGCCCTCAAATATGTGAAAATTGATGCAGCGGGTAGCATCACTGGTGAATTTGCCAATATCCCGGATAGTTTGGTTGGAAAAACGCCACCGCCACCGGTCGATATTGACGTGATCTCGGGCCTGAGTATGCGTATTCCGGATAAACTGATGCGCATCATGCAAAACGAACTCGAAGCCGCTGGCTTTGGTTCAGAAACCGTCAATTACCTCACGGATTTGCCCTACTACCAACGGCGGATGACCATGCTTTTTCCGCAGGATGAAAGTGTGGACAAGGCCATTGCGGAGATCAGCACGGGTTTGGTAGAATTGCCTAAAAAATACAACACCTACAACTTCTTGCTCTCGGGCTTGAAGATGCGCTGGGATATGGATTACCAATCCTTTGTAAGTACCAAGGATAAGATTGGCTTGATCTCAATGAATGGAACGATGGTCAATAAGGTGGTCACTTCCTACGTGGAGTACAAGATGCCGAGCAACGATGATGATCGGGTATATTTCTACCTCAAACTACCCAACGACATCTACTATTACTATGGCTACAAACAAGGCATCCTGGAAATGACTTCCAACGATAGCCGCTTTATGGACGAGGCCAATAAGATGAAAAAAACCGAGTTGGTGCTCAAAATGGAAGATGGAGAGAATTTTGAAATCCAGATTGTGGACAACAACCGTGCCCAGGCTTTTGTACAACGGGTAAAAGTGGCTGGGAAGAAACAATAATTGTAAATGTCTGATGGTAGAGACGCACGGCCGTGCGTCTCTACCTCTATTGGGTTAGGAGGCTGAATAGTAGGTTCCCAATACCTGGATAGCCTGGAAACCGGCACTGACAAATGAGCCTGGTCCATCGCCTTTATAAACCAACACATCATTGCCTTTTTCATTGCCATTGGTTGACAATACGTAGAAGGTATTTTTGAAGGAAACTTCCAATGAACTTGTAGTTGCTCCATCACCTGCACTTCCTGTACTTACCCCATCATTTAGGTAGTACATCGGTGAAAATGATCCATCGACTCCATAACAATTGCCAGCGTAATTGACGCTAATGCTTGATGGTTCCGAATATCCACTAAAGGGTTTCCAATTGAACATCGGCCCTTCCATAGAGGTGAATTGAAGACAGGCATCTCCATTTGGTGCAATTGGAGCTATCATCCAGAGGTATCCCCCCCCGTAATCCAGGTCTTGCACTTCCGGCATTTGCCCAATTTGTTCACCCTGACCACTGGTTTGGATTGTCCACAGGGTTTGACTTTCCGTGTAGTACAAAGCACTGTCTGCACGAGAACCCGTGAGGAGTACTGCTCCAGGAACATTAGAAAAGGCTGTCCAATTGCCATCTCCTGTACTCCAAGAAAGTTGCGCACCTCCAGAAAGCGGATCAGTGCTGATCGCCCAGATGGTGCCATTTTCAGAAATGGCAATGACCTGCGCAAAACCTTCATTCGATAATGTGTGGATGTTGTTGTTCGCATCAACTCCAAATACCTGATTTTGGGCATTGATCCCTAATGCAGGATAAACATTTGCATTCGTGTTGGGCATAAGAAAATGTATTATAGCTTGTGATGTAATGACAACAGAATTGTACATCCAACCTATTGGTACTTATGGTAGCAATCAACTAAAATCATGAAACTTATAGATGCTTCACAATATACATATTTTTAGACACCGCTAAAAGCTAAAAATCCCCCATCCACATTAATGGTTGTTCCAGTGACAAAGGAGGCAGCATCGCTCAACAGCCAAACGAGCGCGCCAATGAGTTCGTCCGGATCTCCCAAACGTTTGAAAGGTGTATTTTGAACAATCAGTTCACCGCGAGAGGTAAAGCTACCATCAGGATTGGTCAACAAACTGCGGTTTTGTTCAGTGAGGAAAAAGCCGGGTACCAGCGCATTCATACGTACTTTATCACCATACCGATTGGCCAATTCCAGGGCGAACCAGCGGGTGTAACTGTCAATCGCTGATTTGCCCATGCTGTAGCCCAATACACGCGTAATGGCTGAAGTAGAAGATACTGAAGAAATATTGACGATACTTCCACCATGTTCAGCGATAGTCCGGCCAAAAACTTGAGTGGAAATCAACGTACCGTACAAGTTCAAATCCATTACTTTGCGCATGCCCTCCATATTCAGGGCAAAGATGTCGCCGCCCGGCGGAACAACTCCTTCCGGCATGTTGCCACCGGCACCATTGACCAGGCCATCAATACGCCCAAAAGTATCCAACATTTTATCCTTGGCTGCATTGAGTTGTGCTTCTTGCATTACATCGGCAATCAGTGCAATCGCCTTTCCGCCCGCTTGGTTGATGGCAGCGGCTCTAGACTGAGCCACTTCTTCATTTCTACCTAAAATACCTACGGCCCCGCCAGCGGCGGCAATACCTTTGATAAACGAGCCTCCTAAAATTCCGGTACCCCCAGTAACAATTACGGCTTTACCCTGTAGTGAAAACTGTGCATTCATAAATGTTTTTTTTGCTTATAGTTCGGTTCGGCCCAAGTTTTAATGGATGCCAAAAGAAAAGGGCAAGGTATATAATCTGTACACCCTGCCCAATTCAATGACAAAAAATATTTATTTCGGTGGCTGAGCGAAGTCGAAGCCTAGTACTTAAACACTTTCCCTCCAGCCAGAACTTCCTGACGTTTGGCATCAAAAGTAACTTTTTCACCCGTGCGCCAGGCGGCGTTGGACATGATGGTGGCAATGGAGTGTTGGTAGCCCGCTTCAATCGGTGCATTGGGCTCCTTGCGGCTGCGTACACATTCCATCCAGTTTTTGATGTGGTTGAAAGTTAAGGTATCTCCACCCGTATTGGCATCCGTTTCTACCTTGATGCCTTCCAGTTTTAGCGGTTGCAACAAATTCGCTTTCAGCCCCATTGCACCTGCTTCACGCTCGCGCAAGCCACCAGTAGCAGAAATCTCATTGGTGTCCAGATTGATCATGCCACCATTGGAATAGTACAATTCCTTGGTATCTCCAGCCGCGTTGGAAAAACGGGAAGTGAACTGTACCTGGAAGCCAGACTTTGGATCATTGGCGGGGCCGTAGTCAAATACCACTGTAAGGGTATCCGCGTTTGAACGGCCATCTTTCCACTGATAAATTCCGCCATTGGCCACTACACTACGCGGATGTGGCAAACCACTAAACCAGTGCACAGTGTCGATCTGGTGACTCATCCATTGGCCAGGGATTCCGGAAGAATAAGGCCAGAACAAGCGGTATTCCAAATATTTGCGTGGATCAAAAGCTTCAAAAGGACGGTTCATTAAATACCGCTTCCAATCCACATCGGATTCTTTGAGGTTTTTGACCAACTCCGGCCGACGCCAGCGCCCAGGCTGATTGACGTTCCACATCAATTCCACCATCACGATTGGGCCAAATTTGCCCGATTTGATGTAATCATTTGCGGCATGGTAATTGGCACCACTGCGGCGCTGCGAACCAATTTGTACGATTTTTTTGGAATCCCTTACGGCTTTGAGCACCGCCCGGTTGTCTTCCATGGTTTCGGCCAAGGGTTTTTCCGAGTAGGAATCACAACCCGCTTTTACTGCTTCGATGGTATGCAGTGCGTGTTGGAAGTCGGCGGTACTGATGAACACCGCATCCACCATTTTGGACGCGTACAGTTCGTCGTTGTTGTTAAAAACCTTGACGTCACTGCCCAATTGTTTGTCAATAAAGGCTTTGCCTTCTTCCCGGCGGCGATTCCAGATATCAGATAAGGCCACCATTTCGAAGTTCATCTCTTTCATCAAAGCTTTGAAAGGAGGAACGTGAGATGACCTGAAACGATCTGAAAAGCCGACACAACCCACTCGAACGCGGTCGTTGGAGCCAAGTATCTTAGCGTAGCTCTTGGCCGAAATTCCAACCGCTGCACCAGCCATAGCTGTTTTGATGATAAATTCTCTGCGCGATGCCATATTTGACAAATTGAATGTTTGAAAAAGTTTGATAGTTAAAAGACGGCTGAAATGGGATTTACCCGCAACGGAATGACTGTTTTTCTCGTAAAAGTTTAGAAGCTGCACAGCCGCCCCTCCAAAGATATCAAAATCAATCCTATCATTGAAATTTTCCTGAAGCTTAGGGAAAGTAAAACTTAAACGGGATTTCCATGTTTTCGTTTTAGTGCTCTCCTAGGAAAATCGTGCATCATCCTGGACAATACCATCTACTTTGAGCTACAAGCCACCTTCTCAAACGAATAAGATGATAGATAGAGATACCATCAAACTACTAAGGATCCCTTTTTCACTTTTACTCATGCCTGTTTTTATATTGGCATTGAGCCAAGTCCAGCGCTCTTTTTCGTGGATTGACGCATTGTACCCCTTTTTAATCATCCATTTTTTGGTTTATCCCGCCAGCAATGGTTACAATAGTTATGTAGACAAAGATCAAGACAGCATTGGCGGTTTAGAAAAACCACCAATGCCTACCATCCGGTTATTTTATGCCACTTTGATCATGGATATTGCTGCTATCCTTTTATCCGTATGGCTGGTGAACATTGCCTTTGCTTTGTGTTTGCTGACCTGTATTGCGGCTTCAAGAGCGTATAGCGCAAGACAAATTCGCTTGAAAAAATATCCCTACACCGGTTTTTTGGTCGTGGCTTTTTTTCAAGGGGGCTTCACTTATTACATGTCTTATTTGGGGATTGCAAAAGAATTTTTGGAGCTGAATGCAAGCAATATTTGGGTGATGCTGGCGTGTTCGTTTCAAATCGCTGGAGTATATCCACTCACGCAGATTTATCAGCACAAGCAAGATTTGGACGACGGTGTAGTCACCATAAGTTACAAATTGGGCTACCGGGGCACTTTTGTTTTTTCGGCCATCATGTTTGGCATCTGCAATCTTTGTTATTTTATCTATTTCAGCAACATCAATCAAATCGCTAGTTTCTACATCATTCAAGCCTTCTTCTTACCGATCGCGGTCTTCTTCGGGTATTGGTTTAGTCAAGTCATTAAAGATACACGCAACGCAGATTTCAAAAATACCATGCGGATGAACATCCTCGCGGCAGTTTCGATGAACATCTGCTTTATTGTTTTATGGTTGAAAAATTAACTTCCTATGAGTTACATCGTTAACATTGCCACTGCGGTACCCGATTACGGATACGAGCAGCATGTGCTTACCCAATTTTACAGTAACTCGATTGATGATTTGGGTGTAAAAAGAAAAGTCAAAATTCTCGCTGACAAATCGGGGACTTCCACTCGTTATTCAGTGCTAGAAGATTACGGATTGCCCGCAGAACAATTCACTTTTTTTCCCAAAAACACCCAACTCATTCCTTCGCCCGGGCTCACGCAACGGATGGAACGGTTTAAACAAGAGGCCTTACCGCTCTCGCTGAAAGCCATTCAGAAGTTACCGAATTTTGCAGCCATCAAAAGCAGCATTACTCACCTTATTACTGTGACTTGCACGGGTTTGTCGGCACCAGGCTTGGACATTGAATTGATACAAGCGCTTGCTTTGCCGCCGACCACGCATCGCAGCAGTGTCAATTTTTTGGGTTGTAATGCGGCCATCATCGCCCTCAAGCAAGCCGATGGCATCTGCAAAAGTCAGCCCGATGCCAAAGTCTTAGTGGTCTGTACCGAGTTGTGCACCTTGCATTTTCAGACCATTTACAACCAGGATTATTTGCTCTGCAACGTTCTTTTTGGCGATGGTAGCGCGGCAGTATTGCTCAGCAGTCAGCCCGCGGAGGAGGAACCAAACCGGAATGTAAAAATAACCGGTTTTGATTCATTTTGTATTCCCGATAGCCGCAATGAAATGGCCTGGCAACTTTCTGAAACGGGGTTTATCATGAACCTGACATCCTATGTCGGCGATTTGATCAAAAACAACATCAAAAGGATGCTGGACAATGTGGGAATCGATCCACAAGCCATCGACCATTGGGCCGTTCACCCAGGTGGTAAAAAAATTGTGGACAGCTTCGCGGAAGCCCTGGGACTTTCGACCACCGATTTGGCGGCATCTTATCAGGTACTCAAGGATTATGGCAATATGTCGTCGCCTACGGTATTGTTTGTATTGAAAAACATCCTGGACAACCTCGGCTCCAATCCCGAAGGCAAAAATATTTTTGCCGCCGCTTTTGGGCCAGGCTTGACGGTTGAAACCATGCAATTGTGCCATGTTTAAACAACGCAGCCTAAAAAAAGAACTGTTGGATGCCGAGGACATCCCGACCGCGGACTTGTACCAAAACCTGCGCGAGCTGGACCGCATCAATACCTTGTTGGGGGGGTACGACATCACGTTTTCCGCTTTGAAAAAAGTGATCCAACCCGAAAAAGCCTACATCCTCATCGACATTGGTTGTGGGGGCGGGGATACCCTTAAACGCATTCAACAGTGGCAGCTACGTAAAAAGCTAGAACTACAACTTATGGGCATTGACCTAAAATCCGTTTGTATCGAATACGCGACTCAGCACAAGGCTCGCCCCGACATCCAGTTTATTTGTGATGATTACCGAAACATGTTCCGACACGTACCCCAGATTGACATCATTCACGCCTGTTTGTTTTGCCATCACCTGGACGAACAGCAATTGATTGAACTCATTCAATTCGCTTTGAAAAAAAACACAGTATTGATCATCAATGATTTGGAGCGAAACTGGTTTGCTTATTGGTCCATCAAAATACTCACTGCCTTTTTTTCAAAATCGTATTTGGTTAAAAACGATGCGCCGTTATCTGTAGCGCGGGGATTTGTGAAAAAAGAATGGCTGGCCATCATCAAAAAAGCTGGGGCCAAACATTTTTCAGTCAAAAACAAATGGGCTTTTCGCCACGAAGTCATCATCTATGGAACTGGACAATAAAATTTACCCTTGCGCCATCATTGGTGGGGGCTTAGGCGGCTTGTGTCTGGCGATTCAATTGGCCCGGCAAGGCCAGGAAGTGATCTTGTTTGAAAAAAACACTTACCCGCAGCACAAAGTATGTGGAGAGTACATTTCGATGGAAAGCTGGGGTTTTTTACAAGACTTGGGCTTGCCTCTGGACGATCTTGATCTGCCTCGACTCACACAGTTGGGCATCTCGGCAGAAAGTGGATTTATGCTCAATAGTACCTTGCCTTTGGGTGGTTTTGGCATCAGCAGGTATACGCTGGATGAGCAATTGTGTCAGCTTGCGCGCAAGTGGGGCGTTACCGTTTTGGAAAATTGTAAGGTCTTGGACGTACAAAATGCGGATACTGCTGTGGCTGAAATCACCACCACAATGGGCAAATACCAGGCGAATTTGCTGTGCGGAAGCTTCGGAAAATACGCTCCCTCGTTTGCTAAAGCGCCTGACAAAATTGCCAATCAACTGCCCAACTACATTGCGGTTAAATACCACATAGAAACAGACCTTGCTCCCGACCGGATTGAACTGCACAACTTTCAGGATGGCTATTGTGGGGTTTCAAAAGTAGACGGGAACCGTTACTGTTTGTGCTATCTGTCCAAATCCAGCAATTTGCAGCGCAGTGCCAACGATCTTAAAGCCATGGAGGAGGCAGTATTGTACAAAAATCCGCTCCTCAAAAAATACTTTACGCAGTCTACCTTCTTATACGACAAACCACTGGTAATCAGTAATGTGTATTTTCATCCGAAGGACACCTACCTCAACGGCATGTTGATGCTGGGTGACGCGGCAGGCGCCATTACTCCACTTTGTGGCAATGGCATGAGTATGGCCATGCGGGCATCGAAACTTTTGGCTGACCTAATGCCAGCATATGTGGAGGGAAACATCAACAAAACTGAGTTGGTGAACCAGTATTCACTTGCATGGAAAGCCAATTTCAGCACACGCATTTGGGCCGGGCAGCACTTGCAGCATTTGTTTGGCAAAAAAACCAGTACTCACCTGGCGCTCAAAACGCTTCATTACGCACCGGCATTGACCCGGAGCTTGATTGGTTTGACTCATGGGATGCCCTTTTAGCGGGGTGAGGGTTTTAATAACTATCGATTACCCACAAATCTAATTTGAGAATTTGTGGGTAATCGACAGGTTTCAAGATAGGCTCTCTCCTGTTTTTTGAAAAAAGTAGTAGTAGTAGTAGGAACAACTGCAGCAAGCGCCAACCGCAGAGGTTTGGGAAAACCCGCGCCTCTGTGGTTACGCACTCATTATGAACAAAAACTGATTAATAACCTGGGTTCTGAGGGAAACTGGTTTTACCGTCAGTAGTCCGGTCGATCTGATCCTGTGGAATTGGGCGCAAAACGTGGAAATCCTTGATGTTTGGCGCACCATCTACGTTGTACGTCCGTACGCGTTGTACGAGATTGCCCCAACGCTTCAGGTCAAACCAGCGGTGCATTTCACCCAACAATTCACGCTCTCTTTCTTCCATGATGAAGTCCATGTTTGCTTGAGCTTCCGTGATTTCCATAGCAGCTTGTTTGCCAGGCCAAGCAGCACGGCGACGTACGGCGTTGATGAGTGGAACTGCTTCGGCAGCCTTGTTCTGCGCAATTAAAGCTTCAGCGGCAATCAGGTATGTCTCTGCCAAACGGAACATAAAGAAGTCGCGGCTACCCGGCTCATACGTACGGTCTGGACGGGTTTGGTCCATGTGCTTGATCAGGGTAGGGAAGAGGTTGGCACGATACAAGCTGGGCACTAGCACCTGGTACTTGCGCTTGGCCCTTTCTTCCAAAGACATTTCGTAACCTGGAATGAACATTGTTGTATCGCCTGAAGCAAAAGTCAAAGACGTCTTGGACTTGTCAAACAGATTGGTATACGTACCAGGTTTATTGCACAGCCAGGTATCGCGGAATGTCTTCTTGTAGCGGGAATCATTCACCCGATCGGCTTCTTTGAACACCACATTCAGGGTGTAATTGGTTGGCATAAAACGTTTGAAGGGGCGGCCCCAAAATACATCCCGCTGCATCCCTGCCTGGGTATCGTATTCCATGCCGAAATACAAGTGACCGTTGTTGCCATTACCACTGCCGTTGCCACCAATACCACTATTAACATTGTTGGTACCTACCGTTGCGCCAATGTTGGTGAGCGGATCAGCGGAGTATTGACAGGCCATGATGACTTCACTGTTGATTTCAGCGCCGCCTTGTTCCCATAGTTTGGCAAAATCAGAAACCAGGCTGTAGCTATAGTTTTTGATCACATTCTGAGCATGAGTAGCGGCCTTGGCAAAATCGTCAGCTGCTTTGGCTTCAGAAGTAGCTTTGGTCAAATAAACCCGTGCCAGCAAGTGCTCACAAGCCCCTTTGGTCACCCGACCATACTGTGCCTGGCTAACTGGTAAGTCTGCTAATGCAGATTCCAGGTCGGCCAAAATGGCTTTGTAAATTTCGGGAACAGGAGTACGAGAAGCTTCTTTTTGCACTACTTTGTTTTCTGTCAAAGTAAGATGGATTGGGCCAAACATTTGCACCAAGAGGAAGTAATCGTGCGCACGCAAGAATTTCACTTCCGCAACCCGAGTTTTTTGTACTGCAGGATCCAAACCAGGAACACTAGTGCCAGCACGGTCAATCACTGCATTGGCCGTGTTGATGGCTGTGTAAAAGAAGTTCCAAATATCCCGGGTAGGCGTCAAACGGCTATCCATTTGGGAAGTGTACTGGTTCACAAACTTGAAACTTCCGTCGGCACCCATGGTATAGGTATCCGTACCAAATACGGTCAAGGTAAAGGCACTTTCGCGGCCATACCAGTCGCGCAAGGTAGAATAGGTTGCTTCTACCGCATCTTCAAAACCTGCCCGGGAGTCGAGGTACAAACCACTGACCTGGCTGACTGGAACTTCGTCCAGCAGATCTTCACAAGCGGGTGTAAACAACAACACCGCTGCAAAGGCTATAAACTTAATAACATGCACTTTTTTCATGTTATGACTATTTTATTTGAATGAGTGATTTAAAAATTAAAACTTCGCGTTGATACCAAAAGTAATCTGGCGCACGGAAGGGGTTTGATTCTGGTTAACAGTTCCTTCGGTTTCGTTGTCGATCCCTTTGTATTTCGAACGGTATTCTGACCAAATGAATGGCTGTTGAATACTAGTAAAGATACGCAAACCCGCAATCTTTTTGGTGGGTACATTGTAACCAAAGTTGATGTTGCGCAATTTCAAAAAAGTACCACTATAATAAGTCAAAGTAGATTGATAGACGGGAGCCTCCTGGTTTTGGTTGGGACGTGGGAACTCATTGGTTGGGTTGTTTGGCGTCCAATAATCAATATTCAGGTTGTTGTAACGACCAGCCAAAGAGTTGTAAGTAGAATGGAAACCACTCTGGAACATGCTGCCTACCCGTGCAAAGAAGAAGAAAGACAAGTCAAACCCTTTGAATTCAAACCGGTTGGAAATCCCGGCACTCCAATCTGGCACTTGTGAACCCAGAATGGTCCGGTCAGCAGCATCGTTTTTGCCATCACCGTTCACATCTTCCACCTTGATTTCACCGGGTTTACGCTGGAATTTGGTCGCTTGATCCAATTCGCTGGTTTGCCAAATGCCGATTTTTTTGAAATCAAAATAAGCAGTCAAGGGTTGGCCAATGAAACGGGCGTTGCCGATGTCATCCACTTTGCCGTTGAACAATTCCAGGATGGCTTCTTTGTTGTGGGTGAATTGTAGGTCAGTGCTCCAACGGAAGTCTCCTTTGTCGACGTTAACCGTAGACAGGGTAACTTCCAAACCTTTGTTGCGGGTACTGCCTACGTTGCGCAATACACTAGAGAACCCACTGGTCAATGGCAATTGGTCGTTCAACAACAAGTCGCGGGTATCGGCTTGGTATACTTCAACCGAACCGTAGACCCGGCCAGCCCAAAGCGAGAAGTCCAAACCAATGTTGGCGGTAGAGGTGGATTCCCATTTCAGGTCAGGGTTACCCAATACGTTTGGGCGGTAACCATAAGCTCCGGCAGTTCCGAACAAATAAGTAGTCCGGCTCAATGATGTTTGGGTTTGGTAGGGGTTGATGGCGGTGTTACCGATCGAACCATAGCTGACTCTCAGTTTCAATTGCTCCAACCACTTGGAGCCTTTCAGGAAACCTTCTTCGCTGATGTTCCAGCCAATGGCTGCTGAAGGGAAGAAACCGTATTTGGTGTTGGCACCAAAACGAGAAGAACCATCGTAACGGCCAGTCAAGGTCAATAAATACTTTCCCTTAAAGTCATAGTTAATCCGACCCATGTAAGAGTTAAGTGCCCACTGGGTAATCCCAGTCCCTGGGTTGTTGATAACGGAAGCCTGACCCAATGCATAAAACAATTGAGTTTCAACTGGAATCCCATCTACACTGATGTTGGCCGTTTCAAAATCATCCTTCTGCAAGGATTGCATAGCGGTGATGTTCAGGTTGTTTTGACCAAAACTTTTGCTATAGTTCAGGATGTTCTCCAGCGTATAGTTGAAGGAATAGCTGTAGCTGGTATTGGCTACGGCCTGGCCACCCCGGCGAGCGTTGGTTTGGCTACCAATAAAACGCCCTCTGCGGCTATCCGTAAAGTCTGGTCCAAAATTGACGCGGTATTTCAACCCTTCCAAAATTTCCCATTCGCCATACAAACTGGTGAACATACGGATGCGTTTGGTTAAATCAATTTGTGCACCAGGGATAACTTCGGCAATCGGGTTGGTCCGCAAGCCATCCGAAGTAGGCAAAAAGATCAGGTTGCCATCATCATCGTAAGGTTTGCCCAGTGGGTTTTCCTGTAAGGCACCTCCATAAGGATTGAAACCCTCGCCGTTGCGCTCACTGTACACCAGTAGGGTAGAAGTACCTACTTTCACGTTTCTGCTGATTTGGTGATCCAGGTTCAGGCGGAAAGTATAACGGGTGAAATCCTGATTGTAGATGATCCCCTTGTCGTTGAAATAGTTGGCAGAAATATTGAATTGTGTTTTTTTGTCTCCACCCGATACCCCCAATTGGTGGCTTTGGATGGTTCCTTGGCGCAGCAAGAAGTCTTGGTAGTCAGTGGTACGGTTTTTAGCGATACCATCCAATTCAATGGGTTCAAATAGTATGGCGTCGGCAGCAGCAGTAGCTGGCCCGGCTGGGTAAGTATTGATGGCCCGGCGAGATTCACGCTTGTATTCGGCAAATTGTGGGCCATCCATTACATCAATACGTCCCAATGCATCAGAGATACCATAATAAGTGTCGAAACTTACGACCGATTTTCCCGATTTTCCTCTTCGGGTAGTAATTATTACTACCCCATTGGCACCACGTGAACCATAAATAGCTGTAGCCGAAGCGTCTTTTAATACTTCCATGGATTGAATGTCTTGCGGGTTGATGTCATCGATACCTCCAGCAAGTGGAATACCATCTACTACGTACAATGGATCGTTGGAAGCCTGGATCGAGCGGCGACCACGAATCCGTACCGTTGGACCTGTTCCCGGACGGCTACCCGCTTGTACAACGTCTACCCCTGCAGCCCGACCTTGCAATGCCTGACGAGCATTCGTAATCGGCAATTCAGTAATCTGCTTGGCAGAGATCGAAGAAATGGCTCCGGTCAATTGACTTTTGCGCTGGGTACCATAACCCACCACTACAGTTTCAGCCAATTGGTTGATGTTTTCGTCCAGTGTAATGTCAACCACTGTTCTGGTTCCTACCGTTTCTTCTTTGGTATTGTAACCAGTGTAACTGATGACCAATACTGATTCATTGCTCACTGCTAAAGTAAAAGCTCCGTCGGCGTCAGTAACAGTTCCTGTAGTAGTTCCCTTTACCGCGATCGAAGCGCCAATCAGGCCTTCTCCAGCAGTGTCGGTAATTTTGCCCGAGATTTGTCGGGTTTGGGCAAATGCGAATTGACAGCTCAGTAGAAGTGTCAAAACTAGCATCATTCCGTGTAATGGACTTTTCATGCTGCGAAATGTTGTTTGGTTAAAATTTTATTCTAAAAATTTAATGAGTGCGGTACAAATGTCGGAATTTGCAAGTAGATGGAATACTGATATTTTGTTGATTTCTGATACTTTTATGCTCATATTGGGGAATATTCTGGAAAAAATCCATTATTTTTAAGGTAAAATGTGCGACATTTAAACCATGAAGCCGCAATTATTAAAAATTACACCACCTCCCAACTCGTCCTTCAATTTTTTTGCACAGGATGCAGCTTTTTTTGCTACGCCCTGGCATTACCACCCTGAATACGAGATCGTTTTGGTGTTGGAAAGCACTGGAAAAAAATTTGTAGGCAGCAACATCTCCCACTTCAAACCCGGAGACCTGTGTATGATTGGGTCTTATTTGCCCCATTATTACCGCAATGATGAGCAGTTTTATGCCAAAGACGCGAACATACGCGCGAAGTCTTTGGTGATTCATTTTTTGGAAGACTTTATGGGCGGGAATTTTTTTGATTTGCCGGAATGCCAGGCCATCAAAAATTTGCTAGAGCGTTCCAAGTTAGGTTTGAATTTTGGCCACCAAACAGTAAAAAAAGTGGCAGCCAAAATTGAAGGATTGCAATACCTTACGGGAATCAACCGCCTGTTGGAATTGATTGCAGTTTTGGCAATTTTGAGTGAAAGTGAAGACATGCAAGAGCTCACCACCAATTCCATGTCCCTGCAAAATGAAGTAGATTCAGCCAGGATCAATGGAGTATTGTCCTACATCGTTCAGAATTATCAACAGGAAATCCAGTTAGCTGAGGTAGCGAAGTTGGCCAATATGAGCGAATCGGCTTTCAGTCGGTACTTTAAAAAAAGAACCCGTCGCACTTTTTCACAATTCATCGCCGAAATCCGGATAGAACACGCCTGTAAACTGCTTGTTCAAGACAAAATGAGCATCTCGGCCATTGCACTGGAAAGTGGTTTCAACAACTTATCCAACTTTAACCGACAATTCAAATTGCTCAAAAAAACAACTCCGCTTGCTTATCGCAGCACCTTTAACCGATAAAACCCGGGCTCATTCAGTACTCGGACTATCCTCTGGCTTTTCTATGTTGTTGTCGGCTTTTTTTCCTTTTTTTTCCTTCTTAGGGGCATTGGAATTTTTGTTGTCCACTGGTTTGTTTTCCAACGAGTTGAACAATCCATCCCAAACCAAATTTTGCAAACGTTTCTTGTCACTCATCTCTTCTCCTGGTTTTTTGTCCTTTTTCATAGACACAATGAACAATTAGGTTGAAGAACACCAAAGGGTGCCGACAACGCAACATAAACGACATGGATTAGCGCATCAAGGTTCACATTGACTAATCACAGTGTTTCTAAGGTAAATTGTACGAGGGGAATTAAGAGATGTATTACAGCGGAAGGAATCAATTTGCTGCAAGATACCAGAGAAAGCCAAAAAATGAAAACAGGTTTACAGATTCTTTGGATTTTTATAGGGCCACTATGTTGTTTTTTGAAAATTAAGCAGTAAAAGATAGAAAAATTGCTTGTTTTTGAATTGGAATGAGTTTTTTCTCCTCCGCAACCTTCAACAAATGACTTACAGCTGCACGACCATGCCCACCTAAATCGGCAGAATACTGATTCACGTACAGGTCGATGTGCTGACGACGGACGGCGGGATCCATTTCCTGAGCATGTTGGGCAATGAAGGCTTCAGAGGCAGCCGGATTAGCCCACGCGTATTCGACACTGCGCCGGATAATTCGATTCACTTTTTGTAAAATGGACTCGGGTAAATTACGCTTGATGACAATTCCACCCAAAGGAATGGGCATACCCGTACTTTGTTCCCAATACTCGCCCAAATCAATCAATTTCACCAGGCCTTTATCGGCATAGGTGAAACGATTTTCATGGATGATCAGGCCAGCATCTACAGTACCGTTTAATACGGCTGACTCAATTTCGGAAAAAAGCATTTCCACTTTTTGCGTGGCATTGGGAAAGGCTAGGCTGAGCAGAAAATTAGCCGTTGTCAATTTGCCAGGGATGGCAATTTTGAGATCAGAGATGTTTTCAGAAGGAATCTGCGACTTGGCAATCAAGAGTGGCCCACAGTTGTTTCCTAGGGCGCTTCCAGCATCCAACAAGATGTACTTTTCGGTTAAATGGGCATAGGCGTGGTAACTAAGTTTGGTAATGTCCAAATCTGCGACCCCTGCCCGGCGGTTCAATTCTTCTACATCGCCCAAAAAAACCTCGAATTCCAGCCCCTCGGTATCGATTCGACCATGAATCATGGCATCAAAAATAAAAGTGTCGTTGGGACAGGGGGAAAAGCCAAGCGTTAATTTCATAACTTTGCGGTATGAACTTACAAGTAATCTACGAAGATAATCATCTCATCGCGGTAAACAAGCCCGCGGGCATTCTGGTTCAAGGTGACGATACCGAAGATACCCCCTTGGTGGACTATGTAAAAGACTACATCAAATTCCGGTACCAAAAACCTGGTGATGTATTTCTTGGCGTAGTACACCGTTTGGATCGCCCCGTAAGTGGTGCCGTTATTTTTGCCCGGACCAGCAAGGCGCTGATCCGCATGAATGAGCTGTTTAAAGAGCGGAAAGTCGAAAAACGCTATTGGGCCATTACTGAAAATCGCCCTTTCCCGGAATACGGTCACCTGACCCATTACATCCTTAAAGATCAGGAGCGCAATGTTTCCAGGGCGCTGGATCAACTGAGTAATCGCTCTAAAGATGCGAAAAAATCCGACCTGGATTATGAACTCATCGGCAACCTAGAGGCGAGATACCTTTTGTTGGTCAAACCCATCACAGGGCGGCCGCACCAAATCAGGGTACAATTGTCCAAAATTGGTTGCCCCATCGTGGGTGATGTGAAATATGGCTACAGCCAGGCCAATCAAGATGGCTGTATTTACTTGCATTGCCGTTCGATGTCGTTTATGCATCCCGTCAAGCAGGAATTGATCACCGTCACTGCCGATGCTCCAAATGAGCGGATGTGGAACCAGATGAGCGCGTTGGGGGAATAAGGAGAAGTTGAAATGTTGAAATGAAGTTTAAAGTTAGATAGTATAAAAGACCAATGGTCAATTGAACTAATCAGCTTTTTAACTTCATTTCAACATTTCAACCCTAAACTTTTCAACCCTTCTGCAGGCAACTCCGCAATGCCTTCTCCAAAGCCTCCCGTTTCAGTCCCTTACCAATGATCACGATCCTGGACAAACGGGGTTCATCATCGGGCCAATCTCCTGCACGGGTAAAGGCCGATTGAGTCCGTACAGATTGAAAAACCATTTTGGAAACTTCTTTGCCTACATTCAAAATTCCTTTGATGCGGTAGATGTTTTTGCCTTGAATCATCAGCAAGACCTTACTCCAATGGATAAAGGCAAGCAGATCAAAAGCTTGTTCGAAGGTAAAACTGTGCGCAGTGACATCAGCATGGTGGTGATGATGCTCATGGGAATGACTATCCTGAACCACAACTTTGATGCGTTGTTCCAATTGACGAGCTTCGTATGCATGCAAAGCTAAAAGCTCCGCCTCAGTACGGCCATAATTGGCCAGGCTGATGGTGGCCAGCGGGTTCATTTCACGAAGATTGGATTGGAGCGCCTCCAGGTAATGGGCCTGTACATCGGCGGCTTTGTTGATGACAATATGATCCGCGAAGGTGATTTGTTTGACGGCTTCTTCCCGTTCAGCCAAGGTCTCCTGTACGCTGACCGCATCCACCAGGCAAATGGTGCCATCCAATTGAAAAGCAGATTGGATACCTGGATCACTGACAAAAGCAGCGGCTACGGCGTCGGGTTCGGCCATGCCAGTGGTTTCGATGATCAAATGGTCAAATGTTTTGCCGGAATCGAGGAGCTTTTCCAGGGTTTCGACCAACTCGCCATTGAGGGAACAGCAAATACAGCCATTGGCCAATTCAAAAATAGCATCGCTTGCGCCAATCACCAAATCACCATCGATGGGCACTGCCCCAAATTCGTTTTCAATGATGGCAAATTTTTTATCGGGATGATTGGCAATGAGTTGGTTGAGCAGGCTGGTTTTGCCAGCGCCAAGAAAACCGGTGAGGATGGTTACGGGGATGGGCATATGGGATTGTTGGGGGCAACGTTGGGGCAACCCTTTGTGGTTGCCCTTTGTGGTTGCCCTTTTATGGGAACGGGCAGCCGCAAGGGCAGCCCCTACGGTTGCCTGGATAACGGGGCGACCACAAAGGGTCGCCCCTACAGTTGTTATATATGAATGACCTCTCCGTATGCCGCCGCCGCCGCTTCCATTACTGCTTCGCTCATGGTGGGGTGCGGGTGAACGGATTTGATGATTTCATGGCCGGTGGTTTCCAATTTACGGGCAGTAACCACTTCAGCGATCAATTCGGTTACGTTTTGACCGATCATGTGCGCACCCAGGAACTCGCCGTATTTGGCGTCAAAAATGACTTTTACAAAGCCAGTTTTGTCCCCTGCAGCACTGGCTTTACCTGAAGCGCTAAAGGGGAATTTGCCCACTTTGATCTCGTAGCCTTTATCTTTGGCTTGTTGTTCCGTAAGGCCAACCGAGGCGACTTCCGGTACACAATAGGTACAAGATGGAATGTTGTTGTAATCGAGTGGTTCTGGATGGTGACCAGTGATGTTTTCTACACAGATGATGCCTTCAGCACTGGCTACGTGGGCTAATGCTGGAGTGGGAATGACATCACCGATGGCATAAATGCCTGCTACGTTCGTGTGGTAAAATTCATCCACCAGGATCATGCCGCGATCCGTTTTGATGCCCAAGGCTTCCAGGCCAATATTTTCGGTATTGGCCGCTACTCCGGCTGCAGAGAGCACAATGTCACACTTGATTTCTTCGACGTTGCCAGTTTTGCGGTCTTTTACTTTGACCAGACAGCCTTTCCCGGAAGTGTCTACACTTTCCACGGCAGCGTTGCCCATCACCCTGATGCCTTTTTTGCTGTATACTTTGCCCAATTCTTTGGAAATATCGGCATCCTCACGGGGCAACAAGCCCTGCTCCATATATTCAACAATGGTGACTTCGGTACCAATTGCGGCGTACACATAGGCAAATTCCACCCCGATCGCACCAGCTCCGATCACAACCATACTTTTTGGCTGTTTTTCGAGAATCATTGCTTTACGGTAGTCGATAACTTTTTCGCCATCGATGGGTACGTTGGGCAAACCCTTGGCACGGCCACCAGTTGCTATGATGATGCTTGTTGCCGTGTATTGGGTTTTGGCACCTTGAGCATCGGTTACTTCTACTTGTTTGTCGGCGGTCAAAACACCATTCCCGGTGATGACGGTAATTTTATTTTTTTTCATCAGAAAACTGATCCCTTTGCTCATGCCATCCGCTACGCCACGGCTGCGTTTGACGATGCTTTCCCAATCAGCTTTGGCACTGCCAACTTTGATGCCATAATCTTCAGCATGCTGAATGTATTCAAAAACCTGGGCACTTTTGATGAGTGCTTTGGTGGGAATGCAACCCCAGTTGAGGCATATCCCGCCCAATGATTCACGTTCGACCACGGCCACTTTCAAACCCAATTGAGACGCACGAATGGCGGCAACATAACCACCAGGACCGGTGCCAATAACGATAAGATCAAAATTCATGATGACAGGTTGAATTAATGTAAAGTAGAGTTTGTTGTGCAGATAGGGTCACTTTGAACCCTTTCGCCCCGCGAAGATAGATACTTAGGGGCGATAAAAAAATAAGTGCTTCATTTTGTCAAAGGATTAGATAAGTAAACGGTTCATTTTAAGTTTCTTATCTAATCCTTTGACTCAGGAAAAATGAACACTTATTTTTGCCCCACTAATTAGTCCATATACAAAACAAAAACTCCGCTGACCTGGTTGGGTAGCGGAGCGAATTTACTAACTTACTGATACTTAATATGGTGGCATAACAGCGTCATCCTGGATAGGAGACGGTTACGGGAGCCTCAAATGAAATAGTGATTATTCCGTAGGATGATCAGGAAAATTCCCAACGATAGGCCAGTTGCACAACGAAATTGAAGATCGTTGACTCAGGTAGGACACTATTGGGTTGCTAGGTGTGGTTGAATACTGCATTTCCCGACGATTCGCTTAATCAAATTTGTAGATAAGCCTGCGATTAAAAACTTCCTCAAAATTAGGGAAAGCCAGAGCCGAAGTCAAGTTTTTCAAGTGCAAATTTGTCAGTTCCGGTTTTGCTAAAGTCTATCATTTTTTTGCTTAAAAATTTGATAGATAGTTGATTATGAATATTTTTTATCTCTAAAAATATAAAAGTAATATTGATTTTAGCTACAACTAACTGATTGTGAGTGCTTTGGTTTTTTCGACGAACGAAAAATGCCTAAGTTGAATAATTGGAAAGGACAATGATCAGGTAAACCCTGTCATTGCTGGTGATGCGGTCGATTTTGGTGTAAAAGCCACCTTCCAAAACTTTGGTTTCGGCGAGGCGAATGTCATCTTTTTGCGCCCTGATCATCATGACCCAATTGCTCAATGGCATGAGTTGTGGATCCAAAACTGCCAAAGCTGCCAAATTCAAAATGGCCTGATCGGTCCAAAAGGCAGCATCGTCCTGGCTGGGTTTCTCTTTCAGCTCAAAACGAAATTCCTGGCGAATTTTTTCACAACCACTTTGCAGAATCGTCAGCGTTTTACCATTGGCAAACTTGACAAATTCTTCACTTTCAATCCCACTTACTTTAAATTGGTGTTCCGCTACGCCCCGCATGCCTTCCCGCAACATGGCTTGTGGTTTGGTTTGACAATCCGTTTCTTTATTCCCGGTATTTTGGCAGGCGCTAAGCGCTAAGAAGAGGAAGAGGGTGGTGAGTCGAAGCATAAGATGAAGTGAAGAGTGAAGAGTGAAGAGTAAAATGGTACACAGGAAAACCAATGTCCTTCCTGCTTTTCATTTTTCACTCTTCACTTTTCACTTTAAACGTTGCGGTTGATACAATTCAAATCCTCAAATGCAACTTTCAGGCGTGAGATGAGGCTTTTTTCCCCTTCCCGTAGCCATACGCGTGGATCGTAGAATTTTTTATTTGGCTTGTCGTCACCTTCGGGATTGCCGATTTGGCCCTGGAGGTAACCTTCATTTTTCACGTAATAATCCTTCACGCCAGCCCAGTATGCCCATTGAATATCGGTGTCGATGTTCATTTTGATGGCACCGTACTCGATCGCCTCGCGGATTTCTGCACGAGAAGAACCGGAACCGCCGTGGAATACAAAGTTAACGGGAGTATCACCACTCAGGTTGTGTTTGGCTTTGATGAAATCCTGAGAGTTTTTCAGGATTTTGGGGGTCAGCTGTACGTTGCCGGGTTTGTATACGCCGTGTACGTTACCGAAGGCAGCTGCAATGGTGAAGTTGGGGCTGACTGCTTTCAGGTGCTGATAGGCGTAATCTACTTCTTCTGGTTGAGTGTAAAGTTTGGAGTTGTCCACGTCCGAGTTATCCACACCGTCTTCTTCGCCTCCAGTTACCCCCAATTCAATTTCCAGGGTCATGCCCATTTTAGCCATCCGCTTGAAGTATTCCACGCAGATTTCGATGTTCTCATGCAGCGGTTCCTCCGACAAGTCGAGCATGTGTGAGCTGTACAATGGCTGACCGGTAGCGGCAAAATGTTTTTCGCTGGCATCGAGCAAGCCGTCAATCCAGGGCAAAATATTTTTTGCACAGTGGTCAGTGTGCAAAATCACCGGTATGCCGTATGCCTCTGCCACCTGATGAACGTGCATCGCACCGGAAATACCGCCAATAATGGAAGCCTTTTGGCCGGAGTTGCTTACGCCTTTTCCTGCAAAAAAAGAAGCGCCACCATTGGAAAACTGAATGATCACTGGTGAGTTGACATCACGAGCAGTTTCCAAAACGGCATTGACAGAGTTGGTGCCAATTACATTGACGGCTGGCAATGCAAAGTTGTTTTCATTGGCATAATTCAGCAACTCGGTTACTTCTTCTCCAAAGAGTACCCCAGCGCGAAAACGGGTAGCTGTTGACATGGTTAAAGTGTTTGTGTTTTGTGGTTGAGTTGAGGAAGGTTGAGGGAAGTTGAGGGAGGTTGAGGCTACCGCAGCGATTTTGACAAAGCTTGTGTCTAAGTCACGGCGGTAGCCTCAACCTCCCTCAACCTTCTCAACTTCTCAACTTTAAATAACTCCTTTGGCGGCCAAATAACGCTCTGCGTCCAATGCAGCCATACACCCGGTTCCAGCCGCAGTTACAGCTTGGCGGTATACGTTGTCTTGGGCATCGCCACTGGCGAAAACTCCTTCTATATTGGTTAGGGTACGACCTGGTACCGTTTTGAGGTAACCAGTTTCATCCATGTCCAACCAACCTTTAAAAATATCGGTATTCGGTTGGTGGCCGATGGCTACAAAAAATCCTTTGACCGGAATCACGGATGTTTCACCCGTTTTGTTGTTGAGGAGTTTTACGCCCTCAACCTCGTTTTCACCGAGGACTTCCAACGTTTCGGAGTTCCAATGTATAACGATATTCTCAGCATTTAAAACTCTTTCCTGCATAATTTTCGAGGCGCGCAGCTGATCACGGCGTACGATCAGGTGTACTTTAGGGCAGAGTTTGGCCAGATAGGTGGCTTCCTCGGCAGCAGTATCGCCGCCACCTACAACCGCCACTTCTTGTCCGCGGAAAAAGAAACCATCACACACGGCGCAGGCAGATACCCCTTTGCTCCAGAATTTTTTCTCCGACTCCAGGCCCAGCCATTTGGCAGTGGCACCGGTGGCAATGATGACCGCATCAGCGTGAATTTCCTGCTCAGCTTCCGTCCAGATTTTGTGTACTGGACCACTCAAGTCCACCTTGGTGATCATTTCGTAACGAATCTGAGTCCCAAAACGCTCTGCTTGTTTGCGGAAATCTTCCATCATTTCGGGCCCCATGATGCCAGTGGGATATCCAGGATAGTTTTCGACATCGTTGGTGATCATCAACTGACCACCGGGGTCTTTACCGGTGAATAGTACGGGGTTCATGTTGGCTCTGGCCGCATAGACGGCGGCGGTGTACCCGGCTGGTCCGGAACCGATGATGACGCAGTGCAGATGTTCTGCTGTGTTTGCCATTGTTCACTGTTTTTATGTCCTTAGAGCATATCTAAAAACTTTAGACATGCTCTTTGCGGAATTGTGCGCAAATTTAATCAAGCTATGCATATGTAGTGCAAGGTAGCGTGCAATACTACTGATGATTTCATGCACTAGGCTGTAATATTTATCACAGACTTGCCAGAAACAAACATATTCGGTTCAGGATCGGTTGAAAAGAAAGGTTTTATCCCTGGAGAATGTCCGTTGGGCGATTATTCCCAAATAGAGTGGCATGGTAAGGTGGAAAAGCTTAAATTTCACCCAAATTTAAATCCTGACTATGATCGCGTTATATGGTCTGAGTTTTGCCGTAGCCTTCGTGGCATTGGCACTTTGGTTCGCTTTAAAGCGCGAATTGGCTGAAAAATATTTTAGCCGTTTGATGTTTTTGGCGCTGGTATTGTACTCTATTAGTATGGTGACGGCAGCTGCGCCGATGGTGTACAAGTTTCAGACGGTTTTTCGGGATATGCTCTTTTTGGGGGTATTCGGGGCGATCTTCAGCCGCATGGCTGGTTGGAGCAAAGGTTTTTGGGTAGGGGTCCTTTTGGCAGGCGTTGCCTTATTTTGGTTCTACCGTCAATTTGTAAGTACCACTTTCCCTTACCACAACCAGATTCCACTGGACGCTCAAGGTGAAATTTTGTTGGAGTTAAAAGAAGGGCATCAGGTGGCGGAATTGGATAAAATCTCCAAAAAATACGGACTGAACCTGCGGCGGGCCTTTTTCCCCAAAGACGCTAGCTCTACGGAACTCGATAATTATTACCTGGTTGATATTCCAGATGCAAAGGCTAAAAATGTCGTGCGCATTGAGCAACGACTGAGCCGTTCCAGCGCGGTGCTATGGACTGAAGAAAACGAACTCATCCAGATAGAGCCGCTGCGCAAAGCCGAAAACCCCACGAAATTGCCTTCCAAATTCGGGATCAACGACCCTGGTGTCGCCAACCTCTGGGGCTTCGAGCGCATGCAAATGGATCAGTTGTACGATTATCTGGATCAAAATAAGGTGCAACCCGTGCGCAAGGCCCTAATTGCCATACTGGATACCGGAGTAGATGGCAACCACGAAGACCTCAAAGCCAATTTTAAATCCATTGACGCCGCATCCAATCGTGACCTCAAAGGGCATGGTACCCACTGCGCAGGCATCGCCGGAGCAGTATCCAACAATGGGGTAGGGGTGGCCTCTTATTCCCGCGACAACCGCTTTACCACCATCACCAGTGTAAAAGTATTGGGCGATCAAGGTTTCGGCACCCAACAAACCATCATTGATGGCATCATCAAAGCAGCGGATGCCAATGCGGATGTGATCTCGCTGTCGCTCGGCGGCCCGAGTAACCAAAGTCGGCAAAAAGCCTACGACAAAGCGGTCAAGTACGCCAATAATAAAGGTGCAATCGTCGTGGTTGCTGCCGGAAACTCCAATCGCAATGCTGCCCAATTCAGCCCTGTCAATTCCAAAGGTGTCATTGGTGTCTCTGCGGTGGATAACGACCTCAACCGCGCGGAATTCTCCAATTTTGTTCAAGACATTCCATTTGGGGTTGCTGCTCCCGGGGTAGGCATTTATTCCACCATCCCCAACAACCGCTATGAGACGTACAACGGCACTTCCATGGCTACACCATATGTAGCAGGTTTGCTGGGTTTGATGAAAAGTATTGACCCTAAGTTGACCACCGAGCAAGCCCATAAAATTCTGGCAGAAACCGGGATCAATACCCGCAACTCCAACTTGACGGGCAAATTCATCCAACCACTGGCGGTAGTGAAACGATTAAAGTGATTTTGTAATCAAATAAGTTACATTGAGAGTGTTTAATAGCACTCTCAATGTACAAAATCCACGATTAAAGGGACATATGAATATATGTTCAAGTATTTTGACATCAAAAAAATGATAAAATTTCCTTAAAATAATTGCACGAGAAAAAAAATGCCCCTATACTTGCACTGTGAAATCACGCTAGTGCAAGCAAAGACACGATAGTCAAACAAATTGCGATGCGACTGGCCCAAAACACAAAAATATGCTCGCAATATCCAAGCCACTGTCCACACTGAATAATCCAACGATGGGTTGTTGTTGTGCGTGCTGTTGCAGCCGACTGGCAGGGGTATAGCTTGATGTGTACATATATTGTCCTTTAGCATAAAAAGCCCTGCCGGATTGTACCCGACAGGGCTTTTTTTAATCCAAACCACTCCACGATAGATTCGTCGTGGGCCATACACAAAAACCATGAGCAATTACGAACACGATTTTTCTACCGTAAATGCAGCTGATCAAAAAGACATCCAGGAATTGGAGCGCCGCATCCACGATTTTCAGCGGGGCAAAGAAGATACCGAGCGCTTCCGCTTGTATCGCCTGACCAGGGGTGTGTATGGCCAACGCCAGGAAGGTGTACAAATGTTTCGCCTAAAATTGCCTTATGGCCGCATCAATGCGGATCAATTGGTGCGTATTGCGGATGTATCGGATCGTTATGCTACGGGTAACCTGCACATTACTACCCGCCAAAACATCCAGTTGCACTATGTGAAACTGGCGAATTCTCCCAAAGTATGGACAGAATTGGCGCAAATGAACCTCACCGCGCGTGAAGCTTGTGGCAACACCGTACGGAATTTCACTGCTTCTCCTACTGCCGGGATCGACCCAAAAGAACCATTTGATGTTTCCCCTTATGCGGAAGCATCTTTCCAATACTTTTTGCGCAACCCGATCTGCCAGGAAATGGGCCGCAAAATCAAAATTGCTTTTTCTTCCAGCGAAGAAGATTCTGCCTTCACTTATTTCCACGATTATGGTTTCATCCCCAAAGTACAAGTGGTGGATGGCCAGGAGCAACGTGGCTTCAAAGTACTGGTCGGTGGTGGTCTGGGTGCCCAAGCGATTACTGGTTTAGTAGCCTACGAATTTTTGGCGGAAGAGCAAATCATTCCTTTCATGGAAGCTGGTCTGCGGGTATTTGACCGCCACGGCGAACGTGAAAAACGCATGAAGGCGCGCATGAAGTTCCTCATCCAAAAACTCGGTTTTGAAGCCTGGATGGAACTGGTAACTCAAGAATGGAAAGCGCTGAAAAATAAAACGGTTGCCATTGATCGCAACCTGGTGCCCGAAGAAGCGCCAATTGGACAAGGCATCATCCCCGCTGAGGTAGCCCCCGTAGACGAACACTGGTACCAGGAATGGAAGCGCACCAATACTTTTGAACAAAAACAAAAGGGATATTATGGCGTATATGTTCGCGTAGTATTGGGTGATTTACCTTCCGATAAGGCGCGTGCTCTCGCCGAGGTCATCAAACAATACACTGCGGACGACATTCGATTCACCATTAACCAAGGCATATTGCTGAAGTTTGTGCGTCCCGAAGCATTGCCATTGGTATTCAATAAATTACATGAATTAGGTTTGGCTTTGCCTGGTGCTGATTCTACTGCTGACATTACCGCTTGTCCAGGCACCGATACTTGTGCACTGGGGGTAACGAACAGTACTGGCTTGTCCAGAATTTTGGAAGAATTGATCCGGGAAGAATACCCTGAATTGATCGACGAGAAGTTTTTTAAAATAAAAATAAGTGGTTGTATGAACGCCTGCGGCCAGCACATGGCTGCCAATTTGGGTTTCCACGGCAGTTCATTCAAACACGGGGATTTGGTTATTCCAGCTATGCAGGTCGTTTTGGGCGGTGGAGTTGCCCCTGATGGGCGCGGCTTCATCGCCGACAAAATTGTCAAAGTACCCACCAAACGTATCCCCGACGTGGTAAGATACGTCTTGGATGACTTTGAAAAAAATGGGGGCGAAGGAGAATACTACAACGATTATTTCCTGCGCCAGGGCGACAAGTACTTCTACGCACTGCTAAAACCATTGGCCGATCTCAAAACCCTGACTCAGGGCGACTATTTCGACTGGGGCCAAGATCGCCTGTACAAGCAGGAAATTGGGGTAGGCGAGTGCGCCGGGGTCATGCTGGACATGGTTGGGGTGATCCTCAAAGACGCCATTGACAAAATTGCGGTGGCTAAAGAATCCCTGGAGCAGGGCTTGTGGTCGGATGCCATTTATTCCAGCTACGCTGCTTTTGTAGTGGCTGCTAAAGGGATGTTGCTGAGCAAAGATGTGAAGTGCAACACCCAAAAAGGCGTCATCGACGATTTCCAAACCCACTACGTAGCAACGGGCGATTACACCCTGCTGAAGGATTTCACTGCAACGGTTTTGCAAATCAACCAATACGAGCCTGAAGAAAACTTCGCCAGCGACTACGTTGCTCAAGCGGATGCTTTTGTACACTCAGTCATCGCACAGCGCGGAGCTCAACTGGAAGAAAGCAACGGCATTGACAAAAAGGTAGTTGGCGATTACTACCGCGCTTAACCCACGGCTTTAACCGTTTAACCCTGCAACCCATGACTTTAGTCGTGGGCCAGACAGCTAGATCAAACATGAACACTCCCATCATACCCAAAATAACCCTCGTTGGTGCAGGTCCTGGTGATCCAGAACTGCTCACGATCAAAGCCTGGAAAGCACTCCAGCAAGCCGACGTCGTGCTCTACGACGCCCTGGTAAGCGACGACGTGCTCGACATGGTGCGCCCTGGGGCTATACTAGTGGATGTAGGCAAACGTGCTTCCAAACACACTCACCCTCAGGAAGACATCAACTGGATGTTGGTAGAATACGCCATGAACCATGGCCACGTAGTACGCCTGAAAGGTGGTGACCCCTTCGTTTTTGGCCGTGGCTATGAAGAAATGGCACATGCGGCCATGTTTGGCATCAAAGTGGACATCGTTCCAGGGCTTTCTTCCTGCATCGCCGTTCCTGGCCTGCAAGGCGTCCCGGTAACTTGTCGGGGCATCAATGAAAGTTTTTGGGTGGTAACGGGTACAACCCGCTCGGGCAGCATCTCCAAAGATGTAGAACTGGCGGCTCAGTCGAGTGCCACTGCGGTCATCTTGATGGGCATGCGCAAGCTCGGGGACATCATGAACATTTATGCGGCCCTTGGCAAAAAGGATACACCGGCAATGGTTGTTCAAAATGGTTCTACGCCCGAGGAAAAAGTTGTTCTGGGGCGTGTATACAACCTGGCTGAACGTGTAGCAATGGCTGATGCGAGCTCCCCTGGTATTATAGTTATTGGAGATGTAGTAGCTTTGCACCCTCAATACAAACAAGCCGAGCCAAATTATGTGGCTTTGTCAAAAAAGGGGAAAGTTACCAATGAACACATCAGCGTCTAAGATGGAGCAAAACGAGTTGTATCCGGTTTTTTTGAAACTGCATACCCTGCGAACCCTCATTGTAGGTGCCGGGGAAGTAGGCTACGAAAAACTCTCGTTCATCCTCAAAAGCAGCCCCAAAGCCCAGGTTACAATGGTAGCCACTTGGGTAAACCCGGAGATTGAAAAATTGCTAAGCAAACTCGAAACCCACTTTGTGCAGATTCAGCACAAAGCTTTTCAGGTCGAGGATCTTCAGGGGCATGACCTGATCATTGCCGCAACGAATATCCCCGAGCTAAATCGCGAGGTGCAACAAGCCGCCAAAGCAGCGGGCAAGTTGATCAATGTAGCCGATACCCCTGATCTCTGTGATTTTTACCTCGGATCAATCGTGACCCGCGGACCTTTGAAAATTGGTATTTCAACGAATGGGCAGTCGCCCACTTTTGCCAAACGTTTCCGCCAGGTATTGGAGGCCGCGTTGCCTGAAGAAGTGGAAGACCTGCTGCCCAAACTCAACGAAATCCGGGATCGCCTCGGTGGCGATTTCGCGCATAAAGTGCGGATGCTCAATCAAATAACTTCTACCTTGCTAACGGGCATGGCGGGCTGTGAATGTGGGGGCAACTGTACGGGAGATTGTATTGAATTTTTGAAAAAAATAGGATAGTTGAGGAGTTGAGGAGTTGAGGAGTTGAGTGCCCGGTCGCTGAGCGAAGCCGAAGCGATGGGTACTCAACTCCTCAACTCCTCAACCCCTCAACCCCTCAACACAACAAATAGCATGTCGACATCACAAGCCTTACCTACTCCTGAACTCGACGTAGAGGAGTATAGTGTAGAGTACCTGAATGAGATTTTTGAGCCACTGAATTTTGAGGAGCGTATTCAGAAGTTGTATGAAATTTTCGATGACAACGAAGTCTTGATGACTTCTTCTTTTGGTGCAAGTGCTGCATTTTTGCTTCGCTTGATTTCGGAGCATCGGCCCAGCCAAAAGGTATATTTCATCGATACCACCTACCATTTTCCCGAAACTTTAGCCTACAAAGAAGAACTCACCGAGTTGTACCGACTCAATGTAATCGATGTTCTTCCTGACCCATCCCAAAACGCCCTGACTCGTGACGAGGAGTGGTGGAAAGACCATCCCAAAATGTGTTGCTCTATCAATAAAGTGGTTCCATTGGAGCCCCTCAAGGAGGAGCACAAGGTATGGATCTCGGGTTTGATGGCGTACCAAACAGATTTTCGTTCGCACCTGCGCATTTTTGAGCAGCAGGGCGACATCATAAAATTCCATCCATTGATCGACCTGACTGAAGGCGATTACTTGTACTGGTCTACCTGGTTCAAGTTGCCTCAGCATCCCCTGGAAAGTGAGGGTTACGGCTCAATCGGATGTACCCATTGTACCCAAAAAGGCAAAGGCCGCGAAGGTCGCTGGGCAGGAACTGGAAAAACGGAATGTGGATTACATCCCGGTTTTTTCGTCAACAAACACAAATAATCGTTGTAAATTTGTGCACTTTTTCTGTTAAAATTGATCCAAACAAATGATCCAGACAGACATTCTCATTGTAGGAGCAGGGCCAGTAGGGCTTTTCGCAGTATTCGAGGCCGGATTGTTGAAAATGCGCTGCCACTTAGTGGATTCACTGCCAGTACCTGGTGGTCAATTGGCTGAAATTTATCCAAAAAAGCCGATTTACGATATCCCCGGGTATCCTTCTATTTTGGCCGGTGATTTGGTTGATCGCCTAATGGAGCAAATTGCACCTTTTAAGCCCGGCTTTACCCTGGGCGAGCGGGCTGAAAAGTTTGAACAACTCGAAAATGGTCACTTTCTACTGACTACTAGCAAAGGCACCCAAATTCAGGCACCCGTGATCGCCATTGCGGGCGGATTGGGTTGTTTTGAACCCCGCAAACCACCACTTGAGAACCTGGAACGTTTTGAAGACAAAGGCATCGATTACATCATTCGGGATCCAGAAAAATACCGCAACAAACGGGTAGTGATCGCTGGTGGAGGTGACTCTGCGCTGGATTGGACGATTTTCCTGGCCGAAGTAGCCAGTGAAGTGACCCTGATTCACCGCCGCAAGGACTTCCGTGGCGCACCAGATTCAGTAGAGAAAGTACACGAATTGGCCCACAGCGGCCGGATCGACTTGTTGACCGACTCTCAAACTACAGGCCTGCGTGGCAATGGTGTGTTGACCGATGTGGTCATTGATACCAAAGAAAAAGGGGAAGTGATTCGTTCAACGGATTATTTTATTCCACTTTTTGGTTTGTCTCCAGAACTCGGGCCTTTGGGCAGCTGGGGTTTGAACGTGGATAAAAATGCCATCGAAGTGAATACCCTGGATTACAGCACCAACATCCCGGGAGTGTACGCCATTGGTGACATCAATACTTATCAAGGCAAGTTGAAACTGATTTTGTGTGGCTTCCACGAAGCTACCTTGATGTGCCAATCTGCCTTCAAACGGGTGAATCCAGATAAAAAGTTGAGCTTTAAATACACCACCGTTAACGGGGTAAATGCATTTTAAACGCATAAATCGCTCTATAATTATTCTCGCTTATTTACACCATTTGAGGTGATACAAAAGAAGGCAAGTCAGTTGAACTGAACTTGCCTTCGCCATTTAAACCCGACTATATTTAGGAATTAATGCCTTCCGTAGACGAATACAGTAGCCTTATTGCGTGCTGCATTTTTGGTGTCGTACCAAAATTCGATTTTTTCAACCAAGCGATTGTTGCCGCGTAGATCCAATATTTTTGAATCGCTGCCTCGGCCAAAATTGTGTCGCAAGTCGATTTCCTGCTTGCCCCCATTTTCAAAGTGAACCACACATTTACGCATGTTCAAAGCACCTCCTTTGACTTCAATTTTGAGCCCGTCAAAAGCGCCGTCGCGCCAGGTAACCGGGATCACATCGCGATCCAAACCATAATTGACGGTACGTTTGCCTAAAAATTCCCAGCGGCCTTGTGCTTGTGCATCAACAATACCGAGCAAAAACATCGGCGCAATCAGCGCCAGCAGAGCAATCATCTTTTTCATAGTAAACAGGATTTTTTGGTTATTTGTCCATTAGACTGGCTCGAAAAGCTCCAGTTTAAAGCGTGGTGAGGGGTGTAACTTTACTTTAACATAACTGCCAAAAATCCTTTCGTTTTGAAAAGAAATTAGGATTGTTTTAACCAAAAAAAATTATTTGCAAAAGATTTTTTGCAAAAAAAGCAACCTATGCTGGGGGGCACTCGTCCTTTTTAGCATCTCAGAAAGAGAATACTAAAAAACACTTCGATGAAATCATTAAGCTCATTTTTCACCCTGACTTTATTACTGACTAGCCTATCCATATCCGCCCAAAACTCCTGGGGTTGGGGCAATAGGGTACAAGGCAAAGGCGCCATTGTACGCAAAACTCTAGACGTTTCTTCCTTTGAGGGATTTAGCCTGACTTTTTCGGGCAATGTTTACTTGCGCCAAGGCAGTGAACAAAAAATAGAAGTAGAATCACACGAAAACCTGATCGGTTTGCTCTCCAAAGAAGTGGTAGACAAACATTGGAAGATCCGCTTCACCGAAAATGTAGGCCGCTACGACAAATTCAATGTGTACATCACCGTGCCTAAACTGAACGCAGTGAAACTCAGCGGCTCAGGCGACATCAAAGGGGAAACCGCATTCAAAAACTTGGGCAATCTGGCTTTGGGTATTTCTGGTTCAGGCAACCTGAACCTCGAATTTGACGCCACTGATGTAGAAGTGCGCATCAGTGGTTCTGGTGACATGAACTTGAAAGGAAATGCCAAGTCCTGGAATTCCAGCGTCTCTGGTTCTGGGGATATTTCTGCAATTGGTTTGCAGGTGGAAGCCGCTACGATCCAGATTTCTGGCTCCGGCAACACGTCGATTCACAGTACTGAAAACCTGGATGTGCGCATCAGCGGCTCTGGTGATGTGTATTACAAGGGGCGGCCACGGATGAGCTCGAAGGTTTCGGGTTCAGGGGATGTGGTGAGTAGAGAGTAACTCCTGAGGTGTATCTTCAGTGTCTTAGGTTTCTTAGGTGGTGAAAAAATTGGTTCTTTTCACCACCTAAGAAACCTAAGGCACTGAAGGCACACTTAAGCATATATTGCAATTAGTTTTTCTTTTTCGAGCTCCCAACACCATTCCTTCGACGCTATTTTACAACTTTCCTGTAGCGCCAAATACAACTCATTATCCCCTATAAGGTGCACAATCGCCTGCACCAGCGCATCCACCTCCAAACGATTGATCAAATAAAAAACCCGGTGTTCTTCTTGCAGCGCCAAATATTCCGGAAAATTCATTTGAATCGACGGCACTCCCGCCTGTACATAATCAAATGCCTTATTCGCCAGCGAGTAATAATAACTCAAGCCGCGGTTTTCCAACAGATTTAATCCAATGCTGGCTTGTTGCGTGACTGAACGTAGTTTATCCGGGGCCAAATAACCCAAAAAATGCACCTTACTTTCCACCTGCAAATCCTTCGCCAGTTGTCGCAGTTCCTGCGATAAATCCCCTTCTCCAGCCAACCATAATGTTGCACCTTCAATTTTTTGCATCGCCGCGATGGCCGTTTCCAGGCCCCGGCCAGCATTGAGTACGCCTTGGTAGAGGATAATGGGTGAAGTTGAGGGGTTGAGGAGTTGAGGAGTTGAGGGAGTCTTACTGTTTTGAAGGGGCATATTTCGAATAACCTGAAAGTGAATGCCGTAGCGCTGCTGGAAAATCTGGGCGAGGGCCGGGCCAACGGTATACGCCCGATCTACCTTTGGAATACAAACCTGGGCGACCATCTCCCAGATGCGCTTAGTCAAAGGCCGGTCAACTACCTCGGGCACCTCACTGAAGTACTCATGCGCATCGTAGTAGCATTTTTTCTTTTTTAAACGTGCAACTCCCAGGCAGGGCATTATAGTATCCAGGTCGATGCCAGTGTAGATGTCAAAGCTTTTTTGCAGCAACAGCCAGCAGAATAGTCTAAGATTGTATTCCAGGTAAAACAGTTTTCCTTGGTCAAACCAACAAACCAGACGAATTTGCCGATAGTCCGCAGCGGGTAGGAGAGGGGATGTTTTGCGGAATCGCCCTACAAGGGTCACCTCATGGCCTTCCGCATTCAGGGTGCTACAAATGCGCTGCATCCGTTGATCGTAGCACAAATCATTGGTGACTGTGAAGACCAGTTTCATGTTTTGAGTTGGAGTTTACCGTTTTTTTCAATCAGCATACCCTCGTTTTGCATAAAAGTGAGCGTTTCAAGTACTTGCTGCTGTGTTTTAGGGGCGAAGGAATCGACAACCGCTTTGACAGGCAGAGCTTCTTGCTCCAAGAGGCGTTGAACTTTTTGGCGAATGCGTTCAAAAGTTTCTCCATCGAGGTTTTGCTTTTTGCGCTCCAGGCAGACATCACAAACGCCACAAGCCGGGGCGTCTTTTTCACCAAAATAATGCAACAGTTGTTGGCTGCGGCAGATTTTTTCCTCCGCGTAAGCAATCGCCTTTTGGATGCGCTCCGCGTGGCGGGTTTTGCGGAAGTTGTACAATTGAGTGTCAAAAGTAAGGTAGGCAGCATCCACCCGTTCGCGCAAATAACTCAGTTGCGGTTTGTCTTTTTGAGGGTTGTATTCAATGATGTGGTCTTCTTGCATGCGCACCAGCGCCCGTTGTAGTTGCTCAGATGAAATTTTACAATACTCCGCCAACTTTCTCTCGCTAAATGTAACATAACTGGAAAAAACACCCTGGTAACTGCGCAAAATGATTTTCAATACTTTATCCAGCTCGCGGTTTTTGATTTGGTAATCGTACAATCGCTCTTTGTCCACCTTGATCAGTAGGGTAGAAGGGGTAAAAACCGCCTCGGACAAACTAATCCAGCCTTCCTGCTCCAATAATTTGAGGCAATTAAACGTGCGTACTGGCTCCAATTGGAATTTTTGGCAAAAAATGGAGATATCAAAATCATAACTTTCACCCTGGCCGCCCCCTAAAGCGAGTTGGAAATTACTGCCTAGTGCCCGGTAAACTTGCCGGGCTTCGTCCAAGCTCGGGAAAGCTTGCGCATACTGGTATTCCAGGCTGCGGCGGTCATTTTGGTTGTACAACAAAACGGCGTAAGACTTGAGCCCATCGCGCCCGCCTCGCCCCGCTTCCTGAAAGTAGGCTTCGAGACTATCCGGCAATTCCAAGTGAACCACCGTGCGCACATCCGGCTTATCGATGCCCATCCCGAAAGCATTGGTACTAACCATCACCCGGGTGCGCCCACTGACCCAGGCGTCTTGTTTGGCCGAACGCTCATCGGGCGTGAGGCCCGCGTGGTAAAAATCGGCGGAGATGCGTTTTTTTTGCAGCAATTGGGCGATCTCTTTGGTCCGCCGCCGATTGCGCACATATACGACCCCACTGCCGGGGACTTTTTGCAAAATAGCTACGAGTTGTTCTTCTTTGGCCTCGCTGGGACGTACGATGTAAGCGAGATTAGACCGAGCAAAACTGGATTGGAAAACCTGCTGATCCCGGAAAGCCAACTTGGCCTGAATGTCTTGCACCACCTCCTGGGTGGCTGTGGCGGTCAATGCAATGATGGGAACCTGGGGGAAATACTCCCGAATTTTGGCGATTTCGAGGTAAGGTGGCCGAAAATCATAACCCCATTGCGAGATACAATGCGCTTCGTCTACGGCAAAAAAGGAGACTTTCATGCGTTTGATGCGCTCCCGTGCCAAGTCACTTACCAGCCGCTCGGGCGAGAGGTAGAGGAATTTTACATCGCCATGGACACAGTTGTCCAACAAGCGATCAATATCGCGATAGGCCATCCCAGCGTAGATTGCCAGTGCGGAGATGCCTTTTTTTTGCAGATTTTGCACCTGATCTTTCATCAGGGCGATCAGCGGAGAAATGACAATACAGATGCCCTCCTGACAAAGGGCAGGAACTTGAAAACAAATGGATTTCCCACCACCCGTTGGCAACAGCGCCAGGGTATCTCTTCCTTCCAAAACCGACTGAATGATGTGCTCTTGTTGGGGCCTGAATTGTTCATGTCCCCAATATTGGCGGAGCACCTCAATGGGTTGTTGCATAAGAAAAAGTTTAGGGAGGTTTAGGTAGGTTTAGGCTACCGCGAGCGACTTAGACAAGGTCGTGTCCAAGTCGCTCGCGGTAGCCTAAACCTACCTAAACCTTCTCAACTGCTCAACTTCATATAAAATCCAGTAGCTCCCGGTACACCTGATCCACTGGCAAGCCCATAATATTGGTAAAAGTACCTTCAATTCTGGAGATTTTACAAAGCCCGATCCATTCCTGAATGGCATAGGAACCAGCTTTGTCAAAAGGACGGTATTTTTCGACGTAAAAATCAATCTCAATATCGCTCAAAGGCTCAAATTGCACCCGGGATTCGGCGGAAAAAACCTTCTCCCGGTCTTTGGACAACAAACAAACCCCCGTGATGACCCGATGCAGTTGCCCTGACAATTTTTGCAACATCTGTCGGGCATCCGCTGCGTCGAGTGGTTTGCCATAAATAACCCCATCCAAAATGACCACACTATCGGCAGCCAGAATGATCTCATCCTGTTGGATAAACTCGCGGGAAGCATAGGCTTTTTTACGCGCCAAATACCCCGCCACCTCATCAACTGGGGTTTCGGGAGGATATGTTTCCTCTACCTCTGTTGTTTTGATTTCAAATTTGAAACCTGCTTCACGCAGAAGCTGACTACGCCGAGGAGAAGTAGAAGCCAGGATGATGTTTAGGGACAATGGATTCATTCAGAATTATTTAAATCAGTAGTAAAAGTACTCCCGCTAGCATGACTATTTTAGCCAAATTGCTGATGCGGTGGTAATCGCTGGGCGTTTGGGCGCTTTGTAAAAGGTAAAGGGCATAAACCAATGGTGAAATGACCCCTAACAATGCCCCAAGATAAAACCAGTCACTAAAACCGGGTATTTGATTGAGGTATAAAAACCCCAGCAACACCATCAAAAATAAGGCAATAGCCATCGCCAAGTACTTCGCGGAACGATCACCCGCTGCAATCGGAAAAGTGCGGCAACCTGCCGCTGCATCCCCAATTTTATCTTCCAAATCTTTGACGATTTCACGGAACATCGTGCTGAAAAAAGCAAAAGCGCAATACCAATTGATGATGGATTGTAAAGATTGAGCTGTTTGTGGTGCCATATCCTGCAAAGCCCACCAAGCTGGCAATTCTGCCAACCACACCAAGCCAGCCACCCCTGCACAAAACAAGGCGACCAACATATTGCCTACCAAAGGCCGCTTTTTAAGGGTTTTTGTGTACAAAAACAACAACACAAAGGCCAACACATACAAGCCCATCATGTACACCTGCCCAATGCGAAAAGCTAAGTAAAGGGACAACCAAAAACCCAAAAAAAACAATAGGGCATAAACCCACATGCAGAGTTGAGCACTGATTTTGACATTAACGATAACCTTTTCTTTGCGGTTGAGCAAATCCATTTCGTAATCGTATAAATCATTGATGATATAGCCACAGGCGGTGGTACAGAGCGTAGCCAGAACCAAAAAGAGGAATTCAAGCGTATTGAGTCGTGGGACAATGCCCTGCTGCTCAAAGGCTGGCAGCAACAATCGAAAATAGAGCAAGGATTGAACCAACGCAACAATCAACAAATTGGGTAGCCTTAGCAAGCGGAAGAGGGACATTGGGACTGTTTGTGTGAAATATCAATGAATACCATCCCTTCACTTAAGTTCTGGTCCCTACAAATATAGACATGCGCACAAAATATGTACTATTTAGGACTACTTATTTTGCGCGTTTGGTTTGTTTAATCTTCCGACCACTTGCCCTGCAAACGCAAAACTTTTTCAATGACATCCCGCACGCAACCTTCGCCGCCGCACAATGGAGATACATAATTGACGATGGGAAAGAGCTCTGGAGCTGAATTTTTGGGACAGGTAGCCAAGCCCACCCGGCGCATCACCGGGTAATCGGGCAGGTCGTCGCCCATGTACAGGATGCCTACCGGATCCAGTTCGTATAGGTCTACAAACTCCTCAAAAGCTTCTAACTTATTGCTGATGCCCGAATAAATGTCCTTGATTCCCAAGGCTTCCAGACGTTTTTTGACACCTTCGGAGCGCCCACCCGTGATGATGGCAATTTTATAGCCCTTATCGATGGCGATTTTGATGGCCAGCCCATCGCGGACATTCATTTTGCGCAGCAACTCCCCATTCTCGGTGATGAGCACTTCGTTGTTGGTCAACACGCCGTCCACATCAAAAATGAAGGTATGGATGGTACTGAAAACTTCCAGGTGGTTCATACTCGTTTATTGGTTGTCGCGCCATTCGTAGACCCACTTGGCCTGGATTTGCTCCAAATGCGCTTCGGTACAGCCTTCACGAGTTCCTTCGAAATTGGAAATTTCCAGGATCCATTCGATCAGCTCAGTAAAACGAATGCGGTAAATTTTGCCTTCAGGAAAATCATCGCCAAAACGCTCGTAGAGTTTCATTGCGATGTCTTCGTGATCCGCCCAGTTGATGGGGAGGTTGTCAAATTGGTCAAATGCCATTATGATGAGGATTTGAGGGCTGGTTAAAATTGGTCATTGTTAGTGCTCGTGGCCAATGATGCGGCTCTGATCGGGAATCTCGATTTCAATGTAAGCTTCTTCGTCCAGGATCACACATTGGCAACCCAAACGGGAATTGAGGCGGGGATTGTGGGCCCGGTCAATGAAGTCTTCTTCTTTGTCCGAAATTTCCTCCAGGTCGTCTTCGCCCTTGAGCACATACACATGGCAGGTGCTGCAGGCACAAACGCCGCCACAGTTGTGATTCAGGTGGATATCGTGATCTTCGGTTAGTTCCAAAATCGAGGTCCCTTCCGCCACTCCTTCCACCACAATCGGCTGAGCTATTTTTTTATCTTCAAACGTAAACTTGACAGTAGCCATTAAAAAGCAGGTTTTGTAAAAACGTGGGCAAAAGTAGTGCTTTGTTGATTGGTAAACAACTAATGAGGGGAAGAGTTTGATGAAAAGAAGGGGAGGGAGGATGATTTTAAAAATAGATTGGCGATAATATGTTCACTTCACCACCACCATCCCCAATTCCCCAGCCAGCTGATTCCGCATCGCCTTCAACTTCTGGTCCAGCTTAATCAGTGGCAGCAACTGTTCCACATCGCCCTGATTGATCACCTTCATTTTGGCGTGATTGTCCGCGATGATCCGTCCAATTTTGCGCAATTTCAGGCGTTTGACCGCCGCTTCTGCGTCCTTGAAGTAATTGTCTTCCGGCATGCGCTGATTGAGGAAAACTTCGTGTTTTAGCTCCCAATTTTCACTGAATTCGTAGGGACTGGTGAGTACAGTGGATGCCAATTGGCGCACGTCTGCTTCAGGGTGATTGATAAAATATTGCACTGAGATGTCGAGCCCCTGGTTGACCCTTTGCATGATTTCGACCACCACTTTTTTGTACAACTTGCTGTCGAAATAATCGATGACGTCTTCGATGTTGATCCACACGTATTGAGCTACGGTGGTGTTGTGCGCCTGATCGTACCATTCACCCCCGGCATTGATGAGGATATGGGCAATGTGTTTCTCCTGAAATTCATCCCCCACGCTCATTTCCGCTTCCGCCATGATCGGATTGGAGACGTACTCCTCAGTCGGAAAGGAGTCATCCGAACTCGGCGGAGTAATGCCTTCCAGTGCCTGGTATTTTTCCAGATCGCGGCGCAGTAGTTTGTTTACCTCAAAAATCATCCGACCCTCGTCGACCCCCAATACCTGTCGAGTTACCTTCACGTATTCATCGCGGCGCAGCGGATTTTTGATTTTGGAGATCGTATTGGCGATTTGCCCCAGAACGCCTGCCCTCCTCGTCGGGTCATCACCCGCTTCTTTGAGCAACAGTTCGGTTTCAAACTGCACGATGTCTTTGCCTTTTTCCTTCAAATAAGTCAAAAAAGCCTCCGAACCCACCTTTTGAATGTACGAATCGGGGTCTTCCTGATCCGGCAAGAGCACCAAGCGTACGTTCATGTCCTCGGCTAAGGCCAGATCGAGCCCGCGCAGTGCCGCTTTGATGCCCGCCGCATCGCCGTCGTAAATGATTTTGATGTTGTTGGTAAACCGTTTGATCAGGCGAATCTGATCGGGGGTGAGCGCGGTACCCGAAGATGCGACCACGTTTTCGATCCCCGATTGATGCAAGGAGATCACGTCGGTATAGCCTTCCACCAGCAGGCATTCGTCAAACTGGCGGATGGCTTTTTTGGCAAAAAAGATGCCATAAAGTACCTTGCTTTTGTAATAAATCTCCGTTTCTGGCGAGTTGATGTATTTGGGCTGCTTGGGGTCTTTAGCCATGATCCGACCGGCGAAGGCGATGACTTTGCCCGTCAGGTTGTGGATCGAAAACATGACCCGATCGCGGAAAAAATCGCGGTCGTATTGGGTGACCAAGCCCAGTTTTTTCAGTTGATCGGTATTGTAACCTTTTTGTTTTCCGGCCCGCAGGAGTCCGTCCATGTCGTTTTGGGCAAAGCCCAGCCCGAACTTCTTGATCGTTTCTTCCCGAAAACCCCTTTGTTTGAAGTAAGAGAGGCCCACGCTGCGCCCTTTGTCGGTATCGAACAATTGGCCCTGAAAGTATTCTTGGGCAAACTGATTGATCAAGTAAAGGCTATCGATGGCCTGTTGTTCCTGGCGTTGCTGGTCGGAGGATTCGGTTTCCTTGAGCTCAATGCGGTACTTTTTGGCCAAAAAACGTACAGCTTCCGGGTACGAGACTTGCTCGTGCTCCATCACGAAGGTGATCGGGTCACCTGCTTTGCCGCAGCCAAAACACTTGAAGATGTTGCGCGCCGGATTGACGTTGAAGGAAGGGGATTTTTCGTTGTGGAAGGGGCACAGGCCGCTGTAGTTGGCCCCACGTCGCTTGAGGTTCACAAAATCGCCGACTACTTCTTCAATTTTTGCGGCGTCGTTGACTTCCTGGATAGAATTTGGTAAAATCAAACTTGCTGGTTTTGATGCTAATGTTCACATTTTCCAAGCAATTATTCAAGCATTGGCCGAAGAAAAAACGGTGCTGGTCAAAAGTTGTTAGCAATGCCTTGCAAGGAAAAGGCCAAAGTAGTATTTTGATCCAAAATCATAATGATGAAAATTAAAAACTTTATACTGAGGATAGTTTTTTTTGTAGTGCCGCTGTTCCTTTTGAATTTGTACGGCAATCCAGAGCAAAGCACAAAATCAAGGATTTTTTTCCTTATTTTGCTCATCATGGTAGCCATAATCAATGCATTTTTCGGCGTTTGGATTGAAAAGAAATACCCTTATCAATCTGCCTATAAGCCTAAAAATGAATCCAATTTGGAAAAAAATCCTTAAAAAATATCCGAATGAACGCGATCCGTTTTATTGCTAGAATGTCCATTTTTGGCATTGTTTTTATTGCCATCGACCTGTTGACTGGTCCGGAAAGAGACCTCGAATCCAGATTCAAACACACACTTTTGGTGCTGGCAGGGTCTGCTTTGATGGCCTATGTCCAAACCCGCCTGTTAAAAGCCTTGGAAGCCAGGTACCCAACGGCACCCCCGAAGAGCAAGGAATAGTGCCAGACAATCTCTATACATTTCCTATCTTAGCTGCACTAATTTTTGCAGCTTATGATCACCACATCTTATCGATTTGCAGGTAAAGCTTTGTTTTACCTCTTGCTGGCGCATGCCCCCTTGTTGGCCCAAACAGATGTACAAGCCTGGGGCAACCTCACTGGCACCCGCGCCAACGGCCAATTGTTCCGCTTTGAAAGCAGCATTCGGCTGATCCAAAACAACTGGCAACGGGAAAATGCCACCGGCCGCGAACGCAACTGGACTACCTACCGCCGGGAAGGCAATGCCCAGGTAGTGCGTACCCGCATGGACAGCTTGTTTTTTACCCAAACGGTTCAAGACGGCTCGCCAGGAAACATTCAAGTCAACTTGGATCTTGATCCTCACCGCGATCAGGAGTTTACGGGGGTGTTTTTCCACCTCAATTTGCCCGCCAAAACTTATGCTGCCGCTGAAATCCAGCAGATTGACCCCGGCGTGTATCAAGTGCAAACCGAAGAACTGATTCCAGTCGGTGAAAATGAACGCCTAAGGGTTTTGGCCAAAGGTTTGGCATTTAAAACTGGGCAGCAAAGCCTGCGCATCACTTCGAATCAAGCGGACTTGATCATTGTAAAATCCAATCCCAAAACTGGCGATTTGGGGATCTATTTTACCTTGCAAGCCATGAAAGTAAAGGCAGGCCAAAAAACAAGCCGACAATTCAACATCCAAGTGGAAGGTAAAGCCACGGATCAGGTCGCCCAAGTTGAATTGTTTCCGCAATATCCGGGCAGGCAGTTCCTAGGCCTGGGTGGGAATTTTCGCTTGCAAAACTTCCAACAGGACCCCCAAGTGATTGATTATTGCCTGAAAAACATGGAGGTACGTATGGCAAGGGTGGAATTGCCCTGGCGCTTGTGGCATCCGTACGACAGCATCAATCCACTGGAAGCGGCGCGCAAAGGAGAGATTCACCCACGGGTGAAAGCGGCCCTGGAGCTGGCCCAACGCTTACACAAAATGAAAATGCCCGTACTGCTGGCCGCTTGGTTTCCACCCCAATGGGCAGCAATTGGTCCACTCAGCGGCAATGATCGCAATGCGGATGGCAGTTTTGGCAATCCCTTGCGCTCCGAACGTACCGAAGCCATTTACGCCTCCATCACCAGTTACATTCTTTACCTCAAAGAAGCTTACGGGGTGGAAGTCAGCATGTTTTCCTTCAACGAATCGGACCTGGGCATCAATGTACGCCATAGCGCTGCGGAGCACGCCGTCTTCATCAAGGGCTTGGGTGCGTACATGAAGGCACGGGGACTCAAGACCAAACTCCTACTGGGTGATACCGCCGATGCGAATGGTTTTGCTTTTGTGAACGCGGCACTGGACGACCCACAAACCTGGGAATACATCGGTGCGGTATCCTTCCACTCCTGGCGGGGTTGGGAAAAGTCGACTTTGTTGGAGTGGCATGACGCAGCCAATCGCCTCAAAGTGCCCCTGATAGTAGGAGAGGGGAGCATCGATGCGGGTGCCTGGCGCTACCCCAAAATATTTGAAGAAGGCCATTATGCCCTGGAGGAGATCAAGTTGTATGTGCGCATGTTGAACATCTGCCAGCCTCAAACCATCATGCAATGGCAATTGACTTCAGATTATTCGCCCTTGGTGGGAGGTGGGTTATTTGGCAACAACAGTATTCCTCTGCGGCCGACCCAACGCTTCTGGAACTTGAAACAATTGGCTGCCACGCCGATGGGCCTGAACATTATTCCTCTGACTTCCAATGTGGAGGATATTCACCTAACGGCTTTGAGCGATGCCGCGCAGAAAAAACTGAGCATTCACTTGGTCAATGAAGGTGCTGAAAGAACCGTTGAACTAAAAGGTTTACCTGCTGGAATTAAAACACTCCAAGTGTACCTCACCGATCAAAAAAGGGGCATGCAAAAAGGGCCATTGCTCGAAGTGAAGCAGGGGACTTTGACTTTCCAAGCGGATGCAGCGTGTTTCATTAGCTTGATGAGTGAATGAAGCTAAAAAACAGTACTACTTTTTTAAACTTAACCTTGCTTTTTAACTTTAAGCAATTATATTCGCCATTATTCAATCCAACCAGAATAATCAATCGGCTACTATATTTTGCCAGGCATCCATGCCGGGCACTTCACACTTTTGCCATTTTTTCTGTAAAAGAAACTGTCATGAAGTACCTAGTAGCCACTGTTTTTACTTTTTGGTATTTGGGCCTTGCCGCCCAGGATGTCAAGTGGGGCCGTCCCCATCAAAAGCCAGATAAGAACCTGCACATTAGTCAGGTGATCGGCAAAACCTCGGCGGGTATTTTTACCCTTTTGACCGATATGCGCGATCCGGCCATTCTGCCGCCCGTTTTGCAATGTTTCAATTCGGAACTGAAGTTAGAGCGTCAGGTGCCACTGCGATTACACTTTGATTTGGGGGATTTGAAATTGGAAACGGCGGTTATCCTCAAAGACCGTTTGCACCTTTTGCTCAGTTTAGAAGACCCGACCCAGAACAAACTACGGCTCTATACCCAGGAAATAGATCCTCAATCGTTAGTGGCCTATCGTGCGCCCCGCCCGATTTACGAAATCAATTGGGATCGAGGAATTTTTGATACCCCATTGGGTTTTAAGCTTTCAGAAGATCGCAGCAAGTTGCTCATTTACAATCGTTTTCCCAATACTGCTAACAACTCCTCGCGTAAATGGCTCTTGCTTTGTGACGAAGCCTTGATGCCCCTGTGGAGCATTGAGCCTAAACTCCCTTGGAGTGCTTCCATTGTGCACCTGATGGATTATGAGGTCAACAATAGTGGTGAAGTGATCGTATTGGCAACGCATCGTGACAAAGACAACCCTGATCCTCAGTATTGTATTTTGTCTTATCGGGAACAAGGGCGCAAACTAAAGTGGTACGATTTTAATCTGGGATCGGCCAATCCGCACCAAATTGCCATCCAACTCAATCAGGACGGCCAGTTGTATTGCGGCGGCCTGCTGGGCAATCGAGAGCATGATACCAACGGTGCCTTCGCCATTGCAATAGACTTAAAAACGGGGCGGGTACAAACGCATATCCACTCTTTTAGTGCCGAAGACCTACAATCCTTAGAGGGCGCACCCAAACGTTTGCCAGATTACCAATTGCGTGCGCTACACGTAGAGGCCAATGGCAACATCAGCATCGTAGCAGAACAGTTTTTGCCACCTTTCCGAGGCAATGATCAACGCTATTATGGCCAAGTTCTTCTGATTTCTTACACCGCAGATTTGAGCACGCGTAAATTGTTTAGCCTGAATAAAAATCAAGTGAGTTTTGACCAAGGCTATTTTGATTCATTTGCCTTTTTGGCCAAGGATGAACAATATTTGTTGTTGTACAATGACAAGAGCAAAACGCCCATGCGCAAGGCCTGTTTTAATGCCAAAGGGACCCAAAATACCCCACTGGAATATTCGGGTACGGAAAAAATCAAGGTCCGGCCCAGCAATTGTGCGGCCTTATCCAATGAGGAGCTGTGGATTTATGCGGAAACTGCGGACAAAAAGCACTATCAAGTTGGACTGATAGGATTTTAAGCGCCATTAATACGCCACTTTAATCACCATTGGTGTTGACATATTGGGGAATTTTTTCCAGGCGTTTTGGCTCCCGAATTGATAAAAATGGGTGGAACCTACTGCTGGAAAGGCAATGGGTAAACTCAACCGTCTGCCCGTGGGCGAATGGTCGATCCATTCCAGGCCAAGAGCAATGTCTCCGTCTACGATGAGGTCATAGGGTTTGAGGTTGACTTCAACCCAGCCGGTTTGCCCTTTTTTTACTTCTACGATGACGTTTTCATTCAATAGGGGAGTTCCAGGTTTGCCGTCTTCCAAATGGTACACCATGACTCGCAGTTTCGCCCAATCGTAATCGCAGGAGCGCAAGTAAAATTTGAGAGCGTCCAAGCGGCAGGCTTTACTTTTGCTACGTTTGGTGTACTTATTCATTTTGAACTTGCGGGCAATTTCCGCACCGAGGTTTTGCCGGGGAAATTTTGAAATGGCAAAATTGGTATTGCGATCCGTAGAGGTTTTGTCAAATCCGAACTCCTCAAAAATCAAGGGTTTGACGGTCACCTCCGCCAGGTCATACTGAATAGCACTCAGTTTGATTTGCGGGTTTTGCTCCAGCATGCTCCGCAAATTTTGCAACACAAAAGCCCGACTGCTGAAACCAATGGTGGAGATTTTGATGGTATCACTTGCTTTGACCTGATCGACAAGCAACTCGAATTGGCCATTTTCCTGGCTAACGGTTCCGATTGCCGTATTCAGCACACCGACGTTGACGTAAGGAATTGGTTGGTTGTTTTGATCCAGGATGGTGCCTTTGATGACATCTTGGGCTTTGAGGAAGGAAGCACTGCCGAAAAAAAGGCAGATGAGCAGTATTTTATACATCATTATAGTATTTTAATAGCGAATATTCGCTATTTTTTGTGGGAACTATTTTTCACAAAAGCAAAATACAGTAATTTGGCTTTTTTTTCAATCCTTCCTAATCAAACAGATCGCAAATGGAAGCCTACGGAACAATTTTGAACATTGTTATGCCCATCTTTGTCATTCTTTTTTTAGTGGAAAAAGTGGTGGAATGGTATCGGGGGGCCAATGTCATTCGAGGATTGGATAGTGTCTCCAGTTTTTCCTCCGGGATCACCAACGTAGTTAAAGACGTGCTGGGTGTCGGCATCAGTGTGATTACCTATCAGTGGTTGGTAGAGCGGGTCGCGTTCACCCATTTGGCCGCCAATTCGGTGTGGGCTTACCTGATTGGCTTTATTGTGGTGGATTTTCAAGGGTATTGGATCCATCGTTGGTCACACGAGATCAATTTTTTGTGGAACCGCCACATCATTCACCACAGTAGTGAGGAGTTCAATTTGTCCTGCGCGTTGCGGCAGTCGGTATCTTCCTTCATCAATTATTTCACCATTCTGCTTCTACCCTCTGCACTGCTGGGCATACCAACTCAGGTGGTGGCAGTGATCGGTCCATTACATTTGTTTCTCCAATATTGGTACCATACCCAACTCATCAACAAGATGGGAATTTGGGAATACATCCTCGTAACACCCTCACATCACCGCGTGCACCACGCGATGAACAAGGAGTACATCGATAAAAACTACGCACAGATTTTCATTTTTTGGGATAAACTCTTCGGCACTTTCCAGGAAGAACTGCCAGAAGTTCCACCTGTGTACGGCGTCACCCGCCCGGTACAGACCTGGAATCCGATCAAAATCAATTTTCAACACTTGTGGTTATTGATGCAAGACGCCTGGCGTACCCGCAGTTGGTGGGACAAAGTACGTCTGTGGTTTATGCCCACTGGCTGGCGCCCGGCGGATGTGGTTGAAAAATACCCGCTAGACAGCATAAAAGATGTCTACAACTTTGAAAAATACGATACCAAAGCTTCAAGTGCGCTGATCGCCTGGAGCTGGGCACAGATGTTTTTCAACTACTTTTTGCTGACTTATTTTTTTGCCAGCCTGGCCAAAATTGGTAGTCCAGGTATTTTTTACTACGGCGGATTTTTGTTCCTGGCCATTTTTGCCTATACCGAATTGATGGATCGGAATCCTTTTGCGGTTTATTTTGAAGCCATCAAATCGGCCTTGGGCTTGTACATCATTTACCAGTCGGGCGGCGACTGGTTTGGTGCTGCGCAAAACTGGGGCTTGTGGTTTGTATACCTCGTAGGGGCTTATTTTGTGGTGTCGGTGCTGATGACAGTGGTGTTTGTGGAGCGGGAGATAAAAGGAGTTTTTCAGACGGATGTTTAATCACCGAATATACCTTTCAAAAAACTCATAAATCCGCAACATCCGGTCAATCCGCTGCCGCACATTCCCCGAACGGCTCAACTCGTGCGTTCCACCTGGCATCAGGACATATTCCACGTCCTTTTCCAGGTATTTCAAACTACGGAACATCATCTGCGACTGAATTACCCCGGTGCGCAGGTCATTTTCGCCGTGTTTGATCAAAAACGGCGTGCGGATTTTATCCACGTAGCTGTAAGGCGACTCCGCGTCAATTTCAGTGGTTTTTTCATCCTCCCAAGGCAAGCCAAAATAGTTAGGCACGAGACGCCAGGCGTTGCCTTCACCCATAAAAGTGGTCAAGTCGTAGACTCCGCGCTGGGCAAAAGCGGCCTTGAAACGGTGATCGTGCGCGATGATCCAGGCGGTGAGGTAACCCGCGTAAGAACCACCCGTGATGACTTGTTTGGCCGTATCTACCCATGGCGCTTTGGCGGCATCGGCGCAGGCGGCCAGGGCATCTTCCTGTGGGCCAGGGCCCCAGTCGCGGTAATTGGAAAACTGAAAATCCTTACCATAACCACCCGAACCGCGCTGGTTGGGATACACCACCCCATAACCCTGCGAGCAGAAATATTGGAGCTCATGCCACATCGAAAACTCACCCGGCCCCCACATGGCGGTAGGACCACCGTGCAATTGCAGCACCAAGGGATACTTCTTCCCCGCTTCCATAAAGGTCGGCTTCATGATCCAGTACTCCACTTTTTGCCCTTTGGAGTTGGTGTACACTCGCTTTTCGGGCAAACTGAGCTTTTTGTCTTTCAGCCATGCCTCGTTGTGGCGGCTGAGCTGAACCGGATTTTTCATACTAAGGTCGGCATAGTAGAGTTCGGAAGGACTCAATACATCCGTTTTGCTGTAGACCACTTTGCTGCCCGTCAGGTCAAAAGCGTTGATCCCTGTATCAAAATCGCTTAATCGCTCGACTACGCGGGTTTTGGCGTCGATGCGGTACACGGGCGATCCGCCATTGGAAGGAGCAGTCAAGTAAATGTATTTGCCATCAGCCGACCAGTTGGCTCCACCGGGGGTACGGTCGAAAGGCACAATTTGTAAGTTACTGCCATTGGCATTGGCAATGACCAATTGGCTGAATGACAATAAGTTTGGCGTAGACATGATGGCCGCCAAAGTATTGCCGTCGGGCGAAAGGCTGAAGCCGCTAAAGGATTTGCCACTTTCCGCCAGGATGGTTTTTTCCTCCCCACCTTGCAGGTTCATGCTCACGATGGTGGATTCTTGCTCCCGATCGGGGTGTTGCGTCCGGTCTTTTCCCGTTACGGCCCAAATACGCTGCCCATCAGTCGACCATTTGCCCTGCCCATACGACCAAAAACCTTTGGTGACTGGGCTGGCTTTGGCACCTTCTTTGACCTCGGTGACAAAGAGGTGATTGAATTGAATTTCTGGTTCAACGGCCGCTTCACCCTGAAAATTGAGGCGAGTAAATACCTTGGCTTTGCGGTCTTCTACATCTTTATCGAGGTAGGCGCGGATTTCTTCCAAGCTACCGTCGGGGTTGGGTTTGATTTTTTTATCGCGGTTTAAAAACTCGTTTTTGGGAAAGCCCGGCTTTTCAAGCGACCAGGTAGGGATTCCTTTGCCTGGATTCAGGATGGTATCGTTGAGCAAGGTGCTCAAATTTAGGGATACGCTGAAGAGGATTTTGCGGCCATCTGGCGAAAAACGTGGATTGCCCGCACCATAAGAAACATCGGTCAATTGCCAGGCTTCGCCGCCATCCAGGGGTAAAATGAAGACTTGGGACTTGCCTTTTACCCCGCGTACAAAAGCGATGGTTTTGCCATCGGGTGAAAAAACCGGGCTAGAAACACTTTCTGCGCCCCGGGTCAAAGCGCGAGGAGTGGCGTTGGCTTGCAGGTCGACAAGGTAGAAGTGGTTGCGGTAATCATACTCCAACTTGTTTTCCGCATTGGGCTCGATGGTTCGCAAGGTATACAGCGCCTTATTTCCATCGGGTGAAGCGGCTACCGATACCACCTGTTTGATGCGCGTAAGGTCGGTGACTTGAATTTTTTGAGTGCCGTTTTGGGCAAAGACGCTGATAGCCTGTGAGCACAGCACCAGCAGAAAAAAGGTGTAGATGTTTTTCATGTTTGTTATGGTTAGGGCGTGAAAATAGTGAAAAGTGAAGAGTGAATAGGGAAAAGCAATTACACCAATGGTTTTTCAACTGTTTACCATTATTTTCTGCTTTTAAATTTGGAAGGATAGGAATGTCCCCCTATTTTTTCACTTTTCACTTTTCACTTTTCACTTTTCACTTTTCACTTTTCACTTTTCACTTTTCACTTTTCACTTTTCACTTTTCACTTTTTACTTTTCACTTATAACTCCAGCAAGCCTTCCGGCAAATCCACCAGCACTATTTGCGCTTTATGATCCACTGATTTGATGAAAACAGGGTTGAGGGGGACCGTCACATCGCGCCCCTGGTATTCCAGAAAAGCCAGGTATTGGCCGGGAGATTCAACTACTTCATCAATTTTACCCAATTCACCCAGTTCCACATCCTGTAAGAGATAACCGACATACCGTTCGTATTGGGATACATTCACCTCGGCGGCTTCGGGCAAAAGGTCACTTTCCCGCATAAATAGCTCCTTGCCGCTGAGGGCTTGCGCGGGTTCGCGTTGATCCAGGTCTTCAAACTTGACGATCGGATCAAGTCCACCCCGAAATTCTTCGATGAAATAAGGCACCAGTTTACCCGCTGATTCAACAAACAGCACTTTTGCTTCCGCAAAATCATTCCAATAGCGATCCTTGATTTTCAGCTTTAGCGCACCGTCTACGCCGTGGGTTTTGCTGACTCGACCGATGGCAATGTACTTATCCATATTGTTACTTAAATTCTACGCATTTTTAAAATAAAGCCGGACTGGGCTTTCTTCTCCCAAGGCTGTCCCTGGCAAGCACTCAAACATTGGGTGTTGAGTACGCTAAGCTCGCGGTAAACCAGGCCTAGATTGGCGGCATATCGCTCGGTGCCCCGGCGCAACTCAATGGCATTTTCGTAGTCACTGAATTGAACTTCGAGGGTATTCGGATATTGATTCCAGCTTTGATCGATGCTTTTGATCTGGGCTTCCCAGCCTTTGAACAATTCCAGGGGTTCACCTTTTACGTCTACTTTTGCCAGCGGATCCACATACACCAGTGGATTCCAACTTTGATCTATTTTTAGTGGAAAAACCATTTTTAGTAGGCGAAAATTGTCCTCAAAACGCTGGGCCTGATGGCTAGGGCGCGATTCGCTCAGCACTTTTTTCAAGACCCAAGGAGTTGTGCTATTGCGGCGCTCGTAGCGTTCGATGCGGTATTCCAGTTCATTGCTGGCATTGCGGAAAGTATCCACGACCAATTCCCGAATAAAGGTTGTCGTAGAGTCGATTTGCACCCGATTGCCCAAGGGGTCGAACAAAATGCTGTCGACCACAAAAAGGCGTTCTTGCCCAATCAACAGTGGAAAGTATTCGTAGCGGTAGTCCAAAGCAGGGGCTGCTACTTCATCTTTACAGGCAAACAGGCCAAAACCGATTAAAAGCAGCAAGAGTGGACGCATGGAAGAAATTTAGTTTAGGGAGGTTTAGGGAGGTTGAGAAGGTTTAGTAGGGGCATTGTCAACCTCCTTTGCGGTAGCCTAAACCTTCTCAACCTCCCTAAACCTTTCTCAACTTAATATAAAGTCTTTCGGTATTTCTTTATAGATGATTCCACCACCAATCACGTCATCGCCCTCCATAAATACTGCGGATTGCCCTGGCGCGATGCCGCTGACGTTCGCGAAAAACTCCACGGAGATGCGCCCCTCGGGTGTGTTGCTCAATTGACTCATGGTTCCCGCATCCTTGTAGCGCACTTTGGTCAAAGCTTCCAGTCCGTCGGGAATACGATCGTACTTCATGGAGTTGACCTGGTACACACTCATGCTGTTGCGCACGAGTTCGTCCAACTCGCCGAGTACCACGGTATTGCTGTCTGGCCGAATTTCAGTGACAAACATCGGCTGCCCAAAAGCCATGCCCAGTCCTTTGCGTTGACCAACGGTGTAAAACGGATAGCCCTCGTGTTTGCCGATGACTTCACCTTTGGTGTTGATGAAGCTTCCTCCTTTGACCTGCTCTTCCAAATCGGGCAAACGGCGTTTGAGGAAACCCCGATAATCGTTGTCAGGCACAAAACAAATCTCGTAGCTCTCCGACTTTTTAGACAGTTCGGCGTATCCGGCGTCAAAAGCGATTTGACGTACTTCCGGTTTGGTAAATTTACCTACCGGGAATTGGGTGCGCTTTAATGCCTCCTGGGTCAAACCCCACAAAACATAGGACTGATCCTTGTGCGGATCGGCGCCTTTGCTGATGTATTTACGGCCATTTAATTCCTTGACCTGGGCGTAATGCCCGGTGGCGATGAACTCACAATCCAGGGAGTTGGCGCGTTTCAGCAGGGCGTTCCATTTGATGTGGGTATTGCACAACACACAAGGATTAGGGGTGCGCCCGGCGATGTATTCTTCTACAAAATTATCAATGACGAAGTCCCCAAATTCATCCCGAATGTCGATGATGAAATGGTGAAAGCCCATACTCACGGCCACTTCACGGGCATCGTTGATGGAATCGAGGCTACAACAACCGGTTTCTTTTTTGGAACCGCCCGAATTGGCATAGTCCCAGGTTTTCATGGTAATGCCAATCACTTCGTATCCTTCCTCGTGGAGCAGCATCGCAGTAACCGTACTGTCGATCCCCCCACTCATGGCCACTAAAACCTTTCCGTGTTTACTCATGCAATGATTTTTGAAAAAATATCCCGGCAAAATTACAAAAATATCGACCCAAAAGTTCGCACTAGGACAAAAGGACTTCGTTTAATTGTCAAAAAAAGTTGACCTTTGGGGCGTAAGTATCTAATTTTGCCTCTCGATTGTTCGTTATTCAAAAAAAGAAAAATGGAGCCGTCACCCGCTCTGGTGTTTTTACTGAGTATGCTGGCCAGTATTGTTGGAACTTTGCCCTTCGGCCCCATCAATCTTTCCGTAGTTGATACCACCATCAACCGCAGTTGGCGCGCCGCATTTCATTTTTCGGTCGCTGCGGCTTTGATCGAAATTCCACAATCTTTTATTGCCATTCGGTTTAATCCAACCGTGCAAGCCCTTTTGCAGCACAATGTCTGGGTCAAAGTTTTTGTGGTGGTCTTTTTTATTGCCATCGGTTTGGTCTTTTTCTGCCGCAAACCCGCTGGAGACCAAGAGAAAAAGCGCAAAATCAAAGAAAATGACTTCTTACATGGCCTAATGGTTTCTATAGCCAACCCGCAGGCCATTCCTTTTTGGATTTTTATCCTCGCCTTTTTAAAATCTGCCAAATATTTGGACATTTCTGCTCACCCGCCCTTGTACTTTTTGTGCATCTTCTTGGCTGGGGTTGCTTGTGGTAAGCTGCTTACACTTCTGTTTTATGCCTTTCTCAGTCAATTGATTGTACGCCGTGCGGCCTTTGTCAGTCAATGGATGAACAAGATCATTGGGGTCATTTTAATCAGCATTGGCCTTTTTCAAGGGGTAAAAGAAGTGATGGCTCAGTAAATTCCCGAAAGTCCTTTGTTTGGAGAAATCCAACATTTATTCTATATTTGACTACTTTCCACGAAGCCTGGGTACCGATTTGGGCTTCCAGAACGTTTATGTACTGAATAAACCTGATACCACATGAGATCTATCACATTTGTATTTTCGCTGGTACTGTCGCTCAATGCATTAGTGCTAAGCGCGCAAGAATTTGGCTATGCTTCCTACTATTCAGATGAGTACAACGGTAGTGAGACCGCATACGGAGAAATTTATGATCGTGGCAAAATGACTGCGGCACATAAAATGCATCCCCTGGGCACCCGCTTACGAGTAACCCGCCTGGATACCAAAAAATCGGTCATTGTCCGGGTAAACGACCGGGGCCCTTACCTCAAAGGCCGGATTGTTGAATTGTCTTACGCGGCAGCTAAACAGTTGGGCATGCTCAATGACGGCAACCTGGAAGTAAAAGTGGAAGTAGTAGGCCAAGAAGCGCCTGTAAAAGATGTAGCCAAAACACCCCCAGTTGCGGTACCTGCCGCCAATACGGAGGAGCTTGTTAAACCAACGACCACAATTAATACTACGCCTCCACCTGTAACCGTTGAAACCAAACCTGCACCAGCCGCAGTGGCGGAAAAAAAGGTGAATGTTATCGCTGCGCCAGTCAAACCGACTACTAAATTGCAGGTGGACAAAAATAAATTGGTACGTGGAGACATGGGCACCAGTGGTCTATTCCAGATCGCCATTGCGCATTCGGATAAAAAAGGCTTTGGTGTACAAGTGGCCTCGGTGAGCAATTATGAGAGTATGCTGGATAAAGTTGCCCAATTACAAGGCAAATGGTTTGACAATATCCTGATCAGTCTGGATGGCGGGAAAAAATTCCGGGTTATCCTCGGGCCGTTTGATACCGAAGGCAGTGCCAGGGCTTATGAAAGTAATTTGAAGAAGAAGAAGAAGATAGATGGGTTTGTGGTGAATTTGGCGGAGCTCAAGTAGTGTTTTATCTTAGGTGGCTCTTTGGTGTCTAAGGTTTCTTAGGTGGTGAAAAATACGCTGCCTGCTCCGCAGGCTTTTTTCTTCACCACCTAAGAAACCTTAGACACTAAAGAATCACCTCAGGAATTTCACACCATGCTTTTTACAACACCAGCAATCCCAATTTTCCCAATTTATTAAAGGGCTTATTGTACCAAAACAAGTCAAAATCTTCCAGATCAGCTGCCTCGTAATGCTCTTGAACCTGCTGAAAAGTCCAGGCCTCCGACTGATCTACTGCAATTTGTTCCAAAATTTCTACTACCCACTTGCCCTGAGAAACTTCTACTTTTATACTTAAGTTTTCTTTTTGATCATAAAAAGTCAAGAGGGCGCTCTCCCAGGTTTCGCCGCGTTTGGTTTTGCTGCTGATTTCCAGTTCGGGAGGATTGCCCAGCCAAACCACCTTGGCGTTGGCTTTGATGGATGCGATTTCATCCTCATTCAGCGCATTGAGAATATAATCCTTCGGCACTTTGGTACGCGGCACCTTAAATTCAAACCAATCTTGTAAGGGGAATTCAAAGCCAATCCCATGCATGTAATTCAGCAGCGATTTTTTTAAACCAAAACCATACGCATCATGATCAGTCCCGGTCGGGTCTGTGAACAGAATGTCGTTGTTGGCAAAAGGCCCACTGCAACCGGGTTCGATTTTGATGCCGTATGCTGCTGGATCGAGTCCCACCGGGCTATGCGCTGTGAGGGCAAACTGATGCCAAAATCCCGACTGTAAAACCCCTGCCTCAAACAATTGCCGCACCATTTCCAGTGAATCAATGGTTTCCTGGGCGGTTTGACTTGGGAATCCGTACATCAGGTACGCGTGCACCATAATGCCTGCCTCAGTGAAATTGCGGGTGACCCGGGCTACCTGGGCCACAGTTACGCCTTTTTGAATCAAAGCCAACAAACGATCGGAGGCAACCTCCAATCCACCCGACACGGCAATACAACCCGAAGCTTTGAGCAAAAGGCACAAATCGCGGCTAAAGCTTTTTTCAAAACGAATATTGGTCCACCAGGTCACGGTGAGTTTGCGGCGGATGATTTCCAGCGCCAGGGCGCGCATGAGGGCAGGCGGAGCGGCTTCGTCCACAAAATGGAAGCCTCTTTCACCAGTTTGGGCAATCAATTCTTCCATGCGGTCGCACAACAATTGCGCGGCTACGGGTTCGTACAACTTGATGTAATCCAGTGAGACGTCACAAAAAGTACACTTGCCCCAATAGCAACCGTGGGCCATGGTGAGTTTGTTCCAGCGCCCATCGCTCCACATGCGGTGCATGGGATTGACCACCTCGATGGCAGAAATGTATTGATCCAGAGGCAAATCGCGGTAATCGGGGGTACCCACCTCACTTTGTTTGTAGTCCCTGTTTAGGCTATGGTTGATGTACTCCACTTTGCCTTTAAGCACAGTATACGTACGCTTCAGCAAATCTACGGGGCGTTTGCCTTGCAAGTGTTCGATGAGGTTTTCGATGGGGGTTTCTCCATCGTCCAGGGTAATGAAGTCGAAGAATTCAAAGACTCTTGGGTCGGTCAGGGAGCGCAATTCGGTATTGGCAAAACCACCCCCCATGACCACCTTGCTGTCGGGATGGTGTTTTTTGATCCACTGCCCGCAGCGGAAAGCGGTGTACAAATTACCAGGAAAGGGCACGGAGATGGCGACCAATTGGGGTTGCAACTCCGCCATTTTTGCACTCAGGATTTGAATAAGTAGTTGATCAATATACGTGTAATCCGCCTGTAGTTGTTGGTACAATTCATCAAATTGATAAGCTGAACGCCCCAGGCGTTCGGCGTAACGGCTGAGCCCAAAATGTTCATCCACACATTCGGTGATCAAATCCGCTAAGTCTTCGAGATAGAGGGTAGCCAGGTGTTTGGCTTTATCTTGGGTGCCCATGCTGCCGAAAGCCCAACTAAGATCGGCAAGTTGTTTGAAGCGCTCGGCACGGGGAAGGTAGCCCGCCTGGCAAATGAGATGGGCGAGTGTAGGGTTTTTGCCTTGCAAAAAATTGATGACCCCGTCGATGGTTTGGATGTAGGGTTTGCGTAGGGCGATAATGCGGCTGGCATTTTCCGACCATGTTTGGTTTTTAGCTGCAATGTGTTCAAACAGGTCGCTAAGGCCCTTGGAGGAATACAAGGCCAAAAAAACTTCAATGCCTAAATCGGCTTGATAAGAACTGATGTTTTTGGTATTCAAAAATCCTTTCAGGTACGCAGTAGCTGGATACGGCGTATTCAGTTGGGTAAAGGGAGGCGTAAAAAGAAAGGCTGTGGTGCTCAAGAATGGTGATTTTAGGCCATAAAATTAACTCAATTATACCACATTCCCATAATTCCGGGCGCCAAAGAGTAAGGTTCCAATGCGCACCAAAGTGCTGCCTTCTTCTACCGCAATCGGATAATCATCGGACATGCCCATGGAGATTTCCTTAAAGGCTGAGTCATTGGGGAAATAACGGTCTTTGAGTTGATCAAAAATATTTTTCAGGTTCTTGAATTCCCGGCGAATTTGCTCTTCGTCCTCCACAAAAGACGCCATACCCATCACGCCACAAAGCCGGATGTTTAGCAAGTTGGGGTAGGAGAGGGATTCCAACAGGGCAAAAGCTTCCTGGATGTCTAACCCAAACTTGGTCTCTTCATCGTTGATTTTAAACTGCAACAAACAGTCGATTACGCGATGGTTTTTGACTGCTTGCCGGTTGATTTCTTCCAATAGTTTCAGGCTGTCCACCGAGTGGATCATCGCTACAAAAGGAGCAATGAACTTGACCTTATTGCTTTGCAAATGCCCGATGAGGTGCCACTGGATGTCTTTGGGTAAGGCTTCGTATTTGGGCACAACCTCCTGCACCTTATTTTCTCCAAACAGGCGTTGCCCTTGTTCATAAAGGCCCATGACGGCCTCATGGGGCTGCGTTTTGGAAACCGCCACTAGGCGGGCAGAGCCAAGTTCCTGAATCAGTTGTTTGTACATCGTATTTTAACCTTGAACTACAAATGCAAAGGGACAAAGGTAGGCTTTTGCTGATTGTGCTCAACGATTAATCCTGATTTTTAAAACTTTCAACCGCAGATTGTAAACGTTGGATCAACATTTGGATCAGTCGCCGGGAGTGCTCCGCTTCGTTAATTTGAAATGTAGCCCATTCTTCTAGGGTAAAATGACCCAAGACCATTCCCGTCAACATTTGGCGCAGGCTTTGGTCTTTTTGCACACTGTGCTGAATCCAGCCCAAGCGATCTTTGGCAGATAATTGAAAAAAGACACCATGTCGTTTGTCGATATAAGCCCGGAAAGCCGCTACCAGCAGTTCATTCTGGAATTTAAGGATCGGGCGCAGGGTTTGATTTTGGAATTGTTCGGCTAGGGTAGACTGGCTGCTGTCCAGTTCAAGATTTGGTCGGATGGATGATAATTGTTGGCTGCGCAAGACGATTTATGTTTTGATGCTTTCACATTGAATACTCCTGGCAGCCAAATGGTTCAATCTTTTGGAAAATCGCGCTTCCATTTTCTATTTCTCACAAATCTCCTACCTTTACCACAAGTAATCAATCCAGACATGCACAAGCAAAATCCAACCCAAACAAAAGCCTGGCAACAGCTGACCGAGCATTTTTCCAAAATGCAGGAAGTCCAAATGAAAGACCTGTTTGCCGCTGACCCACAACGTTTCGCTCAGTTCTCCCAAAGTTTTGAAAACGTTTTGGTCGATTATTCCAAAAACATCATCACTGCCGATACCCTCAAAACCCTCTTGCAACTCGCCGAAGAATGTGGCCTCAAAGCCGCCATCGAAGCAATGTACAGCGGGGAAAAAATCAACGCCACCGAAGGCCGGTCCGTATTACACATTGCCTTGCGCAATCGTTCCAATCGCCCGATTTTGGTGGATGGCGCGGATGTAATGCCCGATGTTAATGCCGTTTTGGCCAAGATGGAGGCTTTCAGCAAGCGGATTCTGTCGGGTGAATGGAAAGGCTACACGGGTAAATCCATCACCGATATTGTCAACATTGGCATTGGTGGTTCGGATTTGGGACCAGTGATGGTAACCGAGGCGCTGAAACCTTACTGGCAACCTGGGATGAAGGTGCATTTTGTCTCCAACGTGGATGGCACCCACATCGCGGAAACCCTCAAACCGCTGGACCCGGAAACCACGCTCTTTTGTATTGCTTCCAAAACCTTCACCACGCAAGAAACCATGACCAACGCCGAAACGGCGAAAATCTGGTTTTTGCACAAGGCCAAAGATCAATCGCAGGTCGCCAAACACTTCGTAGCGCTGTCTACCAACGAAAAAGCTGTGGCTGCTTTTGGCATCGATACAGCCAATATGTTTGAGTTTTGGGATTGGGTAGGGGGCCGTTATTCCTTGAGTTCAGCGATTGGTTTGCCCATTGCTTGTGTGATTGGTTTCGAGAATTTTGTGGAATTACTGGAAGGTTTACACGCCATGGACGAGCATTTTTACCAAATGCCACTGGAGCAAAATATCCCGGTCATTCTGGCGCTGATTGGCATTTGGTACAACAACTTTTACGGTGCTGCAACCGAAGCTATCCTGCCCTATGACCAATACCTGCACCGTTTTGCCGCTTATTTCCAACAGGGCAACATGGAGAGTAATGGCAAGTACGTAGGCCGCGACGGCAAAGCCGTGGATTACCAAACCGGTCCCATCATTTGGGGTGAACCGGGTACCAACGGCCAACACGCTTTTTATCAATTGATTCACCAGGGTACCAAAATGATTCCTTGTGACTTTATCGCGCCAGCACAAAGCCACAATCCGATTGGAGACCACCATGTGAAGTTGATGTCCAACTTTTTTGCCCAAACCGAAGCTTTGCTGATGGGTAAAACCGCAGCAGAAGTGGAAGCGGAACTGGTCAAACAGGGCAAGTCAGCGGCGGAAATCGCGGAGTTGCTGCCCTTCAAAGTGTTCCAGGGCAACAAACCAACCAATTCTATTTTGGTGAAAAAAATCGATCCACGTACCCTCGGTATTTTGATCGCGCTATACGAGCACAAAATTTTCACCCAAGGTGTCATTTGGAACATTTACAGCTTTGATCAATGGGGCGTGGAATTGGGTAAACAACTGGCCAATAAGATTTTGCCGGAGTTGCAAAATGCTTCGTCAGTAAATTCCCACGATGCTTCTACAAATGGGTTGATCAATGCCTTTAAGGCGCTGCGATAGGGCTCACTTTCTAAGGTGAATCTTTAGTGTCTTAGGTTTCTTAGGTGGTGAAAAAGAAAGAACAAGTATTTTTCACCACCTAAGAAACCTAAGACACTAAAGATTCACCTCAGGGATGAAAGCGTGATTGTCGAATATACATTCATTTGATATAGGGTTCCCCAATCTCATCCCAAGGGTGGCGCGGCTCAAAATAGAGGAGTCGATTGCTCAGATCGACCGCACACAAATGCCCATAACCCGCATGTTGAAATACACAACCCGCATCAATATTCACAACCCGTAGCGCTTCAAAACGAAAGAATAAATCTTGAATGGCAATCCGGCGGGTTGGCGTATGGCCATGTACGATGTAACGCTGCCCCAACCATTCCAGGTCTAGATCTGGGTACCAATTGCGGATCCACAGCATTTTATCCTGATGCTCAAAAGGGCTGCTGCCCGGCACAAAATGTAAGCCTGCGTGTACAAAGATGTATTCACCTGCTTCTATCCAGAGCGGAAGACTTTCCAAAAAATCCAGGTAATGCTGGGGGATATCCCGAGGGTGTTGTACACCAAAGCTGGCCAGGGTTGTATCGCCGCCATTCCGTAAAAAAGACTCCAAATTGTAACTGTGGCCACTGAGTGCCCACAGGAGCATTTCTTCGTGATTTCCTCGCAGGCAATTTACTTGGTAACCTTCTGCCTTGAGTCTGAAGATGGTATCTAGCACCTGCTTGGAGGAAGGCCCCCGATCGAGGTAGTCGCCCAGCAAAAACAGTTGATCTTCTGTAGAAAAATTGATTTGTTGGAGCAGGGCCTCAAACGTGGCGTTACACCCGTGAATGTCTGAAATGGCAATCTTTCTCATTCCATTGGAACTTCTTTCCGCTAAAAGTAGTTTCCTTTTTTTAGAAAAAATTATTCTTTGTGAAAATAGCTTTTGTATATTTGCGCTCTCGAAAGAGAAATTTTCATACGGCTTCGTAGTACAACGGATAGTATGTAGGTTTCCGGAACCTAAGATAGTGGTTCGATTCCACTCGAGGCTACCAAGCCCAGTCTAACCTATAGGCTGGGCTTTTGTTTTAAATTTCGTACACTTGCACTCAAAAAAGCGATGAGCCAACGCGCTGAATTGGTCAAAGTTATTCACTTCTTGCACCAAAAAGGCTGGGCACCAGCCACTTCTTCCAATTACTCCTTCCGGGAGGCGGGGCAGAGCAATTTTTTTGTGTCACAAAGTGGCCTGGACAAGGGCGACTTTGCCGAAAAGCACTTTTTGCAGGTAGATCCTTCTGGCAACCCGGTTGATGATGCCCGCAAACCTTCGGCCGAAACCCTCTTGCACTGCGCAGTGTACCAACTTTTCCCCGAAGCCCGTTGCGTATTGCATACCCATACCGTGCTCAATACGGTCGTATCGCAGTTACTCGAAACACAGGGGGGAATTGTGCTTGAAAACTATGAAATTTTGAAAGGTTTTAGTGGCATCAAAACCCATGAAATTTCCGTAAAAATTCCCATCTTTGCCAATACCCAGGACATTGCTGAATTGTCTATCGAATTAGCAGAGTTTGTAAGATGGAACGATTCCGAACTTCGCGCTTTCCTGATCGCTGGACATGGCATGTATACCTGGGGTAACACCATCGCCGATGCCAAAAGGCATGTGGAAGTGGTGGAGTTTTTGTTAGAGTGTGAATATCTGAAAATGAAGTTGAAGGGTTGAGAAGGTTGAGGGAGGTTGAGAAGGTTTAGGCTACCGCAGCGTCATTGTCCAAGCCGCTCGTGGAACCTCAACCTTCTCAACCTCCCTCAACCTCCTCAACTTCTCAACGCTAAATTTCCATCCATGGCCATCCTTACCATTCCAGACAAACAAACCGTCGTCAACGATCCTGCCGAGATCAAAAGCTTTTTGAACGCACGTGGGGTCATTTACGAGCAATGGGAAGCCTCGGTTGAATTTGCCAACGACGCTGACCAAGACACCATCATCGGCGCGTATGCCCACAAATTGAAGCCTTACATGGACTCCAATGGCTACAAAACTGCCGATGTGATCAATGTAACGCCCGATCACCCACAGTTGGAGATGTTGCGCACCAAGTTCCTGAGTGAGCACATCCACACCGAGGATGAAGTACGCTTTTTTGTGGACGGAGAAGGTATGTTTTGGTTCAACCTGGGTGGTGACGAAGACATCTTCTGCGTAACCTGCCAGGCGGGTGACCTCATTTCAGTACCTGCCAACACCAAGCATTGGTTTGACATGGGCCCCAAAAAATTCGTCAAAGCCATTCGGGTGTTTATTGATCAATCGGGCTGGGTTCCGCATTACACGGAGTCCGGGGTTGATCAGCAGTACAATTTGAATTAGGGCAGCTTCGCTGCTGGTTTTGACCCACCTTAGAAACCTTAGCCACCTAAGAATCACCTTAGCAGGAAACACACTGAGGTGGTTCTTAGGTGGCTAAGGTTTCTAAGGTGGGTCAAAAAAAATCTTCATCCCACCAACCCATGCAATTCATCCTCACTGACATCGAAGGCACGACTACCGACATCAACTTCGTGCACAAGATTCTTTTTCCTTATTCATTTGAAAACTTGCCAGACTTTGTGCGGGCGAATCTGCATGATCCGGCTGTAGCCCAGGCTTTGGAACAAACCCGGCAGACCCTGCTCGAAGAAGAACTACCCGCAGAAAGCACTGAAGACCTGATCAATGGCCTGCTCTCTTGGATCACTACCGATCGCAAACACCCGGCCCTCAAACTATTGCAAGGTTTGATTTGGAAAGTAGGCTACGACAGTGGCGGATTCAAAGGGCACGTATACCCAGATGTGGTGCCAGCCTTGGAGCGTTGGAAACAGCAGGGTATACCGATGGGGATTTATTCCTCGGGTTCGGTGGGGGCACAAAAATTGCTGTTTGGCCACAGCGAGTACGGGGATTTGAATGGTTTTTTTAGCGAGAATTTTGATACAGCAGTAGGGCATAAGAGAGAAGTGAAATCCTATCAAAATATAGCAACTCAATTGGGTTTGGCTACATCAGAAATCCTTTTCCTTTCCGACATCGAAGTAGAATTGGATGCAGCCCAGGCGGCGGGTATGCAGTGCTTGCAGTTGTTGCGGCCAGGTACTATTCCGAGTATGCGACATGCGGGGGTGGGTAGTTTTGAAGAAATTGGCGGATAATTTTTTTGCCAACAACTTGACTTATTTGTTGAAAAAATTTATTTTTACAACAAATAAATGCAATGACAGCAGAAAAATCCAAACACCTGGAAAACAGCTTAAAAGACAGCGACGATTTTTCAGAAATCTTCGACTATTTCCTCACCAATTTTGCGGAGCAACCCGCCTTTACGCAGCAAAGTAAAAAATTCAAATCCCCCCTTATTAAAGAACTTGTGAGCCATACATCGGCTCAAATCTTTAACAAAATTCCGATTCAAATCACCAATATGCTACTGCTCAACCACGAACGATTCGGCATTATCCATGGTGCTGGGTGGGTTGAAGCCAAGTTGTTCAATGTTTTTTACTGCAAGCGCGTCAACAAAGGTTTGTTGGTCATCACCACCGGGAAAAGCACTGAAATGGCGCGAATTACACCTACCCCCACCAAACCTGCTGAACAGCTTGGAGAGGATTTTATTGAGTCGGTAGAGGATTTTTCAAAACATTTTAAACATCAATTTCCGAATTAGGGGTTGATGCCGCCAATTTCGTAGAAGAGGACTTTCCCACTTTTGGTGAGGAAGCCGACTTGGTCGAGGGTCGGCCCTTTGAAGATGTCGGTGACTGATTCTTCCAATTCAAATGTGCTAATTTTGCGGGGTGTTGCATCGCCGCTGGTATCATATATGCGAACCTGGGTATCTTCTACGACAACTAATCCTTGATTGGTAAAGAGCAGATAATCAATCACTACACCTACTTCAAAAAGATCACCACAAGCATGGAATCCGTTTTTATCCAATCTATAGTATTGACAACCAAAATTGGATGTCTCCCAATCCCAGATACTTCCATCCCCACCTACACTTACAATCAAGCGCATGGCAGTATTTTCGTCAGAAACCGCAATTTTTCTGGCTGGGGCGGGTAATGGTTCGGTCAAAACCATGCCTACAGGTGATATTCGATAAACGTACTGATTATGAGGGAGGATAAAATAGAAAAACCCTTGCCTCGCAAACATTACATAGGGAAGGCGCTCTCGATTTAAATTACTTACCATGAATGGTTCTCCGGAAGGAAGTGTACACAATAAAGTTCTTTGAATCCGTTTGTTCGGGTCGAGATATACCAGATGCAATAACCCTTCATTATTGTTTTCTAATAATGCATAGCCATTTCTGTCAATTGGAGCAATCCCCAAAGGAAGGCTTGAAAATTTGAGGTCAAGGGTTTTAATTGAGGTAATGTTGGTGTCCAAATTGGTGGCGGTGCTAAAGTCGAATGATATGTTTACATGGGTTATACCAAGATAATGAGATTGATTAGGACAGGAGATCAATCGGGTAAGTCCCTGTGTGAAACTGCGTTCAATCAGGATTATTTCATGGTGAAATTCTAAGTCTGAAATGTAGAAAACACTTCCTTTATTTGATCCGAAAACCAACAAATGGTGATTTAACATTCTGGCTTCCTCCCAAAATACCTCCTTATCTAAGGTGATTTCGTTGATTAGATTAATTTGTTTAGTGGAAGCTGTTGTTTGGGCTATTTTCTCCTGCTGCTTTTTTTCTTTCACCTCCGCACTATAGCGACTCACATCCCCACCCAACAAGCGATCCCTAGGCACAAAAGTCTCCAACATCCCAATGTGGCCAAGGTTATCGTGTTTCAACTCATCACTGACAATTTGGTACACAATCTCCCGGGTATGCGGCAACTCAGCGCGGCGCTGCTTGTTTTTCCCAATCTCCTTGAGCACTTCCATAAAGGTATTGCGTTGCGAGGGCTTACACTGCGTTTGGTAAATGCGTTGCACCTCCGCATCAAACTCAGCATTGCTGGCCTGCTGAAAAAATTCGAAATACCGGCTTAGGCAAACGGAGGGATTGAGCTTGTTGTGCCAACCCTTGAGCAGACTGGCTTTTGCCTCGTTTTGATCCTTAAGTTTGTGGTCATAAATTCGAGCAGCTTCCAAATGGTTAGAGGTTTTTAGTGCCTCTGCTGCGCAATTTTGATACAATTTTTCCGCCTCGACCCATTGATCAATGTGGACATACAAATCCCCCGCCTTTTCCTTTTGGTCCAACTCCAGGTAAAGGCCGATGGCTTCAGTGTACAGGCCACCTTTTTCAAAACAACGCGCTGCTCGCTGCTTGTCCTTGAGGTGATCCCGATACAAAATGGCCGCTTCGTAAAAATGTTTGCCCTGTTCCAGCACATTGGCGGCGGTATGGAAATCGCCGAGCAAGTGGGCGTGGATGTAGGCGGCCTTGCGGTAATCGCCTTCGGCGATTTTTTGATTGGCCAGCCGGAGATAGTGCTGGCGCAAAGCGACCTGACGTTGGGCATCCAGTTCCCAATTGTCGCGCGGCCCACCAGTATTGAGCCCGCCCAGGTTAAAATCAGGCGCATTGTTGCGACCTAGAAGCCCTGAAGGCGGTGCAATTCCCCGACCTTCGTAAGGGCTGTCCAAAGGAATTGAATACCGCAAGGCTTCTTCAGGATCGTCCTGATACAACTTGAGCAAACGATCAATCTCGCTCTCGCGTTGTTTTTGCAGGTCAGCCAGCATTTTGCTGATGCGCATTTCCAAACGATCCAACATTTTGCCCAGCCAGCCCTGGCTTTCACCCTCTCGCAAATTGGGGCGTTGGCTCAGTAATTTCTCCAGGGAGTTTAACAAGGTGCTGCGGATGTCCTTGTCATCGTCGGCTGAAGGTTTGTTTTTGCCTAAATCTTTTAAGGCTTTGTCGCCCACACCTTGTACCTGGGCAAAAATGTCTTCTACTTTGGGTTGCAGCACGCTGATTTGTCGCAGGGCTGGGGTCCTAGGAGGGCTGGGTTTGGCCAAAGACCAGTCTTGTTCAAGGGGGGCAGGATAGGTCAATAGGTCGGCCAAATTAACCCGATCACTGTGGTTAAAACCGACCATGCCTAACCCCGGGTGGAAAAAATGCCAGTCGTAAAACAGTAGGTTTTTCCACTCTTCCTCCGCTATCTGGGGCTGGATGCTGGCGTATTGAGGGATGAGTAAAGCGTCGCCAACGCAGCGATACGCCTCCTGCAAGTCCAACTGAGCGGGAAAATGGCCTTTGCGGTTGATCAACAACAATCCAGCTACCTGTAAGTCACTTTTGGACTGGGAAACGGCATATGCTTCCAAATCGTTGGGGGGAATGCCCCAGGATTGGATCGTACTGAGCCAGTACTGCGGGTCGCTACCACGCAGAAAAGCGGCTCGGATGGGCCCACGGGGGCTGGAGTGGAGCTGGAGGTTTAGTTTCATGGTTTATCCAATGCGTTGATGAATGGAACAATAAAACGGTTGTAAAAATCAGTTGGTGTAGTGACCTGATCAACCCGGGCATTGAAAAAATAGGGATTTCCGGCATAGTAGCCAATGTTTGCACAAGCCCCGAGTTCCTGACCAATGATGAGGGCAATGGTAAAATCCTTTGCTGGACTTTTGGGGCGGAAAAACTTTAAAAATCCTCGACTGTCCAGTATGATTTGGCTGCCATTCGGCCATTTAGTTGATCGGGTATAAAATTGAATGTCCAGACGGTTTTCGGGCTCAAACCTTAGCATGGTCATATCCTCAATTGGAGTTTTGATTAACCACAATTTACCATCCTGCAAGATGATCCGATGCTGGTCCAATTGAATGCCCCCATCAAGGGTAAAGCCAATTGTTTTGATGTTTCTCAAGACGGAGTACCCAGCATGCACCATTTTTTTGATCGGGCGCAAATTTAGTGGCGAGTGTTCTTTGGGGATGAAACGTTTTTCTGGCAGAAGAGAAATGATATGGGTCTTTAAATCTATCCGATGAGTAATGTTCTTGTAGCTGTAATAATAATTGGGGCTAGCTGGTAGATTCAAACCGATGAAAAGATCCCCACCTTCATAAGCACAAGCAACCACTTGCCCATCTATCTCCTGCAGGTTGACCACGTTTTGTTGAGGATGGTATCGGATCAGCTTGGCGTACAAGTCAACCACCGCGGATAACTCATTGTTTTCAAACAAATAAGCCATGAATTTATGCCCTTTGGTATAGACAATGATGCATTTCAGTTCATGATCCACCAGATAAAAAGAGTACCCTCCTTCTTCAATTGTATCCAATACTTCAATGGCCCCCTTTTGGGCACTATGCCAGAGCCAGACCCTTTTGGAAGGCAGTACAGCGACCAATGCTGTGCCATCATAAGCGACATCCTCCCGCTTTAATTTGCCCGGATAGGAAGGGAGAAACAGTCCATAATGTTTGATAGCGTGTTCGGGTTGGAGATCGAGGGAGCCAAGCAATGCCGCGAGCATCGCTGATTTTTTTGGCTCAAACAACAAGGCCTCCAAGTCAAACACACTTGTATTCATCAAACTCCTCTGCCCATTTACTAGCTTATAAAACAACAAAGTCCCCGTCCGACTCAAGACCAGCAAATAATCTAGATGCTGCTGTTGCTCCGCGAAAATCAGGCTGAAGTTTTTATCCGCCATCACCTCCTCGCTGGTGATGAAAAAAACTGCCCGTTGGGCCGATTGGGGTTGTTGGCGGAAAAAGGCGCGTAAAGCCTCCCCGCTGTGCAAAACCGGGCTTTGCTGCTCCAAAAAAAGGATAACTTCTTCCTTCGTGGCCAAAGCATTAGGTCCAAATATTTCTTTACCCAACGCAAATGCCGAAATTCCCGCCTTTTGATGATTGTTCAGCGCACAGCCCAGCGCTGCCGATACTGCAAACACCCGTGGCGTTCCCCACAGGCGCAAACTGGTATCCACTAGAATCACCCGTTCCTGCACTTGTGGATCGGGGGGCGTTTCGCGGCGCAGGTACAAGGCTTCGTTGTTCACGAGGCGGGCACTGAGCGTATCGTCGTCGTTGGCCAGTTCACTCAGCAGCAGGCGGTCGAAGTCCCCGCGATTGCTGATGTCGGATACACCACCGAGGGGCTGATCACTGGCACCCTGGGTATGGGGTGGAATGTTGAGGGCGGCGATCAGGCGTTTGGTCAGGCGGGCGAGGCCAGCCGTTTGGGGGTCTTGGGAGAGTTGGGTGAGTAGATCGTCGTTGCTGGGGATGGGCTCGGGAGTGGGGAGTGAGGCTGGTTCTGGGATTTGTTCCAGGCCGGTGCGGAGGATTAGTTCAAGTTCGTTAGCGTCATATATATTGGCAAATGATTCGAAAGCAATTTCCAAACGATCTTCGGGCGGATTCTGAGCTTTTTTTTGAATCAAATGGCTTTTTAGATTCCCACTATCTAATAACTGGATTAATTCCTTGGCTTTGTAAGGGGCAATTAAATGGGGGGAATCACGAAAAATCTCTCTAAATAAATGAACGCGGAAAGCTCCACTGCGCAATTGTAAAGGCAGTGAAAAAATTGCGTTCAAGTTGTTAGATGCACTCCGCCGTTTACTAACTTTAACGTGGAACCGCAATAAAATCTCCTTATGCTCATTTTTGAGTTGACCATAATGGCAAGCGGAAATCGCCAACAATATTGCATCCAATGGGGGCAGACCAACGGATTGAATCCCTTTTAATAATTCGATCAAATCTTTTTGGTAACAGATGGTATCGCCATTTTTCCATTCGATCACCTGCCCATCTTCTACCCAACTCCAAAAACTTGACCCATCAGAATGAAAATAAGCAATAGCTTCTTCAATTGGAATCATGATTTAATATTACGCTGCCTTATCCCCGCCCGAGTCGCCGGAACAAAACACTGTTTTTCAATTTTTTGCCAATTCCCGTCCTTTTCAAATAATAAAAAATGCATTCCCTTACTGTTCTCCTGCTGGTTAAACAACTGCGCCAACAAAGGCCATTCCAAATCATAAGCAGCCGGCAACAAGATGGATTCCCGCAACCAATATTCCTCTCCCGGCAAAGGGGGCAGTGGCTCGCCCATCACCAGCACATCTCCCGCAGCCGACAAGGCAAAACGCAAAGCGGACAAACGAATTTCCGGCGCAGTATCCGCGTATGTTTGCCAATCGTCCAACTTGAGCTTCAACGCTGCCCCAGAATGGTATTCCATGGAGGGCAACAACCGCAAAGCGTATTGTTGAGTCAATTGAGCGGGCAGGGCAGAACCAGGCAATTCGATGGGGATGAACTGTTGCATTGGTAACCAGTCCAGCGCGGGCAGTTTGGAGACCGGAGTACTTCCACTCAAAGGAAACAACAAACCCTGAGCATCTTGCCGATAAGTGTGCATGGCAGGTAAAGCCCTCAATGGCTGATCCAAGTCAGCATGCAGCAGGGGGCAACGCAACCACACCTCGGTTTCGGTTTCGGCGGCGTATAGCCCCGGCCAGCAGCGCACTGCGGCCAAGTGAGGAAGATCAGATTTTTTGAATACCAGTACCCAGTTTTCCATGCCGTTACATCATTTTGGTCCACAATTGATCTACGGCAGCTTGTACAAATTCCCGTTGGGTGCTTTCGACAATCCAGGCACAACGCCCACTCAGGTAGCGCAATTTGTCTTTGAGTACTGCTTTTTCGGCTGCGCTTGGTTGCGCATTGTCCCATTGTTGGGCAATATTTTCCACCTCACGGTACAAATCATCGGCATTGGGCGCTGAACTGTTACGGGCACGGGGATGCTGGACTTCGGAGCTTTCCTCTTTGGCAAAGACCGAATTGACGATCTCGGCAATCACCTCACGTTGCTCCTCGGTATCCCAAATGTAACGCGCCACCCAAAGGTCGGATACCAGCGCATGGTCCCGCTCGCAGAGTAAGGCACTGGCAGCCACCAGACGCTGGATTTTTACTGCCCGGCGGTCAGATACTTGTACTCCGGCGTTGCGCAACTTGTGGATCAGCTCCAGGTACTCCCGGCGGATGCCATTTAGCTCGATGTCGGATAGTTGTATTTGTAAGGACTTGATGGTACTCGCCGCAATTTCGGGAGGAGTGCTACTGCCCTGAGTTTCGAGCGCCCAACCCGCATCCAGCACGGCACTCAATTGGTCAGGCGCTACATTGTCGCAACGCACTCGGATGAGAAAGCGGTCGAACAGGGCATTCAGTGCCTCGTCTTCGGGCAGATGGTTGCTGGCACTTACGATCATCAGGGCGGGCAATTTGCGGGTTTCGCGGCCCCGGCGGAAGATGTGTTCGTTGAGCACCATCAGTAAACTGTTCAGGATGGCGCTATTGGCGTTGAGCAATTCGTCGAGAAAAATGAGGTCAGCCTCGGGCAACATGCCTTCGGTATTGGTGATCAATTCGCCTTCGCGCAATTTGCGGATGTCGAAAGGGCCAAAAAGTTCGTTGGGCTCGGTGAAGCGGGTGAGCAGGTATTCAAAGGTTTGGCCGTGCAGGAGCGTGGCGAGTTCGCGTACCATGGCGCTTTTGGCGGTACCGGGAGGGCCGAGGAGGAACACGTTTTCGCGGGCGACCAGACCAATGCCGAATAGGTCGATGATTTCGTCTTTGCCGACAAAACGTTGTTTGAGGTAATTGAGGGTTGTTTTGAGTTGGGTGGCGGCTTGGAAATTGGGCATGAGTTGGATGGTAAATTGGAGGTTTTGAAGGTTTTTTTTGTGCAGCTTCGCTGCTTTTTTTTGAACCACCTAAGACACCTAAGGGCATCTTAGGGAACTTGAGGCTGGACTAGGGGTTAGGCGTCCCAGTTGGGCCAGAGGGTGTGGGCGTGGTCACCGAGGGCGGCGGCGATCAGGGGGCGAATATGGGTTTGCTGGGCTTTGGCTTGGAGGCGTTTGGCGATGATGCGGTCGGTGTAGGCGATGGCCAGGGCAGGGTGGGAGAGGAGCAGTGCTTCTGCGGCTGGATCAGCCTCGGTAATGCCTAAACCCGAAAATGGCCAGGTGCTCGCCGTTTTTTTTAGTTCCAACAACAAGGGATCAGCAGGGGAAAGCCCTTTGGCAAAACTGAACAAGGTCGGCAAGTGTCGCAAACTGAGGTCGGCAGCGTAAACGGCTTCAGCTTTGATTGGTGCAGGCCAGGGCACCAGGTGTTCTTGCAGGATTTTTTCATCCAAATGGCGTAGCAAAATGAACTGAATGGCGCGGTACAGGTATTGGGCTGCCCAGAGGGCTGGTTCGGCAGCAAAGCTGGGGGTGGTTCCAGGGAAGTGAATTTGCTCTTCAGCGTAGCCACGTTGAAGGACCAATTGGGCCTCGTTAAGCTCCTCCACTGAGAAAGCTTTCAGCTCGTATGCCACTTCAACCTGGCCGTTTTTCCACAAATCGCTGAGGAATTGATTTAGTGTGCTCATGGGTCAATACTTTGTCAACCAAAGATAAGTTTTGCGGGGTGATTTAGGGCAATACAAAGGCGACAATATTTAAGTTCCCTAGGAGCTCACCTAAAAGTCTTTTTTAATTTTTTTTAGAAATATTTACCTTGTAACCCATTCAAAAAATACAATCAGGCTCGTGCCTTCGGAAAAAATCAATCAACTCATGCCTACACTACGCATCAGCAATTTTGGCTCAGCACTCTTGTTGCTGGCTGTATTGACCACTTTTATGGCTTGCGCGCCCAAAAAATCTCCTCCAGTACCAATGGATTTGGCGCAGGAAAGCATCATTCCCATTCCCATGTCCGTAAAGGCTACGAATAGTTCCTTTGAATTGACAAGCGCCACCGACATCTACGTGCAGGGGGATTCCAAAGAGCTGCTCAAAATTGGGCAATACCTGGCAGATAAACTCAATCCTTCCACGGGTTTAGGGATTGCAGTAAAATCGAGCAGTCAAGCGCCTGGAGCTGGCAACATTTATTTGTCGCTCAATAAAGATGGGCTATTGGGAAATGAAGGCTATTCACTCGACATTACACCAGAGGGAGTACATCTGGAAGCCAAATCTCCAGCTGGTTTGTTTATGGGAGTTCAAACCATCCGCCAATTGTTGCCAGCCGAGGTTGAATCGTCCAGCAAACAGGAAGGCCCTTGGCGGATGGCCTCGGGTACCATCCAGGACATTCCAACCTACGCCGTGCGGGGTGCCATGTTTGATGTGGCTCGGCACTTCTTTAGTGTGGAAGACACCAAACGTTTCATCGACCTGATTGCGGCCTACAAAATGAACACGATGCACCTGCACTTGTCCGACGACCAGGGCTGGCGCATCGAGATCAAATCCTGGCCCAAACTGGCCGAGCACGGTGGCAAAACCCAGGTCGGCGGCGGCAAAGGTGGCTACTACACCCAGGAACAATACAAAGACATCGTACAATACGCCCTGGATCGCTACATCACCATCATTCCGGAAATCGACATGCCCGGTCATACCAATGCCGCCTTGGCTGCTTACCCCGAACTGAATTGTGACGGCAAGGCCCGGGAATTGTATACCGGCACCGAAGTGGGCTTTAGCACCCTGTGTACCAAAAATGAAATCACCTACAAATTCATCGACGATGTGATTCGGGAATTAGCCGCGATGACTCCTGGCCCCTTCATCCACATCGGCGGCGACGAATCACATGTGACCAAAAAAGAGGATTACATTCCTTTTGTGAACCGCGTGCAGGGCATCGTCTTGTCACACGGCAAGCAAGCAATTGGTTGGGATGAAATTGCCCTGGGTACGTTGAAAAAAGGCGCTTTTGTACAGCATTGGGCCGATGTGGACAATGCGGTAAATGCGGTCAAACAAGGTTCGAAAGTCCTGATGTCGCCAGCACGTAAGGCTTACATGGACATGCAATACGACTCCACCACTCAATGGGGCCTCCACTGGGCCGCCTACATTGAAGTGGATAGCGCCTACATCTGGGATCCGGGAACGCTGGTGCCAGGTGTAGCTCAAAAAGATGTGCTGGGAATCGAAGCGCCGCTGTGGTCCGAAACCGTAGATCAGATTGAAGAGGTGGAATACATGGTTTTCCCTCGTTTGCCGGGTTATGCGGAGATTGGTTGGTCGGCAGCAAGTGCACGGAACTGGGATGGGTACAAAAAGCGCCTCGGGGCACATGGCCCACGCTTTACGGCGATGGGGATCAATTATTATCCTTCGAAGTTGGTGGATTGGAAGGAGGAGAAGGGGAAGAAGAACTGACAAAAGAGGGAGCTAACAGAGCTCCCTCTATATTGCCCTGTCTGGGGTTTAACCTATTGAAATTGTAGTAAAAGTGCTCGCCAATTGCCCAGTGAACTGCCCATGTCTATAAAGGCACGTGGTACATTTGAAGCGATATTTTTCTATTTTTTGACCACCATTCCAGCAACCACTTTTCCGTTCCTTCCGCTGATCTGCCAAAGGTAAACGCCTTGGGGCAGGTGGTCTACACGGACTGTGCTGAGTCCGGCATGGATCATTTGTCGATATGTTTCCTGGCCGTTCTGGTTAAACAGCCGTAGAAACATTCCTCTGATGCCTCCCAAGCGTTCGGGTAGGGAATCGGGTAAATCAAAAGACAACCAATCGTAACTCGGATTGGGAAATACCTTGATACCGACCGCCAGATCTGGATCCTTTACCGATACTATCAGGTTTCTATTGTTGAAATTCGCCCGAATCATGGGGGCAAAAGCATACCCAACAATAGAATCCACTCGATTAAGTGTACGTACAAACAATGCCTGTTTACTAACCTTCCTTCCATCCATTTGAAATGAGCCCCCTCCACTGACGTATTGTAAACCAACGGCATAACGACCTGGATTCAGTATTAAATTACTGGGTAGTTTGAAGGTGATCCACTCAACTGGGACCGGGACCGTAAGCGAATCATTTCCGAAGACAATTATCGTGTCTTTCGGGGTTAACTGGATTGGTGCCGAACTGAATAGACGCTGATCATAACGGCGGGTGATCGGGTTGAAGCCATAAACCCAAAAAGAGACACGGGAAGGTATGTCAACGTAAACTTTTGCTGTAATGGAAGTTAGGGTGTCCTGTGCGAGCAGATCAATAAAATTACCCCGACTTTCTCCCACGCCAACAACTGTGTGGTCACTGTCTTTGGCAAAAACAGAATCACCGACGATAAGATTCATCACATGTTGTTGCTCAATGGTATTGTTGTTTAATAAGGTAGTTTGAAACATGTAATTGCCTTTGCCACTGAGTGCCGCCTTGGAATAACTCGCGGAAACCTGCTTGGGCTGCAGGGCCAGATTTTCTTTTAGGGTAGAAAGGGCATTCCCGTTTTTCAGTAGCTTGTGTTCAATTCCATAGCTACCAGCCGGGGCAGACCACAACGCCAGTCGAGCACCTGAGGTGGGTATGCCACTGGCATGTTTACTTTTTATAGCGGTATAATCGGGCTCAACCGGATCAAAAAGCACCGGAGGGTTGGTCCATTTGAGCACCGTACTATCATTGTGGATCGCCCAGGCAGTTTGTGCATCAATGAATTTGACATTACTCAAACTCGCTACTCCTGGCTGGAGCAGGCTAATGGACCAACTCTTGCATTTGTCAAAGCTGAGGTCGGCCCAGCCTTCAAATTCATTGCTACTCAGGTATACATCAGGTTGTTTTTTGATGCTGAAAATGCGATTGGGTGAGCTTCGATCTACACTGCGGCGGGTGCCCTGGGTCCAATTGCTACCCCCATCGGATGTGAGCCATATATTTCCACCGAGCACACTCAATGCGCCCTCGTGTCCGTTGTTTAACGCAATGCTTCCAATGTCAATAGCGGTGGGCAAAGATACAACACTCCAGTTTCGCCCCTGGTCATTGCTTTTTAATACCCGGCCACGGACGGTACCAATCCAGATGGTGTCGCCTTGAGTGTCATAAGCGCTAAAATAACTTATTTCATTACTTAAAGCGCGGGGTGCTTTCATCCTGCTCCAGGTATTGCCGCCATCTATAGTGCGATACATTTCAAAAGTATCCCTAACTGGGTCTCCCCAGGCCAGCGCGGTACTGGGACTAAAAAAATGGATGCCATTCAGAAAACTTCCCAGCTCGTTAAACTCCCCATTCGGAAAAGCTGGGTTCCAGGTTTCACCCCCATCAGTCGTGCGGAAGTTCAAAGTGCTCGTCCCATCGAAATTAAACCACACGGTAAAAGCTTGTTGTGCATCCGCAGCAAAAAAAGACCCTAAATAGTAATCCAGAAACACATCTTCAGGCACTGAAATGAAGTTGGTATTCCAGGTTTTACCACCATCCAGTGTACGCGTGACTACTCCAAAAGGATCAGCAAACCAGGCGGTATCGGCATTTACAACACTCATGAATCCCCACTGGGGGGACGATTCAGGAGTAGGTGAAGAAACCGGAGTTAGTTTTTGCCAATTTTGGGCGTTGATCAATGGGCTCTGCAAAAGGAGGAGGAAGAAGAGTAAAAATTTATTTTTCATGGTGTTTTGATTTAGTTAGTTGGAGTATCCAAATTTTCAAATGATAAGTCAATAAATTCCAGTAAAGACATCGATTTTAGATTTTTTATTCAAATCAATAATCTACCAAAACAGACACCCCTTCGTTGCATCCAGCATCGACGGGGTGTCCACTTTGTTGGTCGAGCTTAAGTACCACGAGCCACCAAAATCTTAACAGCACATTGATTTTTTTTTCGATTTACTCCACCATTACAAAACCCGCCCAATAAAAAGGCTCATACCCCTTTCGCCGTATCTCTTGCTGGGCATTCAGCAAGGCTTGGTGCGCAGTTTGTTTTTCATACAATAGTTTTTGATAAAACAGGGTCATCAGTTCCTTCGTCTGGAAATCGGGAACCTGCCAGAGAGACATCACCAGCGTTTTGGCGCCGGCAATTTTGAAGGCACGTTGTAGGCCATAGACTCCTTCATCGCCGCGAATTTCGCCAAGCCCGGTTTCACAAGCAGAGAGTACGACCAGTTCAGTATTGGACAAGTTCATCTGGCTGATCTCGTAGGCGGTGAGTACACCGTCTTCCCGCTTGCCCAAAGGGCGGCCCGTTTGCCAGGCATGATTGGCACCCGCCAGAATGAGCCCGGAGCGGATCATGGGGTGATCCGAAAGTTTAAAGGCTGGACCAGATGTTGCATCTACCTGGGTTTTGGGATCGGGGAAAAAATAACCATGCGTCGAAAGGTGCAGGATACGGGGGGATGGCGCTTGTTTGCCAATTGCCTTGAAGGATTCCTCTGTGGCGGCATGGCCTTGGTGTAAAACGTTGGGAATGCTCACTTTTTGTAAAGCCACCGCAATCTCCGTAGTTTCTTTTTCCGAGTATTTGAGGAATGCCCAAGTACCTTCACGTAGTGTAGAGTCGACTTGATCAAAATCTAGCCCGCGATAATTTGCATTTTTAATTACGGAAACTGGTTGAATGGCGGTGCTGTCCATATCGTATTGGATGGCACCATAAAGGGATGCTGTTGTTTGAGCCGATGCCAGTTGAGATGGGGCAACCAATTGACGGGTACTACCCAAGATTATAAAATTGTGTCGGTCGGCCAAAATGCCTTGCGCTCCAGTAGACAAGGCCGCTAAATTGATTCGATGCAACAACCCTGACGGGGCATAATACACCGTTTTTACCCCTTGTAAATGTGCCTCCAATGGTGCCCAGATCAGGCGGGTAGTTGCTTTGTTTTGGTACAATTGGTTGATGTACTCTGAGCGCAGGCGATCCAGGGGTGGAATCAGTGCTTCTAATTCTTTTTCGTCAAAAAGTGGGATAAAAATCGGACGGGTTTGGTTGGGTTTCAACAGCAAAGCTGCATAAAGCACTTTCCCGGTGGGTTTGGGATTTGCATAATTAAAATGGAGAAATTCTAGTGCTACTTCATCAGGTTTCAGCGCGGCTTGGACATCCTGCCATTGTACCTGACGAACGACCTCTCCATAACCTACAACAGTACGGCTGAGTTCTTTTTCAAGGGTATTGACTATTCCTTCTACCTCTTTGATTTTGGCCTGATTCCGTTCGGCTTGTGGAAGAGCATATTCAGCAGACAATTGATTGCGATGGTTTTGAATCTGCTGGAGTTTATCAGGGAGCTGGGTATTGGTAATGTTCTGGCTTCTGAAACGTTGTGAAATATTGAGCAGGAAGCCTTTGTGGAAGAGGGTGTTATTGTAACAAGAAGTTGTGAAATCTGGAAGGTCTGCAAAATGATCATTTGCAAAAGAAAAGTGTTGATCAAGCTCTTGTTTAAAATATTTGGTGTATAAAAAAACTTCTTTTTCTGAGAGGTGCCTTGAAGCATTGAACAAAAGCTGCCTGCGCATATTGGCTGCTTCGGTCAAATACAATACTGCTTTAACATAATCTTTTTTCGCCCAGTATACTAGAGATAAATTGGCAAGGCTCATTTGGTAAGACAAATGCTCTGTTCCCAGTTCTTTTCCGCGAAGTTCTTTGGCAATCAAGTGATAATGTTCAGCTAAGTCGTATTTCCCCAAAGCATAGTATAATTCACCTAAAAATTCCATGCAGGACATATATGAGGGAATTTTTAAATAATCGGCTGTATTTTCTAAAATGCGTTTTGACTCTAAAAATAATAGCTCTGCATCTTTGGGCTTTCCCGACTTGAGGTAAACACTTGCCATATTCATGATCCCTCCAGCATAGTAAATATGTTCTTTTCCGAATATGCTTGAAACAAATCTAACATTAGTGTTGTAAAGTTTTTTAGCTTTTTCATATTGCTTTTTCCCTAAATAAACAGTCCCAAGATTGTTGAGTGTGCCATAATATTTGGTGCTATCATTACCAAATTTTTCTTCTCTTATTTTCAAGTCTTCTAGTAGATATTTTTCAGAAACATCGTAGTTCGCCATCTGTATATACAACATCCCCAAAGCACTTAGTATGCCTGCATATTCAAGACTATTTACTCCAACCGTGTATTCTTCAATCGCTTTTACTTCAAGATAACATTGCTCGGCTCGTTCATAATTGTCACCCATATGATAGTATACATTTCCCAAATAATACAAGCTTCTTAAATAGTCTAAGTGTTCTTTTCCAAGTAATTTTAGCCGGATCGCTCTGCACAAGTCCAGCCATTTTTTAGCATCTTTGTAATCACCGTAACTGTATTGAATGAGTCCATAAACATAGCACAGATCAGCGTAACGGATACTCTCCTGCCCAAAAGCGTTCATAGTGAGGGGCTCTGCCAAAGCCATTTTTTCGAGCGCTTCTTTGAATTTCCGATCCTGATTTAAGTAGCGAGCTTGTTGTACCAAACTGTCCGCCTTGTCAATGCCTCCTTGTCCGTAGCTGAAGAATCCAGAAAGAAGCATAATCGTGTATAAAATTGCTTTTTTCATGCGGATGTGGATTGAAAAATTAAGCAAATTGGATTACTTCAAGGCTGCGTATAACTGTGCCGCATTTTCCAAGCGGAGTCCCTTTCTTTCAACAATTTCATTCAAAGTTTTCTTGGCTTTTTCGATCTGGCCAGTTTGCAAATAACTCAATGCCAAATACCAGGGCACCTGCTCCACAAAGCGTGAATGTCCAATTTGTAGCATTCCCTCCAATATCGTGGCAGCTGCGTTGCCTTGCCTGGCGTGTAACAGACAATTTGCTTTCAAAAAAAGATTAGTATTGTCTTGCTGCGCGAAAGTGCTCAAAGAATCAAAGGCGCTGAGCGCGGCTGCATATTTTCCTTCCCAGTACAATTGCTGAAAATATTCTTGAGGGCTAAGTTTTTCGGCTGCGCTGCCTCGAACACTGGGCTCCAGCGAAGCATCCCGATAAGGCTCAAAATAAGCTGCAAAGATTTTTTTGCCGTCTATCGATGCAGGTTTGGTTTGAGCTTGAGGGCGAGAAGGAATGGGATCAAGGGGTTTAGGGTTTGCGGGCGGCAACGGAAGGGACTTTTCAGTCGGCGCAGCGGGGGAAATCGGCTCTTTTGTTGTACTTTTAGGATCGATAGACCAAAGTCCCATTGCTAAAAGGACAATCAGCAGCAGACCCCATTGCCAGGGAAATGCGGTAGAACGATTTGGGACTTTTGCGTCCAGTTCTTTTCCCTTTACGGTCAAGCGGCGGCGTAATTCTTTTTCCCCTTGCAGGCGAATAGCTTCCAATGCCAATCCGTGCCATTGCACTTCTTTAGCGAAGTCGGAGTCACTATTGATTCGGCGCTGAAATTCTTGGTTTTCCTCTGAACTCAGCGCGTTTTGGTGGTAGCGTTCAATTAGTTTTTGTGCAATTTCATCCATTGGAAAAAACGCTAAACGTTTTTTTAATAAATTCTTTCAAACGACCCAAACAGCGTGCTAATGTGGCACTGGTCGTATTGGCATTTTTTAGATTCCAACCTTGCTGTATTTCCTCAATTCCTTGATTCTGGTAATACCGGGCAATTAATAGTTCTCGGCATTGAGCAGACATGGATTGCAGGGCTGTGTGCAGCGCTTGTACTTTTTCAGGGTCATTGTCTTCCTTTTCCAGTTCTATGGCCAACAGCGCATCATCAATTTGATCTTTCCAAAGCATCCGTTTCATCTTGCGATTGTTGTTCAACAAACGTTTGTACCCAACTGCATACAGCCATGTACGCACTTCAGAGCGAAGCTGTAGTAATTTACCCTGATTTACTTGTTGGTAGAATGCAATGATGGAATCTTGCCACGCGTCTTCAAAATCCTGGCGGGTACCTTCAAAACGATGGCTTGCCCAACGGAAGAAGTCTTCCCGATGATGGGCGTAAAGCTCTTCAATTACGTGTGAGTCTCCGGCTTGAAGGGCATTGATGATCGTCTCGGCATTAGAATTGGAAGACATTACTGGATGGTTTGTCTTCCAATATAGGGTTTTTAAGATTGGCGAGAAAAGTTTATCTCAGTTTTTTAAGATTATACATAAAAAAGCAATTCAAATACTCCATTCCCGACAGCGCCTGTCCGCCAACTTCAGCATCTCAGGAATCCGAAACACCCCCGCCATCTCCTGTACTTTTTCTGCCGCAAAAGCTGCTTCGGTGCCAATTGCCGTTACCCACAACGGATTTTTACTTTCGCCCCGCAGCACCGGAATGGCCACTTTTTCCGCAGGCCGAAACCGCGTTTTGGCTACCCCCACCACCGGGATTTTCCGCTCCAGGGCCTCGTACAAATGCCAGCCCAAACCCCCACGTCCTTCATCCAGCCATACGTAGGCGTCGATGATGATGATTTCTAAGGGGAGCTCAATGCTGGCCAGGGCTTGTAACAAACCCGGCAATTCCCGCTTGTAAAAAGCACCTGGCTCATAGGGCGCAATCTGCTCGACCCGCACACAATTGACTTGTACTGGTTCTGCAGCTGTCCAGGAGTCGAAGAGGGCGTAGGCGCACTGGGCTCGGGGGTCGCGGTAATCAGTGTCGAGGCAGATGAGCATGGAATCGACTAGTTTTTATGCATTATAGGTAGCTATTATAAATGGGATGATCAAAAAATGAAAAAATATAACGAAAGCCAGCACTGCGTGCACAAAAAACAATGCAATTTAGTGGAGAAATTCGTTTGTATTTGAGATTTTACACACCACTACGTGGGCGCTCGTCGATCCCAAAATGCTCGCTGCGCGAGCGGGCTCGACGGTCGCAGGCTTTAGAGCCTACCGCATTTCAACCTTTTTACGTCTGCTCAACTAGAATTTAAATTCGCATTTGCCTCCAATATACAATCAGCAACATCAAGCCCAACAACACCCAAAACCCCGGTTCCGACATCCGCACCGGATCTTCCCCCACATCCAAGGCTTTTTTTCCTTGCAAAACCTGTTTTTGTTTGGCCCTCAACAAGCGTCGTTGAGATTCATTTTCCAGCACCAAATAAGCAGTTTCAGGAGTAAGTAGGCCCGTGTTGAAACTCTTTTTGATCAAGTCTTGCCAGGCCATTTCACCCAATTCAGGATGTGCCTCTTGGTGACGCCATTCGGCCTGGAGTAGGGCTGCTGACTCCCAGCTTCCTTTTTTGAGGCTCGAATTGGGTTGGTATTTGGGCAAACGGACCAATTGCTCGGTAGACAAATAAGCCAAAGGTTGTTGTGTATTGGGATAAGCTACTGCTTCAATGGCCTGAGGCTCGGCTCTGGTGGGACTTGATTTTTCCCCAAATTCAACTGCTTTTAAAACTTGATTTTCCAATTCTAAAACCTTATTTTCCAAATGGTAGTACCGCACGCCATTGTACACCGAGTATGCCATTCGTGGCGTGAATTCGGGTAGAATGGGCAAGTTTTCCGTCACCAGTACCATTACAGGATAATGCTTCAAAGCTTGAGAGGAATAGGTGTACAGGATCTTTTCAAAGGCCCTTTCGGCAAAAAAACCGCCTACTTGAGCCTGCTTGCGAATGGCTTCCTGCCAATTGTCGTTTTTGCTCAAAGTAATCACCTCACGATTGGTCAAATGGAAATGGAGGGTTTCTTTCGGCAATTTTCGTTCCCGAATTAAATTTTCCAGGTCTGCAATCTGCGCATTGATGTGCTTTTTGCTTCTGGACGAGCAATCCACAATGAAATGATAATGAGGTGCTAATTTGACTTTGGGTAAAGTTTCACTTAGGGCAGTGGGAATGTAAGCCAACTGGCCATTGCCTAGGATAATCGGCGCGGTTAGGTTTTGATTGCGGCTGAGCTCACCAAAAGTCAACTCGTGGTTTTGATCCAAAGTCAGTTGGAATGCCTCTTTGTGGACGATCGTAAACCCGGTTTTACGGACTTCCTTAGCTTGGAAAGGATACACCCGCAGCGACAAGGTTTGGGCATCCAAGTAGCTCAACAGGCCTGGATCACGCCGGGAATTGTTGCGGATTTGTTCATAAATCCAGGTGGCCGTTTTTTTCTCTGCTAGTTCCCCTTTTACTTTTTCTGCACCGACGTAGAGGTAATAGCCTTTGATGAGTGCGCCATCGGGCAAGGAGAATATCGTGCGGTATTCTTCCAGGTTTGCACCGGGGTTCTCAAGTTCAAGGTGTAGCGTACTGGTCCAGGACTGGTCAATCTCGTCCCATTTGGAGTCCACCTGGGCTGTTTTGATTTGGGGAACGGAATTGCGCTGGATGGTTTCGGGGAAAAATTGTAAGTCTTTGCCCAAAAAGATGGCTTCGAGTTTGTTCAATTTGCGGTCGGAGAGGGTTAGGTTGTCCAGCACAATGCTGTTGTAAAAGTGGGAGAGATAGGGGGTACTTTGACCTCCAATGTCCATGGAGCGGCGGCGTTTATTTTGTTGGATGGCGCTGAAGACTCTTGCCAGTCTGGCATCGGCGATTTTGAAAGGGTGGGAATTGTCAAAATCAGGAGCATACACGTAATCAAGTGCCTGGTGCAGGGCTTTCCGATCTTGAACTGCTGAGAAATACAAGTAGGTCGGCAGCAATAAGGCGCCCAGCACTGCACCCGTGATCATGCCGGACTTTGGGTAGTAATTTTGCAGGTACTGCAAGTCTTTAACCCAGGTTGCCGATTGCAAAACGAGCAAAACAACCGGAGTCAGCATCAAAAAACCCGTTCCAATGGCCAGGACTGCCGGAATTGCCAAGGGCAAAAAGGGCAAAAAAACCAAAGCAAAATACAGGATGTAAGGGAAAAATACACTGCGTAACAAGAATAGAATTGCGCGATAAATCGGCTGCGGATAATTAGGCAGGGTAAATAATACACCATTAACTACCGCCAATGCATAAAACCAGGGACTTGAAAAATTGCCGAAAACATGCTCGGGCATATACCCAATCTTACTGTTGTTGAGCATCAAACCCCAGATCGGAAACGCGATTCCCAACACCCCTTTGATCAAAATATCCCATTGCGACCAGCCCGACCAGGGGCGATGGCCAAAAATGTAAATACTGCGGCCCAAAAAGAAAAAGAACAGGGTCGACATGGAGAACAAGCCTACGATTGCAAGGTGTGGGGCATAGCGCTCCGGGAAGCCACTGACGGAAAGAATATTGATACCGATAAAACAAGCCAAAGCCACACCAAACGCGCCCAATAGACTAAACAAAGGTTTGGGATTTTTTTCAAAATCGGTCAAAAACGCAATGATGCTGTACATGGAAAACGCCAGATTGGGCATCAGAAAACCTACAGGATACAATCGTGCTTCGTTGCTGACCATCCAGCTCGGGATATCATTGGGAATCAGGGTTTCCCCATTGATCAAATAGCCCACTAACCAACAGAAATAAAGAACATACACGCCGATATGGTAATACAAACTGCTCTTTCCTCGACTGAAGTGCAAATACAGGTAATACCCCAATTGACCCAAACCCATCAAGCTCAAACTTAAACCCAGCGCGAACCAGGCAGTTTTACTTTCTCCATTCAACTGTGGAACGATGATGTAATAAATCTGCGTGGCCAGTGCCAACAAGGCTCCAACTGGAAATACTCCACTGACCAAAATCCACCAGGGGCTACGCCAATTTTGCATGTTTGGGAAGGTTTAAATAGTGATGAAAAAGAGCAGTGGCCAATAATAAAACGGAAAGGTAAACCACCACGCCCAATGCCTCGTGTACATTGGGGCCATGCAGACCGGGCAAACGTTGTAAAACCAGGGCGCTGAGGATGCGAAAGGTATTGGCCAAAATGCATAGACCATAACAAAGGGGAATACTCCACAACAAGGCTTTGATTTTGATAGGCCGTGCTTGCTGGTTTTGTATGCTCAAATAGGCCAAAGTACACCAACAAATGACCAAAAAATTGACCCCGGCGCAAGATCTTTCGATGATGAATCCAGTGAATTGGTAACCTTCACCCGCCAGGTACACACTTGATTGGCCAGTAAAAATAGCAACCAGCCATTGAACTGGGTAGAGCAAAAAGCGCAATTCATCGCTGCTCCAACCGCGTTGCACCCATTTGAAGAGCAAGGCAGGGCTGATGGCAAGCAGGATGAAAATTGAGGCAAATTTAGATTTCATAAAGTACTTTGTAATTCAAAGTTAAACCTAAATTTTTTACCCTGCAAGTGTTTTTCAAAAACGCTGCAAAAAAACTACCAACTTATCTTTAGTTAGGATCTTTGTAAGATGTTCAAGTACCTTTCCTGAGGTGATTCCTTCAGTGTCTTAGGTTTCTGAGGTGGTGAAATAATTTTTTTTCTTTTTCACCACCTTAGAAACCTAAGACACCAAAGAGACACCTTAGCAACGCACTAAGTAGGAGAGCTGCCACCGCCTACCGTAAACCCCTCGCCTCCAAGTTCCTCACATAAGTCCGCACATTGCCCAGGTGCTGATCATAGTCCTCCGCAAAAGCGTGCAAACCCGATCCATCCCCAACCGCACAAAAATAAGTGTAATTGTGCTTGTCGTGATTCAACACGGCGTCGATGCTTGAAATGGAAGTCATCGTGATGGGGCCTGGCGGCAAACCCGCATTCATGTAGGTATTGAAAGGAGATTCAAAACTGGTATGGTAATTCGTCACCCGTTTGGTGGTAAAATCGCGGGTGGCAAAAACAACCGTGGGGTCTGCCTGCAAACGCATGCCAATTTTGAGGCGATTCAGGTAGGTACCCGCAATGGTGGATTTCTCTTCCTCTTTGAGGGTTTCTTTTTCAACAATTGAAGCGAGGGTGTACACTTCCTCTGGCGTCATGTTCATCGCCTTGGCTTTGGCGAGGCGGTCTTTTTGATCCCAAAAACGTTTGTGTTCCAATAACATGCGCTCCATGAACTCTTCGGGCGACAGGTTCCAATACACTTCGTAGGTATTGGGGATAAAGACCGACATGAGGTTGTCTTTGGTGTAGCCGATTTTGTTCAGGTAGGCTTCATTAAAAAACAAGGCTTCCAGGGTTTTGGCATCTGGTTCAATGAAACGAGACACTTTTTCCGCAACTTCTTCCAAAGTTCGTTCGGTGGTGAGGATCACTTTCACTGGGGCTTGTTCACCGCTGCGCAAATGCCGAATCAGGTGGATGACCGTCCAGCCGGGTTCAATTTTGTAGCGCCCACTGCGCATGGGGTCTTGTTTGTAGCCCATCCGTTCGGCTACCCGGCGAAATACGCCTTCTTTTCTGACTACGCCTTCCTTTTTGAGTAAGGCGACTACTTCACCAAAAGTAGCATTGTGGGGGATTTCAATGTGAAAGTCGTTACCGATGCTGGAAGGCACTTCAGCGCCTCCCAAAATGATGCGATAGCCAGCGTAAAGGCCTACTATCAACAACAATAGCACGATCAACACTGTGCGGGCCTGGATTTTCATAGAATGCTGATGAACTTTTGGGTTTCAAAAAAAGTTGAAGGTTTGAAAAGTTGAAGGGTTGAAATGTAAATAAGACCATTTGAAGAGATGGCACACTTGGTCTACTTAACTATCCAACTTTTCAGCTTCTTTTCAACTCTTCAACTTTTCGACTACTATTAATATTGCTCCTGATCATTGGGAAATTCGCGTGCTTTCACGTCCTTAACGTAATGCTCTACTGCACCCTTGATCACGTCGAACAAATCGGCGTAGCGGCGTAAAAAACGCGGCGAGAATTCCTTGTTGATGCCCAGCATATCGTGGGTAACCAGTACTTGCCCATCACAATGTTGGCCCGCACCAATCCCTATGGTTGGGATATACAGGCTTTCACTGACTTTTTTGGCCAAATGCGCCGGGATTTTTTCCAGCACGATGCCAAAACAACCCAACTCCTCTAACAGTTTGGCGTCTTCCTGCAAACGGATGGCTTCGGCTTCTTCCTTGGCGCGCACAGCGTAGGTGCCAAACTTGTAAATGGATTGCGGGATCAAGCCCAGGTGCCCCATTACCGGGATACCTGCACTGAGGATTCGCCGGATGGAGTCAGCTACTTCTGCGCCACCTTCCATTTTGACGGCGTGAGCACCCGATTCCTTCATGATGCGGATCGACGATTCCAGCGCTAGTTTGGAGTTGCCTTGGTAAGTGCCAAAGGGCAAGTCTACCACCACTAAAGCGCGGCTTACCGCCCGGACTACCGCCGAAGCGTGGTCGATCATTTGATCCAGGGTAATTGGCAAGGTGGTTTCATGCCCGTGAATGACATTGGAGGCGGAGTCGCCAACCAGGATGATGTCGATCCCTCCAGCATCGATAATCCCCGCCAGGGAAAAATCGTATGCGGTAAGCATGGCAATTTTTTCACCTTTGGCTTTCATCGCCTGCAAAACGTGGGTCGTGATGCGTTTAACCTCTTTGTTGACGGACATGATAAGTCGTTGAAAATTTGAGGCGCAAAGATAAAAAATTATCAAGTTTGTCTGACAAAAAGCCATCCCGGCTTTTCTTAGACAAGGCACGAATAGTTTTGTTACTTTTGTTGCGCAAAGATAAACGTCAATTGAACGGAAAAATGTTAGATTTTATGCGTTTTGTATGGGCATTGTTGTTGCTAACTTGTGTGGCTTGTACCACCGATTTTGACTTGGAAGGAGACTTTGAGTCCTTGCCAGTAGTGTATGCTTTCATCAACAAACAGGATACCGCCCATTACGTGCGGGTAGAACGTTCGTTTTTAACGGCAGGGGGCGATGCCACTCAACAGGCACTTGATCCCGACAATCTTTATTTCCCCAACGCGGTAGTGGAGTTGGAAAAACTGGGGACTACCCAAAAGTTTGTACTCACCCGCGTAGATGGCAATCTGGAGGGCTACGCCCGCGAGGAAGGTCCCTTTGCCAAAGCCCCTAATTATTTGTACAAAATCAAAGCCAATCAACTCAATTTAAAAGGCGGAGAAATCTTAAAAGTGACGGTGACCCCAGGGGAAGGACTTACTCCGGCTAGTGCCGAAACTAGCGTTTTGAGTGATTTACAATCCCTGGATCGCCCGGCCAGTCCGGTGACCATGGTGGATTACAACCGCAGCATTACTTTTGCCTGGAATGCTCCCATAACGGCCCGCTTATTCGATTTACGCCTGCGGATTCACTACCGCGAGTCGACCTCCAGCAATACTTTTGTCAACAAAACTTTGGAATGGCCAGTCGTGAAAGACCTCGAACGCGCCGACGAGGAGTTGCGCGTAGCGTATACCATCACCGGAGAACAGTTTTATAAATTCCTTGCCAGCAACATCGATGGGACTGTGAACCGCCGCCGTGTTTTTGATGGTTTTGACGTGTTGATCACCGCTGGAGGCAAAGAAATGGCCGATTTTGTACGCATTAGCCGCGCCAATTTGGGCATTACCAGTTCACAGGTAAGTCCAAAATACAGCAATGTCAGGGATGGGGTAGGGGTGTTTTCTTCACGTGCGAGTTTGTTGCGTACAGGTTTACAATTGAGCGGCCCTTCCAGTGATTCTCTGCGTTTGGGGAAATTTACCAAGCTTTTGGGCTTTCAATAAAGGCCGCACCAACACCAGTTGATGTGCAGAAAATATTGATTCTGAATAAAAAACCAATAGTGTTGGCTTTTATGCTTAACTTGTGCCCCTACAAATGGAAAAAGTTTTTATGTCAAAGATAAACGAAGAGGATTTCAAAGGGAAATCTAGAGGGAAGTCTGAGGGAAAGCCCAAAAAGAAAAGCAGCGGCCCTCCAAAACGCAAGCCTGGTGAAAATTCAGGCGGGAAATCTGCTGGTGGGTCAGACAGTAAGGGCAAGAAGTTTTCGAAAGGCCCAAGTGGAGAACGCTCCGAACGCAAATCGAGTGAATACCCCAAAAAGAAGTCTGGCGACAGCCCAGAACGGAGATCTGGTGAGCGCCCGGAGCGCAAATCTGGAGAATACCCCAAGAAGAAGACGGGTGACAACCCCGAGCGTAGATCCGGTGAGTATCCAAAGGGCAAATCTAGCGACCGGCCGGAGCGCAATTCTGGGGACTATCCCAAAAAGAGAACCGGCGATGGACCCGAGCGCAAATCGGGCGATTATTCAAAGGGTAAATCGGGCGATCGTCCAGAACGCAAATCTGGCGATTACTCCAAAGGAAAATCGGAAGATCGTCCAGAATGGAGATCTTACGACCGTCCCGAGCGCAAATCCAGCGACCGCCCCGAGCGCAAATGGGATGATCGAGGCAAACCTAAGCCCAAACCAAATGCAAAGGTACAATCCAGCATCCCCCACCAAGGTAGGCCCAAAGATAAGCCTAAAGACAAGGACCATACCAAAGACATGCCCAAGTTTCACCCCCGTAATCCCCACAAGGATCGGTACGACCTGAAACTATTGGCGGAGGCTTGCCCGGAATTGGAGCCTTTCATCAAAATGAACATGCACAATGACCAATCCATTGATTTTAACAATCAGGAGGCAGTCAAATTTTTGAATAAAGCCTTGCTTAAACAGTATTACGGCATTGAAACGTGGGACATCCCTGCTGGTTATCAATGTCCTGCGGTGCCTTTGCGGGCGGATTACATCCACCACATTGCCAGTTTGCTGGGGACGAACCACGATTCCATCCCATTGGGCAAAAATGTACGTTGCTTGGATATTGGGGTAGGTGCCAGCCTCGTGTTTCCTATTATCGCGGCTGAAGCTTACGGCTGGTCTTTTGTAGGCTCGGAAGTTGATCCAGTAGCGATTGAGTCAGGCAAACAGATTCTTGAAGGCAATGCCTTTTTGCAGGAGTTTGTTGAATTGCGGGTGCAAAATGATGTGAAGAATTTATTCGAAGGCATTGTTCAAGCAGACGAAAAATTCGACCTGTGCATTTGTAATCCCCCTTACCACATGGGAGCGGCAGTGGAAACTGCTCCAGCGAAAGCAGACGCGCCCAAGGCTAAAAAGAACGCACAACTCAGCCCGCTCACCGGTATACTCAGCAATGAATTGAGCTATGAAGGTGGCGAGGAAGCGTTCCTGCAATTGATGGTGAAACAAAGCCAACAATTCCGCACATCGGTGTATTGGTTTTCGAGTTTGGTTCTGAAGCAGTCTCACCTCAAGAGCGCTTACAAAACTTTGCAAAAAATTGGAGTCAGCGATATCAAAGTCATTCAGATGGGCCAGGGTAATAAATCCAGCCGCATTTTGGCCTGGACTTTTATGAATAAGGCGCAGCAGGAAGAGTGGAGAGCAGAGCGTTGGAAAACGATTTAGACGGTACCACTAAAGCGGTATTTTATTATCACAAAGTAAAAAAAAGAGGGCACAAAGAACACAAAGCGAAGCGCTGTCAACGTCTAACTTTGTGTTCTTTGTGTCCTCTTTTTTTTACTTTGTGGTAATAAAAAAAATGTTGCCACTTTAGGTCTTAGTGAAATGAGGAAAGCCCATCTTTCAATACCCCTTAGCATCATCATCCGGGTTCCGCGGATCAGCGGCCCCTTGTAACTTCCCATTCGGCAGGCGCAAAATCGCCTTCACCACTGCCATATAGTTCACCTCGCGCAATTTGTGCCCCATTTGTTCCAATTCCTTGCGCAGTTCCGGCGTCATGGCCGCTTTTTCCACCCAAATTTCATCCGGTAGCCACTGGTTGTGGAAACGCCCCGCTTTGATCGCCTCATCGATCGGCATGCCAAACTCCATCACATTCATCATCACCTGAAACACGGCAGTGATGATCGTCGAGCCCCCTGGCGCACCAATCACCAAAAACAATTGCCCGTCCTTTTCCACGATGGTGGGCGACATGGCACTCAACATGCGTTTGTTGGGCTGAATGGAGTTGGCTTCACTGCCTACCAATCCAAATTGGTTGGGTACCCCAGCCTTGGCGCTGAAATCATCCATTTCGTTGTTGAGTAAAAAACCAGCCCCGTGGACCATCACTTTGTTGCCAAAATTGGAATTCAAAGTCGTCGTGACCGCTACCGCATTGCCGTCGGCATCAACTACCGAGGTATGTTCGGTTTCAAAACTTTCCTTGCCGATGCTGCGAAAATCTCCCGCCAGAATATCCTTGCTGAGCGTAGCCTGGGTCGGATTGAAGTTGGCCATGCGTTGACGCAGGTATTTGTCGTTCAGCAGTGAATCTTGAGGGACCTGGAAAAAATCGGGGTCGCCCATATACTGGGCTCGGTCGGCGTATACCCGGCGTTCGGCCTCCGCCATTAGGTGTACCGCATTGAGGGATTGGAAACCCCATTCGGCTAGGGGAAAACGCTCCATCATTTTCATCAACTGCAGAATGATGATGCCACCACTCGAGGGTGGAGGCATGGATACAATGTGGTAATTTTTGTAATTCGCCGCTACGGGTTCCCGCCAACGGGCCTGATAATTTTTGAGGTCGTCCAGAGAAATGAGGCCATTGCCCCGGGCCATTTCTGCTACGATGTAATCAGCAGTTTGACCTTTGTAAAAACCAGCTTTCCCTTTTTTCTGAATGCGTTCCAGCGTAGCTGCCAGATTGGGCTGGATCAACACATCGCCCAGTTTCCAGGGGTCGGCTTTGACCAGGGCATTGTCTTCGGCATTGTACTTTTTGAAATTGGCCTGATTGCCGTTGAGGCGATCTACTTCACCTTGGGTGATAGCGTAGCCTCTTTTAGCCAAATCAATGGCGGGTTGAATCAAGGTTTTGAAGGGAAGTTTTCCATATTTTTTGTGCGCAGCAATCATTCCGGCTACAGTGCCCGGGACTCCTGCAGCCAGGTGGCCTTCGATGCTGAGGCGAGGTACAACGTTACCCAAACTATCAAGATACATGTCGCGACCAGCATTGCCTGGAGCCTTTTCGCGGTAGTCAAGGGCATTGAATTTGCCATCTTTGCTGCGCAAAACCATCAACCCACCTCCACCGATGTTCCCGGCGCGTGGATACACCACGGCAATGGCAAACTGGATGGCAATGGCCGCATCCACTGCATTGCCCCCTTTTTTCAAAATATCCAGTCCAACTTGCGAAGCGATTGGATGTGGCGCCACCACCATGGCCCGATCGGCGATGGTGCTTTTACTGATGGCATATATACCAGGTTGATTCGCATTTTGAGCATACCCTTTTGATGGTAAAATGGCCTGAAAAAGTAGAAAAAAAAGAAAAAACGAAAAAAAAGTAAAGTTTGGTTTCATTTTGGCACGATTATTTATTCAGTTATCAATGAACAACGATCAGTGATTAATTAAGGTTGGTTGCTGGTCATTGTTCAAACCGTTCAAAGATAAAAAAAGTGTAACTATTTAGCGCCCGAAGGGCGCGACATATATTTGGGTGCTGCAAGCAGCACGAAGTTCATTGAAAACATTGAGTTGATGCTTACGACAGGTACTAATGAAGCCTTGAATTCGGGCATAGGTTTCAGCACCCTCG